>DASPIK010000110.1:0-18514 GCA_035629075.1 Terriglobales bacterium | reverse complement strand
TGAGAAGCGAGCGCTTCTCGAGCAACTGGCACCATTTCACCGCAGCCTGCCTTCCTGGATGTTTTTCTACAGTTGCCGGGACGGGGCGCTGGCCCGCAGTCTGGCCTCCCCTCAGGTGTGGGATCCAAGCCTATTCGACGGCGATACCTGGACGAGAATCACGTAACACATGCGTCCACGCGGCGAGAACGATACGGAGTTGCAGTCGTTCGTGCTGGCGACACTTCCAGCAGCGACCCAGCAGCGATGATTCCGTACACGAGAGTTTGATATGTCCTCCATTCAGACACGTTTTGACACTGCTGTCTATTCAGCCCCAGAACACGTTGATGATGCGTTGTTCAAAGCTGCGAACGAGCTGCCACAAAAGCAAGCGGTGGTGGATGGCTCGTCTTCGATCACTTACGCTTCACTGTCGGAGTGGGTCGACCAATTCGCAGCTGACCTCCGAAACCGAGGAATCTCGCGGGGCGACCGCGTTTCCCTCTTCTTCGATAAGACCTTCGAGTCGGTTGTCGCCCTTTATGGAGTGTGGAGAACCGGGGCCGTGGCGGTTCCGGTAAACGGAGGACTGCGATCTCGCCAGATTGAGCACATAGTGCGCCATAGCGGCAGCAAGTTCTTCGTCGCTCCTGAGCGAAAGCTAAAGACTGTTGAGCCGTCAATCTTGGCTGGAGTCAGCGTCCTTGATGTTCGCCCTCTATCTGCCGACGGGGATAAGGGCGTGGGCGAATATCACGACGAAGAAGATGATGGCCTGGCTGCGATTCTGTATACCTCGGGCTCGACAGGGCAGCCAAAGGGAATCGCTCTTTCGCACGCGAATATATGCGCTGGCGCACGAATCGTAAGCCAATATCTGGAACTCGGGCGAAACGAACGGATCCTGAGTGTGCTGCCGTTCAGTTTCGATTACGGACTCAATCAACTCACAACCGCAGTGCGCTGCGGCGCTACATTGGTTTTGCAGCGCTCGCCGCTCCCGGCAGACATCTACAGAGCACTGGTCCGCCACGAGATTACAGGCCTCGCGGGTGTGCCGTCTCTCTGGATACAGATGGTGCAGCCAAATTCACCATTCCTTAATGGCGGGGACTCGATCAAGCTGAGGTACATAACAAATTCAGGAGGACTGCTGCCCGTCAACGTAGTGAGTCTGCTTCGGAAGGTACTGCCACATACCAAGGTGTACCTGATGTATGGCCTCACAGAAGCATTCCGCTCGACTTATCTCCCTCCCGAAGAGATCGATCGGCGTCCCAATTCCATTGGGAAGGCTATCCCGGAATGCGAGATATACGTGGTGTCAGAGGATGGGAGCCGTTGCGCGCCGGGCCAAGTAGGGGAGTTGGTGCATCGAGGCCCGACAGTAGCACAAGGCTACTGGCAAGACGCAGAAGCCACAGCGGCGAAGTTTCGCCCGAACCCGTTCGCGCCGGAAAGTGCCGAGCGGGTGGTTTACTCCGGCGATCTGGTCAAAATGGACGAGGATGGGTACCTCTACTTCGTCGCTCGGCGGGATGAAATGATCAAGAGTGTGGGATACCGCATCAGTCCCACTGAAGTCGAAGACATAATTCATCGTTCGGGCATGGTAAGCGAAGTGGTAGCTAAGGGTGTACCCGATGATGTCTGCGGTGCGGTCATCGCAGCGCACTGTGTACCCGTCCGGCAAGATGGTTTCTCGTGCGACGAGTTGCTGGCTTACTGCAAAGCAGAGATGCCCAGTTACATGGTGCCAAGATCCATCTTCCTGCACTCTTCTTTTCCTCGCACCGCATCCGGCAAAATCGATCGCAAAGCGGTAGGAGCATGATCGGACACTTGCAGGCCGACCTGGAACGTTTGTTGTCCTTTCAGGAGCGTTACGACCTTCTGTACCGCAAATGGGTGCGGAGGGTTGGGCGTAACTACTGTGACCTGGCTTATGCGAATGCGTACGACGGTCCTGACACGGCGGTTGTTCAAGCCATTAGAGACACTCTCGACGATCCGTCGACTCTCAATCTTCAGTATTCGCCATACGGTGGTTCGACGATTACGCGACGCCTGATTGCAGAACGTCTCTCGAGACTTCATAAGTTGAGTTTTCAGTGGCAGGACGTGGTACTGACGCCGGGTGCGATGGCCGCGTTGAACATAGTGTTCCGAGGGCTTAAGACCGGCGAAAGCGATGAAGTCATCGTTTTGACGCCGTGCTGGATGGATTACCCGCTTTATCTCGTAAACCTCGGTCTGAAGCCTGTACTTGTCCCCTTGAAGCGCGGCACGTTCACACTTGACCTCTCGTCGATACGCAAAGCATTGAGTCCTAACACGAGGGCTATCGTGTTTTCGCAGCCCGCTAATCCGACTGGCGTCATATACAGCCAAAGCGAACTTACAGAACTGGCGGATACACTGAACAACGTGCGCGGTAGTAAATCGCCGATCATCATTTCCGACGAATGCCATCGTGAAGTTGTGTACCCGCCAAATGTCATGACGTCGCCGACGCAATGCTATGACGCCACAATTGTGGTTTATTCATTTGGGAAGTCGCTGCTGATGCAAGGACAGAGAATCGGGTATCTGGCCATTTCACCGCGCTTTCCCGACCGTGAGCGCGCACGTCTTTCGGCGGAGCGCAACTGCAGAATGATGGGGTTCTGCATGCCTACCGCACTCATGCAGGTAGCCATACGACAACTGTTGGATCATGAACCGAGCATCGATCGCCTTTCGGCGCGACGCGAACGGGTTCTGGCCGCGCTAACGTTCTATGGTTATTCGGTGCTGCCTTCGCATGCAACCTTCTTCATCTATGTGGCCTGTCCTGAGCCAGACGATTTCAGCTTTGCGGAGAGGCTCGCTAGCCGCGGCGTTTTTGTTCTACCTGGTTCCGTGTTCCACGACCCGGGGTATTTTCGGATTTCCCTAACTGCGTCTGACCACATGATCGACAGTGCACTCCCGGTTTTTGAATCGGCGATGCACGAAATCAAAAGGTCGTCATTCGCGGAGGTTGGAGCCTCCGAAGCTTGGCGTCCAACTACTACACCCTGCAATTAACTTCCCTTATCCGCACACCAACAGCCACAGGTTGAGACAGAAATCACATGGACGATGTAGCAAAGACAATAGGTGTTTTCATTCGGCGGCGTTTTAACGTCCGGGACGATGACACCCAGTTCACTCATGACGTTCACTTGTGGGACTCGGGTTATGTCGATTCGCTGGGAGTTGCTGAGATCCTAGGCTTTTTAGAGCGGCAGTTTGAGGTACGTGTTCCCGGAGATGCGATGTTCCGGGACGATTGCACTAGCGTGAACGGACTCGCCCGGCTCGTCTCAGAGCTGCGAGGGGAGCCTGAACTGTCAGGCGGCACGGAAATACCAAGAGTTGGCGTGTCATAGGGATGGTGGGGAGGTCATGAAGTTCAGGGACGCGTCAACGCCGGTCGTCCTTCTCAGGTCCGTGGGCCACGGCGGCCTTTGCATCACGCGAACGCTGGGCAGAATGGGAGTTGTCGTCGACGTCGTGGATGGTGATCCTACGACGCCTGCCTTCTCTTCACGCTTTTGCCAGCGCCGCATGGTTCTGGACCTTATAACCACAGAGCCTGAAAGCGCAGTTCGGCAATTACTCCAATTGCAGAAGCAAAGAGGACAGCGATGCGTACTGCTGCCGGCGAGCGACGATGCCGCAATTTTTGTTGCCGACCACGCAGTCGAACTTAGCAAGGGCTATATTTTCCCGCAAGTCGCGCCCGAACTGGTTCATAGACTTTGCAGTAAGAAGGATATGTTCTTCCTTGTAAGACAGCTTGGGCTTCCTACTCCCGAATCTGTATTTCCCCGTTCACGGCTGGACCTGCTTGACTTCGTTGAAAGAGCAACCTTCCCGGTGCTGCTGAAGGGTATCGATGGGCAACGACTGCTCAGAACGGCACGCAAGAAAATGTTCATCATCAACTCGAGGCGCGAGTTGCTCGACCTGTACGACGCCACTGAAGATCATCGCGATCCGAACCTGATGGTACAGGAGTACGTCGCACAAGGTGAGGACTGGATGTTCAACGGTTATTTCGCCGCGAACTCGCAATGCCTATTCGGAATGACCGGCAGGAAGATTCGCCAGTGCCCAGCTTTTACGGGTGCTACAGCTTTGGGCGTGTGTATGCATAACGACGTGGTGGACGAAACGGCGCGACACCTCGTTGAAGCGATCGGCTATCGAGGCGCATTGGACATCGATGTTCGTCGCGACTACCGTGACGGCAAATACAAGATTCTGGACGTCAATCCGAGGGTGGGGGCCAGCTTCCGCCTTTTTGTGGACAGCAACGATTTGGACACCGCCCGGGCGTTGTATCTGGATCTGACTGGACAAACGATCAGTCCAACAGCTCCGCAGTACGGCCGCAAATGGCTCGTTGAAGACCTCGATGTCGCTTGCTCGATACGGTACGGCCGCTGTGGAGAGCTAAATCTTCTCGAGTGGTTGTCATCCTTGCGCGGCGTGCGGGAAACAGCGTATCTCTCCTTCGATGACCCGCTCCCTGCACTTCGCATGGTACTTAACGACGCACGCACGCTGCTGCGCAGGTTAAGACAGCCTAGGGTTCTACCTCAACGAGAGTGTATGCGCGAACGCGAGGCGTAAACACGCTCCTAACTTTCACTCGATCTGGAAAATCCCATGAACAAAGCGATCGTATTGCTTGCTTGCGTTCTTGCGGTTGCCTCTCCATCGGTTTCGCTGGCTCAAGAACCAGCAGAGCAGGGTGGAGAGAATACCCTAACTCCTGCTCGGCAAACTGACAATCGGAGCGACGTTGTCGATGCACTTCCTCCTGAGGTGGCGATTCAACCTGCGTTCAGCCAACGTCACAAGCGTTACGCGTTGCGTCCCAGTGATTCGATGGAAATCAGGTTTTCGTACACACCTGAGTTCAATGAAGTCGTGACCGTTTTGCCAGACGGGTTCATCACCTTGAAGGAGGTGGGAGAGCTGTACGTGCAAGGCAAGACGGTGGAGGAAGCGTCGCAACTGATCCGTTCGGCTTACGCAAAGGTACTGGCGGATCCCGTGATCACGATCGTGCTCAAGAACTTCCAACGGCCCTACTTCACGGTTGGGGGCGAGTTGCTTAAACCTGGAAAGTACGACCTCCATGGCGACCTTACCGTTACCGAAGCTGTTCAGATGGCGGGCGGCTTTCGAGACAGCGCGAAGCATTCAGAAGTACTTCTGTTCCGCCGAGTTTCCGATCAGTGGGTGCAGGTTCGAAAGCTAAACATCAAGAAGATGCTGAGTTCTGCAGACCTTCGTGAAGATCTACAGCTGCTTCCCGGTGACATGTTGTTTGTTCCTAAGAATCGGATATCCAAGTTGCGACAGTGGCTACCAACTTCCAGCGTGGGCGTGCGCCCATATCCATAAACGGCGGAACCGATGAGTCGAGCCGGAGAGGATGCTACATGACCGAGCATAATCTGACCCCAGGGTCGCACGAGCCGATGCGCGCCCCTTACGCGCAGCCGCCTGCACGTCGAGCTTTACGCGAATTAGCAGCGGCAGTGTTTCGCCACAAGCGCCTGTGTTTACTAGCGTTCGGCGCAATTCTATTGGGCGCCATTGTGGCCGCCATCATCAATGGGCCCCAATACCAGGCCAGGATGAAGATTCTTGTGCAGCGCGAGCGCGTGGATCCGGTAGTAAGCGCGCAGCAAGATGCGCCAGTGCAAGCCTCCGGAGCTCCGGTAACGCCAGAGCAGATCAACGCCGAAGTAGAACTTCTTCGCAGCAATGACGTGTTGCGCGAGACGGTTATCGCAACCGGTATGCACCGGCAGGCCGGTTCAATTCGGTGCGCGCTGTTCCGTTGTAGCCGGGAGGAGAAAATTGCCAGAGCCGTGCGGGGACTGTCTGGCAGGCTCAGCATTGAGCCGCTCAAGAACAACAACATCATTACGGTCACGCTTAACGGTTCAAAGGCTGAGCGCACCGCAAAATTACTCAAAGCTTTGCAAGCCAATTACCTGCAAAAGCATCTCCAGGTTCATCGCCTACCTGGGCAGTTCGACTTCTTTAGCCAGCAGGCAGAACACTACCGGCAGGAACTTCAGAACACGCAGCAACAATTAGCCGACCTCAGTGAGCAGCAGCGCTCGCCGGCACCGCTCATCGAGCGAGACATTCGGATAAGGAAGCTGCACGACTTTGAAGCTACGTTGGAAGAAACGCGAGCAGCAGTAAAGCAGACCAGAGACAAGATACGCACATTGCAGGCTCAACTGGTTTCGGTACCCAAACGTCTAACGACGAGCATGCGTGCAGCGGACAATGGAGAGCTGCTGCAAAGCCTGAAGTCGAAACTGCTTGCTCTGGAACTCGAGCGCACGGAAATGCTGTCGAAATTCAAACCAACCTATCGCCCGGTCCAGCAGTTGGAAACGAAAATCGCCCAAACCAAGTCCGCCATTGCAATCGCCGAAAAGAACCCTCTCAGGGATGAAACCACGGACGTGGATCCCACGTACGAGTGGTTGCGTTCTGAACTCGTAAAGGCCCGGGCTGAGTTGAACGCACTGCAGGGCAAGGCGGCGGCAACGAAGGCGACCATTGATCAGTATGAGCAAGATTCGCAAGAACTGAACCTCAAGGGCATTGCTCAAGAGCAACTGACGCGAGCCGCAAAGACGAACGAACAAAGTTATCTCTTCTATGTGCGCAAAAGAGAAGAAGCGCGCATCACGGACGCGCTTGATCAGCGACGGATCGTGAATGTTGCGGTTGCTGAAGACGTAGCGGTCCCGGTACTGCCGTCGCGTCCAACCTGGATGTACATTGCCGTGGGTCTGATTGCGGCGGTTGTGGGCAGCGCCAGCCTAGTATTTGCTGCTGAACATTTCGACAATTCGTTCCGAACGCCGCAAGAAATCGAAGGCACGCTAGGCATTCCAGTTCTCGCGGCGGTGCCGGCGCAGGCACCTGAAAGCCGGATTGTGCCTGACGAACGCTCGGGAAGAAGTTCTGCTTCCGAGGGTTCACAGTGAGTCGGAACGAATCAGCTGAGATGCAAGTCGTCGATACGCGCTAGAAAGCACATCGCATTTCGACCGGAATTCGACGCCATTACGACCTCGATCTCGAATCTTCGCTCCATCTCGAACTTCGCTTACAACTCCAACTCTCGCAAACCGACACCGGCACTCGTGCGGATCACACAGGCTGCGAGGGCCTTGAATGAACGGGCAAATCGACGATGAGTCCACAAAGGGCATCTCTGTTTAACTTCAACCGGAAGGAAGTCCATCCGGAAGCGCAGAATTCTCGTGAGCGCGCGGAGTCCCCAGGCTTGAGACTGGTGAGTAAGGCAGACTCGCGAGCAGTGGGAAGTGCGTTTGTGGCCGACGCATTTGGGTTGGTCGACACGAGCAATCGCTGGTTGAGAATTCGTTCCGCATTGCTGGACCTCGGTCTAGTCGGACTCGCCGCATGGGCCGCGTTGCAGTCCCCGCTAGCCCATCACTTCGCTGCGCACGGTCGAAGCGATGGACTCGGAGCGTACATAGCTTTCGTGGTGCTTTACGGTTCGCTTGTAGTGCTCTGCTTCCATCTGTGCGGGTTGTATACATGGTGTCAGCATTCGCCTGTGGCACAAAAACTGGGGGCGATTACAACAGCGGTGGTGCTTGCAACGCTACTGATCCTGTCATTTCTGCTGCTGTCACGAGCTGATGTCGTCCCCCCCAGCATTGTTGGCCTGAATGCGTTGCTAACGCTCGGACTGGTCACGACTGTGCGAGTTGTTGAGCAGAAAGTCTCGGAGAACCGGATCCGCTCCGGCCAGACGGTGCGAAACGTCGCCATCGTCGGTTCGGGCAGGTTGGCAAGGAGACTCGCACGATCCCTCGAAGCGGATGAACGCTCGGGCTATCGGGTTAAAGGGTTCATCGACGACGATCCTGATAACGATTTGCCGATGCTCGGACCCATTCAGGATCTCGATCGCATCTCGAAAGCGGAATTCCTCGACGAAGTGTTCATCGCTCTGCCTGGAAAGAGGGAAGTTGTAGAACGTGTTGCCTCCGAAGCGAGGAGCAGGCGTTTGAACGTCAACGTCGTTCCAGATGTCTGCGACACGATCGCTTCTCGGATAGCAGTCACTTACGTAGGTGACTTCCCCGTGATGGCGCTGCACCGCGAGCCCATCCCGGCGTTTGCGCTATCGATCAAGCGTGGGCTGGATCTCGTGCTGGCTGGCATCGCAATTGTGCTCACTCTTCCGTTGATGGCCGCCATAGCGGTGGCTATCCGGCTCGACTCCCCTGGTCCTGCGCTGTACCGGTCGTTCCGGCTTGGTAAGAAAGGCCGCAAATTCGTCTTTTACAAGTTCCGGACCATGACGACCGATGCGGACCGACTGAAGGACGCACTTCGCGTCCACAATGAACGAAACGGCCCATTTTTTAAGATTGCTAACGATCCACGCATCACTCCGGTTGGCAAGTTCCTTCGTCGCAGCAGCCTCGACGAATTGCCACAACTGTTTAACGTAATTCGCGGCGATATGAGCCTCGTGGGGCCTCGCCCGCACCCGGTCGACGACTGCGCTCAGTACTGTCTGGAGCACTTACGGCGATTGGAAATTACGCCGGGGATCACAGGATTGTGGCAGGTTACGGCCCGCTGGGATCCTTCGTTTGAAACGAATGTGGCGCTGGATCTTTACTACATTGAGAACTGGAGTCTGTGGCTGGATTTCAAAATTCTGCTGAAGACAATTCCCGCGGTGCTGAGTGGCTCGGGTCAATAATCCCGAAACTGCTAAAAACGATTCCCCTAATTCTCTTCGCAAACCACATCTCTGAGGGACAAACATGTCGCGCGAAACACGTCGAATTCTCGTAAGCGGTGCTGGAGGCTTTATAGGGCATCACCTGGTAAGCCGCTTGAAGGCCGAAGGCTATTGGGTGCGAGGGGTGGATATCAAATACCCCGAATATGAACACTCGCAAGCAGATGAGTTTCAGCTTTTGGATTTGCGGGACTGGAGCAACTGCCTAGAGGCAACGAGCGGCGTGCAGGAAGTCTACAACCTCGCTGCCGATATGGGTGGGATCGGATACATCACGACATCTCTCGCAGACATAGCGCGCAATAACATCCTAATCAACGCCCACATGTTGGAAGCCAGTCGTACGAATGGAGTCCGCAGGTTCCTGTTCTCTTCGTCTGCCTGTGTTTACAACCAAGCCAAACAGACGAGTGCGGACGTGACACCGCTGAAGGAGGAAGACGCGTATCCAGCTGATCCGGAGCCGGGCTATGGGTGGGAGAAGTTGTTCACCGAGGAGCTCTGCCGATATTACTGGAAGGACTACAGGTTCGAGACCCGGATAGTGCGCTTCCACAATGTGTACGGTCCGCTCGGAACATATGATGGCGGGAAGGAAAAGGCCCCGGCTGCAGTTTGTCGCAAGGTCGCGATGGCACCAGATGGCGGAGCCATCGAGATTTGGGGAGACGGGAGACAGACTCGATCTTTCATGTACGTCGATGACTGCGTCGAAGGGCTTATGCGACTTATGGCTTCGGATTTCCGCCAGGCTCTAAATCTTGGAACTGACCGTCTCGTCACAATAGATGAACTCGTGGACATCGTCAGTCGCATAGCGGGCAAGAGACTGCTCAGGCTTCATGACCTGAGCAAGCCCCAAGGTGTTCGCGGCCGAAACAGCGACAATTCACTGTTGCGCAAGGTTCTGGGATGGGAACCCTCGATCGACATTGAGGATGGGTTAGCTGTCACTTACAGGTGGATCGCTGGCGAGATCCAAAAACAACAGCAACAGAGGCTCGTCGAAGCCGCCTGAGCGAAGTGGCCCAGCAGGAAACAGTCCTACCAACTCAAAATGTTCGACGCAGGCTCATCCTCGACAAACGGCAGGACCTACCTGGCGCTGCCCTCAACGAGAAATCCCAGATGGCTACTGCCACTGTCAAGTCGCCGGTGCCTTTGGCGAGGGCTTGATCTCTATACGCCTTACCGCACTCTGGGGCACGTTAAGAAGCAACTGTTACGCCTCGCTGCAACTGCGGCTTGTGCTGGTCTGCCGGTGAAGAAGATTCGCATTCCGTTCGACGAGTTGGAAAAGTTGGTACGCGACATTCTGGGAGTGAAGGAGGTGGTGCTGGCTTTCTCTTTCGGTACTCCAGGCAAGTATCGTAAAGCCACTGTTCAAGTCATGCACCTCGACGGTGTAGTTGCGGGGTACCTGAAACTGCCACTGACAGAGGCCGCGCTCGAAAGAGTTCGTCGAGAATGCGCGACACTGGAGACTCTTGCGCGTTGCCCCAAACTGAGAAACCGCATCCCACGCCTGCTGCACGCGGGTTGGTCCGGTCAAACATACGTGCTATTCCAAACGGGTCTGCCGGGCAAGCCAGGAAGCACGCGCTTCGGAGTACATCATCAGACATTCCTCGAAGGTCTATCGCAGGCTCGCCGGACAGTAAAGATGGGCGACGCTGTTGTTGGCCTAGTTGCATCGGAAGTCCGGGATACATTGCCGCGGATGGGGACGGAGTGGCAGCAACTCGGAGTTGAAATGCTGGAGTGGGCGGATCAGTGGCTCACTGGCAGGTTCGTCGAATGCGGGATCACGCACGGTGATTTCGCACCTTGGAACACGCGCGAAGACGGTCACCTCTTCTGTTTCGACTGGGAGTCTGCAAGAACAGACGTGCCATGCTGTTGGGATGAGTTTCACTTTCAGACCCAGGTGTCCGCGCTATTGAAGACCTCGACGACGCTCGACCTGGACAGCCCTACAAGACCGGCGCTGTACGGTCTCTACTTGCTGAGCTCGGCCTGCAAACTGTACGACGAGGGAGGGGAAGTTCAACGCGGCATTGACTTCCGACGGCAACGAGTTCAGCAACTCTTGCTCGAGATGCCGTGGACTCCAGTTCGTCGGCATTCAAGAGTCGCCGCTTAGGTCGTGCATGATTTCGATCAATGGCGTAATCAAGCTGGCCGGACATGCGAGTGCGCGTCGATGGATCCAGAAAGCCGGACTAGCAGTCGTCGATCAGGGACTCTTGTCGGGTTCGAACTTCCTGCTGGCTGTCTTCCTCGGACGTTATCTCGTGCCGCAGGTTTATGGCGCTTACGCACTCGCTTACTCCATTTTCCTGTTCACGACAGGAATTTATATGAACGTGCTGACGGAGCCTATGGGAGTGCTTGGACCAGCACGATATCGCGGCCGATTTCGCGCTTATCTCGGCACGGTGCTCTACCTTCACTTCGCCGTGACCGCGCTGCTTTCCCTTGGCCTCATAGTGGCCGGTTACTTTGCAAAAACAGTGGTCGGGAATCAACACCTCGCGATGGCGCTGTATGGAGCGAGTATCGCGACCATATTTTTCCCTTTGTTGGGGCTAGGTCGTCGTTTCGCATACCTCAACTTTCGACCTTCGCTGGCTGTTCGCGGCACGGTCATCTATTCCTTCCTGCTCGTTGGAACGCTGGTGCTCTTGAAACAAGGGGGCCACTTAGGGCCATTGACTGCCTTTCTCGCGCAGGCGCTTGCGGCTACGTGTGGTGCGGTAACCATGTTGGCCACACGGTCGAATAGAGCATCGGAAAGTTCGAGTGATTCGGACCTGCGACTTGCCACGGTATCGCGTGGGCATTGGGATTATGGGCGATGGGCCATTGCATCCACGGGCGCGCAATGGCTCTCGACCGGTGCCTATTACGTCATCGTAAGTGCGATATTGGGGATGAAAGGGTCCGCCGAGCTTCGGATTCTGCAAAACTTCATCATGCCAACAAACCAGTTTTTCGCGGCCATGAGTGTTTTGCTCATTCCGAGGGCCTCCGCCGACTTCGCTGATCATAAGGAAAAGAGTTTTGGTCGCACCATCGCCAGCATGCACGTTCTGTTTATCACGACATCGTTGGGGTACCTGGCCGTTATTTCAGTTTTCGGGCGGCAGATACTCCAATTTGTTTATGCAGGCCGATACACTGAAATCGCTTATCTGATTCCCATCGCCGCTCTTCCCGTTCTCTTAAACGCTATTTCACAACCATTCAGCGTGGGGCTTCGCGCAATGCAGGCTCCGTCACAGGTGTTCTATGGAAATGCAGTCGCCGCAGGGGTGACTATGAGCATGGGAGCATTGCTCACGCTGCATTGGGGACTTCCAGGAGTCCTGGTCGGATTGTTGCTTTCCTCAGTCGCCTACAACGTCGTGCTGGCGCGGCGATATAAGGCAAAGTGCAACGCGTCATTCCGAGCGGGGAGGATGCCCATGACCGCCGAGGAAAGTGCGCCAGCCGCCTAGAATCGAATCCAAAACATCCAGCGCACGATGCGGATGTGAGGCTTGCAAAATTGCGTGTATTAGCCCTTGCGTACGCCTGCGAACCCAGTCAAGGCTCTGAGCCCGGAATCGGGTGGAATTGCGTCCAGCAGATTTCGCGACGACACGAAGTCTGGGTAATAACGCGTTCAGCGAATCGCGCAGCAATAGAGGCGGCTTGCCGCGAACAACCCATGCCGCTTGTGCATTGGGTGTACTTTGACCTGCCGCGCTGGGCACGCTGGTGGAAGCGAAAAACGCGAGGCGTTCATCTTTACTACGTCCTATGGCAAGCCGGAGCATACGTAATCGCGCGAAGGCTGCACGCTACGGTTCAGTTCGATATCGCTCATCACCTGACGTTCGGCAATTACTGGATGGGCAGCTCTCTTGCATTGCTCCCCGTGTCGTTCGTCTGGGGACCTGTGAGTGGCGGGGAGTCTTCGCCGCCGAGCTTTCGACGGACATTCGGATTACGAGGGCGGTTGATCGAATGGGTTCGAGATCAGTGCAGGGAAGTCATGCGTTACAACCCGCTGGTTCGCGCAAGCGCGAAACGTTCTACGGTGGCACTGGCGACTACAGGGGAAACGGCGGCACGGATCGCAGATCTGGGTGCGCGCCGCATTGAGATGATGCAGTCGGTGGCGTTGCCAGCAGAAGATCTCGAGACGCTTCGTACTGCACCGCTTCGGAAAGCGGGTCCGTTTCGGGCCGTGAGCATTGGCAGATTGCTGCATTGGAAGGGTTTTCACCTCGCCATGCAAGCATTCCGCAAGTTACACGACCGTGTTCCCGAGAGTGAGTATTGGATCATCGGCGAGGGTCCTGAAAGGTCAAGGTTGGTTCGGCTAGCGCTGCAACTCGGTATCTCCGAGCGAGTGCGTTTTCTCGGCCGCCTTTCGCGTTCTGAAACGATGCAGTGCATCGCTGAAACCGACGTGATGCTTCATCCCAGCCTGCACGAATCCGGCGGATACGTTTGCATCGAGGCTATGGCGGCCGGCCGCCCAGTGATTTGTTTGGATCTTGGCGGGCCAGCCTTGCAGGTAACCGAGGAATGCGGAATCAAGGTGAAGGCAGTCACACCGGAACAAGCAGTAAACGATTTAGGCACGGCTCTTGTGACATTGGCCGAAAATCCCGAGTTGCGCACGAGGTTCGCAAATGCGGCGCGACGGAGAGCCGAGAAAGACTTCAATTGGGACACGAATGGCGGGTTGCTGGTCAACTGGTACTCTCCAGTAGCGACGGTGAACGGTCCTGCTTCCGTCGTCAACTCGGATGTCAAGATCGCCTGACTGGGCCACGCGGATGTCTGCTTATGTTTCCAGTTGCGACAGTTACGACCAGTTGGGACGACGGTGATCCAGCCGATGTTCGGGTTGCACAGCTTCTGAGGACTCGACGGCTTCCAGGAACGTTTTACATCCCAGTCATGGGACGTCGCGGTCTGCCCACTCTCTCTCAAGCTGCAATGCGCGACTTGGCTTCCGAGGGCTTTGAGATTGGCGGGCATGGAGTGTCGCACAGAAACCTCTCGGGCATGAGTGCTGACCACTGCTGGAACGAGGTGCACGGTGCGAAGCAATTCCTGGAAGACGTGCTGGGGAAAGAGATCGCGATGTTTTGCTACCCTCGCGGACGTCACGACGAAATTGTAGTGAAGACAGTCGCTCGAGCTGGATACATCGGCGCACGTACGACGCGTATGTTGGCCACCGACATAGCATTCGATGCTTATCGCATGCCAACGACAGTGCATGCGTTTAACCATAAGCCTTCGGGGTACCTGCGAAACCTCTTGCGAACACGCAACCTTTCAGGGATTTTCCGTTATGCGACGGTGTATCGCTATTGCGAAAACTGGGTCCAACTCGCAAAAACGCTCTTCGATTCAACCCTTCGCGACGGTGGAGTCTGGCACCTGTATGGCCATTCGTGGGAAATACAGGAACTCGAGATGTGGCCTCAACTCGAAGAAGTGCTCGACTACGTCAGCGGTCGTGATGATGTTCTTTATGCCTGTAACTCAGAGATCGTGAGGCGGCGCACGGCTGAGAATCGCAAGATAGGTCCTGCCGAGCGATCAAACTAAGAGTCTGTCGCAAAGTGCAACACACCTCTTCTTACCTGTATGGCTATCTCCACAGCTTCAGTCAACATTCTCGGCGTAGGAGTACATTCGGTCGACATGCGAGCAGCCTTGAACCTCGCGCATGATGCGATCGAGACGCGCTCCAGGGGATATATGTGCTTCACCGGAGTACACGGCATCATGGAGGCTCAGAGAGACGTTCGGCTCCGCGAAGCCCTTAACAACGCCATGATGAACTTGCCTGACGGAATGCCAACGGTCTGGACCGGACGAATACGTGGGCACAAGCAAATGGGGCGGGTCTTCGGGCCGGATTTTATGTTGAACTTTTGCGCCGAATCAGTGCAGAGGGGATATACCCACTTCCTCTACGGAGGTGCGCCGGGAGTTGCCGCAGCACTTAGGGAAAACCTGCTGGCGCGTTTTCCCGGACTGCGGATTGTCGGTACATTCACACCGCCCTTTCGTGAGTTGAACGAATCGGAGGAACGTGAGCTGGTCGAGTTGCTAGCCACGCTAAGACCGGACTGCCTCTGGGTTGGCTTGAGCACGCCGAAGCAAGAACGCTTCATGTCGCGGTACGTTGACCGTACCCAAGCCACACTGATGCTCGGCGTCGGTGCCGCTTTTGATTACCACACTGGTCGAATCAAAGATGCTCCAGAGTGGGTGAAGAACTCGGGCCTGCAGTGGGTACACCGCCTGATTCAGGAACCCAAGCGATTGTGGAAGCGGTATCTTGTGAACAATCCGATGTTCGTTCTGAACCTCGTCTCGCAACTCGCTGGGTTGCGAATGTACCCTCCGCCGCACCGTCGTGCCGAGTCACGAACCCAGTCGGAGTGGTCGAGTCAATGAAGCAGCAGATAATCCAAGAGGTTTCGGTGGCGCTGGACCTCCTGCAAGGCGAGCGCGCAGCACAAGAAAGCGCCCGCACGCCACAGTTTCTTCGGCTGCTTTTCGCTGCATTGGAGGAAGCCGGCGTCAGGTACTGTGTGCTTCATTCTTGGGGGCGACTTCCACAGGAACTAGCGACCGACCTGGACCTCGCGGTCCATCCCGACGACCTTGCTACGTTCGAACAGATCTTCGAAAGACTACGCGAAGCCGGCTTCGCTCCGGTGCAACGCTTGAACTATGCAGTAAGTGCGTACTTTTACATATTTGCGTGGTTCGAAGGGACACGCCTCCGCAATGTCTGCGTTGATGTGATCACGGAGCACAGAAGAAACAGTTTAATCCTGATGAGCGGGAGCGATCTGCTGGCAGGACGTCATCGGAGCGATTGCTTCTGGGTCGCGTCGCCGGCAGTAGAGCTTCATTATTTGCTGGCAAAAAAAGTGTTGAAGAAAGTGCTGCCAGAACACCAGGGCGGGAGGCTAAAGGAACTCGCATTTGTGTTGGGACGGGCGAAAACGGAAGCAATCTCGGCTGACTTGTTTGGACGAGAAGTTGCGCCACGTATCGCAGACGCGTGTGTCGAAGGCAGTTTTGGTGAGCTAATTCCACGACTCAGGTCGAAGATATGGCTGAGCAAGGTCAGCCGTAATCTATGGTCGGTAGGCCGCGGACTGATACAAGACTTCGTCCGTCGAGTGCGTCGGTGGTTTTCCCCAACGGGCCTGTTCGTGGTGATACTCGGCCCTGACGGAGTCGGAAAGAGCACTGCGATTTCTGAATCAATCCGAACACTCTCTGCCCTATTCCGGCGTGAAAAAGTGTTTCACTGGCGGCCAATGCTTCTCGGTAAGAGGCCAGAGAGCGGCCCAGTGACAGATCCGCATGGACGGGCGCCACATTCGAAGTGGTGGTCTCTGGCTCGATTGTGCCTCCACGTACTTGATTACTGGCTCGGCTACTGCGTGGTCTTGCGTCCGCTCCTTGCACGTACCGGGTTGGTTGTCTTTGATCGGTACTACCACGATGTTGCCGTTGATCCAGAACGTTACCGTTACGGTGGCCCACTAGGTGCGGCGCGCGCGGTGCAGAGCTGGATTCCGAAGCCAGATATGTGGCTCGTGTTTGATGCACCTGCGGACCTGATTCACTCACGCAAGCAAGAGGTCACCAGGGAAGAACTTCAACGGTTACGGCGGGAGTATCTGCGGTGCTTTCACAAGCTTTCACCATCCTGGCTCATCGACTGCAAACGGGACACTGACGGCGTGAGGCTCCAGGTAGAAAGTGCAGCGGTAGAACTTCTGGCGGAGCGCTACCAACACCGCTACGGTTCTCGACGACGACTCGATGTGACCCGTGGTTTGCAGATGAGAGGCTGACATGGACGTCGCGAAGAAACGCGAGGCGCTGCGATGCTTTCCTAAGGGAGTGTATGTTCTCACGTCCAAGAGCGGCACCCGCTACGGAGCGGCAACGATAACGTGGGTCTCTCAAGCGTCGTTCAAGCCACCGCTATTGGTAGCCGCGATACGCACACGAAGCAACATCTTCACCTGCCTTTCTGAAAGTCGTGTGGCAGCGCTTCATGTGGTGGCGTGCGGGCAGGAGTCGTTCGCCCGGAAGTTTTTCACTGGGACGAAAGCACTAGACCGAACGATCAACGGGGAACCGTTTGTAGAAAAAACGACATCTGCGCCCATTCTGCAGAATGCTCGCGCATGCGTTGAGTGCCGGGTGCGGCAAATCGTAGATGGAGGCGGAGATCACACGCTGGTCATCATGGAAGTCGTTGATGCCGAATTCACAGAGCGCTTCAGGCCGCTCACTATCGCCGACACGCCCTGGGAGTACGGAGGCTGAGGTCTGTTGGCGGGTTACATGCCTTTCCAGCTTGAAGGAAAAGTGGCCATCGTGACTGGTGCGGGACGCGGCATCGGGCGGGAGATCGCAATGACCTTT
This sequence comes from Terriglobales bacterium, assembly GCA_035629075.1. Lineage (GTDB taxonomy): Bacteria > Acidobacteriota > Terriglobia > Terriglobales > Acidobacteriaceae > JAEZPW01. Next base: position 1,194 of record DASPIK010000110.1, on the reverse strand, counting down.
GCGCGCCAGGGCGCCGCAGTGGTGTTTGCATCTCGCACACGTTGTCAGCTGGAGGAATCAGTCGCCAGTCTGCGATCCGAAAACTGCCAGGCGATGGCTGCTCCTACTGACGTTGCCAACGTTGCTGAAGTCGGCGCCCTGGTTAAGGACACTGTTGCGGCTTATGGAACCATCGACATTCTGATCAATGCCGCAGGAGCGAACTACGTCTCGAATCTCTTGCTCTCAGACGACGCGTGTTGGAAACAGACGGTTGAGGTGAACCTTTACGGCGTCTACTCGTGCATCAAGGCCGCACTGCCGTACATGGTCCGCAAAAGATCGGGCAGGATCATCAACATTGCTTCCGTAGCCGGTAAGATCGGGGTGCCTTATAACAGCGCCTATTGTGCTTCCAAGGCAGCCGTTCTCGGGCTGACAAGATCCGTGGCCCTTGAGGTAGCAAAGTTTGGGATCACGGTGAATGCGATATGCCCATGGCACGTTGAAACGGGCATGATGCGCGACGCGATGGCAAAAAGGGGAGCCATGTTCGGCAGGAACGTCGACGAACACATCACACACGTGATCGACAGCAACCCGCAGAAAAGGCTGATTACCGCAACAGAAGTTGCTGCGCTCGCTCTGTTCCTAACCTCGCCGCAAGCTGGGGGTATCAACGGCCAAGCAGTTAATCAGTGCGGCGGGGCAGTGATGTCGTGAATGCTGGAAGTGCTCGCAGCAGACCACAGCCCGATGAACAATCCGACAAACTTTGTCCTTTGTAGCCGCCGAGGCTTATGAACACGCTACTGCAGCGCGACACGTTGAACGTGAGGGAGCTGGTTCAGGCTGTGACAGCCAGTGACGGTTATCGTCTGCACTATAAGGTCTGGTCTGCTTCGCATCCTTCCGCGACGGTAGTTCTACTACATGGATTGATGAGTCACTCAGGTTGGCTAAGCGGGGTGTCGAGTCAGCTTTGCAGTGAAGGTGTCAAGGTGGTTGGAGCTGATCGGCGTGGCTCTGGCATGAATCAAGCGGAGCGCGGCGACGCCCCGTCCCGGCAGTTGCTGCTTGAGGACTTGCATCGTGTACTAGAGCAGGAACATTGCGGCGCTCCCATCTACATCGTTGGTTGGTGCTGGGGGGCAGTGCTGGCGATTAATGCCGCGCTCGAGTTCGGTCGCGAGGTCAAGGGGCTCGCGCTGCTTG
>DASPIK010000109.1:0-112632 GCA_035629075.1 Terriglobales bacterium | reverse complement strand
GCCGCGCTCAACGAGTGCACATTGCGGCAGGCCTTTCAGCACATCCTGCGACAGCAGCCCTTCCATCTGCTCGGTTGCATCCTGCCGTGCGGTGTCGAGTTCCGCCGGGTACCTGTCAATCGGTACCGCAAGCCGCGGTTCTGGCGGTATGACGTGAAGCACATGCATCTTCGCCCCGTACCGCCTGGCGATGGCACACGCGTACGGCAGTGCCGCCTGCGACGAAGCTCCGAAATCGGTGGTGAAAAGAACGTTCCTGATTTCTAGCGCTTGGGGCGAGATCGCCTTTCGTGGGATTAATACGGGCTTGGGTCCCGCGGACATGGGACACCTCCCGGAACCCCGATTCGTGCTCCCATTGCGAGAGCAAGGGTTCCTCTGCCGCAAATGCTAGGTCCGCCAGCGACTCCCCGCTGTGACCGGAATCACTCGCCGGTTGAGAAACCTGACCATTGGTCCATCACGGGAATCCACACGACAAGAGAGCAAAGTACAGATCGTCAACGATCTTAATAATCCCGAGCGGAGCGAGGGATCCCTACCCCGGCAACAACCCTCCCCAAACATAAACGGCGGCGCTTTCGCGCCGCCGTCGCCCCAACCTGCTTTGCAGGCGGGAAATTGTTAGAACGAGTACTTAATCGCGAACTGGATGTTGCGTTCACGATAAAGTGTCGCACCCGCCTGGTTGGCCAACCCAAAGGTCGGGTCGTATCCAAGCTGGTAGACGCCGTTTGCATCGATGCCACTGCTGGAACGGCGGCCGTCGCAAGCCGTGTTCGTGTTGCTGTTCGTGCAGAATCCGTACATCGTGTTGTTAACCTGCGTGATCTGCTGCCGATTGAACAGGTTGAACGCCTCGGCGATGAACTCAATCTTCTGGCGCTCGGTCAGCATGAAGCTGCGCGACAGGCGCAGGTCCACGTTCTTGATCGAAGGCTGACGCCAGCTGTTGCGTCCGATCGCCGAGATGCGCGACCCGCCGCCCGAGCCGTTCATGCCCGAAGGCAGTGTGCCGGATACGTAGCCGCTGACGCTCTCCGTGAAGGGAACGCCGGTCGACAGCGTGACGATAGGAGCAATGCTCCAGCCGTTCAGGACAGCCTTGGTCAGACCCGAGTTGTCCTGGAACATTTGCGGCTGCCACACCACGCTGCTGACGAACCGGTGACGGATGTCAAAGCGCGACGTGCCATATTCGCACTTCATGCAGAACGGATCGAATACCTTCGATGACGTGTTGCTGGTCTGCGAATCCTGACCGTAGTCAAGAGCGTGCGACCAGGTGTAGCTGTTCTGGAACTGCAAGCCCGAGGTCATGCGGCGGTTCAACTGCAGAACCAGGGCGTTGTAGTTCGAGTTCACGTTGCTGAACAGGTTGACGATGGCGCCGTACTTGGTGTTCGGACGCGCGCCGTAGTACGGCATCGAGTACTTCAAGCCGTCGAGTTCGCCGCCGTTGAGCTGGATCTGGGCGGTGTTGGTGGACTTCGTGATGTTGGTGTCGATGTAGTTGGTCAGCTGACGGCCCAGGCTCAGCAGGTAGCCGGCGCTGACAACCGTGTTCTTCGCGATTTCACGCTCCACGATCAAATCCATCTGGTGGATCTGCGGGTTCTGGAGCGTCGGATCGAACTGGAACGCTGCAGGCGTGACGGTCGCAGTCGGAGCCGCCGACAGAACGTTCGGGAAGACCGGTGCACCAGCCGTGCTCGGCTTGAAGCTGTACACGGTCTGCGCTTCCTTGACGCCCGTCGTTGCGATCGCATTGAAGATAGCCGCGTTAATGATACGGCCGTAGTACATGCCGTAACCGCCGCGCAAGGACGTCTTGCCATCGCCGAACACGTCGAGTGCGAAACCGAGGCGCGGGCCAAGGTTGTTGTTGTCCTTAGGCAGCTTGCCCGTCCACGGCAGGTCCGGGTTCGGGAGCTGTGCTTCCGGCAACTGCTCGTACTCGTAACGCATGCCGAAGCTGAGAGTCAGCCGTGGCAGTACGCGCCAGTCGTCCTGGAAGAAGAAGGCATAATCCCAGTTATTGAATTCGAAACGGCTTGGGCCGAACGCCTGGTAGTAGTTGCTCCAGCAGCCACGGCCACCGCACATCAGCGGTCTGTACGCGTCGGAGATGAAATCGAGACGGCTGCTCCAGCTGATGTCGCCACCGCCACGGTAAAGATTGTCCAGCAGGTCATTGTTGCGGCTGACGTCAGCACCGAACTTCATCAGGTGCTTGCCCTTCGAGACGCTGATCGTGTCCGCCCACTGTGCGCGGTTCTCGTCCGGATACGCCGTGCGCTCCAGGAAGTTGGCGCGCCCCATGTTCAGGCCACCGCCGCTGCTGATATACATTGCCGGCGGACGCCCGCCATAAGCCGTCGCGAAATCTTTTTCGATTCCGACCGGTTCCTGGCTCTTCTGGAATTCGAAGTCGCGACCCCAAGTGAAGCGGAATTCGTTGGTCGCGGTGTTGCTCAGAACCGACGTCAAACGGCCCACGACGACATCCGTTTTTACGAAGTCATCGCCGAAAGAGTCGATCGCGTACTTAACCGTTGGCTGGGTCTGCACGCCTGCGGGCGAGTTCCAACGCATGCGGTTGTAGCTTGCCGAGAAGGTGTGCTTGTCGTTGATGCGCCAGTCAAATTTCGGAAAGAAGATGTCCTGGTTGCCTTTGCGGGGGGTCTCACCCGTCTGAGCAGCCAGCAGCCCCATGTACTTGTCGAACACTACCTTCGCAGCCGCCAGCTGAGTGGCGTCCGGAGCGGTACTGATGCCATACATGCGCTGCGCCAGCAGTGTCTGTTCCGCAGTTGTCATCGGTCCGAAGAACACGCCAGGCGTGCCCGGCAGTCCAACGCCCGGGAAGTTGCGACGCTGTCCGTCGTAGTTGAAGAAGAAGAACAGCTTGTCCTTAACGAGCGGTCCGCCGATGTTGCCACCAAACTGCTGGCGGCGATCCTGCGGCTTGAATTTCTCGTTTACAAAGGTATTGTCGGCCTGACGCACGGGCTTCACCCAGAACGGGTTCGTCGCGCCGAGCGCGTTGTCGCGGATGTACCAGAACGCTTCACCATGGATCGCGTTCGTGCCGCTCTTCGTCACCGAATTCACAACCGCGCCCGCCGCGCGGCCATATTCTGCCGAGTAGTTCGAGGTGTTTACCTGGAACTCGCGGATTGACGACTGGCTGATCACATACGCTGCGCGCGTACGTCCACGCTCTTCCGAGAAGAACGCCTGGTTGTTGTCGCCGCCGTCAACGGTATTGTTGTTCAGCAGGCCGCTGATGCCGCGGAAGCTAATCAGACCAAAGTTGCCGTCCGGCGTCGCGCCCGGGGTCAGCAGTGCATACTGCGACCAGCGGCGTCCGTTGATCGGGAGGTTCGCGATCGAGTCTTGGTTGATGTTGGAGTTGAAATCCTGCTGCTGCGTGTTGACGGTCGGCGCGTCCGCCGTGACCTCGAGTAATTCCTTGCCGCCGGCCACAGCCAGTGACAGTTCGAGGTTGGTGATGGCGCCCACTTCCACGATGACTTTGGGCTGCGTTACGGGAGCGAAGCTGGCCGATTCAACTGTCACCGAATACGTGCCCGGTCGCAGTTTGATTATTCGGAACTTTCCTTGGCCATCCGTTGTGGCGGTGCTGGTCGCGTTAGTATCGATGCTGCGCACGGTCACCTTGGCATCCATCACAACCGCTTTCGACTGGTCGGTCACCGTTCCTGCGATGGCGCCGTCCGTCGTCGATTGTGCGAACGCTGTAAGAGCGAACGTTGCGCAAATCATCAGTACCAGTAGGGTTTTTAACAGGTAGCTGCGCGAAGCGTGACTCATAACGTGTTCTGCGTCTCCTTGAACCACTTTCCCAGGACACTTCATTACTGCGGTTAGCATTTGCCCCCGGCGCTTGCGCGCTCGGGGCTCTTTTTCTACTCGTCGTGCGCTCCCGCGCAGCACTGGCGCGCCGCTGCGTTACGCACGCTTGCCTTTTCGCTCATTGCGGATCAGTTGGGCGAAAAACCGCCCTCGACTGTTCACACACCTTGAGCGCCAGCAAACTTCGTTGCTACTTACGCACCCTCCCTTGCCGGTTCTTCTCGAAGGGGAGGAATGGTTTGTTACTGAAATCGTGAGAAGCTGAATTAGAACATGGGGCGGGTCGCGCACTCAATGAAAAACTCATGAATTTCCCACCTAAACGCCCCGCTAGGACTGACTTAATTCAATGCACCAACACTGGTGCAAAACGTTCGCCGGTGTTGCTTCAGGTGCCATTTATCGACCCCGTCAGCTTCGCAGTGCGCTATTGACGTACCTGTAACCCTCAGTAGTGGCCTGGTGGCTCGATGGTTCAATGAACACCTGTTTCAATGGCTCGATGAATCGATGGCCCGATGGCCCGATGGCCCGATGGCCCGATCTTTCGAAATTTGCGCATCCTCGACTCATGTTGCGCCATCCATTCAGCTGAAACTAGGAGGAAGGTAATCAGCATGGCTCACGAGGTACCCCCGCTTCCGTACGACTATTCGGCCCTCGAACCCTACATCGACACGCAGACCATGCAGTTGCACCATGACAAGCATCACGCGGCCTACGTCAACAACCTGAACGCGGCCATCGAAAAGCATTCTGATCTCGCCAACAAATCCGCCGAGGAACTGCTGCGGAACATCAATTCCGTCCCCGAAGACATCCGCACCGCTGTGCGCAACAATGGTGGCGGCCATGTCAACCACACCATGTTCTGGAACATCATGAAACCGAACGGGGGTGGCGACCCTAACGGCGACATCGCCGACCTCATCAGGGGCACTTTCAACGGCTTCGATAATTTCAAGACCAAGTTCAACGAAACCGGAGCCAAGCAGTTTGGCAGCGGTTGGGTATGGCTCGTGCGCGCCGCCAATGGCGAATTCAAAATCATCTCCACCGCGAACCAGGATTCGCCGTTGATGAATGGTGAATATCCCATCTTTGGCAACGACGTCTGGGAGCACGCCTACTACCTCAAGTACCAGAACCGCCGCCCGGAATATCTGGCCGCGTGGTGGAATGTCGTAAATTGGGAGGCGATAAACCAGCGCTTGCGTGAAAGCGCGCGTGTGGGCAAAGCCGCGTAATTAGCGAAAAGCGATACATTCGCGCGTGCAGCGCACCGCACAGGTGCGCTGCCGCCTCACCATCAAGAGCCAACAAACGTTTCGCTGACGCAGATCGCCTCCGCCACGTTATGGGCCGACTTCAGATCTGGTTCCTGCATCTCATGTAGGTTCCCGACCCAAACTGGAGGCGAAATGAGTAAGACCCTGTTTCTGTTCGCGGTACTCTTCTGTTCCATAAGCCTGCTCGCAGGGGACGCAACCACGCCCAAGGCCGAAGTCTTCGGCGGCTACTCCTATCTTCGCAGCAGTGGTAATGGCTTCAACGGCTGGGAAGGTCAGGTGACCGGCTGGCTGAGCCCCTATCTCGGCATCACCGGCGACTTCAGCGGCCACTATCGCAGCACTGACTTCACCGAGCCCACGACGGGCGTTTCCGTGAGCGCAGATCAGAACCTGCATACCTTCCTCGCGGGCCCAACGCTTGCAGGTCGTTTTGGCAATCACGCTGTTTTCGGACATGCCTTGTTCGGTGCTGCTCGCTACAGCGTCAGTGGAAACGTCGACATCCCCATCGTTGGTGGCATATCCACCGGCATTGATAGTGCAACGAAATTCGCAATGGTTTTTGGCGGCGGCTTCGATCTTGGTATCAGCCCCCGCTTCGCTATCCGCCCTGCGCAACTCGATTACCTCTACACCAGGTTCAACAACCTGGAGGCCATCGGTGCAGGTTTCTCCACCACCAACGGACATCAGAACAGCTTCCGATATTCCGCCGGCGTCGTGTTCCGCTTCGGTGGTGACTAGCAGCGATTACGGAGCGCCGGGCTCCAGCTCGGCGCTTCCGTGACGAAGGCTCTCCCCCGAGTCTCACAGTGGTTCTGCCTGGATGCTGCGTAACTGGTTCACAAAATCCGGAATATCCACTGCCGACGCGGTCTACAGTTTCACGCTCAAATCACTCGGTTCCGAAGCGTTTCTACAGCTTGTTCCGAATTCGTAAAAACTCAGCCGTCCCCTTTTCGACACCGACGATTGTGTCCCACACTCTCTCTCATGAGCAGCCCTCCCCCAAGGGCTTCAGCAGGACCTTCTGTCTCGGCCGGCATCCTCCCATGCCGGCCCTTTTTTTTCTCATAGAAAAGCGCGCCCCGAAGAGCGCGCCGGAACCAGAAACAAAGCTAAGCGACCTTTCTGTTCTCCCTTGCTGCTGCAACTTTGCCGATGATAAGCGGCGACGGCGCGGGCGCTTCCATCACTTCCACATCGCCGAACCCGGCCTCGCGCAACCATTCACTGAGTTCCGTAATACTGAACGTATCGCCCTCCTCTGTATGCACCAGCATGTTCACGGCGAACAGCAGGCCAAATTCGTTTTCCTTCCTCTCCTCATCCACCAGGAACTCGCCGATTACCAACTGTCCATCCGGCTTCAACGCGCGCCGAATTTTCGACAACAACTCTTTTGTGTGCTGCGGGCCTTCCGAGTGACAAATGTGACCTAGTGTCGCGATGTCGAACTTAGCCTCGCCGAAATCAGTTTCGCGAAAATTGCCCGGCAGGTATTCAAACCGGTCAGTCATGGCGTTCCTGGCAACAAATTTCTTTGTCACCTCGATCACCTGTGCGAAATCAGCGACGGTGACTCGCGCCTCGGGGTCGTGCTTTGCCATGTGAATGCCCCAGACACCGGACCCGGCCCCGATATCAAGCACACGCAGGCCACGGCGACCTTGCACCACATGTCTCGCGCCGGCGTCCGCACCCGGACTCCCCATCACGTAAAGTGATTCGACCAGACGAGCGAAGAACTCTGCTCCATGTTCTTCGACCTCGACTTTTGTAGCTGGCCGTCCGGTCCGCACCACGTCGTTCAAATTCCTCCATTGAGCTTTCATCTCGTCTATTTGCTTGAACCAACCGCCAAGGTAAGCGGAACTCTTTTTCGACAGAAATGTTTTGGCTGCGTCGGTCAGCAAGAACCGGTCGCCGTCTTTGTCCAGCACCTTCAGCCCGACGAGCGCGTTAGCTAGTATTCGGACGCCGCGTTCGTTTGCGTGACTCGCCTCCGCCAACTCGCGCGCGGTGTGCAATCCGTTATCAATGTGCGTGAAAAGGTCCAGTTCTGTCGCTGTTTGCAGCACCTGCGTCTCGGCAAATGCAAAAGAAAGCTTCATCAGCAATCCTGGGTTCGGACGGTCAGAGCTTCCGGGCTGTTGTGCCGCTCCACTCATATGAACTCCTTTTCTGAGTAGATAACTTTGTTGGACGCCACACCTCGCGCCACTCGGAGTTGACGGCGGCCAGCAGCTATGGATGCAGTTCTACGGTAACTGGATGACCCTCCTGCAACCGAGGTGTCGATCGACATTCAAGCCCGCAAACGCGAAATTCATGTTGAAATCTGGTTCGGCGAAACCGAAACTGACTACATGCCCAGCAACATTCGCCGCATCGCTTTGCTAGTTTTCATCCTGGTCAGCTTCTCGCTCATGGCCTTCGGCTGGGGCGACGAAGGACACATGGCCGTAAACCGTGCCGCCGCGCAGCGCATCCCCGCGTCCATGCCCGCGTTCTTCCGCGGAGCTACCGAGCGCCTCGCCTACTTCGGCCCCGAACCCGATCGCTGGCGCCATCGGGAAGAGTTCTCGGTGAAGAATGCGCAGGAACCGGATCACTTCATTGACCTCGAGCGCACCGAAGGCATTGGAGAGCTACCGGTCGGTCGCTACAACTTCATTCAGAAGATGTATGCGAAGCGCGCACTTGAAGCCGCTGCGGGAAACACCCGTGCCGATGATTTCCTGCCCGAGAAGGTCGGCCTTCAGCCCTACATAACCCTGGAGATCTACGACCGCCTTAAGATCGCGTTCCGCGAATATCGCAAACTCCAGGCGGCCGGTAAGTCCACCGAAGCGGTCGAGCAGTCCGCCGTCTTCTACGCCGGATGGCTCGGTCACTATGTTGCCGACGCCGCCAACCCGACGCACACCACCGTGCACTACAACGGTTGGACCGGCCCCAACCCCAACGGCTACACCACCAGCAAGGAAACGCATTGGAACTTCGAAAGCAAGTTCGTGATTGCCAACCTTGCGCAACTTGATTTCGCGAAGGACGTCAAAGCCCCGCAGGTCGTCGCAGACCCCTTCCGCGACTACATCAAATACATTTGGGCCTCCAATGGCTTGGTTGAGAAGTTCTACCAAATGGAGAAAATCGGGGCGTTCAAAGAAAAGGGCACACCTGAAGGCGTGGCCTTCGTCAATGCTCGTCTGACTGCTGGAGCACAGATGCTCGTTGACCTTTGGTACACGGCATGGGTGGATAGCGAAAAGCCGGTCGAGGATCCCTTCGCCCCGCCCAAACCCAAACAGCCCGCAGCAGGGAACTAAGACGACGACCATCAGTATCGATTCCCGGGATAAGACCACGGGCTAAAGAGAACGCAGAACCACGATGGGTGCCCCATCCTTGCGAAGCAAGGGTGGGGTTTTTACAAGCCGCTCACACGATGAAACCTGGGCTAATACTGACTTGTTCCGTTGAGAAACCGCAGAACTGACGGCTGAAAGCTGACGGTTGTCGGCTGATTTCTATCCCCACTACTTACGCAGCTACTTCGGTCGGTGTGAATGCCCGAACGAACTGACGGCTGATTTCTACCCCGCTACTAACAGCTAAGAGCTGAAAGCTAACAGTTGCTACCCAACCGGTTTCACTCCCATCGACGCCCAAATAAAAGCAACGGCGGACCGGGTCGATCCGCCGCACCTCACTGAGTTCAGTATCAGTTCATCCTAGGGCTTGATTAACTACCAAAGCCGCCGCATACGCCAGTCCGGTCATATACGCAAACTGCAGGGCTGGCCATTTCCAACTGTTTGTCTCTCTTCGCACCACCGCTATGGTTGACATGCACTGCATAGCGAACGCGAAGAATACAACCAGAGCCAACGCCGCAGCCGGAGTCATGTCCTGCCGCAAAGCGGCTTGCAGATCGATGTCATTGGACTCCGCGTCAATCCCGTACAACGTACCGAGAGTCGCAATAATGACCTCGCGCGCCGCCATCGACGAAACCAGCCCGACACCAATCTTCCAGTCAAAACCCAGTGGTGCAATCGCGGGTTCAATCAAATGGCCCATCTTCGCCACTAGGCTATCCTGAATCTCCGGTGGCTGTCCGTTGTGCATCGGGAAGTTCGTCAGCACCCACAGGATCACGCTCACGGCAAGGATCACTGTTCCCGCTCTCACCAGGAACGCCTTACCACGGTCAACCAGCCGCAACCCAAGCGACCTCAGCGTCGGCCAGCGATACGGCGGCATTTCCATCATGAACGGCGCGTCCTTGCTCTTAAGCACCGACGACTTCAGGACTCGTGCCGTAACTACTGCCACCACGAAACCCAGCGCGTAGAGACCCAGCATCGCAGCCGCCCGCGTCCCCAAAAACGGCCCAAGCAGCGCCTTGTTCGGGAGGAACGCCGCAATGAACATCGTGTAGACCGGCAACCTGGCCGAGCACGTCATGAACGGCGCGATCATGATCGTTGCGATTCGGTCGCGCTTGTTCTCGATCGTTCGCGTCGCCATAATCGCCGGCACCGCGCACGCATAAGCCGACAGCAGCGGGATGAAGCACTTCCCATTCAACCCGACACGCGCCATCGTCCTGTCTGCAATCACGGCCGCGCGCGCCAGGTATCCCGAATCCTCAAGTACCCCGATCACCAGGAACAGCAAGAGGATCTGTGGCAGGAACACCAGTACCGATCCCACGCCATTCCAAAGTCCATTGATGATCAGCGACTCTAGCAACCCCGACGGTAGCCATGCCGCAACGCGATTCCCCGTGAAATCCAGCAGTTCCTGGAACATCTCCGACAGCGGCTGGCCGACCGCGAAGATCGTCTGGAATACCATCACCACAACAGCGGCGAAAATGACTGGCCCAAGTACTTTGTGAAGGAATAGTGAATCCAGCCGCTCCGTCCAAACCGGAGTTGCCGGTTTACGATACGAAGCATTCACCCCTATCTTGGCAGCCCACTCTCGGCACCCGCGCGTATCCTGCAGAACCGGTAAGTCCAGCGGATTAGGCCGTGCCACATCCGCGCCCATAAACCGCGTTACGGCTTCGATACCCTCACCCGTCGTAGCGCTCACCAGCGCCACAGGAGTTCCAAGGTGCCGCGCCAGTTCCAGCGGTTCGATGTGGCCGCCCTGCTTTCGCAGTTCGTCGGCCATATTGAGCACCACCAAGGTAGGCAGTCCCAGCGCGATCACGCGCGCCGCCAGCACCAGGTGCCGGTTCAGATTGGTGGAATCGACGACAAGGACGATTGCGTCCGGTTGAGTCATGCTGGGCATTCGCCCCGTCAGCACGTCAATCGTGACTCTTTCGTCTTCAGACTTGGGATTGAGACTATAGACGCCCGGCAGGTCAACCAGCGCGACTTCGCGCCCGTGCTCGTCGCGCACCACACCCAGATGGTGCTCAACCGTCACCCCAGGAAAGTTGCCAACCTTCTGCCGTAGTCCGGTCAGCCGGTTGAATAATGTGGTCTTGCCCGAGTTTGGAGGCCCAACTACCGCCACCGTCCGCGCGACGCCCTCTCGGACTCCCGCTTTCGGCGCATGGCACGAAGCGTTCGCTATTACGCCCATGCCTAGTCTCCCGCTTCTTCAAGCTTGGGAGTCAGTGCGGAAATCCCCTCCGGCCCCGCATATCGACGCGTCTCCACCGGAGTGGCCATTCTGTCCCCGCACTCGAGTGCCACACCTGACGATGCGGGAGGCTGCGAAACTCGCATTCTCTCAGCTAACTCTCGGCGCAGCGCCACTTCCGTTCCATCAACGCGGTAAATTCTTGGATCTCCCCCCGGACCGCTGCGCGTGACCTTCACCTCGAGGCCCGGAACGAATCCCAGGTTCATCAACTGGTCCGCCAAGTGTTCCGGCAGATCGAAGTCACCCAAAATGGCCGTGCGGCCTTCCTCCAGATCAAACAGGGAGGCCGTTGAACCAGGAGCCGATTTACGCGCGAAGTTGAAAATCATTTTCAATACCACGATTATTCTACTCCGCTTCCGCCCACAGTCAATGTACTTAAGTCACGCCTGAATGTGATTTATAAACAGCTCTGGACGGCCTCTGACCCGGTACCCCGACCGGAGCCGCCCAATCGCTGCGCCGCCTGGTGAAAACAGCTTTGTTTGGGAACGGCGCTGTGGGTGCCCCATTCTTGCGAAGCAAGGGTGGGGGTTTTCATGTGGCGTCCGGTTGCCCCTTATAAATCACGTGCAGATCGGCCAGTCTCTCCCCCGCTCTTACGAACTCTCTGAACACAACACGATCGTCATCCCGACCGGAGCCAGCGCTGTCAAAACCATCGTCATCCCGACCGGAGCCGCGCTCTTTTCGCGGCGTAGTGGAGGGACCTGCATTTTCCGCCGCATCAGGCTGCTTTTCATATTCCACGTGCAACTCGGCGCGACGCTGGCTGGCGGCGACGAAGGCGCGGAACACGTCGTCGTCATTTTGAATATGCCGTCTCTCGCAGTGCTGTCATCCTGAGGACCGCGTTGTTTGCGGGCCGAAGTATCTATGTGTGGAATTTCAGTACGTTGTTCCTCTTGACGCGGATGGGAACTTGGGCGGGCGTGCTCTCCCGGAGGGATGCCTCGAATTTAGCCTAGGACGAAGTCCTGGGGAGCCGATCGCATATCGGTTTCAAAGTGCCGTAGGCACGACCGAGTTCGCGTTGGTCGTGCCTACGGCACTTCAACCCTTCTGCTGACCTGGCCCCCGCACTTCGTGCGGGGCTAAATTCGCGCGTGCCTCCGGCACGCCTTGACACGGACAACGTACTGACATTCGACACCTAACAACACCTAAACCGGAACAACCTGGCGGCCCATTCTCCTTTTCCACATCTGCACCATTTTTGTGTAATTGACCCACTCACCTCGGGCGCTTAGATTCGTTTGGCGCAACAGACTCCCCTCGGCATGGAAACTCTGAAACGCAGTTTGCGAGAACGCAGGATTTTATCCAGCGATTTCGCTTAAAATACAATATGTTGTGGTGGGGTCTTGACACGCACAACTTACGGGCGTACTGTTCGCATCCCAAGCTTCTTTCGGGAGACTTGAGTTCCCGAGGAAGATCTGGCCCCGGCTCTTCGTTTCAACCTCCCTGGGAGCGCGTTTTTCCCCCGGGCGAATTGCGTCGAGAGTCGGGTCGTGAATGTTGGCGGATGGTTTTCGTTACCGCAGCAGTAGCGGTATTCCTTAGCTCAGGGCGGCAGCCCTGGGTAGTGATTCGGGAAGTGTAAAGCTCTGACGGGCAATACACTCAGGGGCACGCTTACCAGCGTGGTGGGGTGACAGGAGAGACTCAAGATGTCCACGGCTACAGTACGGGCTCATGATGTCCGGCTTAACTGGTCCCGCTGGTTTCATTGCGAGTCCAGCTTCAACCTGATGTTGGTTCCGAATACGCCCGGCATCTTCGCCATTGCCGAAGAGGTTATTGTGCCGCGCGAACGCACTGGCAGTACTGACAAGCACGCACTCAACGTTGTTCAGGTCCAGGCTGTTAACGACCTGTTCCACGAGCTCAATCAGCTCTACTCGCATGGTTGTCCTTTGCGCGAGAGGCTGGAAAAGAGTCGTTGTTTCTTGCGCTATGCCGCAGTGGACGACCGGGCAACCATGAATGCCGCGCTTGAAGAATTGAAGATGTGGCTCGATTCCCCCCGCGATATAAGTTCGCCATTCGTTCAGGACTTCGAGCGCCCGTCGGACGTGCCCTACGGCGCCAATGACGAATAGAACCGATTTCGGGACGGGCTTTCAGGCCCGTCCCACAAGTACGAGTCATTACGATTTAGTCATTCGTTACTAGTTACGGCTTTTCACACACACCTCTTCCCAAGAGGAGAGGGACGCGTTAACTGCTTGACCGTTTTCCAAGGAGAGAGTTGATGGCCACCGACGCCAGCCCGAAGATCACCACCGCCGCCACTCGTGGGGTACCGCAGACCCATGGGGTTCCGCACCCTTCCCCGGCAGGGGAGGGAGCGATCAGTAAAAAGCGCGCCCCGGGGCTGACCTTCAAGCGCTTCTACACCGAGGCTGGCAAGGACCCCTACGCCACTGTCGAATGGGAGACCCGCACCGCTCAGATCACCGACACGAAGGGCAACGTCATCTTCGAGCAGCCTGATGTCGACGTCCCCAAGGACTGGTCCATCACCGCGACCAACATCGTCGCCCAGAAGTATCTTCACGGCACGCTTGGCACTCCCGACCGTGAGACCGGTGTGCGCCAGCTCGTTTCTCGCGTCGCCGAAACCATTCGCGACTGGGGTCTTGCCGGCGGCTACTTCCACAGCTTCGAAGACGCCGAGATCTTCCACGACGAGCTCGTCTACATCCTGTTGCACCAGATCGCCTCGTTCAACTCGCCGGTCTGGTTCAACGTCGGCTGCGACCGCATCGAGCCCAGCTCCGACGCGCAGAACTGGCATTACAACCCGCAGCTCGGCCGCATCGAGTTCGGCGTAACCGGCTACAAGAACCCGCAGTGCTCGGCCTGCTTCATCAACTCCATCAAGGACTCGCTCGACAGCATCCTGACCCTGGCCAAGACCGAGGGCATGCTCTTTAAGTGGGGAAGCGGCACCGGCACGAACCTCAGCCCGCTGCGCTCATCGATGGAATGCCTCTCCGGCGGAGGCACCGCCAGCGGCCCGCTCAGCTTCATGAAGGGCTTCGACGCCTTTGCCGGCGTCATCAAGAGTGGCGGCAAGACCCGTCGCGCCGCCAAGATGGTCATCCTCAACATCGACCATCCCGACATCGTCGACTACATCGAGTGCAAGGCTAAGGAAGAAGCCAAAGCGTGGGCGCTCGTACAGGCCGGCTACGACGGCAGTTCGCCCGACAGTGAAGCCTACTCGTCCATCTTTTTCCAGAACGCCAACAACTCCGTCCGCGTCACCGACGACTTCATGTACGCCGTCGAGCGCGACAGCGAATTCTCCACGCTCAGCGTCAAGGAGCCCCGCCGCGTCGTGAAGACCTATCGCGCGCGCGACCTCCTTCGCCGCGTCGCCGAAGCCACCTGGCAGTGTGGCGATCCCGGCATGCAGTTCGACACCACCATCAACAAGTGGCACACGTCGAAGAACTCGGCGCGCATCAACGCCTCAAACCCCTGCTCCGAGTACATGTTCCTCGACGACTCGGCCTGCAACCTCGCGTCGCTGAACCTGCTGAAGTTCGCTCCCAACGGCACCTTCGACGCCGACGCCTATCGCTTCGCCGTGGACGTCATGATCACCGCGCAGGAGATCCTCGTCGACAACTCCGGTTACCCGACCGAAGCCATCGCCAAGAACTCGCACGACTATCGTCCGCTCGGACTCGGCTATGCCAATCTCGGCGCGCTGCTCATGGCGAGCGGTCTGCCCTACGACTCCGACGCCGGACGCGCCTATGCTGCCTGCGTGACGGCCATCATGTGCGGCGAGGCATATCTCCAGTCGTCGCGCATCGCCGAGCTCTGCCCCGGAATCGTGCCCATTACCGAGCGCACTGCCGACGCCGAGATCACCGGCGGCGCTTGCCCTGGCTGGTACATCAACCGCGAGCCGTTCCTCGACGTCATCCGCATGCACCGCGCCGAGGTCAACAATATCCAGACGGATTCCTCTGCGTCCTCCGCGTCCTCTGCGGTTCAGCAGTTACCCGCGCTCAAGGCCGCTTCCGCCGCCACTTGGGACGCCGCTCTTGCCCACGGCGAGAAGCACGGATACCGCAACTCGCAGGTAACGGTGCTCGCTCCTACGGGAACCATCGGCTTCATGATGGACTGCGACACAACGGGAATCGAGCCTGACTTGGGATTGGTAAAGTACAAGAAGCTGGTCGGCGGCGGGATGATCAAGATCGTCAACACGACGGTTCCGGCCGCGCTGTTCAAGCTCGGCTACACCAGCGACCAGGCGAACGCCATCGTCAGCTTCATCGACGCCACGGGCACCATCGAAGGCGCGCCGCACATTCAGGACGAGCACCTTGCCGTCTTCGATTGCAGCTTCCGTCCGTCGAAGGGCACGCGCAGCATCCACTACATGGGACACATTAAGATGATGGCCGCCGTGCAGCCGTTCCTCTCCGGCGCCATCTCCAAGACGGTCAATCTCTCCGAGAACGCCACCATCGACGACATCATGGAAGCCTACATTCAGGCTTGGCGTCTCGGACTGAAAGCAGTCGCCATCTACCGCGACGGCTGCAAGAAGTCCCAACCGCTCGTGCTTTCGCAAGAGGTCAAAGAGAAGGCCGAAGCACTCGCGAAAGTCCGGAGCGCCGGCGTCTCGCCGGCTGTCGCGGCGGCGTCCTCGCCGGCGCCTGAGGAAGAGGACCTCAACGCTCCGCCGCGCGCCGTGCGTCACAAGCTGGCTCCCGAGCGCATGAGCGTCACGCACAAGTTCAACATCGGCGGGCACGAAGGCTACATCACCGTCGGGACGTACCCGAACGGTCAGCCGGGCGAAATCTTCATCACCATGGCGAAGGAAGGCTCCACGGTCAGCGGCCTCATGGACAGCTTCGCCCTTGCCACGTCCATCGCCTTGCAGCACGGCGTGCCGTTGAAGCTGCTGTGCGAGAAGTTCGAGCACACGCGCTTCGAGCCCAGCGGCTGGTCCCACAATCCCGACATCGGCTTCGCCAAGTCCATCATGGACTACATCTTCCGCTGGCTGCACCTGCGCTTCCTCACCGGACAGCAACAGAGCCTGTTCGACAACTTCCGCCCCAAGTCGCCCGTCGCGGTGACCTCGGCGGAAAATGGCACCACGCTCACGCCGACCGACAAGGCTCCCGAACAGCCGTCGTTGCTAACGACCAACGACCAACGACCAACGACTTCTCATGTCGCAGATGCCATGAGCGACCTCATCGACCTCGGCGACGCGCCATCGTGCAGCTTCTGCGGATCGATCATGGTCCGCAACGGCAGTTGCTATAAGTGCATGTCGTGTGGAAGCACGAGCGGGTGCAGCTAAACGAAAACAGTTGTCATCCTGAGCGCAGCGAAGGATCTATGCATTAAGAACGGCCGAACTCAGGTAACAGGCCCGGGGCCCCAGCTCCGGGCTTTTATTTTTGAAAAAAGGAGGGCACCTTGGGAAATAAGACGCACACGGGATATCGGGATACGACAACGGGTCGGTTTCTCCCACCTGATAAGGCGAAGAGCATGCCGCCCAGCAAGGTAGTCCGTGAACGCGTGCCGAATTCCGGGCACGGGGACACAGGGCGGAAGAAATAGGGACAAAAGACAGAGCTCCGCTCCGTCGCGGGGCTTTGTGCAGAAAGATTATGAAATCGAAGGAGGGAGCCATTGGCATACCGAATAAGTTGCGTCAATAAGACAGACCGGCCGAACCCTCACGAACGAATTAGGGGAATTGGCGGCATTAATCCCGATGGGGCAAGTCGGTGGTGGGTGACCCAAGAGAGAGCGATAGAAAAGATAGACTCCGGAGAGTGGCAGTTCTATGTTGAAAGGCCGCAGGGTGACCGAGTGAAGGTCATCGTTGCGGTTAGCAGGTACGGAAACAAGTATCTCAAAACGGAAGCAGATGGAGACCAACCTAATAACCTGTTGGCACTCCCAGAATGCCCCCGACAATAGCGCATAAGCCCGGCCCAGCTCCGGGCCATTAAAAGGAGAGAACAAGCAGATGGCTCCGCATGTTGTCAAAATAAGCTCGAATGAGAGTTTTCCTTGCCCTTGGTGTCGGGTTTATCAATTGGACGGGACGGAAACGCTCAGCTTCAATGCAGCTTGTGACCACCTCATTGACGCGCACGATTTCAAGGTGAAGCACGTCGGAACCGAAACGATTTCGGGCAGTGATGGAGAGCCGTGGCACACGACTGTCGCCGTTCTCGTGGCTAGCGGCTCCAGTCTCCAGGACTAGGCCATCGTAAACGTCATACGCGGGTGTGGCTAGACACAAAGGTTTTGCCATTCCCAGCGACGACGAAGCTCGCGGCAGCACCAGCAACAGCAGCGAGGAATCCCTATCGATTAGGGTGGGGCCTGATCCGCGGGAACTCGCGGGTAGCTCACCCTTTCGGCCTAAGGACAAAAAGGGTGCCGCACCCCTCCCCTTTAGGGGAAAGTGCGTAGCGACGAGTTAGCCCAAGCTATCGCACACCCCATGCCAGGCGGGTGGCCCGTTCAAGCCATCTGTTGGCTTGAGCGGGGCTTTTCGTCTGCATCGCATATCCGCTTAGTCCCAAGCTACCGCCCACGCGCGTGAGGCAGTTTGTTCTTCTACCCACGAACACCCTCTTCGGCGTACACTCTCAGGCGACATTTCACTATGTACATCACCGCGATCTCCTTCGACCCGATTCGACTCGTCAACAACGCCGTCTTCTGGTTTTTCCTCGTCCTCTTTCTGGTTACGTGGGTCATGCGCGTGCGGCGCGAGCGCGCTGGACAGTCCTGGCCCACAACCACAGGCATCATCGAGTGGACCGGTGTTATCGACGAAGATAGGCAGATGCGCGCTGAGGTGCGGTACTCCTACAACGTGAATGGCGAGTACTACTCAGGACTGCATTTCCGCTTCGTCACCCGCGAAAGAGCGGGCGAAAGGATAATCGCGAGCTTCCCAAAAGAGATGCGCATCCTCGTGCACTACAAGCCCGATGATCCAAGCATCGCTGTCCTCGACACCGAGGAGATCAAGGCACGTCAGCGGCAACAGCGGGCGCCGCAGTTCGAAGAAATCCGCTGATGGCCTTCCTCTGGCGGGTGGCCCACCCTTTCAGATCAAGAACAACTGGGGTGCCGCACCCTTCCCCTTTAGGGGAGGGTGCGCAACGACGAGTTAGCCAAGCTATCGCACACCCCACGCCAGTGGCCCACAAGCTGTTTGCTTCTGTGTTTTTCCTAGTTAGCGGGCGGGTGGCCCACTTAAACCCTGAGACCAATGGTGGGCGGGTGGCTCGCACAAGCATTCGACCGATGGTGGCCCGTTCAAGCCATCTGTTGGCTTGAGCGGGGCTTTCAATCGTCAACTCATCCAAATTACGCATTCGGTATACTCAGGTCATCAAGGGCTAAACAATGATTGGAGTAGTTCGCGCATTCATGTCCGGATGGAGGGATGCTTCCGTCCAGGAGAGGCAGAAAAAGCTGGCCGCACAACGCGAGCGCTTGCTGGAAGAAGGACCTGTGGTTGGCGTCGTGTTCTTGCCTTACGGGAGTGAGCCCAGACTGATCCACACTTTCACTAGTCACTTGAAAACGAACAACCACGGTTACAGCATTCAATATTCCTTACATTGCGGGATTCCTCCCTACCGCCACAAAACGGACAGACCGCGACATTATGAGAAATTCAAAACCGTGCGAGAGGCCCTGTTTGATAAAGAGGGATTCAGCCTCTGTCCGAAATGCTTCAGCTATTTCGACCCCGAACTGATAGCAAAACCCTTATAAAAGTGGACTTCGGCCCGTGGCCGCTTCGCAAGTTACCGCTATGCGATAGGATGGGGCACCCGCTTACCTGCACACCTCTGCGGAACCCTCGCGCACCTCTGCGTCTCTCCTTCGACGTTCCTTCGCGCCCTTCGCGTCCTTTGCGTTGAATGCTGTCAAGAGTGCGGACCAGTCGAAATCCCCGCAACCCACTCACGCCGCTCAAGAAATAATCGCCATCATCCTGTCGGGTTCACCCCACCCGTCTCGCTAAACTGGAAGTGGAACCTGAAACAAGATCACTCGAACTCGAAACTCAAAACAAGCAATCAGAACTCAACTCCTCTCGAATGAGGAATTTGAGAGATCACCCTCGCGCAAACCCGCAATTTCAGCGGCTTCCCAAGATCTAGGGGGCGGGGTACGCATCGATTAACGACCAACGACTAACGACCAACGACCGAACATGCCTTTCAAAACCTGTACCCACGTCAAGGCCGACGGCCTTCGTTGCGGATCGCCTGCGCTCCGCGGCCAGTCGTTCTGTTACTTCCATCATCACTCGCCCGACCATCGTCCGCGCACGCAGCACCGCATGGTGAACATCCCGTTCCCCGAGAACGCCGCCGCCATCCAGGTCGGACTGCACAACGTCATGCTGGCCATCATCGACCGCCGCATTGACGATCGCCGCGCTTCGCAACTGCTCTGGGCGCTCCAGATTGCCGCCAGCCAGGGACGCCAACTGCCGTTCGACAACAATCTCCACATGTCCCGCACCGTCACCGAATTGCCCGAGTACGAACTCGAAGCGGAACGGGAAAAAGAAGAAGAACGCCGCACGCTGGAAGAACTCCGCGCACCACGCTCAGCCCCGGCACACAGTTCCTCCGACCAAAAAACGTCCGTCATCCCGAGCGCAGCCGCACCTCAAAAAAGCTCCGTCATCCCGAGCGCAGCCGCGCCTCAGAAAGAGCCCGTCATCCCGAGCGCAGCCGCGCCTCGCGGCGAAGTCGAGGGACCTGCATTTCCAGCGCGTCAGCAACCACCCGCACGCAAACCAACTCGCTCGAAAGGTGAGAGAAAGTTCGATTTCGAAAAAGAGACTCGCAAAGCACTCGCCGGCGACTGGCGCGCAACCGACCGCCTCTTCCGCGCTGCCGGCCTGATCGCTCCCAAAGCGGCGACATAAAAAATCCCGGCTCTCGCCGGGATTCTCTCGTACCTGCTGATCTACCGCTGTGGCGGATTCTGCTGCTTCGGCGTACTCTGCATGTCATTCGCACTGCTGCCTGGGCACTTGGTCCTTCCTTTTCCGATCTGGACCGCATCGATGGAGGCGCTATTCGCCGAGCCCGCTTTGTTCACCGTGCCCTGGACCGCAACGGACTCTCCAACGTGTGACGCGAGCGGAGACACATCGGCGCCCGCAGGGACGTTGATCTTGTACGTCGTACCGGCACTGTCCGTGACCGTGTAGTTTGGATTGCTGCCGCCGAGACATCCTTCGGTGATCGGTGCGTTTGACATCTGGCCCGGTTCCCCGGCCTGCGCCCCAGACTGCGCACCGCTTTGCGCACCGCTCTGCCCGCCTTGCTGACCGGCGCTGCCTGGCGTCGGCGCTTGCGACTGACTTGCATCCGGTACCTGCGAACTCGGTGCCTGCGCGCCCGGGGAGGTGGCCTGTCCACCGCTCCCTTGCGGCATGGTGCCGGGCCGCTGTGCCGCCGCCCAGACCAGCGTCGCCAGCATGAACAGGCTTAAAACCAAAATTCTTCTCATTCGAAAACCTCCCCAAAGTTCCGCGCCAGCTCGGCGCATCAGAATTCCTGACTGTGAACAAATCCACAGCAGTGGTTGTTAGAGCACCATCCGTTCACCGGGTTTGCCCGAACAGCCACAGGAATCGAGCCACTTTCCGCTGCTTGCCTCAAACAACGCAGTTACCAGCATCGGCATCCAGCGTGTGAGAGGTGTTCGCTTTGTCACGACGCAATGGTGATCGCTCAAGATTCGGAAGACTGCGCAAGAAGAAAGTGCTCAGGCGACAGCGCAGCCGTGAACTTCGTAAGTCGCTGGAACAAGGCAAGTAGACAGAAACCCATCCTGCGCTGCGGTGCGACCGAACTCCGTTCTGGACGAGCGTAATGACCGACTTCAGCTATCGCATTCTCGTCGTGGACGACAACGACGAAATCCTCACTGTGTCGCAGGCGGTGCTTGCGACACGGGGTTACGAAACGCGCGCCGCTCACGACGGCTTTGAAGCTCTCGCCATCATGCGGAAAGCGCTTCCCGACCTCATCATCTGCGACCTGAGTATGCCGAACATGTCGGGATTCGAGTTCCTGTCGATCGTTCGCCGGCGGTTCCCGCAGATCCCCGTTATTGCCACATCAGGCCAGTTCGAAACCGCGAACGCTCTCAATTGGTTGCTGGCCGACGCTTTCATCCCCAAGGTCGGCAACCCGGAAGACACGTTGAAGCGAGTGGCCGAACTCCTTGACGCCGCTCCAATCCGCACTAATCCAGCCAAGCCCGACAAGGCTCCCGTCTGGATCCCGCGAAATGGCAACTACTTCGTCCTGACCTGTCCCGATTGCCTGCGCTCGTTCTCGCTGCCGATCGAAGACGCTAACCTCACCGGCAAGGTCGTCGAGCACGAGTGCATCGCCTGTTCCACTAAGTTCAAGTACATCCTCGAAACGCGCCGTTAAGGAGCTGCGCGCGCGAGTTCTCAGAGCTATGCCCGCGAGCTTCATCCCCCATATTGAGTTCGCGATTCCGTGTGAGCGCTGTCGATTTCTCCACCGTTCGTTCGATCTACTTTTGAAGCTCGTCAGAGGCGGGCGAATCAGTAACCGAACAAGGAGACGACACCATGGCTACACGGCCGACCTACGAACAAGCGCAACTTCACCTGCAAGTCTTCGAACAGCGTCGCGAAGCCCGCCTTCGTCAGGCGCGCGATTGGTTCTTCAACAACTACTATGCCGACACGTTCGACGAAGCCATGCGAATCGCCGGCCCCGGAACCGAAGGCGGCACGTCATTCATGATGGTGGTCAGCTATTGGGAGCAAGCCTGTGCGTTGCTCAACTACGGACTGCTCCACGAAGACCTCTTCTTTGAGACCAATGGCGAGTTCTTCGGAGTCTGGGAGCGAATCAAACCGACGATCGAGGAGAGTCGGCAAAAGTTCGTGTATAAGCAGTTCCTCGAGCACATGGAACAAGCAGCCCGCCGCTATGAAGCATGGATAGAGAGCCGCTCGCCAGGTCACATCGCGGCCATGCGCCAGTGGATGCAACAGATGCGTCCTCAGGCGAAGGCAGCGTAGTGCTGGACTGCTCACAAGCGTTCACCGATTCTAACGAGCCTTGGACTGCCGGCGACGCGTTTGTCGCCGGCGCAGGCTCGTTCCGAACTCCTGCAGCTACCTACTACTGCGTTTCACTTTCGGGGAGTGCGTCTGTGCTATGTTCCTCCTGGAGGACGCGCGATGATATTCCGGCTCGTGATATCCGTGTTGGTTGCAACCAGCCTGCTTGGGTTCGCGGCGGACGGAGGTCCGGCCACAGTGGGTTCTCTTGCCTGGCTTGCAGGTCCTTGGCAGTATCACAGCGGATCGTCGGTCGTGGAGGAGCTTTGGACGAAGCCGGCCGGTCACACAATGCTTGGCGTGAGCCGGACGTTGAAAGATGGGCGCACCGTCGAGTTCGAATTCCTGCGCATCGAGGAACGCGACGGCAAGCTGGTTTATCTCGCACAGCCTCAAGGACGCCCGGCGACAGAGTTTGTAGCAACTACCGTAAGCGCTGACGAAGTGCTTTTCGAAAACCCGACGAACGACTTCCCTAAGAAGATTCGATATCGCCGGATGAACGACGATTGCATTACGGCGAGCGTTGAGGATGGCTCCGGCAGCAAGAAGATCGAGTTCCCTTATTGTCGCGAGCGGCAGCGCTGACTCGAGTTGCTTAGCCAAACCCCGCGGCAGAACGCCCCACCCTCCGACTGGCGCACGACCACCTCCCGGACCGAGGCTCGACTCCTTGCCCGCGTTGACTCGCTTTCCACCTGCATCTCAATCAAGAAACTTGCAACGATCTGAGGTGAGGCCCGGCCATGCGCACGAAATTCAAGCTTTTCCAACTCACATCGCTGATGCTCTTTTTTGTCTCCGGCTTAGCCGCGCAACAATCCGGAACGCAAGACGCTGCAGCAACGCAGCAGGTCAAGGCTCCTGTGACAACGGCCGCTCGCGAAATTCTCGCAGCACGGAATAAGTTCCTTGTCGCAGCAGCCGAAGAAATGCCCGAGAACAAGTACTCGTTCAAGCCGACGCCGCAACATATGGGGTTCGGTGAGACGGTCGCGCACGTCGCCGAGAACAATTACATGGTCTGCTCAAAGATCGCGGGAAGTTCGATGCCGCAGCAGTTGGCGGCGGAGAAAGACGGCAAGGCACGCGTGATCGAGTCGCTGCGCAAGTCGTTCGACTTCTGCTCAGGTGTGCTGAACAAGCTGGACGAGTCGCAATTGGGAGAGAAGATCGATCTGTACGGCGGAAGCACGAAGGGAAAAGCGCTGTTCTACCTGGCCAGTCATTGGGCCGATCATTACGCCGGGTTAGCGATGTACCTTCGCCTGAACGGGCTTTTGCCGCCGACCGCCAAGCAGTAATCCGCTGCGATCGAAAAGGGCAGCCTGTCGCAGCTGCCCTTCTAGTAAATAAACGCGCTAGTTAGCGGTGTACATGTCTATCACTCGTTCGAGCGCCAGTCGGCACGCGGCACAGAACGTCGGACCAGAGATCATGATGCACCGCTGCTGCGAGCGATAATAGCCCTTCGTCTCGTACATCGCCCCCTCGAACGCTCCTACTTTGTCGGCGTAATCGCCGCCGTTCAGATACGACTCCTGCTTTTTCCGCTGCCCCCGCAGGAAGGCTGAGATCTCAGCTTCGGGACGCTTCTCGGCGCGCATCTGCTTCACCTTCGGCTGCGTTTCGAGAATGCTGTTCTCGTACTCGGCTTTCGGCCACGGCGTTGGAAGCGGAGTAGAGGCATTCACCAGCGACTTCCACTTCAGCGCCTTCGGATCAAGCAGCGCGGTGATGTTTGGTTCCCAAGGCTCGACTTTGTTCGGCACTGCGGCGTATGCGACGTTGGCGTTGAAGTAGTATTCGTCGCCCAGACCGGCGAAGTGATGTCCGAACTCGTGCACGAAGACCGAGACGCCGGTCGGGTAATCAATGCTGACGGAAGCGTACTGGCCGAAGATTCCGCCGTTTCCGTACTCCTTCTCGTTCATGACGATGCCGAGGAACTCGTAAGGCGCGTAGGATGCGACCTCACGGATCGCCCGGTTGTTGAACGACAGCGCGTAACGCTCGGTCCCGAAGACGTCGAAGGTGGAGTCAAAGAGCGTCCGCCGATACTGACCGACCGACGGATGCGATACGCCGGATTCGGGTGAAGCCGCGCAGATCGCCCAGACATTGAAGTCTTTGCGACGTTCTTTGAAGGGCGAGACGGCAAAGACGCCCTCAGCAAGACGGCGAACATCCTTTTCGCACTTGGCGCTTTCGGCGGCGCTATAGCCTTCCCCGAGGAACAGTAGGTCGACTTTTGTGGCGGGATCGCCGTTCTTCTCAACGGGGATCAATGGAGCGGGCGCCGGAGCATGAGAGCGGTCGATGTACTTGTCAGTAGGGTCGATTTCGGTAGACCAGACCGCACGGAAGTTGTTCTGCGCATCGCGCTGCTTCATTACGACCTTGACTGGAGCCGTGGGAGCGGGGAACCGCAGCGATTCGTGAAAGGTGCGGTGGACGCGCTGTGCCTCTTCGGTCGTGGCCCACTCGCCAAAGATCGAGGCAAAGCCGCGCGAGTACAGCAGCTTTCCGCTTGCGCGATCGGTGACTTCGAAGAGGTAAACGCCGAGATTGCTGTCGTCTACAGCCTTGGCGGGGTTGCCCGGCCAGGGCAGCGGTTCGATTACGACCCGATCGACACTAAAGGTCTGCTCGCCGGACTTTCCGGTATGGAAATAGTCGAGGCGCATAGTGGCCGGCGTGGCGGCAAGGGCGAAGGTGGCGGTGATAAGTAAGAAAACAGCGATCACAACGGACTTTGAGTGCATGAGTCCTCGCGCAGACGTGCGTACAGCACGCACACGGACGGGCTGTACAGCTTGTCGGCTTGAATTTGCTTGGCGGGGAAAAGTGTATACAAAAAACCTCCCAGAATGTATTGTGAGCGGCGGTGATTCTGCAAATTCATTCTCTATACTTACTAAACGGGTCATGAGCGCTACCGCTAACGACGTGCATCCCTTGAAATCAACTGCTATCGAGCGTCAGTCACTGGCATCGGCCGTCGCAGACAAGCTGCGAGAGAAAATCATTCGCGGCGAACTGCATGAAGGCGAGCAACTACGGCAAGATGCAATAGCCGCCGAGTTCCAAGTCAGTCGCATTCCAGTTCGCGAGGCGCTCAGGCATTTGGAAGCCGAGGGCCTGATCACAATCGTGGCGAACCGTGGCGCAGTCGTATCGGCGTTGTCGCCGGAAGAGATTGGAGAGATGTTCGAGATACGCGCGGTGCTTGAGTGCCACGTACTCAGGCAGGCCATTCCGAACCTCACCAAGGAAGATTTTCGAAAGGCAGAAGAGGTCTTAAGAAGATACGAACAGGTAGTGGAAGAGGACTCGGATATCAGTTCCTGGGGAACATGGAACTGGAACTTCCACTCAACCCTTTACGCTCCGGCCAACCGCCCCGTTCTGCTGAACCTTCTGCGAACGCTTAACAACAACTGCGACCGTTACACTCGGCTTCACCTCTTGTTTACGCGCGACCTGCACCGCGCCGGCCGGGCGCACCGCGTGCTGCTTGATGCGTGTAAAACCCGGCAGCCTGACGTGGCCTCCCAAGAACTCTGGAAGCACATCATGGAGGCCGGAGAGTATCTCAGAGACTTCATCAAGAGCCGACGCGACAAGCAATAGCTACTGGACAGAGAAGGCGTGACCAGCGTTCACAGATCGTGAACGCTGTTTTTTTATGCATAAAGTCGTCTTCCCGTTTTGGGCTTTAGCTATGAACTAGCGTGGTCTCAAAAACAGGAAAGTAGTTGCAGGTTGGATATTGTATCCATAACATGCCACGGCCAAGACGATCCTGCTGCAGAAAACATGATGCTGAACGCTGCACCTGTCTGCGGCGACGTCGCATTTAGCTGTTCTCTTGATTGCACTTGAGGAGGACTCATGGTGGTACTCAGGAGGCGGATTGCGATTTTGGCCGCCATCGCAGTATTGGTGTCAACGGCGGTTTTGGCTCAAATGCGCCCGACTGGACGTATCGTGGGCAGCGTGGAACATCCAAGCGGAGCGGTGGTAGCCGGTGCCACCGTCACCCTCACCGATGAAGCAACGCGTCAGGTGCAAAGTACCACCGCTGGGCCTGATGGCGGGTTCGTGTTTATCAGTTTGCAAGTTGGCACTTACAGCGTCAGCGTTACGCACCCGGATTTCAGCAAGCCGTCTACACGGCGTTAAAAGTGGATTCCGGCCGCACGACGAACCTTCGCGTACAGATGAAGGTCGGCACAGTGGCGGAGAAAGTAGAAGTGCAAGGTGCGGCGGAAATCCTGGAAACAAGCAGTAGCACGATTTCCAATACGGTGCAGGTGGCTGATGTGAACAATCTGCCCTTGAGCGGCCGCAGCGTGTTCGATTTCGTTATGTTGACGGCTGGGGCGCAGATGGGCGGATCGACCCGCAACAGCACATTCCAGGGACTGCCCCAGGGCGCACTGAATATCACGCTCGACGGCATCAACGATAACTCGAACCGGTTCCGAACTGGCGGCACCGGAATGTTCACATTCATTGAGCCGCGTCTGGGTGCGATCGAAGAAGTCTCTGTCACGACTAATGGATCTGGTGCCGAGGCGGCGGGTGAAGGTGCTATGCAGATGCGCTTTGTTACGAAGCGCGGCACGAACAATCTTCACGGAAGCATTTTCTGGCAGGTCCGTAACGACATCCTGAACGCGAACAGTTGGATCAATAATGCGGACCGCGCGAAGAAACCCATCCTGCGCTTGAACGAATTCGGCGGCAGCCTGGGCGGGCCGATTATCAAGGACAAGATCTTTTTCTTTGCCAACTACGAAGAGATGCGGCGTCCGTCCAAAGTCAACCTGTACACGAGCGTTCTGAAACCCGAAGTGCTGACTGGCATGTACAACTACATGGGCACTGATGGTCAGGTGCACTCGGTCAATATTCTTCAGGCAGCCGCGGCAGCCGGAATGCAGGGCACACTGAATCCAGAGATCGCCGGCATCCTGTCGCGCATCAATGCATCCCGCGCAAACGGCAGTGTGCGGACGATCGGCGGCGATTACCTGCGCGATCAGTTGATGTGGAGCGATCACCAGATGGGGCTGAGCCGTTATCCCACAACGCGCCTCGACTACCAGATCACGCCGAAGGTTCGCTGGCACGGCATTTTCAATATGAGTTGGTTCAACACCGATCCGAGCACATTTGAGACGTATCCGGGATGGGGCAACCGGACCTCGAACAAGTCAACGCGCTGGATCGGATCGTCGGCGGTTGAGTGGACGCTTTCGCCGAACATGATGAACGAATTTAACATCGGCTTGCAGAGCAACCTGGAGGTATTCGATCCGGAGGCTTCGCTCGACCAGTTTGCAAACAATCGTTGGCTCGTGTTCCCGCTCGGCATTCCAGGCCCAAACGACCGGCCAGGTTCGGCCGGAACTCGCCGAGGTCTGCCATCGCGGCGCAACAACCCGATCCTGAATCTGTACGACAATTTTAGCTGGATCAAGGGCAAGCACACGATGACGTTTGGCGGCGCACTGAGGCGTGCGTCCGTCTGGGAAAGCTACTATGACGTTGCCTGGGGTGGTGCAGGAATACCGGGTTGGGTGCTCGGAACGGCCTGGGGCGATCCAATCCAGGGAGTGCTTACGCCCTCCGTTCTGCCGAATTTCTACTACAACGACCCAAGCGAGGCGTGGGACTTGTACGCGCTGCTTACAGGGCGGGTGTCTTATATATGGGGCGGGCGAAACGTTGACGAGAAGACCCATGACTACCAGAATGGTGTTCCGTTCATGCGGCGTGAGTACCAGCGCCAGTTTGGTTTCTACTTCCAGGATTCGTATCGAGTGAAGCCGACGTTGACCTTGAACTTCGGGTTACGGTGGGAGTTCCAGGGACCAATCAAGAACACCAATAATACGTACACAAGTCCGACGCTGGCGGATCTTTATGGGCCGTCATCAAGACTGTTTGCTCCGGGCGAGTTGAACGGTGTCGCTGAGCCCAAGATTCATCAGCAGTCAAACGTCTATGATCCCGATTACATGAACCCCGCGCCGAACTTCGGGTTTGCGTGGAACCCATCATTCCAGAAAGGCCCGCTAGGAAAATTGTTTGGCGACAGGAAGACCGTATTTCGCGGGAATTATGGAATTAACTACTACGCGGAAGGCATGATGACCTTCACGTACTTCGCTGGGTCGAACCCTGGCCTGACTCAGTCGATGTATCTGTATCCCGGATATCCGGGGTTTGAAACTCCGGGCAGCTTGACGCTCGACACGAAGAGCATTGACCTGTTCTACGACCCGCCTGCGTTTGAGTTCCCGATGGACATGACGTCGTTCGCGTTGTCGGGACAGTGGTTCGGGGGAATCGCCCCGAATATGAAGACGCCGTATGTTCAGAACTGGAGCTTCGGAATTCAGCGGGAGTTGGCGAAGAAGACCGTTTTCGAGGCACGGTACGCCGGCAATCACGGAGTTCACCTCTGGCGCGCTTACAACCTTAACGAAGTCAACATTTTCGAAAATGGGTTCCTCAACGAGTTCAAGGCCGCGCAGCGCAATTTGGCACTGAACCTGGCGAACGGGCTCAGTGGATTCGGCAATCGAGGGTCTGCCGGGACAATCTGCTCTCCCGATCATGGAAACGGCGTTCGGAGGTGCCGGTAGTTGGGCGTTTACAAATAGTGGTTTCGTGAACCAGGTCAATCAGGGTCAGGCCGGCGCGCTGGCGACGACGATCGCAACACAGGCCCAGTACTTCTGTCCGCTGGTCGGCACGAGCATTTACCAGTGCGGATGGTGGTACGGCCAGACCGCGCCAGGTGCTTATCCGATTAACTTCTTCCAAGTGAATTCGTATGCGGGCAGCGCAGTGGCGTTGCACGATAATGCTTGGTCCAACTACCACGGCTTGCAACTCGAGTTGCGACAGAACGACTGGCACGGTCTCACCGTGCGCGGCAATTACACGTGGTCGAAGGCGTTCACGAATCGATTCAACGACGCGGCGACTGCGTGGGCGGATGCGGCGACGCTGCGCAATCCAAAGATGGACAAAGCACCGTCTCCGTGGGACATTCGCCACACATTTACCAGCTATTTCACTTACGACCTGCCATTCGGCAAGGGCCGAACCTATGCGTTCCACAACCCCGTGATTGATCGCATTGCCGGTGGCTGGACTATGTCGGGCATCGTGCGCCTGCAGTCGGGACGGGTGTTCAAGCTAACGAGCGGAAGGTACACCGTGAACGGTGCGGCTGATTCCGGCGTGGTATTGAACGGCATTACCGTGGCCGATTTGCAGGAGATGATGGAACTTCGGGACGGTCCATCACGCGACAAGTACTTCGTATCGGGTGACCTTGTCGGCTCAGACGGGCGCATCAACAAGCAGCTGGTCAGCTTGCCAACAAACCCGGGCGAGTGGGGCCAGATGGTTTACCTTTATGGGCCGAAGTTCTTCAACGCCGATTTCTCGGTGCTGAAGCGGATTCCAGTCAAAGAACGAGTGAACATCGAGTTCTGGGCCGAATTCCTGAACGTGTTCAACCATCCGAACTGGCTGGTCGGGAGCTCCAGTTCTGCTGGAAGCGCTAATACGGTGTGGATCGACTCGACTTCGTTCGGGCGGACGCGGAATCTGGCTACCTCACCAAGGAACATCCAGTTCCGGTTGATGCTCACGTTCTAACCCGTTTGTAAATCATCGCTGATCGAGGCCCGGTCAAGAGCCGGGCCTTTTTGTCTGCACGTTTTTTGGCAGACATTTCTGACCTGGCGCAATTAGCGGTCGAAGTGAAAGGGCCAAATGGGGGGAGTACTCATTTCCGTGTGCGATATGATGGTCTTCGTACATGGATCCCATCATCTGTAAGGCCCTTCTTTTTGATATGGACGGCGTGCTTATTGATTCGACGCACGCTGTTGCGCGCGTCTGGACCAACTGGGCGCTGGAACACGGTTTTGACCCGGTCGAGGTGGTTCACAGGGCTCACGGACGTCCAAGCCTCTCCACAGTAAAAGACTATCTGCCGAACGCCGACCACGAAGCGGAGAACCTCGAGGTTGAGCGGCGCGAGGTGGAAGATCTGGAAGGAGTCGTCTCGTGGCCCGGGGCACTGGAGCTGTTGAGTTCACTGCCTGGACATCGATGGGCGATTGTCACATCTTGCACGCGAAAGCTGGCGGAAGTGCGACTGAAGGCAGCAGGACTGCCCAGGCCGAACCTCTTCATCACGTCGAGTGACGTCGTGAACGGCAAGCCGGCACCCGATCCGTATTTGAAGGGCGCTGCCATGCTGGGATTCGATCCCGTGGAGTGCGTGGTGGTGGAGGATGTGGCCGCGGGTGTGAAAGCAGGTAAGGCGGCAGGGTGCAGGGTGATAGGTTTGCGGACGACGGTTCGCGATCAAGAACTGGTCAATGCCGGGGCTGACTGGGTTGTGGACAATTGTGGCGGGATCCGGGCGGCGGTTCGGCCTGACGGTTTGGAGTTGACGCTCACAATGAAGGCAGCGGCGAGTAGGCCCTGAAGGGCTTACCTCAGGCGGCTAAAGCCGTGCCGTTCCCAGCGTGCGTTCCAACAAATCAGGGATGAGCGCCCGTGGACAGCGGGTGGCGCCCCTACGGGGCTCTGGGACTTTGGGGGTAGGCAACCCAGGGCTTACGCCCTAGGCTAATGAATCAATTTGGATCGCGAAAACTTTGTTTATGGACGCACCCTCCCCTAGAGGGGAAGGGTGCGGCACCCAACTAACGCCGGTGTTTACCTCTCAACTGATTCGTTTTCAGGACCTGCCGGCTTTCGGGACCTGTCTCCCGCTTATGATTTCAACAAGCGAATTGTCCATTCGACCGCTATTCATTCGCAGTCGTTCATTTCGTTTTCTGCGTGGCTGTCCAAGTATTTATTCGCTGTTCGAGGATGCTTAATGGCAGCGGGCCGGCACCGAGCACTTCGTCGTTGAAGGCGCGAAGGTCGAACTTCGGGCCTAGCTGCTGTTCGGTCGATTTTCGCAGCTCGCTGATCTTGAGCTCGCCGATTTTGTAGGCGAGTGCCTGTCCGGGCCATGCGATGTATCGATCGACTTCGTTGGTGACGTCCAACTCCTGGCGCGGCGTGTTCTCGAGGAAGTAGTCGATGGCCTGCTGGCGAGTCCAGTGCTTCGAATGCATGCCCGTATCGACGACGAGGCGCACGGCGCGCCACATCTCAAAGGCCAACTGGCCAAAGCGATCATAGGGATCGTTGAACATGCCGAGGTCGTAGCCGAGGTGGGTTTCGCAGTAGAGTGCCCAACCCTCGACGAATGCCATATAGGAACCGAACCGGCGGAAGTTTGGCATGTCGGCCATTTCCATGGCCAACGCTGTCTGTAAATGGTGACCGGGCATGGCTTCGTGAAGCGTCAGTGAAACCATCTCCCATTTCGGCCTGGTTTCCGGCCTATAGAGGTTGACGAGGTAAGTGCCGGGGCGAGAGCCATCGGGGGCTCCGGCGTAGTAGAAACCGGTCGTTGCATCTGGAGCGACTTCAGCGGGCGTTGGCTCGACTCCGTAGGGTGCGCGCGGCAGGGTCTTCGCGATCTTCAGCAGGCGCGGGTCGATGGTCTTCGCGAGATTGCGGTACTGCAGCAAGAGTTCCTGCGGGTCGGTGTAGTAGAACCGCTTGTCCGTTCGCAGGAAGTGGAAGAAATCCTTGAGCGTGCCATTGAACCCAGTCTGCCGCATCAACGCTTCCATCTCGCTGCGAATTCGTTTCACTTCTACTAAGCCAAGCTCGTGAACTTGATCGGGCGTGAGATTTGTTGTCGTTGTGTACTTCCGCACGAAAAACGAATACATCTGCGGTCCGTGTGGCCATTGCCACGCGCCAACAGTTTCAGGCGCTGCGGGGATGTACTCTGAGACAAGGAAGTCACGAAAACGCTTGAGCGCTGGCTGTACCGTCTGCTCGATGTTCGTCCGCGCCTGCGCTGCGAGTTGCGTCTGCTGGCTGGCGGGAACGGTTGCCGGCATCTTCACGAATGGTGTGTAGAACGCGCTCTCTTCGGCGCGCGCGACGAGCTGTTTTTCGATCTGACCGGGGATGCGCGTGGCGACAGATTTCGGCTGAACCATGCTGACTCGAATTCCTTGGCGCATAAGGGCGATCACCTGGTCGACGTAGCGGCCGAACGAGGCGAGACGTGCATTCCAGTCTTCAAAGTCTTTAGGCTGCTCGAAGCGCAAGGTGGTGGCCAGTTGCGCTGCGCTTTGCACGCCGGTACGCATGCGGAAATCTTCGGGCAAGCCGGTGGCGTGGCTTTCCGGTACCAGATACCAGCGGAAACCGTCTTCCTCTATCCACGTGGAATAGAGGTGAATGAGCAGGTCACGATTGAGACGGTTGGCGGGCGAGAGTTTGGCGGGGTCGAAGGTTTTGAGTTGCTTCAGGACTTCCTTGCGGTGGAGGTCGTCACGTTGAATGCCAGCCAGGGACAGGTCGTCCCAGCGATCGTTCCATCTGCGGTCGCCCAGCACCGAGGCCCACACTGGGTTGTGCTGCATCTCGTAATCCCACTCCGTAACCATGAGCTTTTCGAAGCTCTTGTCGGAGGCCTGGGACGGGATGGGAGTCGCTAACACAGCAAAAAGAACAATAAGGAGGAACGCCAGAGAGTTGCTCAGTTTCATTGCTGCCTCGGTTTTCAGCGATGGCAGAGCAAATACTCGGCCACCGCAGGTGATCGGAGCACACTAGGTTGGCTCAGCCGGGTAGATAGCCGGCGGGCCTCGGGCGCTACAAAGATCCGACGGCAGATTGTAAATGGTGGGCTGGACGGGTTGACTTGGATAATTTATACGAGTATCTTGCTCCTGCTGGTACTTACCTTCCGTTTGCATGAGGAATTAGTTGGACGTCGCCTCCCAGCCCCGAGCCCAGAGCCAAGTCAAAGGCCTTATTTTCAATGTTATGCGGTTTTCGTTGCATGACGGGCCGGGCATCAGGACGACAGTCTTTCTGAAGGGCTGTCCACTTTCCTGCTGGTGGTGTCACAACCCCGAAAGCCAGAGTCCGCGATCAGAGGTCATGTACGCTGCGGACCGTTGCGTCAGTTGTGGCGACTGCGTGCAAGCTTGCACACACCAAGCACTGACATGGCGAAATGGGCCGGTGCGCGATGCTGACCGCTGCACAAACTGCGGCGACTGTGCAAAAGTGTGCCCGAGTGACGCGCGGCGCCTGGTTGGTCAGTGGATAACGGCTGACGAAGTCGTGCGGCGAGCCCGCCGCGATCAGGTCTTCTTTGAACAGTCCGGCGGCGGTGTGACGTTCTCAGGCGGTGAGCCCCTGATGCAGCCCGACTTCCTGTTTGCCGCGCTTAGCGCCTGCAAAGCCGAGGGTCTGCACACCACGGTTGACACCTGCGGGTTTGCCCGGCCCGAAACGCTGGTCCGAATCAGCGAGAAGACTGACCTGTTTCTGTTTGATGTGAAGCTTATTGATTCAGAGCGGCACAAGCACTTCACGGGTGTAAGCAATGGTTTGATACTGGAGAACCTGGCCATGCTCGTGAAGATGAAAAAGCCGGTCTTTGTGCGGATTCCCATTGTTCCCGGCGTGAATGACGACGAGGCTAACATTTGCGCCAGTATGGAATTGCTATCGCGGACGGGGATTCAGAAAGTAGACCTGCTTTCGTATCACGAAACGGGAACCGACAAGTACCGGCGGCTTGGATCGAACTACGGCTTACAGGATGTAACGCCGCCCTCCCCCGAAAAGATGAAGGACCTTTCGGACAGGTTCTGCCGTGAAGGCTTTGCCGTCCGAATTGGAGGCTGATGTCATGAACCAGAGAGTTGCCAGCTTGCGCCAGCAGAGTCTGGAACTGAAACCCTTTCTCTCGATCGAACGCGCGAAGCTGATCACAGAATTCGAGAAAACCTGTGCCGAAACGTCCGTCCCCGTGCGTCGCGCGCTTGCGCTTCAGTACATCATGGAGCACAAGACCATACATATCGGTGAGGGCGAGCTCATAGTCGGCGAACGTGGACCGCGTCCGAAAGGGACGCCTAGCTTCCCCGAACTCTGCTGTCACAGCATGGAGGATCTCGAGATTCTCGACACGCGCGAGAAGATCTCGTACAGCGTGGATGATGAGGCGCGCCGTGTGCAGCAGGAAGAGGTGATCCCGTATTGGCGCGGCCGCTCGATGCGCGACATGATCTTCCGCGAGATGACACAGGAGTGGAAGGACGCGTACGAAGCCGGTATCTATACGGAGTTCATGGAACAGCGCGCTCCCGGCCACACCGTACTTGGCGACATCATTTATCGCAAGGGCCTGCTGGACCTGAAAGCGGACGTGCAACGCAGCCTCGACGCGCTGGATTTCTTCAACGATCCGCAGGCGTATGAGAAGCAGCAGGAACTGCGGGCAATGGCGATTGCGGCCGATGCTGTGATTCGGTTCTCTGAGCGTCACGCCGAAAAGGCGGAGGAACTCGCCGGAAACGAGAAGGATCCGCAGCGTAAGAACGAGCTGTTACGAATTGCGCGTAACTGCCGCAACGTACCGGCTCATGCCCCGCAGGACTTCTGGGAAGCGCTGCAGTCGTACTGGTTTGTTCACCTCGGCGTGGTCACCGAGTTGAATACGTGGGATTCGTTCTCGCCCGGGCGACTCGACCAGCACCTCTATCCTTTCTACAAGAAGGGAGTCGCCGCTGGTGAGCTGACCAGGGAGCAGGCGCAGGAACTCTTGCAGTGCTTCTGGGTCAAGTTCAACAAC
This sequence comes from Terriglobales bacterium, assembly GCA_035629075.1. Taxonomy (GTDB): domain Bacteria; phylum Acidobacteriota; class Terriglobia; order Terriglobales; family Acidobacteriaceae; genus JAEZPW01. The sequence goes on along the minus strand of DASPIK010000109.1, from coordinate 77,849 downwards.
CAGCCGGCACCGCCGAAGGTCGGCGTGACGGCTGCGGAGAGTGGTACGTACACCGACTTCTGCAACATCAACAACGGCGGCGTGAAGGTGGATGGCAGCGATGGCGTGAACGAGGCGACCTATTTGATCCTCGACGTCATTGATGAGATGAGGCTGTTGCAGCCGTCCTCGAACCTTCAACTGAGCCGAAAGAATCCGGACCGCTTCCTAAAGCGCGGACTTGAAATCGTGCGTAAGGGCTGGGGACAACCGTCGATCTTCAACGCTGATACGGTTGTTGAAGAACTCCTGCGGCAGGGGAAGTCGATCGAAGACGCGCGGTGCGGTGGCACTTCCGGGTGCGTCGAAACCGGAGCGTTCGGCAAGGAAGCATACATCCTGACCGGGTACTTCAATCTGCCAAAAGTGCTTGAGATCACGCTCAACAACGGGTTCGATCCACGGACGAAGAAGCAGATTGGCATCCAGACCGGTGATCCCACGACGTTCAAGAGCTACGACGAGCTATTTGAGGCGTTCCGCAAACAGATGCACCATTTTGTCGACATCAAGGTGCGCGGGAACAACGTGATCGAACGGTTGTACGCCGAGTACATGCCGGCCCCGTTCCTGTCGTTGGTGGTGGACGACTGTATCGCAAAAGGGAAGGACTATAACGACGGCGGCCCGCGGTACAACAGCACCTACATCATGGCTGTTGCTCCGGGCACGTGTACGGACAGCCTTGCGGCGATGAAGTATCACGTCTTCGAACAAAAGAGTGTGAGCATGAGCGATCTGCTGAAGGCGCTCGCGAATGACTTTGAGGGTTTCGAGAAAACGCGCTTTCTGCTTTGGAACAAGACACCAAAGTACGGCAACGATGACGACTACGCTGACGACATCCTCAGGACCGTATTCGACGCCTTCTATGACGAGATCAACGGCAGGAAAAATACGAAGGGTGGCACTTATCGCGTGAATTACCTTTCAACGACCTGCCACGTGTATTTCGGTTCGGTGACAGGCGCAACGCCCGACGGGCGCAAGGCGTGGGAGCCTCACTCTGACGGCATTTCGCCGGCGCAGGGCGCGGATCGGTGTGGCCCCACGGCGGTAATCTGCTCGGCCGCAAAGATGGACCATGCACGGACTGGCGGCACGCTTCTGAACCAGAAGTTCACGCCGTCGCTGGTCGAAGGTGAGGAGGGCATCAACAATCTGCTTCACCTGGTGCGGTCGTACTTCAAAATGGACGGCCATCACATTCAATTCAACGTCGTGACGGCCGACACATTGCGGAAGGCTCAGGCGAATCCTGAGCAGTACCGCGACCTGATCGTGCGCGTAGCGGGATACAGCGATTACTTCTGCGATCTCACAAAGGGACTGCAGGACGAAATTATTGCACGAACAGAGCAGACCTCGTTTACCTCGAACGCGACAATGGCGGCTAAAGCGTAAACCTCAGATTGACGCAAGAAACGCCGGTGCAACATCGCGCCGGCGTTTTTGTTTTGTCCCAAAAAAGAAAACGCTCACTCCAGAAGCGAGAAGTGCCCTATAAATAGGGCCACATGGCAAAAACAGGATCCGCGGTCGCAACAGAAAAACCCGACGCCGGTTTCGTCAGGGGACTCAATCTCTTTGACTCGATCATGATTGTGGTCGGCGTGATGATCGGGTCGGGTATTTTCATGGTGTCGGCCGACATGGCGCGCCAGATCGGGAGTCCGGGGTGGCTTCTAGTCGCATGGCTCGTTACGGGGCTCCTCACGATAACGGGTGCGCTCTCGTATGGAGAACTGGCGGCCATGATGCCGCGCGCGGGAGGGATGTATGTCTACCTGCGCGAAGCGTACTCGCCGCTCTGGGGGTTCCTGTACGGATGGACGTTCTTCACAGTCATACAGACGGGCACGATTGCGGCGGTGGCTGTTGCATTCGCGCGGTTTACCGGGGTGTTGTGGCCATCGATCGCAGAGGATCAGTATCTCGTCGCCCCGATCCATTTTGCGCCCGGCTATGCCGTGTCACTCTCGACTGCGCAACTGCTGGGCATTGTCGTTATTGTTCTGCTTACCTGGTGCAACACGCAGGGCCTGCGCACGGGAAAGATCGTCCAGAACATCTTCACAGTCGCAAAGACGGGTGCGCTTCTGGCGCTCATCGTACTGGGGCTAACACTCGGATGGAACGCCGCAGCGGTGCACGAGAACTTCTCGCAACTGTGGAGTGCTCGTGGCTTCAATCCGATTACGTCGAACTTGAATGCGGGTACAGCGATGGGGTTGTTTATTGCTCTGTGCCTTGCGCAGCCGGGTTCGCTTTTCTCATCTGATTCGTGGCACAACATCACGTTCACGGCCGGCGAGGTTAAGAACCCGCGACGGAACCTCCCCCTGGCACTTCTGCTGGGTAGCAGCATCGTGATAACGCTGTATCTACTTGCGAACATGGCGTACTTGGTAACGCTACCTTTCGGCGTCATCCAGAATGCGCCAGCGGACCGCGTTGGAACCGCCGCGTTACAAGCGATCTTCCCGGGGTTCGGGACCACGCTGATGGCGGCAGCGATCATGGTGTCGACATTCGGTTGCATCAATGCGCTTGCACTCGCCGGCGCGCGTGCTTATTACGCCATGGCGCGTGATGGACTGTTCTTCAGGAAAGCGGGCGAACTAAACGGGGCGAAAGTGCCCGGGACGGCGCTGATCGCGCAGGGCGTGTGGTCGGCGCTGCTGGTGTTGCCGCGCACGTTCGATGCTAGTACAGGGCGGTACGGCAATCTGTATAGCAATTTACTGGACTACGTCATATCTGCCGCGCTGCTGTTCTACGTTCTGACTATCGTGGCGATATTCCGATTGCGAGTTAAACGCCCTGACGCGGAGAGGCCATACCGAGCGTTTGGTTACCCCGTTTTGCCGGCGTTATACGTGGTCGGCGCGGCGACGGTGCTGCTGGTGCTGTTCATCTTTCGGCCTTCTACAACGTGGCCAGGATTGGCCATCGTGGCGCTGGGAGTGCCTGTGTATCTGGCCATAACAAGGCATGCAAAACGAATCGTGCGGCTAAGGCAAAAATGAGCTAGACGAGTAGCTGGATACAATATACATTTCAACGTTCAACTCACTTTACGTACGACGCCGCACCGCAGCCAGTGCTCCTCCGTGCTCTGCACGGAGTGAGTTCTTGCTCAGGGCGTGAAGGAATGCCTCGGATCGAGGTCGAGCATGAATCTGTACGTGTCAGTTCTGGCAGTCATCGTTGCCACTCTTCTAGGCGTAAGCCTATTCCGCAGCCGCACCGTAAAAAACAAGGCCGACTTTTTGGTAGCCGGGCGGAGTCTGCCAGCCTACGTTCTCATCGCTACGTTGTTGTGTTCGTGGATCGGTGCAGGCAGTTTGTTTGCCGGTGCCGAGAACGCGGCCATGAATGGCTTTGCAGCCTTGTGGCAGCCGGCGGGAGGTTGGATCGGGCTGCTTATCATCTATTTCGTGGCGCCAAGGGCGCGCAAGTTTGCCCAGTTCACACTGCCCGACTTGCTTGAGACGCGCTACAACGCGGCTGCGCGTGTGTTGGGAACGATCGCCATACTGTTCGCTTACACCGCTATCTGTTCGTATCAGTTCAGGGGCGGCGGCGACATCCTTCACCTTGCCACGGGTATTGATGCGACCACCGGAATGTTTATCGTGGCTGGCTTTGTGATTGTGTTCACAGCGCTGGCTGGCATGTCGTCAGTGGCCTACGCGGATGTTGTGATCGGAGTGCTGGTGACGGTTACGACACTGATCGCCACGCCGATGCTGTTCTACAAGGCTGGCGGATGGGAAGGCCTTCATGCGGCGCTCCCCCCGGATCGCTTCCAGGTTCTAGGAAACCTCACGTTTACGAAGGCGATGGAATTTTTTGTGCCGACGTTCCTGCTGATGCTCGGCAACCAGAGCATGTATCAGAAGTTCTTCTCGGCGAAGGACGAGCGTGCGGCAAAGATTGCCGTTGGCGGCTGGATCGTTGGAACCTTCTTCCTGGAAACTGTAATCATCGCGATCGCCGTGTTTGGTACCGCGATCTACGGCAAGTCGCCCGAACTGATGGCAAGCCCGCGTGAGACGATCCCGTTCGTGGCCCGCCACGGCCTGCCCGCGTTTATGGGCGCGCTGCTGATGGGCGCGGTATTCGCAAAGGTCATTTCGACCGCGAACAACTACCTGTTCTCGCCAGCGACGAACCTGGTCGAGGACGTTTATTCGCGGTTCATCAACAAGAACGCATCGCATCGGCAGATCCTTGTGCTGTCACGTGTCGCCGTTGTGGGATTGGGCGTCTTCGCACTGGTTCAGGGTGCTTACTGGACATCTGTGTTGGCTATGGCGCTTTACGCATACACGGTCTATTCCGCAGCGATTACGCCAGTAGTCATGTCGGCCTTCTTCTGGAAGCGGGCCACGGCAGCCGGAGCAGTCACTTCGATCGGGCTCGGCACATTCGTGACGATCGCGTGGAACTACGGCGGCAAGAACCTGCTGCCCCCCTCGTGGGCCGAGCGTGATGCCATTTTCCCGGCCATGATTGTGTCGCTGATATCGCTTGTTGTGGTGAGCTTGCTGACGAGGCCGCCACGAAGAGAGCAATGGGCGCCGTTCTTTGATGAAAAACCGCAGGCGACCGAAGCTGTAGCCGTAGAAGCGAACTAGCCAAACTTGATCTGAAGGGGAAAAAACAATGCGAACGATTCCCGAAATTCAGGCGGAGTTGCGCGCGCGCGGAATCGAGGCTTGGCTATTCTGCGATCACCATCATCGCGATCCCATCGCTTATCGCATTCTGGGGCTGCCGGAGGAGTTGATGGTGTCGCGCCGCTGGTACTACCTGGTACCGGCCGAGGGCGATCCGGTCAAGCTCGTGCATCGCATTGAGGCGTTCCATCTTGATGAGCTGCCGGGTCGCAAGCTCGTATATGCGGCATGGCAGCAGCTTGTCAGCAACCTTGAGAAGATGTTCGCGCCCTACAAGCGAATCGCCATGCAGTTCTCGCCGAACAACCGAATTTTCTACGTGTCGTTGGTGGATGGCGGAACGGTTGATCTGGTGCGCAGCCTTGGAAAAGAGGTCATAAGCTCGGCAAATCTGGTGGCGACCTGCGAAGCGACGTGGAGCGAAGATCAAATAGCGAGTCACTTCGCCGCGCGCGATGCGATCGATTCGGTGATGAGTGCGGCTCTTCACGAGATCGGCCGTCGCGCTCGGAGTGGGGGAACCACCGAGTTCGAAATTCAGCAATGGATTGAAGAGGCGTTCAATCGCGAGAACCTCGTGGCGAACGGTCCTCAGATCGTGGCGGTGAACGAAAATAGCAGCAACCCGCATTACGCGCCGACGGCGGAAGTGTCCGCGAGGATCGAAGAAGGAGATTTCGTTCTGCTTGATCTATGGGCCAAGAAGAATGAGCCGAACGCCGTGTACTACGACATCAGTTGGACGGGATACGTCGGCGGGTCGGTTCCGGAGTACGTTCAGAACATCTTCGACATCGTTCGGCGTTCGCGCGACGCTGCCATCAATAAGGTGCAGCAGGCAATCGGGTCGGGGCAGAATCTGGCCGGATGGGAAGTAGATAAGGCTGCCCGTGACATCATCGAGCAGGCAGGATATGGCGCCTACTTCAACAATCGAACGGGCCACTCGATTGGCACTGAGGTGCATGGAAACGGCGCGAATATGGATAACTTCGAAGTACGCGACGAGCGCGAGGTAATCCCGAATACCTGTTTTTCGATTGAGCCGGGAATTTACCTTCCTGATTTTGGACTCCGCAGCGAAGTCAACATGCTGGTTCGCAAGGGAAGTGCCGAAGTAACCGGAAAAATTCAACAGGAAGTCGTCCTCATTTAATCGAGACAGAAGGCCCCCAAGTGGCTGCGGGACAGGGGCCGAGCGTCTTCACTGGCCGTAAGTTGTTCATCTACCGAGCGCTCAAATCAGAAAAAAAGTCTATTGACAGCGGCAGGTACTTTGGATAACTTATGCATCCAGAAAACGTTTACTGAATACTCTCAGGGCGGGCTAAGCGGTACGAGTCGGAGGATTGCGCATGGGCTATTCACTGTCGCGCCGACAATTTCTTGCAAGCGGTGCCGCGTTATCAGCCGCGACTATTCTGCCAACGTGGCTCACTGCCGCAAGCTCATCTAAACGCCAGCGCGTAGACGTCATCGCCGATGTCGAGATCGGTACTGTTCGCCCCGAGTTCCACGGGCACTTCGCCGAGCATCTCGGTTCGTGCGTTTACGGAGGGCTGTGGGTTGGTCCGAAATCGCCCATTCCAAACATCAACGGGTACCGCAAGCAGGCCGTGGAGTATCTGCGTGAAGTAGGCGTTCCGGTGTTGCGCTGGCCGGGTGGATGCTTCGCCGACGACTACCACTGGCGCGATGGTATCGGGCCAATCAGCCAACGCCCCAAGCGGGTGAACATTCACTGGGGCGGGTACGTCGAAGACAACAGCTTCGGTACGCACGAATTCATTGGACTTTGCCGGCTCTTGGGCGCCGAGCCATATCTGGCAGGAAACGTCGGGAGCGGCACTCCTGATGAGCTGCGCAACTGGATTGAGTATTGCAACATGCCGTCCGGCAGCACGCTCGCTGAAGAGCGGGCGAAAAACGGATCCCCGGAACCGTTCCGGGTTCGTTACTGGGGCGTCGGCAACGAGAACTGGGGCTGTGGCGGATGGATGCGTCCCGAGGTCTACGCCGACCATTACCGGCGATTCTCCACGTACGTACGCGAATTCGGTGGTACTCGCCCCTTCATGATCGCCAGCGGCCCCAACGGCAACGATGCTCGTTGGACGCGCGGATTTATGGATGGTCTGGACGGCGGCATGCCCGAAGGCTTCGCGATGCACTACTACGAGGGCGGCGCCGATGAACCGACCAAGTTCACCGTCGACCACATGAAAGAGCAGTTCGCGCGCTACGCGAAAGTCGAGGAAGCCATTCAGCAGCAGCGTTCGATTCTCGACGGCTACCGCAACGGACGCAGGATCAACCTGATCCTCGACGAATGGGGCGTGTGGGACCGGATTCCGGAAGAGGACGAGAAGAAATACGGTGCGCTGTGGCAGCAGAGCACGATGCGAAGCGCAGTTGCCGCCGGCCTTGGCCTGAACCTGTTCAATCGCCAGGCGGACAAGCTTTACATGTGCAACATCGCGCAGATGGTGAATGTGCTGCAATCGCTACTTCTGACCGATGGTCCGGAAGGCAAGAACTGCGTTCGCACGACGACCTATCACGCCTTCGCGCTTTTCAAAGCACACAGATCAAACATGGCGGTGAAAACGCTGACCGAAGCTAGCTCGCCGGACGGACTGTCGGTTTCCGCGTCGAAGCGCAATGGCGAACTGGTGCTGAGCTTCGTGAACCAGCACGCAGACACCGACCTGGATGTTGACTGTGCGCTGCACGGCGCCACGGGAAAGGATGCGAGTGCGATGTTGCTCCATTCGCCCGACCTGAACGCATACAACAGCTTTGATGTGCCCGATCGCATCGTTCCGAAGCCTCACCCGGTAGTCGTGGAAGGCGCCAGAATGCGATTGGAACTTCCGCGGTTGTCAGTAGCAACCGTGAAAGTACGTACCAGCTAGTAGTTTTTGTTTTTTTTTACGTAGAGCAAACGTTTTCTGTACGGAGTGCTGACGGAAAAAAGCCTTAGGGCAAACGTCGGTTCCCGTATGGATTTGGAGGATGAAGGAGGCAGTGTGGGTATGAAACAGCGAAGCAGGGCCAGTGTACTGATCGGCACCCTGTTGGGATGCCTTGTACTCTGTCTTACTCTAGCGCCCCTTGGATGGTCACAGCAGTCCACAGGTACCGTCACCGTTTCGGTGGTGGACCCGACGGGCGGCGTGATTCCGGGAGCAAAACTTACGCTGGTTGACGTCGCGACGAACTATTCGCGCGAAGCTACCACGCAGGATGCCGGTAATTACACGTATCTGAACCTGAACCTGGGTTCTTACAAACTTACCGTAACTAAAGACGGCTTCGAAACGCAGACGCACAACGTCGTGGTTCAGGCCGGCCGTATCACCGACGTCAAGGCCACGATGAAAGTGGGATCGACGTCGCAGGTAGTCGAAGTGGTGGGTAGCACCGTGCCGCTGGTTGAAACCACGTCGAGCGCGGTGAACATGACTATCGACACCAAGCAGATCGAAGACCTGCCGCTCAGTGGCCGCAGCCTTTCAAGAATGGCTTACCTGACTGCCGGATACAACGGCACCTGGAACGGTCTGCCAACGAGCGCGCAGAGCAGCAGCATTGACGGTGTCATCGGCGCATCCGGCCGTTGGAAATACGGAACGGGCGCCGACGGAAGCGCGGTAGCTCCCCGCGTAGAAAACATTGCCGAAATGGTCGTGTCGACCAACCAGTTGGACATGAACAACGGCTTCGGCACCTCCAACATGACGATCACGTATGTGACTCGCCGTGGTTCCAACGATATCCACGGAAGACTGTTCGAAGACTTCCGCAACGACGCTCTGAATGCCAGGGGCTGGAACCAGACGAAGAAGTCGAAGCTGAGACTGAACGAGTTTGGCGGCAGCGTCGGCGGCCCGATCTTCAAGGACAAGTTGTTCTTCTTTGGAAGCTTCTCCATGTCGAAGCGGCCGAATAGCTTTGACGTCACGAACACCTACTTCCTGCCTGAAGCGCAGCAGGGCATCTACAAGTGGACTGACGGCACTGGAACGCATTCGGTTAACGTGTTCAACGCCGTTGCGGCTTATAACACCGCGAACGGGACTAACTACGCCACCAGCCCGAATAACGCGATGGTTCAGCAGCAGATGTCGAAAATCGCTGGCTTGCTGAGCAAAGGGACAATCCTGCCCTCGTACACGGAAGGGGATCCCAACATCGCTGGACTGACTTGGAAGCAGAACAACCCGGTCACTTACTATTACCCTACGGCTCGTCTCGACTACAACCTTTCGCAGAAGCACCGTATTAACTTTGCTTACAACCAAACCAGGCAGAACAGCAAAGATGCCTATGCGGGCTTCTGGCCCGGCGACGCCAAGACGGGAAGCTACCAGAGCGACAACTTTACTGCTTCTGTCGGCCTGGAATCCACGCTGACCCCGACCTTCATCAACTCGTTGAAGGTTGGCTATCTGTATAGCTCGGCGAAGTACGTAACCGACGACAACAGCTATTTCGATCAGAATGCCCAGATCGCCGACTGGGGCTACGGTACCAACATGTCCGGCCAGAACTATTTCTTGCCGACATCTCGTATGCAGCCGGTTATCAACATCAAGAACGACGCGACCTGGGTGAAAGGTAAGCACACCCTGGGGTTCGGCTTCTCCGCTTATCGCGACCAGAACACCTACTGGGACGCCCTGACCGGTATTCCCACGTACGGCTTGGGAGTCAATGCTGACGTCGACCCCGTCGCCAATGCTCTGAGCACGAACACGCTGGGCGTGCCCACTGACGAACTTTGGGGCGCGCGGCAGCTCTACGCCATCCTCACTGGCCGCGTGTCTGGCGTCTGGGGCCGGTATACCTATGATCCTACGACCGGCGCATATGGTGAGAAGGGCAAGCCTGTTTATAACAAGCTGAACGAATTGATGAAGGCTTGGGGCGTCAGCGCCCAGGATTCGTACAAGATCCTGCCGAACCTGACCCTGAACTACGGTCTTCGTGTCGACTTCACGGGCACGAACAAGGATCGTGACGGCAAGTATCATTCCATGGCGCCTGAGGATATGTTCGGTCCCTCCGGAGTGTGGAATCTGTTCAATCCCGGCTCGCTGAAAGGAACCAACGATCCGGTAGCGAGAGCGCGTTCCGAAGCCTACAACTCCTGGAACGGAGCTCCTCAGCCCGCATTCGGCCTTGCATGGAGCCCGCGTTCGAACGGCAGCATCTTCGAACGGCTGCTTGGCGGCGACAAAACCGTCATCCGCGCCGGTTACTCCCTGCGTAAGTTCACGATGCCGCAGCAGTTCGTGTGGGACGCCGCGTCCAACTACTCGACCGGTTTGTTCCAAGACTTCTGGGCTGACCCTGGCACGACCCCGGGCGTCGGAATATTCGCGCCGGGCAGCGTCAAATTGGGTGATCCTCTGCCCAACGTTGTCAAGTCTCCGTCCGAGTACGCCGAAGCTATTCACATGAGTGAGTACACGTTCGGCGGTTCGGCATATGCCGCTATCGACCCTGATATCCGCCAGCCGTATGTTCAGTCCTGGAACTTCGGCATTCAGCGCGACCTGGGTCACAACCGGGCTCTCGAAGTCCGCTATGTTGGAAACCGCACTGTTCACCAGTGGCTGGCCCAGAACATCAACGAAGTTAACGTCTTTGAGAACGGATTCCTTACCGAATTCAAGAACGCCCAAGCCAACCTCGCGGCTTTCAAGGCGGCGAACCCGAATTGCGGAACGTCGGGTAACCCGGCTTGCAGCTTCGCTAACAGCGGATTGCCCGGACAGGTCGCTCTTCCGATCATGGCCGCGGCAGGCGTGAACTTCACGAGCTCCGACTTCATCAACAGGCTGAACCAGGGTGCCGTCGGCAGCTTCGCTGGCACTTTGGCCAACAATCGCGACTACTTCTGCCGGTTGGTCGGCAGCACGTTCGCTCCTTGCGGAACTGGCTTCGGTCCTGGCGCGGGATATCCGGTCAACTTCTTCGTTGCCAACCCGTACGCCATCGGCGCCTGGACCGGTGCGAAGTACATCACCGACGCAGGTATGTCCACCTACAACGGTCTTCAGGTTGAACTGCGCCAGCAGTATTGGCACGGTTTGACTGCTACCGCTAACTACACCTGGAGCAAGACCCTGGGCGTGGCGACGGCAGGCGACTGGACCGGAAGCTACACTCAGTTCACAATCCGCAACAACCGCTGGAGCTACGCGCCGGCCGGCACTGATCGGCAGCACGTGGTCAACATCAACGCTACCTACGACCTGCCTTTCGGTCGCGGGAAGCGCTTCCTGAGCGGCGGCGGAGTTCTGGACAAAGTCGTCGGCGGCTGGACAGTTGCCACGATCTTCAAGTTCCAGACCGGCGGCCCGTTCCGCATCGGCGGTCAGTATCAGAACTTCAACGATCAGACCGATGGCGGCGTCATTCTGAACGGCGTCACGGCGGACGAAATTCAGGACCACATCGGGGTCTACTTTGTGCCTAGCACTACAGGTGCAACATACGACACGGTGTACTGGCTTGATCCGACGTACGCCAAGTCCTTGATCACCGACAAGAAGATCGTGTCGAACACGACCCCTGGGACCTATGGAAAGCGGCTCTATCTGCATGGACCTCACCAGACCTTCACGGATATCGCGATCTCGAAAGCTATCCCGATAACCGAGAGGGTTAAGTTCAAGTTCCAGGCGGAAATGCTGAACGCGTTCAACCACCCGGTATTCGCATTCAGCAATGGCGGTATCGGTAACGCCGCTAACTTCGGCAAGGGCGGCTACAACGGCACGCCTCGCAACATCGAGTTCAGAGCGAATATCGAGTTCTGATCTCGAACGTGAATTGGTGAGCCACGGCGGATTCGTCGTGGCTCGCTGAACCCACAATTTTGCCTCCAAGGCGTCCCGCGCCAGTTCGCCCCGGGGTGGGACGCCGTCTTTACGCCAGGCAGCAAAATCGCGGCCAAGAGCGATGTTCACAGGAACGCTCGGCCGGTGGAAGAAGTTCGGGGTACAGGTGATCGCGGAACAACGGTATGGATATTCGGGAAATCGCAAAACTCGCGAAGGTGTCGACTGCGACGGTGTCGCGAACGATCAACCGAGTTCCAACTGTTGATCCGCGGCTTGCCAGCCGCGTGTGGAAGGTCGTTGAGGAGTCGGGGTATTACCCAAACATTCAGGCGCGCGCGCTGGTTTCTGGACGTAGCCGGATTTTCGGGCTTGTAGTTTCGGAAATCACAAATCCGTTTTTCCCAGAGATTGTTCAGGCTTTCGAAGATACAGCCGTCGAGCACGGCTATGAAGTTCTCCTCGTGTCCACGGTCCACGATCCGAAACGCATGGAGCTTTCGGTTCGGCGCATGGTTGAGAGGCGTGTGGACGGCGTCGCAGTGATGACGTTCGGCATGGAGGACCTATTACTCGAAGATCCGAAGTTCAACGACGTTCCGCTGGTCTTCGTCGATGTTGGACCTAAGCGTAGAACGGTCAGCAATATTCGTATCGATTATCTCCGCGGCATTCGCGAAGCAGTGCAGCATGTTTCCGAATTGGGACACCAGCGCGTTGGATTCATATCCGGACCCCTGTACTTGAAATCTGCGGTAGCTCGGCGTAACGCCTTTGAGCAGTCGACCGGGGAACTCGGACTCAAGATTGACAACCAATACGTGGTTGAAGGTGACCATACAATCGAGGGCGGCATGAAAGCCGTGTCGTCTCTGCTTGCACTGCGAAAGCCACCCACAGCGGTTCTCTGTTCGAACGACATGACCGGACTTGGTGTGCTGCGCAAGTGTTATGAAGAGGGACTCAGCGTTCCGCGCGACCTTTCGGTAATTGGGTTCGACGACATCAAGCTGGCGCAATTCGTGCTGCCACCGCTCACGACGGTTCGGATGTCGCAAGCCAAGCTCGCGCGCCTTGCATTCCGGGCACTGCTGACAAAAGTGCAGAACAAAAAGGCTGATGATTGCGGATCGGAGTTCGTACTGGAAACGAGCCTGATCGTAAGGGATTCGACCGCGCCACCTCCGAGTGGCAGGCGCAAATAGTGGTTTTCGCCGCTGGCACTTTGCACGGCGGAGTTGCGGTTTTTGAGGCGATATCGATGTTACTGAAGAACCTGCGGGAAGAAGTACTGGAAGCAAATCTGGAACTTGTGCGCCGGGGGTTGGTGCTCTACACGTTTGGAAATGCCAGCGGCATCTCCCGGCGAGACGGCTTGGTAGTAATCAAGCCCAGCGGCGTTGATTACGAGAAACTTCGACCAGAGCACATGGTGATCACCGACCTCGACGGCAAGATCGTCGAGGGCAATTTGCGGCCATCCTCGGACTTGCCTACGCACCTTGTGCTGTACCGGGAATTCGCTCACGTCGGCGGAGTCACCCACACACACTCTGAATACGCGACGGCGTGGGCACAGGCCCGGCGCGCGATCCCATGTTTCGGCACGACGCACGCAGACTATTTTCATGGGGCCGTGCCGGTGACGGACTTGCTAACCAACGACGAGATTGCCGGCGAGTACGAAAAGAACACTGGTGTGGCAATCTGTCGAACCTTTTCTAAAGGCGATGCAGAAGGCGTCCCGGCCGCGCTCGTCGCGGGACACGGTCCCTTTACGTGGGGAGCAAACGCCACGGAAGCTGCACATAACGCGGTCATTCTCGAATCGATCGCCCGAATGGCGTACTACACGGTCGGTCTGGCGGCGGAGACTAACCCCATCAGCCGCGAACTTCACGACAAGCATTACTTACGCAAGCATGGCAAAACAGCCTATTACGGACAGGTAGCGGGCAAATGAACCTCTTGGCTTCTTTTATCTCCACCGCGACACGACTCGTTCACTTATCCTTCGTGGACCTGGTTGTGATCGTGTTCTACTTTGCGCTGGTGTTATGGATCGGCTTCTATTTGAAGAAGCGGGCCAACACGAGCGAAGACTTTTTCATGGCCGGCCGCGAAATGACTGCTTGGATCGCGGGCTTGGCCTTCTTGTCCGCCAACCTGGGTTCCCTGGAACTGATGGGATGGGCGGCGGCGGCTTACCAGTACGGCATTCTGGCGACACACTGGTACTGGATCGGCGCGATTCCGGCAATGCTCTTCCTCGGCATTGTCATGATGCCGTTCTACTACATTTCAAAGACGCACTCGGTACCTGGCTACCTGAAGTTGCGTTTCGGCGAACCGAGTCGCGCGCTGTCCTCGATCTCGTTCGCGTTCATGACGGTGCTGATGAGCGGCATCAACATGTACTCGATGGCGCTGGTCATGAAGGTTGTTCTCGGCTGGGACATTCACTTCAGCATCTGGGTGTCATCGATTACGGTGGCTGCATATGTGGCCCTCGGCGGATTGCGGTCCGCGATCTTCAATGAAGTATTGCAGTTCATTCTGATCTGGGCTGGCGCCATGCTGATCCCGATACTCGGGTTGATCGAAGCGGGTGGCTGGTCGAACCTTAAGGCGCAGATCGCGACCAACGCCTCGGCGGAGTACACCCACCTGTGGGGCACGCTTGGTTCGTTCAACAACAATCCGATGGGTATCCACTGGACTGGCATCGTGCTGGGTTTGGGTGCGATCATCTCGTTCGGTTACTGGACGACTGACTTCCTCGTAGTTCAGCGCGTCCTCAGCGCGAAAGACCTGCGCTCCGCCAAGATGGCTCCGATTATCGGCGCGGCCTTCAAGATGATGGTTCCGTTCATCGTGATCCTGCCCGGACTGCTTGGTCTGGCGGTTCTGCCGATGAAACTGACGGGCGAAAGTGTCGCGGTCGCCACTGGCGGTCACAGCTACAACGAAGTGTTGCCTCTGATGCTGGCACGCTACTGCGGGCCGGGCCTTCTCGGTCTTGGCATCACGGCATTGATTGCGGGCTTCATGTCGGGCATGGCCGGCAACGTCACGGCGTTTTCGACGGTCTGGACCTACGACATCTACGGCGCCTTGATCAACAAGAATGCCAGCGATGAACAGAAAGTAAGAATGGGTCGCTGGTGCACGATTCTCGGCGTACTGATTTCGATCGGCACGGCGTATCTGGTCATGCAGTTCCTTTCGATCATGGATTACGTACAGGCGCTCTTCAGCTTCTTTATCGCGCCACTGTTCGGAACGGTCATCCTGGGCATGTTGTGGAAGCGCTGCACGCCTGCAGGCGGGTTCTGGGGTCTGCTGGCTGGAACGGTGTCCTCGATTGGCATGTGGGCCTGGGTGAAGATGGACCCGGCGGCGCTGCGCTATGTAGCTCTCTCCACGAATGCTCGCGACATGGCTGAGAACATGTATCGCGCGCTGTGGTCGTGGGTTGTCTGCATGATCGTTACCGTGGTGGTGAGTATGGTGACGAAGCCTAAGCCCGAAAGCGAATTGGTCGGCCTCGTGTATGGCGCAACTGACATTCCGTCAGAGGAGCGCGTGCCGATGTACGAACGCCCGATGTTCTGGGCGGTAGCCGTGAGCGTGGTTTTTGCGGCGCTCAACATTTACTTCTGGTAGGCGGATCATGACTACATCGCAACGCGAGATATCGATCTGGTTCTTCATCGGAGTGTCGCTGCTGGTAAACGGCATCCTCATCGCGGGGGCGGGACTGTACGAGTTTGTCCGCCCGCCTGCGAATCCGGTGGTTCTCTATCACCTGCACGCCAGTTTGTGGTGGGGTTTGATACTGCTGGTCGTTGGAGCGATCTACTGCTACAAGTTCGCTCCTAACCGTGACCAGGAAGAAGTGAAAGCAACGGAAGTGGAATACGAAGAGACCCATGCGAAGTAGCAGGTTCGGGGAATAGAAGTTCCTCTTCCCCAGTAAGTAGGCAAAATGGCGACTTTGCAGAACCTGGCAAGGGTCGCAAGGGTTCTCCGTGTTCCCCCAAGCACGGAGAACCTTCCCACAAGAATGGCGGACCAGACTAAGTTGGGAGAGTGGGTGATCAGATGGCGATTGTTGCTGGCGTAGATTTTGGAACTTTAAGCGTCCGGGTGACGCTTGTGGACAGCGAGAAGGGTGTCTTGCAGTCTGCCGTATGTGAATATCCGCTGCATCGCAAGCGCGAAGATCCGGAGCACGCGACTCAGTCGCACGAAGATCATATGCGCGCGCTCGCCAGCGCGACCCGCAGCGCGTTGGAGCGCGCCGGGGTATCTGGCGATAAGGTTGAGGCAATTGCTCTGGACACGACCGGGTCGAGCGTGATCCCGGTTGATTGCAGCATGCAGCCTCTGAACGACTACTATCTGTGGTGTGACCATCGTGCTAAGGGTGAAGCTGCCGAGATCACGGAACTAGCACACCGCGAAGGATTGGAAGCGATCAAGTGGTGTGGTGGCGTCTACTCCTCCGAATGGGGCTTTTCGAAACTGCTCCATTGGCTGCGCCACAACCCTGAAAAGAGAGAGAAGTTTGCGAGCGCATTCGAGCACTGCGACATGGTGGCCGCCACATTGTGCGGCATCACCGATCCTGCGAAAGTGATACGCAGCGTCTGCGCCATGGGGCACAAATGGCTCTGGAATCCCGAGCTAGGTGGACTTCCGCCCGAGGATTTCCTGGTTAAGGTGGACCCTCTGCTTAAAGGCGTTCGCGCCAAGATGGACGGCGTGTATGCAACGTCGGATCACCTCGCCGGCAAGCTGTGCCCGTACTGGGCGGAGAAGTTGGGCCTAAGCGCTGGCATTCCCGTGCCTGTGGGTGCTTTTGACGCACACTGGGACGCGATTGGAGCGGGGTGTCGTATCGACGACATGGTTAACGTCGTCGGCACTTCGACCTGCATCATCGGCATCATTCGCGAGGCGAACCTGGTTCCTGGCGTTTGCGGAGTGGTGAAGGGAAGTGTTCACCCGGCGTTCACAGGTATTGAGGCGGGACTCTCTGCGACTGGCGACATCTTCAGCGCAATCGCGCAGCGCGCGGGCAAGTCAATCTCGGAACTCAGCAAAGGGCTTGAGAAATATCGCGCGGGTCAGACAGGGCTCCTTCGCATGAGCTGGGACAACGGTGACCGCACGGTGCTGGTTAACCCGAATCTGCGCGGCGTAACGCTGGGCTGGAATTTGCAGCACACCGCACAGGATGAACTGTTCGCGGCGATCGAAGGCACAGCGTTCCACACTCGAGTGATTCTTGATCGCATGGCCGAATACGGAGCGAACATCAAGCGCGTCATAAACGGTGGCGGCATCCCGCAGAACAACACGGTACTGAACCAGGTTTACGCGAACGTGCTTGGGCGTCCAGTACTGGTCCCGAGCAGCAGCGTTACAAGTTTAGGCTCGGCGTTGTTTGCGTTCCTTGCTGCTGGGACGTTCCAGACGGTCGAAGAGGCTCAGGACAAGATCTGCCCGTCGCATGTCGTCTATACTCCCGAACCGGCGGCGCAGAAGGTCTACAACGAACTCTATCCTCTGTATCGCAGGCTGTACTTCGACTTGGGCAAACCAGCCGATTCGGTGTTCGGCGACGTATTGCCTGCACTGATTCGTATACAAGCCGAAATTCTCGAAGAACAAGCGAAGGCGTCGGCCGCGGGAGCGTAAATCGCTTCGCGGCCGACTCGGCCCGTTCGTGTACCCGAACTGCGGGTGAAAGGCGATCGAGATCATGAAACGGAGAGCGCTCGTAGCGCTTGCTCTGGTGTGTCTTTTCGTCCTCTGGAATCGGTTTGCGTATGCCGAGTCGGGCACGATTCAGAAAGGCAGTTTTCGATTTGTTTACAGCGATGGTGGTGTTGCCGCAATCGCAAATCCGAATGATCCCCATGGCGCTCAGGTAACCAGGCAAGATCGCCCACTGGGCTTGACAATTCGTTATCAGACCTCAAGCGGTGCGTGGGAGGAACTGAAGCAAGCAGGCTTCACGATGCAAGCCTCGCCTGAGCGCGGCAGCGTGATGTACACGCTTTCTTCTCCTGCGAGTCCGGTCAAAGTGGTGCAGACGTTCAAGGCTGAGGGTGAGATCCTCGACTGGACAATCGATATCGATGCAAGTGGTAGCTCTCCCGTCACGGTGGGCGATCTCGGGATCAATATCCCCGAGATCCCTCCTTATGGCGAAGAGCCGAAGCAGATCTTTGAGCGCAGCTTCGTTCGTCATCAGTTCATATCGGGGAACGGCTCGTTTCTTTATTTCGTTCGCCCATCAGGCGTGCCGCCGTTTCTGGTTGTGACTGTCAGACCCGGCACCAAGCTCGAGTACTTCGCACGTGCTGGCCGCGAGGGGACAGTCGATTACGTGCATTCCGGCGCGACTGGTACTGCTGAGATTCGTGGAACCTGGCGGCAACCGCATACAGTGGTAAAACTTGGTCCGAAAGGCACCAAAACCGGCAGCCTGCATTACGGCTTTCGCTTTCAATGGGCCAAGTCGTACGACGAGTTGCGGGCGATCCTTTATAGAGAAGGTCTGTTCGATGTTCGTGCTGTGCCCGGCATGACGATCCCTGAGGACCTGACGGCGCGATTTGCTCTGCATACAAAAGCGCGGATCGAAGTGGTTGAGCCCGAATTTCCGGACAAGACGAAGATCAAGGATCTCGGTGCCTCTCAGCCGGGATATCGTCTCTACGAGGTGCAGTTCCAGAAGCTCGGCGAGAACAAGTTGACGATTCGCCATGACGGCGGCAGGACTACCTACCTCGAATACTTCGTTACTGAACCGCTCGAGACGCTGATCAAGAAGCGGAGTGCGTTCATCATCAATCGTCAGCAGATACGAGATACGTCGAAGTGGTGGGACGGGGTCTTCGCTCCGTATGACATGAGGGCAAAGACTGTCCGCACGTTTGACGATGTGGACATCTTCAAGGGTCGCATGGTTTACGTTCTGACCTGCGATGATCCCGGCTTGAGCAAAGCTCCGTACGTCGCCGCGAAGAACGTCAGCTTCCCGGATCAGAAGGAGATTGAAGGACTCGAGTACTACCTGCAGCACTTCGTCTGGGGAAAGCTGCAGCGCACCGGCGAAGAAGTACCGTATCCATACGGTGTGTATGGGACTCCCGACTGGTACACGAACCGCGATCCGCAGCGCCGGGCCAAGGTTTCGAACACGAACCTGGACAAGATGCACGTCTGGCGGTCTTACGACTATCCGCACATCGTGATGCTGTACTTCCACATGTACGAGATAGCGAAGAAGTATCCGCACATGTCGAAGTATCTCGATGCTGCTGGATATCTTGACCGGGCCTACAACACGGCACGCGCGTTCTTCACATATCCGTACGAGATCATGCCCGATTATTACGAGACCTATAAGTGGGGTCTCTATAACGAACTCATCGTGCTCAAACTCGCCGACGAACTTGATCGCGAGGGCTTCCCGGAGCGGGCGACGTGGTTGCGGGCAGAGTGGGAAAAAAAGGTCAAGTATTTCGTCTACGACGATCAGTATCCGTTCCGCTCGGAATACGCCTTCGATCGCACCGCGTTCGAATCGACGTATGCGCTGGCGAAATATGGGGCCACAAACGACATGATGCCCGACCAGAACCTCTGGTGGGATATCAAGTACAAAAAGTGGCACTCGCATCGTTCTGTGAAGCGGCAGGATTCGCGTGACTTCATGGAGCGGCAACTGGCAGCGGGACTGACGGTGCGCGGGTGGCTCGAACCGTCGTACCACCAGTTGGGCTCCGATCCTGGAATGAGTTACATGGCCGCGATGGGGGGATGGGGGATTTTGGACTACGCCCTCAACTTTGCCTCGCAGCCGCATGACTGGCTACAACTGGGGTATGCGTCGTACCTGAGTTCGTGGGCTCTCATGAATACGGGTCGGCCGGATACGAATTACGGCTATTGGTATCCCGGGAAGGAAAACGACGGCGCCGCGGGCTGGCAATACATGTCCGATAAATGGGGCTATGCTTGGATGGGCGACACGGTTCCACGCGGAGCGTGGCGATACGACGGCGAAATCGATCTAGGTTTCGGTGGCGCGCTACGCATGGCTTCTACGATCCTCACGCGTGATCCACTGTTCGACTGGACCGTGTATGGCGGCGAACTTTCACAAGAAGGCGGCAAATTCGCGATCGTTCCCAAGGACGGCCTGCGTCAGCGCTTTGCCGCGGTGGTTCCGGACGAGCATGGTGCCACCCAAACGCGGACACTGAAGCTTGAACTGGACCGCGATGGTTTCGCCGCTGGGCAGGCGATTGTCACGGATCAGAAGCTCGGAAACTTATCGTTCACGCTCGAGAATCGCACTCAGGACAAGCATTCCACTGGCCTTTGGCTCTCCATCCCTGACGGGTCGCAGTACGAGGTCATGCAGAACGGCCGCAAGCTGTCGTTAGTCAAGACGAACAGTTGGGACTATCCGTGGAAGGCGGAAGTCGAAATGAGTAGTTGGCCGACGAAGATCGACATCATTCGAGTTCAACAGAGGGTAAGCAAATGATTAAGGGTTCATTCCGGCCCGTATCGGCAATTTTTCTGTCTTGTCTCTTCATGCTTATGGCGTTGCAGTTAGCTTCGGCGCAGGACAGAAAACCCAAAGAGCCACCCAAGCCTGGTCCGATGCTAGATCAGGGCACGATGAACTTCGAGACGCCTGAGTTCACGCTGAGCCTGGTGCGGTCATCGCAAACGGTGGCTGCCCTGAAGCCGAAAGGGGCAAACGGATTCGACTTTACGCCCGGCGACATTCTGGTTGAGCGTTCGAAAGACGGCTACTACCACCTGGGCGATCTCGATCTGCGGTTGAGAAAAGGAACGTCAGGGGAGTGGAAGAGCTACTCGACAGCATTTGCCCGCAAGCCGATCAAGGCTGTTGCTGCATCGGGCAAGGTGTTAGCTGCTGCCGACCTTACCCCAACGCTGCCTGCCGACTTCCCGTTGCAGGTCCGCCGAACGTGGGGCGTTGAAGGCGGAAAGCTGGTCCTGCGATTCACCCTCAAGAACGCGACTTCCGAAAATGTCCAGATCGGTGCGCTGGGCATTCCGATGGTATTCAATAACGTCATTAACAACCGCACGCTGGAACAGGCTCACCAAGCTTGCTCGTTCTACGATCCCTATATTGGCGAGGATGCGGGATACCTGCAGGTAACACGCCTGAATGGCCACGGCCCCGCGTTGCTCGTCGTGCCAGATGGGAAGACTCCTTTCGAGGCGTATAACCCGATCCTGAATCCAATGCGCCGACGCAACGATCCGGGTCCGGCTCAGATCTTCACCGATCCGACGCCGCGCGGCATGACCTTCGAAGGGTTCTTCGATTGGATGGTTCACAGCCAAGCCTACGCCGAGAACGAGTGGAGCAAGGCGCAGCCCTGGAATCCGCCGACAATGCTGACGCTGGCTCCGGGCCAGTCGAAGACCTACGGCGTTAAGTTCCTGGTGTCACCCTCCATTCGCAAGATAGAAGACACGCTCGCGGCGAATCACCGTCCGGTCGCAGTTGGAGTGCCGGGCTACATTCTGCCGATGGATCTCGATGGCCGACTGTTCCTGAAATACGAAAAGCCGGTCAAGTCCATGGCTGTTGAGCCTGCAGGCGCGATAACGGTCAGTGACGGCGCGCAGAAGCCGAATGGATGGAGAGAGTACACGCTTAAAGGCAAGAGCTGGGGCCGCGCGCGCCTGGTTGTCACCTATGCGGATGGTACGGCACAGTCGATCAACTACTTCGTCATGAAGCCGGCTGCGCAGGCCGTGGCGGATATGGGCAACTTTCTCACGACCAAGCAGTGGTTCGTCGATCCGAAGGACCCGTTCCATCGCAGCCCTTCGGTGATGAGCTATGACCGTGAGCGCAACGAAATCGTCACGCAAGACAGCCGCGTGTGGATTGCGGGTCTGGGTGACGAAGGCGGATCAGGATCGTGGCTTGCGGCTTTCATGAAGCAGTTCGGTCAGCCAAAGAAAGAGGAGATCGAAAAGCTACAGCAATTCGTGGATGGCCCGCTTTGGGGAAATCTGCAAATCAGTGACGGGCCCCAGAAGTACGGTGTGCGGAAGAGCCTCTTTTATTATGAGCCGAATGAGCTGCCGCCGAACTATTACCGTAGCGACCTGAATTGGAAGAGCTGGACCAGCTGGAACAAGAAGGGCGCGAACGACCTTGGGCGGTCGTTCAACTATCCGCACGTGGCCGCGGCACATTGGGTGATGTATCGCCTTGCGCGGAACTACGAGGGACTGGTTACAAACCATACGTGGGACTGGTACCTGACCAATGCCTATGAGACCACGATGGCGATGATGAAGCTCGCCCCCTACTACACGCAGTTCGGGCAGATGGAGGGCGACGTGTTCGTGCAAATTCTCAATGACCTCAAAAGAGAAGGCATGAACACGCAGGCCGAAGCCATGGAAGCCCAAATGCGCAAGCGGGCGGATCGTTGGAAATCCGAAGCGTACCCGTTTGGCAGCGAGATGCCCTGGGACTCGACAGGTCAGGAAGAGGTCTATGCCTGGACTAAGTATTTCGGCTATCAGGAAAAGGCGGACGTAACACTCAATGCCGTGCTGGGTTACATGCCCACCGTTCCGCACTGGGGCTACAACGGCAGCGCTCGCCGCTTCTGGGATTTCCTCTATGGCGGGAAGTACAGCCGGATCGAAAGGCAGTTGCACCACTATGGATCCGGTATCAACGCGATCCCCGTACTCGATGCTTATCGCGATAATCCGGAAGATGTGTATCTGCTGCGAGTCGGCTATGCCGGGACTATGGGAGCGATCACAAACATCGATGAGGAAGGCTTCTCATCGGCAGCTTTCCACTCGTTCCCCGATATGCTGAAGTTCGATCCGCTCACTGGCGACTACGGACCGAATTTCTTCGGGCACGCATTCAATACCGCGACATATGTGGTCCGGCATCCTGAATTAGGGTGGCTGGCGTTCGGCGGCAATCTGACCTCAAGCGATGGCGGCAATATCAAAGTTACGCCGCTAGACTCGTTCCGAAATCGCGTTTACGTTGCAAGCAGCGGGTTGTGGCTGACGCTTGAAGCTGGAAAGTTCGAGGCGGTCGAGGTCGATGCAAGCACAGGCGCGGTCAGAATCGGGCTTTCCGCGGCGGATCAGTTCACTCCAAATGCGCGGCTGCGCGTGGAACGGCCCTCCAAAGCCAAGGATGGGTTAACGTACGCTCCGGTCCAGTCGTTCAAAGTGGAGCGTCAGGCCTACGTGGTGCCACTTGGCGCCGCAACGACTTGGGTTGAGATCAGCGCCAAAAAGTAAGATTCGTTGCCTCTCTTCGATGACCCGGCCTGCAAGCAGCACTGGCCGGGTCTTTTTTTGGGACGCAACTGAGCAGTTGGCGTGACAAGCTGTTGCGCGGCTCAGTCGAGGACCCGAGCGGCTATCCGCCCCCCCAAAAAAAACGGGTGCCGTCGAAACGGCACCCAAGCAGGGGAGAGACGATATTAAACGCTCGTTGTTTTTACATTCCAGTAGACCGCATAACGCTCGCGATTGACTTTGTATAGCGGAGTTAGGCTGAACGCTTCTTTCTGTCCAACAGCCTTGAAGCCCAATGGGGACTTGCTGTCCGGTTCGACCCAGGCGGTGGGGCTCTTCGGGTCGGCGACGATGTCCGGGACGGGATGCAACGTGGGGACGTGCACATCGTGGTCATCGAATTTCACTTCTTCTTTGCTAACCTGGCCGAAAGTGCCGGCCAACACCAACGGTCCATACATGACGGCCTGCACGTTTTCGTCGTCTGGCATGTGTTCCACGTGCAGAGCCATGGGCAGGCTGAGTTCGATCTTGTCTCCCGTCTTCCAAACCCGGTTGATGCTCAGGTAGCTCGTCGGACTGGAGAAGGCAGGCAGCACGGCTCCGTTCAGCTTCACGCTCCCGCCCACGGCCCAGTACGGGATGCGGAGATTGATGGCAACCTGCACGGGATTCCTCGCCGTAATAGTCAAAGTCGTCGTCTGCTGTTCGGGGAATGACGTCTCCTGACGTACGCGCAGGCCCTTCTCCGGCCACTCGAGTTCGGAACCAGCGTAGAGATTCACGTAAAGCGAATCATCGTCGTGGAAATAAATGGTGTCGTTCAGCCTGCCGAAC
This sequence comes from Terriglobales bacterium, assembly GCA_035629075.1. Taxonomy (GTDB): domain Bacteria; phylum Acidobacteriota; class Terriglobia; order Terriglobales; family Acidobacteriaceae; genus JAEZPW01. Next base: position 54,073 of record DASPIK010000109.1, on the reverse strand, counting down.
TCTTCCACCGCCGTGCCGGTGCAGCACCAGAAAGAGTTGAACTGGTCGCCGTATGGCTTGAAGAAACCCGAAACGAGTGGCAGGTAGTAGATCGACGAGCCGTCCTCGTTGAGGGGAATGGTTCCCAACCGGTGATTGAACATTGCGCGCTCGTAATAGTCCATGAGGCGCGCCTCGGCCGACCAGCCGAACAGGTGACGCGTCAATTTCATCATGTTATGCGCGCAACAGCATTCGGTGGAGTTAACGCTCAGCTCTTTCGCCAACTGTCCTGGATCGGTGTTCCACATCTCTTCGTTGCTGGTGCCGCCCACGCAGTATGTGCGCTCGCCGACGACTGCGTCCCAGAAGAACTCGGAGATGTCGCGGTAGCGCTTCTCGCCCGTTAGTTCGTACTGGCGCGCTGCGGCGATCACCTTGGGAATCTGGGTATTGGCATGCAGCCCCTTCAGTTCATCGCGATGCGCAGCAAGCGGATCGAAAAAGCGCTTGTGGTCGAAGCGTTTCGCCACCTGCATGTACCGCTCGTTCCCTGTGACGGCATATAGGTTCGCCATCACCTCGGCCATGCCGCCGAACTCGTTGCCGAGCACGCGTTGCATGTGAGCATAGCTCATGGTCTGCGAATCGGAATTTCCGCCGGTATACTTCCCAACCCACAGGGCCATTTTCTCGACCACGTCCAGTGCCTGCTCGTTTCCGCAGTGGACGAACATGTCGAGAGTGCCGGCCATTATCTTGTGCAGGGTGTAGAAAGGTGCCCAGACTTTCTGCCCTTCGCGGAGACGGTCGAACAACTCTTCCGGGAAGGCGCTCAGGTATCCGGTCTTCAGCGCCTTTTGACACGCGGCTAGTTCGGCGATCAGCGCGTCGCCCTTCTTCTTCAGATCTTCGTCGCCAGTGCTCGCATAGGTGAGCGCTACGCCGGAAAGATAGTGCCCGCCGGTGAAGTGGCCTCGCAGTTCGCAATCGGGCTTTTCCCAGCCGCCAAGGGGCTGAGCCGAACTAGGCAGGCCGGCGGTGATACGGAATGTGTGCGCAAGGCGATCAGTCGGGAGTGCGTGCAAATACCGGCGATTCGCTTCCATGTGCTGCTTGAAAGGGCCGTCCAGCAGGCGTACCTGCTTCATGGGGAACGGGCGGAGTTTCCAAGGCACTTTCTCGTTCGAGATGGTTTTCCCGTTTCGTTGAATTGTGTTGAGTACGGGATCCTGCAATGCCATGACCTGCTCGGGTATAAGTGCGACTCCGGCTGCCGCAGCTGCGGCGCCCATGAACTGCCTGCGGCTCACTTCATTTGAAGCCATCCCAGGTTCCTCCGCCACACGCTGAGCAAACGATTACTTCACGGGCTCTGCTTGTGTGTGCGCACATTATACGCATTCTGCAGAAATTTCCTATTCTCTTGTTGGCTGATTGGAGCTATCGTAAGAATACGTTTTCCCAAATAGGGCCCACACGATCTCGTAACCGGAGAATCAATGAGCGACCTCGTGAGACGTCAGTTCGTAACCTGCTGCGCCGCGGGTGTGTGCTCGGCCGCTTTTGTGTCGATCACCCCCACTGCAGCAGCCCAGTCTGCCGAACCCGATCCCAAATGGTTGCAGTCTCAGTTGGATTCGGCCCGCCTACGATACGCGAAGTTTATCGAAGTACTTGGGAGGGAATTGGACGAAGCTACCAAGAAACGACTGCTGCAAGCGCTTGGGCGTGAATGTGCCATTCAGTATCGTGATGTCACGTGGGATAAGTTCAAGGGCGACATCAAGGGATTCCTGAAAGCTGTCCAGGAACCGTCCGGATGGGTAGCGAAAGCCGAGTACGACGAGCAAGCCGGCACGATTCGGATCGTCGATCGACAGAAAAGGTGCACCTGTCCACTCGTTCAGAAGAGCGGGACCCCCGCAGATCAATGCGAATGCACGCTGGGATGGCAAAAGGAAACCTATTCGCGAATTCTCGGCAGGCCCGTCGAAGCGGAGATCGAGGAATCGATACTGCGCGGCGGAAGTCGTTGCGTTTATCTGATCAAGATCAAAGCTTAAAAACGAATTAACCGGACTGATACGGATTACTCGAAGCAGTCCGTGTCAGCCCGGAGTCATTTACCTTTGTGCACCAAGTCCGCCACAGCGTCTAGCTACTGAAGGACATTCATAGCGCCCGGTTTGTGGGTGGGTGGCGGTGGTATCTGCTTGCCGTGATACACGTCGGCCGGAATCCGATGATCCGGATAGACCCGGCTCAGCAACTCGTAGAGCTTAGGGTCGTAACGAAGGAGATCGAGGGGCGTATTAATACGCGTGTTCCCGTCGACATATTCGTAGTTTGAGTGGAACCAGAACTGAGTGCCCTCGGCCCAGTACTCCGAGGAGTTGGTCTCACCATACGAGTTCTTCCAAAGGCCAAGTTGCATGGCATCGCGGTAAGCCTGATCGATCTCGGCAGCAAGTTTCGGATCGGCAAGCCTGATGCCCTGGTGAATAGCGTGAGAGAACTCGTGGACGAAGATGTTCTCACCGAAATAGCGGGTTCCCGGGTAGCCAAGCAGATTCTCCTCGGCGCAAGTCGTCGGGTTGCCGCCGAGTCCTCGTGCACGCTTATCCCAGTACTGTTTGTCCGTTAGTTTTGCGATGCGGTCATAGTGTGCCCGCTCGATGGCCGTGACGTGCTCGATGCCGGGCTTCTTCAGGTTACGATGCTCGGGGATGTCGGTAGTCGATTCCGACTGTGCCATCACCCCTACGCGCCAGCGTTCAGCGACCATGGCGGCACGAATGTCAGGCCGGTTTGCGAGCATGTGTACAGCGATGTCGCGAGCCACAAGCAAAGCAGAGTCGGGAACTTTCTCGGAACTGAGTATGGCAATGCCTTCGGCATCGACATATTTCTTGTAGAACGGATCGGCACGCAAGAAATCCGCCGGTGCGCTAATAACGGCGGAGGCATAGTCCTGGATGAGTGGTTTCTGGTCGGCTGCGACAACGGACAGCGTGAATAGTAGGGAAGTACCCAAAAGGGCCGCGATGATTCTTTGCCTCATGCTCGCTCCTAAAGGAACCGCAACCGGCGCAAGGCCGGATTCGTGTCGTTTGACTGCGTTTGGAGCATTTTATACAGTATCCAGACCAAAGCACCACGCAATTGCGGTGCATGAAACGTGCATTTTGCTGCTGCAGCGGTCGGTGGAGGAAACCGCCAAAACAGCACAAGGAGGGCTACGAGTGGCACGTTTGAATGATGACGCGTTGGACGCCCTGGCTTACGATTGCGCTAAGGCGATTTTCGGTCCTTTCGACACCGAGCATGAAGCTCATAGCGAGCCCGCGGTGGTTCGCGCGCAAGCGATTATCTATCGAAAACTCAGAGAGGCGCTTGAGAGAAAAAGGCACTGATCCATTCGAGCAACCGTCGCTTCGGGGTCTTCGAACGCCCTTGTAATCGATTGCTCACCGTGGCCGGTGCTGGTAGGCTGGCACGTTATGGACATCAAAGAAATTGCCAGACGTGCTGGTGTGTCCACCGCAACTGTTTCGCGGGCAGTCAATCGCATTCCAACTGTCGATCCGAAGCTTGCAAAGCGAGTCTGGAAGGTGATCGACGAGCTTGGGTATGTCCCCAATACTCAGGCGCGAGCCCTGGTGTCCGGTCGCAGCAGAATCTTTGGACTCATTGTCTCGGAAATCACCAATCCTTTCTTCCCTGAAATCGTGCAGGTCTTCGAGAATACAGCCGTGCAGTATGGCTACGAGATCATGCTGAGCTCCACCGTGCATGATCCGAAGCGAATGGAGCTTTCTGTTCGGCGAATGATCGAGCGACGCGTTGAGGGTGTCGCGATCATGACGTTCGGCATGGAAGAATCCGTGCTTGAACATCTGACGGACCGCAACGTCCCGCTCGTTTTTGTGGATGTTGGACCCGCACGCCCCCGGGTCAGCAACATAAGAATCGACTACTTACGTGGTATTCGGCAAGCGGTTCAGCACCTGGCGGCACTTCGGCACAAGAGAATTGCATTCATCACCGGGCCGACTGGCCTCAAATCGGCGATGGCCCGGAGGTCAGCATTCATTCAGTCGATGAAGGAAATCGGACTTGAGGCCGCGCCCGAGTTGCTGGCCCAAGGGGATCACACGGTTGAGGGCGGGATGTTGGCGGCCGAGAAGCTCTTCAAAATGCGTCTTCGTCCTACGGCTGTACTCTGCTCGAACGATTTGACCGCGATCGGGGTAATGCGCACAGCATTTGAGAACGACTTACGATTGCCGTCGGACCTGTCGGTAGTTGGATTTGACGACATACGCCTCGCGCAATTCGTGGTTCCCCCGTTGACGACGGTTCAAATGTCGCAAAGCGAGCTTGCGAGGATCGCTTTTGAAGCACTGCTAAACGACGTCGAACGCGACACACCTGCACCGGAAGGCACTGAATACAGGCTGGAGACCAATCTGGTGTTGCGCAATTCGACTGCGTTAGCGCCGGGCAAGTAGATTCGGCGGTGCAGTCGCACCTAAGCAGCGCAGGATGTCGCAGTTCCGAAATTTGAAACCGGCGTGGATACGATCTCCACGCCGGTTTTTTGTCTTGCGCGTACTCGACTAGTTCGTGGTGACTGGCCGCAGGTGAATTGCGGCGCCGCCACCCGTGACCAGGTGAAGGCGTAACGTGTCCGTGGGTTGAACCACTCTACGTTCAATCGTCGTGTGTGTGGGTTGCTTGTCGGCATCAGCGGCGTCTGAGTAGATTTCCGCTTCGTATTTTCCGGGCGCGAGGAACGTTAATGGAACTTCAATGTCGCGCTGGTTCCAATCCGTCATTGCCCCAAGAAACCAATCCTCGCCACTGCGCCGAGCCATGGTGATGAACTCCATCGGCTTTCCGGCTAGGACTCGGGTTTCGTCCCAAGTCGTCGGAACCTTCTTGATGAATTCGAATTCGCGCTGGCCGCGATAGCGCTCCGGATAGTCCGTAACCATCTGCAACGGGCTTTCGAACACGACGTATATCGCGAGTTGGTGCGCCCGAGTGCCCATGACCATCGGCTGGGTTTCGCGGGGAACGAAGTTTTCACGGGTGACGTTGCCAAAGCCGCCAGGAGTGTAGTCGAGCGGGCCGGCAAGCATGCGTGTGAAGGGCAAAGTGCAGTTGTGTACCGGAGTGATGCGCCCGGTCCACTTGGAATACTCCAGTCCAAGCACGCCTTCGCGTGTCACAACGTTCGGATAGGTTCGGCGCACACCGTCAGGTTTGAACGCGCCGTGAAAGTTGATCATAAGGTGATGTTCTGCGGCTTTTTTGAGCACACGGCGGTAGAAGCCAACCATGTTCTGATCATCACGGTCCATGAAGTCGATCTTCACGCCGGCTACTCCCCATTTCTCAAAGAGAGGGAAGGCGACATCCATCTGCTGGTCCACCGAACTCCAGTGCGCCCAGAGCCAAAGTCGGACGTTTTTCGCCTTCGCATGGCGCAGCAGTTCGGATAAATCGACGGCTGGAGCTGAGCGCGTCAAGTCGCTCGGACGGCCTTTGCCGACCGGGGCCGCCCATCCCTCGTCAATGAGCGCGTATGGGAAACCGGAGTCTGCGGAGAAGTCGATATAGTGCTTGAGCGTTTCGGTGTTCATGCCGGGCTTGAACGGCACGTTCTCCGCATAGGAACCGGACCACCAATCCCAGGAGGTCTTGCCGGGCTTGATCCAGGAGGTATCGGCAATGAGTGAAGGAGGATTTAGGTTGATCACGATGTTCGATTCGATCAGCCGCCCGGGTTCATCGCCCAACATGATCACTCGCCACGGGGTTGCGAATGGAGCGGGAGCGATGACGGCCACTTCAGGATCGTCAAGACGCGGAGCAAGCTGAGTGGTCAGCGTCAGCCCGGATTCGTGGCGAAGGTACATGCCTGCGTAGTTGTCGATGTTCGCTTCGGTGATGCCGACCCATGCGGTACCCGGCAGTTCGGCGAGCAATGGCATTGCGACGAGCCAGCGTGCGGGCAGCCCGGTAAGCATGCGCCGCTGGTATTCCTCTTCATATGAGCTGATGAAGCCGGGGAGGACGAGTGGGTAGGTAACGGCGTCCTTCGCGAAGGTGAACTGTGTGAGTTCGCGCTTGATGCGGGCGTTCGTCAGCCACATCTGCTTCGGTACCACGTAGCGAAAGGCAATGCCGTCGTCATATGCGCGTACCTCGACTGCCACACGCCGCTCCCGCGGGTTGGCCATGAAGTCTACCTGCATCCAGTTGTAGTGATTACGGACTGGATTCGACTTGCCAGCGGGAACTGTATAGCTCTCGTTCACTGTGCCATTCTTGGCTTCGATCTGTTCCAGGGCGAGAGGCGGCACTCCTTGCAGGTCGAGACCGAGGCTCGATTCCTTGATAACCGGCTTCCCGCGATAAAAAACGGAGTAGCGCAAGCCGCTGCCGGCAGCCGTAGGCGCTGGCCCAGAGTCGAGACGGAATTCGACTTCACCATTCGGAGAGTTGAGTGTGACGGGGGCAGTCTGAGCCTGGGTCAAGAGTGCGCAGGCAAGAAGTAGAAGGATGACAGCGAAAGTGTTTCGATGCATTGCGACTCCGAGCATTTCGTAGATCGATCCAAGCCGGCCGAACAGCTTCATAAACCAACACCGCTTCCTAATCGTGTGAATCCGACTGCTCTGATTGAATTCGTGCTGCCATCATAACGAATGTTCCCGGATCAGCACGAGGGCTTCTGCGCAATGCAGCGCGGAACTGCTTCTTTCTAGCCACTTGCAATTCGTACGTACATGGTGCAACCACATACGCCAAAGGCTGACATCCAATCCTGCAGATGTTCAAACCGGTACCTCTGAGAGTGCTTCAATAATGGGCCACGCCTATGCTCGAGCGAATCGAACTGGAACGGCGCTTGGTACCAGCGTATGTATTCAACGGGTCAGTCCTGTGCTGGCAATGTAGCCTCTGCCGAAAGCTTTTCTTGGTGCGGACGGATATAGCTTTGGCTCGCCCCGGATACTCAGACTCAGCGGAAGTCTGCCTTGAATTTCGTGCACACGATTGCCGCGTTCATTTCGCCAGCATCGCCGATCGCCTGGAACGCACGAGATAGAGCGGCGTGCATCGAACTTCTACAACATTCCAAAGCAGAGCGGAGGCTTAATGAAGAAGAATTTTGCTGTATTCCTGGCGGGAATCGGCATTTCTGTATTGGCCGGGTTAGGTATACGGGCGGTTTACAACGGACGAGTCGCGCAGCGGACGCGAGAGTTGCGCAGGCATGGGCGGGAGAAGGGCCACGTGCTCTTCCGGAGCGGACAGGACGTCTTCCGTCGCGACGAGCCGTCTGTCGAAGCCATCAGCGTGAGCGTTATCGACCTGAACGACTGCTCTTCCCAACAGTTGGTCGCCATCGGCGTCGATGATCTGACGGCACGGCGAATTGTGGAGCTTCGTCCTTATCGCTCGAAACTTGAGTTGGTATCGCGCTTAATGCTTCCCGCAGATCTCTATTCCAGCATTAAGGACCGGATTTCGGTTTCCGGAACGGACGAGGGAGTGAAGATCGCCTCCTAGCACCAACGTTGCGAAATAGCGATTGGGCGCGGCGTCATCCCGTACCCAATCGCTGCCGTTCAGCAACGGTCATCCCACAACAGCGCATACATGTTCTCTCCTGCGATAAGGCGTTCAAGCGCTTTCATCTGCGGAGGGAAATACAGCAACCCGGTGCGCGGATGCGTGGTGAAGTGCGCCAGGATTCGATCGTTGACGGGTGCCATATCGCGCCCGCTGTACGGCTGGAGGAGCCTTTGTAACGCCTGGGCGTCTGATGGGAGAAAACCAGGACGCGGCGATACCCACGCGAGCCGCAAGAGAACACAGAACGTCTCCAATTCGAGCAGCAGAAGACTTTCTCCCCAGTGCGGGTTGAAGGGGAAGAAAGGGAAAGGGTTCAGGTTCTCGGTCCGAACATGCGGCTGCGGCCACATGGGGACGAGAGGCGGCGTTCCACCTTGCGCCATGTCTGTGCTCCAGGTTTTCCGGCGTGCTTGACGACATCAGAGCACCTGAAAAGCAGCCGTACAATCAGGCATTTAGCTGATGAGTAGGCGGGTACTAGCTCGTCAATTTAAGAGCTGCCTGGACACACCACAGGCGCGGAGGATTTTGTGAGAGGGAAATTCAAGGCGGGCAACAACGTTGGAAGGTAAATACCTGGGCGGAACAACCTAACAGCTATGGCTGCTCCCGTAGCAGAAGCGCCTGGTGTTACTTCCTTGTTGTGTGAGTAGATGACACGAACCCTGTGGAAAGATGCAGCACGATGAGGAGAACAGATCTTTTTTTTCAGGAAGGTTTCGCTCCCTGTGATCGCCCTCAGCGTTGGGGTGTTTCGTTCTCGCGCTTGGTCAAGACTCGCTCCACAGCACTCTCGACTGCCGCCATGAAGCTTTCTTGCGGGAACGGCCGACCGGCATCGGCGAGTGCGAAATTCCAACGCTCCGCCTGCTGCCGCGTCTCGACTTTCGTACGTTCGGGCTCAGGCGTACGCAAGTAGTACGTCCATATCACGATCGCACAGGCATACGCCGCCGGCTTCAACAGAGCCATCTGTGTGAGCGCAACCTGGCCGAACGTGGCGCGCAGCGTTGCAACGATCAGATCGACCGCGGCGAAAACACCGAAACCAAGCGAAATGCCGAAGACGTGATGGCGCGAGGTCAGGCCAAAATGCGAGGAGAACAACAACAGGAAGAGGACCATCCCGCACTGCATGACACGAACGCTGCGCTCCAGCGCCAGGATTGTGCCCAGTAGCCGAGGCATGTCGGCCTGAGAGCCGGATGCACCCATTACGGTGGCAACCAGTACGAGCACAACAGCAGCCCACCGGAAAAGAACCATGGCGAGTTCGCGGAGCGACTCGTATGGCCGGAAAATGTGGGTGAATACCTCGTGCATCACCGCGAAGCCTAGCAAGCAGCTGATGATGCTGGTTGTCCAGTAGACGTAGAAGTAACCGGCGTAAGAAATGTGATAGAGCGGGAACTGTATGCAGAAGTTGGCAAGCTGGAAGATGACGTATGAGAAGAATAGTGGAAAATCCTTACGCAACTTCCGGCGGATCATGACCACGGCGAGTCCTGCCTGTACCATGACCGGCAAAACCCAGACCCCGTACATGAGTATCGTCGCAGACATACGGCTGCCAAAGCGGAGAGTACATCACAGCATTGGCAGCCGTAAAGATGTCTGTGTCGACGGCAACGTTACTTTCGTGCGTAGTGTCGTTACGTTTGGTTCAGCGCCTAGTACGGAAACAACGGGCCCGGCTTGCAGCTCTTGTCCCCGGGCTGACATAGCGGCGCGGGACCGCTACCTTCAGCTACAAAGACTGGCGCCTTATCCTTGCCATATGGGAACAAGGGGCCAGGTTTGCATTTCGGGTCACCAGGCTGGCACAGGGGGGCGGGTCCACTGCCTTCAGCCACTTTGGTGTCTTTCAGATAAGGGAACAGCGGGCCGGGTTTGCACTTGGGATCTCCAGGCTGACACAGTGGCGCCGGTCCGCTCCCCTCGCTAAGAGTCATAACTGGGGTCGTCGATGCGGAAACTGATTGAGAGGGGTACATGCCAGCTGCGAGGATACCGGCTACCATCAGGGCAAAAATGAGGGAGTGAGCTGTCGCTTTCACGGAGATCTCCTTGATTAATGACTTCAGTTCGAATTTTTCTACTGCTGCTTCGGAACCACATGGGTTCCAGAAATTGAGGCACTACGGTCTAAAGCTGCGCGAAAGACCACGAAAGGCTTAGGCGCGAAAGTTTATCTCCCATACGGGAATGGCTGAAACAGGAATTTTGCAAAATGAGAGCACGGGCTTGCACATCATCTCAAAATGAGACGACTTTGTACGAAAACATCGGGAACAGCAACGCAACCGCCGATCGTGAAACAAGTGACATCGTTGGTGTTTCACTTGGACTCGCTGGTGCTTCAATTTAGCTCCAACATCCTTTGCTTTATCTGCTGAGCCGTGAAAAGAGGATGTAACAGAGCACAGCAAGCCGCAAGAAACGAAGGGCTGAGGCACCACCCGAACTTCTGGTGTGCAAGCACTGCGATGCGGAGCTTGGCCGTTCACCTGGGCAGCATGTCCTGATGTAATGTCGGAATGCGATAGTATGTCACAGGGACGGTCAGATCGGGCGCAAGCATCTGAGGGAGTGGTGCGGCAGTTCCAAAATGGAACGCCACAGGGCTCGCTCCGACGGGTCATTCGGCTTTCGCGCACCCGGTCAGCGCTGCGCCGAATCAAATCAGCCGTATCGACCATAATCGGAGTACAACAGCACTGTTCGGAGGACATCGATGCAGAGGAAAGCTAACGCGGTCTGGAAAGGCGGATTGAAAGACGGCAACGGAAACCTAACGGCGCCTGGCGGCGTATTGAAGGACACAAAGTACTCGTTCCGAACGCGGTTCGAGAACGATCCTGGCACGAATCCTGAAGAACTGATTGCCGCCGCACATGCAGGCTGCTTCAGCATGGCGCTCTCTGCACAGTTGGGCGAGCGGGGGATGAGACCGGACGAGATTGCAACCGAAGCTACATTGACGATGGAGAACCTGACCATCACCACCATCCATCTGGACGTGCGTGCGAAGATCCCCGGTGCCGACGCGGCGAGGTTTCAGGAAGCGGCGGAAGCGGCCAAGGCGGGCTGCCCCGTTTCGAAGGTGCTGAACGCGAAGATCACGATGGATGCCAAACTGGAATCCGGCAGCGCGGCTTAGCAAAACCAAAAAAGTTTGTGGGAAGGCGCGTCTAGCACGCGCCTTTTGCTTTTTGCGGGCTGTTCAGCTTAGTAGTCGCTCGAATCACAGCTCGTGTTTGAGGCAGGACGCTGCTTAGGGCCGACACACGGCACAGCGTTGCTGCCCAGCAGCGGATACTTGGGACTTTTCCACTCTGGCGGCAACAGCATGTATGAGGCGGCCATCTGATTGAGAGTACTTTTGCTGAACTGTTTAGACGTATCGCGTTCAGGTTGCAGCGCCAGACGGCGTTTTGGATAGGGCTAGTTGAAGATCACGATATTTGGTCTGACGATCTCGTCCTCGTGGGGCAATGGACACGCCACCCCTTACAGGGCCATTGTTCGGGCGCTCGCCCGGCGTGGTCACCAAGTCACTTTCTTCGAAAAGGATGTTGAGTACTACTACTGGCGTCGCGACTTCGCCCAACTTGATTACTGCAAACTGGTGCTTTATTCCAGTTGGGAAGACTTGAGGCGAAAGGCGCTCGCAGAAACATCTGAGTCCTGTGCCGTGATCGTGGGCAGCTACTGCCCAGATGGTGCGCGCATTGCGGATGAAGTGCTAGCGCTCGACGGACCACTCCATATCTTCTACGACCTGGACACACCAATCACGCTGGCGAATATGCAGCACGGTGATCTGGATTATCTTCGCCGCGATCAGGTCGGAGCGTTCGATCTTTATCTTTCCTTCACCGGCGGAGACATTCTTCGCGAACTCGAAGGGCGATGGGGAGCAAGGATGGCGCGCGCTCTATACGGCTGCGTTGATCCTGAAGTGCACGCGCGGGTAGCCATGCTCGAGAAGTATCGTTGTGATCTGAGCTACATGGGAACGTATGCGACTGATCGCCAACACAAGGTAGAAGAGCTTTTCGTCAGGCCGGCGCGACTAATGCAAACGGCCTCCTTTGTGCTAGCTGGCTCCCTTTATCCCAGGGGATGGGTTTGGCCCTCCAACGTTAAGCGGTTCGACCATGTCGCACCCGGCGCGCACCCGGCGCTCTATTCGTCTTCGCGCGCAACGTTGAATGTCACTCGAGACGGTATGGCGCGCGGGGGATACTGTCCATCCGGGAGGTTTTTCGAAGCGGCGGCATGTGGCACGACGATCATCACGGATTGGTTCGAAGGTTTGGACACGTTCTTTCACCCAGAGGAAGAACTGATCGTGGTGAGCCATGCCGAGCAGGTGAAGGCGGCGCTTGAAATGACTGACGCGGAACTACATCGCGTGGCTTTGCGCGCCAAAGAACGCACGCTGACAGAGCATACCGGCGACGCCCGTGCCGAGGAACTTTCGCGCTACATGGAAGAAGCCCGAAGGGGGGAATCGGTGGCTAGTGCGGAGGCGAGTTCTAGAACCAGTTCGTTGGAGGTCGCATCATGATCGGGATTATCCCTGCCGCGGGAGAAGGGCAGCGCATTCAGCCTTTGGGCTGTTCGAAGGAACTGCTGCCGGTTGGGTCACGGCGGATCGACGGTGTTCAGAGGCCGAAAGCAGTATCTGAATACTTGGTAGAACGAATGATTGCGGCAGGGGCAAGCGAGATATGCATGATTATTTCGCCTGAGAAGTCGGACATCATTCGGTACTACGCCGAGCGCGAGTACGCGGCAGAAATCTTCTACGTTGTACAGAAGGAACCGCGGGGTTTGTGTGACGCTATATTTCGTGCCGAGGCATTTGCGAGCAGCCGCGATCGGGTATTGATTGGGCTCCCTGACACGATCTGGTTTCCTGAGAATGCGTTTCTGCCGGCACTCGAAGCGCTGATGGGAGTGAATCTGGTGCTGTTCCCGGTACTCGATCCGTCCCACTTCGATGCCGTGGTGTGCGACAGCTTCGGATATGTGGAGCGTGTCGAGGTAAAGAAGAAAGATGCGCGTTCCCATTGGATATGGGGAGCGGTTACGGCAACAGGACACGCGTTTCACGCTTTGAAGCTGCTTTGGGAGTCGCGGCACCGCGAAGACCAGTTCCTCGGTGACCTGCTGAATGCCTACATAGAGGCAGGCAATGTCGTGCGCGGTTGTTACAGTGGCGAACAGTATATGGACGTCGGGACGATCGAGGGATATCACACAGCCCAAGACTTTCTTAGGGCCATGCGCGGCAAGAGTTCACCTGAGAGTAGAGCGGCCTAGAGCAGGGTGGTTGCTGTTTTGATACTAAGCGTGCGCACCGGTGCTTGAATCTATTTTGGATCTACGGGTGCGTACTGCGACCGCAGGATCTCTCGAATTTCACGATTGATACGAGCAGCGTCCCGGGTGGCGTTGTCAATTAGTTCAAGCCACTTTCGGGAGTTATCGTCAAGGTTTGCCTGCGCCAGCAGGTAAGAAGCCTGCATGATGGTTTCGATGGAGTTGCTCAAATCGTGCGCCAAGGCACGCAGCTTCGTATTGATCTCGGATGACATGAGTGCTGAACCTGAACCAGTCTGTGGCGGCATGATTGCTTAGCTCCTACTCTGCGGATTGTAAGGCCCCGGGCACATCGCCGAAAGCGTTAATTAGGGGCGCGTAAAGGCACGCCACATCTGCGGTTTCGATACGCGTTCCGTATATTTGGAAGCCTATTCTGCCATAAAGTGTTGTTTGGCAAAGGCTATCCAGGTGGGAACGTTATCGGATTAGGCTTTTCGCGCTCAGAGTCGCCAGTTCGGGTTTGCGTCCGAAGAAGCTATCTCAGTGATACATGACAGCTTGTCTTGTTTGACACAGCGCGACTGGGTTGATACAAATAACAGTGTAGTTGGTATCGCGCGCAAGCCGCTTGGCTTGCATATTTGCGAAGCTAAGCCGAAGTGGCGGAATTGGCAGACGCGCATGGTTCAGGTCCATGTGTCCGCAAGGACGTGGGGGTTCGAGTCCCTTCTTCGGCACCAAGATTTCGGTGGCCTCTGGAATTGATATTTCCAGAGGCCATTTGCTTTGGCACGGTTGTAGCACGAACGCGACCATCTCGCTGCGCCTGTTCTCATCAACTTACGAAGCTCTTCTTGGCTGGCGGTTGTGGCTAGTCGCGCTCAACTGTTGCATGGCTTCAGCCCGAGCTGTATCCACGATGTCCTGCGCTGCGTTGCCAGAAACCATCATCCGAACGAACCTCGAGGTCGAGATGGCTTGCCGGGCGGTATCTCAGGTCCGTTGCGGCGATGCGGGTTGGTGCGCACTACCTGGTGAGACAACATCGCACCCCTTGTACCGACTTCGAGCGCGAACTGAATGAAGTCTGAAGCCGCCGACAGATTCCGCTGCTATGTTTGGGGCTTGGTCCGCCGCGCTAATTCGTCCGCGGCTTCCGCCCGATGAAGAAGCTCGCCAGGGATGCCGTGATGTACCCGAAGACGGCAAAAGCGTAAATAGAGAGAATGAGACAGAGCACGCGACCTTCGGGCGTCTTCGGCCAGTACTCCGAACCCATGGTGGTGATGATCATCGCCGTCCACCAAAGCGCCTCGGGATAAGAACGAAAGCCGCGTGCGTCCGTAACTCCTGTTTGCGCCAGCGCGGCGGGGTTTTCGAATTGCAGCATTGCTGCCGCTGCGGAGAAAACGACTGCCAATGTGATCGCCAGCAAGCTGGCAAGCCCTGTGGTCCCGAAATAGGCCCGGATCGCATTAAGGTTTCGGTTCAAAGACGTGAGAAGGCGCACAAGCGTCAACGATTTGCCGGCACGAACAAAGCGCAGAAAACGTAACAGCCGGATCATGCGGAAAGCAGGCAGGATGACGGCGACGAGAGTAACCCAGCGCTTCCGCACAAACAAAAGCTTGTCTGGTGCGAGGATGAATTCGATCGCCGCATCGACAGCGAAGATCGCCCATATCGCCCAGTTCACGAATGTAAGTTCGCGTGTAAGACCCAACGTGAAGTCAATGATCAACAGAGCCAGCCAACAAACGCTCAGTACGATCATTGGCTGTTCGATGAGTCGGTGAATATTGGCCAACAACACCCATCGCTGCCGACGCTCACTGCCCGCCATGTTCCCCCCACGAACGTGGGATGCACGTGAGCGGCTTGAGCTTCATCGGCGGCGTTTCAAATGCGGCTGTCTAATCGAGGGACGTGAGCGGCGCCGCGTGCCCGGCGGTTTTCCGCGGGCTATATGCCTCCATTGCCCGACAGGGCCCAAGAACTGTCATGTGCACGATGGCGCGGCGGAGGTCAACGGGACTGCGGACTCCCCCAAGGGTCGGGCGTCGCCGTGTGCTTCGGCGAGTGGTCGTGGCTGGTGGCATCGCCCCAGCAAACCTGGGGGCGATCATCACCTCTGCTACCGCAGCGCGGTCGGGCACCGGCGTCGCCGAAGCTTCCGGCGCATCTGGTAGCGATTGCCGTGTTGTCGGCCGTTGCTGCCGAGCAGATTGCCCTTTAGCCCCCTCCGGTACGCGCTGGTTCCGGTCCCTCGCCGTTTGCAGCAACTGCTGAATTAGCGGCAACATGACAAAAAATATGAGCAGCAGAAGAACTTCAGTCTGCATGGGTCATAGCTCCGGAGCGACATGTCTTGCTACCGCCGTGGCGGGGTATCTTCACCGCTTTCGGCTATCGATTCGCGCATGGACGAGTCCGCCTGGATGTTTTTCATGCGGTAGTAATCCATGATGCCTAAGTTGCCCTGCTTGAATGCATCGGCCATGGCGCGCGGAACTTCCGCCTCGGCCTCGACCACGCGTGCGCGCATTTCCTGCTCGAGGGCCACGGCCATGGCGCGGCGTTCCTCCGCTTTGGCCTGCGCGATCTGCTTGTCCGCATTCGCTTGATCGATCTGCAGCTTGGCCCCTATGTTCTCGCCGACATCGATGTCGGCGATGTCGATGGACAGGATCTCGTAGGCAGTGCCCGCGTCGAGGCCGCGGCTGAGTATGTTCTTGGATATGTGATCCGGGTTTTCAAGCACGTCTTTGTGCGTCACGGCGGAACCGATGGTGCTCACCATGCCTTCACCAACGCGCGCGATGATCGTCTCCTCGCCGGCGCCGCCGACTAGGCGGTCGATGTTCGTCCGCACTGTCACCCGCGAGACGGCAATCAACTGAATCCCGTCCTTGGCCACGGCCGCAATCCGAGCCGTCTCGATGACCTTGGGGATAACGGACATCCTCACGGCCTCCAGCACGTCGCGTCCGGCGAGATCAATCGCTGCCGCGCGCTTGAACGGCATCTCGATATTGGCCTTGTCCGCGGAGATGAGCGCGTTAACGACCCGCACGACGTTGCCGCCAGCCAGATAGTGCGCCTCGAGATCGTTGATCGAGATATGTAACCCTGCCTTCGCCGCGCTGATTCGAGCGGTAACGACGGTCGCTGGAGGCACGCGCCGCAACCGCATTCCAATCAGGGTCAGCAGATCTACGTAGGCTCCTGAGGACCACGCTGCGATCCAGAGCGGGATCGGAACGAGGTACAGGACGACGATGAGCAGGACGATGGCGATACCAAGTAAACCAAGTGCGCCGATCGCGGTGGGGTCAAACCCATTCATGTGTATTCTCCTAGTGGGTGTCCTGCCGCCGGACAACGATACGGTTGCCGTCCACGCGGCTCACCTCAATAGAGGCTCCGGCATCGATGAAGTCGCCGTCCGATACTACGTCGAGGCGAGTGCCGTCAATCACTGCAATGCCCGCTGGTCGCAGCGGCGAAAGGGCTGTGCCGGTCCGTCCCAGCCAGCGGCGGTCGGTCTCCGGAGTCGACACGTAGCCGGAACCGGACTGCATTCCGGTTTCAAGTACGATCCCCCGCCCGAAGCGCACGCGAGGCAGCAAACGCAAGAGCGCGAACCCGCCTAGCATGGCCAGCAGGATAGAAATGGCAACACGTCCGAGCGAAGCACTAATGGCTGCCACCGTCGCTCCGGAGCCAATCAAGGTCATGCTGAGCCCCGCTAGCAAGGCGACAATCCCAGCAACTCCCGCAACGGTCACACCGGGGAGCACAAACACCTCGAGCGCGAGCAGCAGCACCCCTAATGAGACTAGCAGCAACTCCTCCCAGCCAGCGAGTTGAACTATCCAGTGACCCCAGAAGAACAGCCCGAGCGAAATCAAGCCTACCGTCCCCGGCGCGGCAAAGCCCGGAGTCCGGAGTTCCACAAGTAGTCCCAGCATTCCCACGGTCATTAGGAGCGAGCTGACAACCGGGTTGGTCAGGAATCGAACCAGGGTTTCGGCCCATGTTTGCCGGGCATAGCGCAACTCCGCATCGGGCAACCCGGCTGCAACCAGAGCCTCACGCACAGTCGGCGCCGTGAAGCCCGCCACGTGGTGCTTGAGCGCTTCCGATGTTGTAAGTGTCAGCAGCTTGCCTTTTTCGATTACCCCGGGAATGGACACGTCCGCGTCCACCATGGCCTCCGCAAATTCGGGCGGACGGTTACGAGCCTCCGCCGTCGCGCGAAACTCCTTGCGTACATAGGAGACTGTCTTTTCGCTGGCGGGCTGGGATTCGCTGGCGCCGCCGAGCACCGGAGCGGCGGCGCCGATCGTGCCGCCCTGCGCCATCACCAGCGTCTCGCAGGCGAGCGCGATCAGCGCACCGGCAGAGATGGCACGCTGGTTGACGAATGCGATGGTCCGTACCGGCGAGTTGAGCAGAGTGTCGCGTATCGCCACTGCGGCGTCCACGCGGCCACCGAAGTTGTTGATGTCGAGCAGCACGGCCGCAGCACCCGCTTCCTCTGCTTCGCGGATCGTGCGCGCCAGGAAGGGCGCGAGGCCCAGATCAATCACTCCATCGATCGAGATGACGTAGACAACAGGAGCGGAGGTCTGTGCGATGCTGCGCATGTCGACCGTGCCCGAGAATAAAAGCAGGCATGCAGCCATCGCGCGAAGTGCAAGCCGGGTCCCCATGTCTAGTCGCACCTGATGATGCACCTTGCAAAGACGGGATAAGTCCCGAACCTAACGTAAGAAGGTGCTTTTTTGGCCCGTAGCTAATCGATTGGAGTGGGAACTCAGGGCGGGGGATGTACGCGGACGCAAGGGCACGGGGACGGTCAGACGCGGCCTGATGCGCTCACCATGTGTACAACAAGCAGATCACAGCTTAGCTGCACGTTCGTTCAGTACCGCAGCGGCTGTTCGACGTACTTTGCAGCCACCGTGGGGAATATGTACCCCTTCCATGTGCGGTCGTAGCGGAAGCCAACTCGGAACATGCGCCAGCGGCCATTTCTGTCCGGTGAATTGAACACCAAGTAAGGAGGCCAGGCCAGACCTAAGTGCGTCCGGTCTGGCTCTCCCAGCAGGACAAAGTGGGGTTCACGTTCCGACTTCCACGACATCTGACGCTGCGACCAGCAAATGACGGTGGCGAACATTCGGCAGTCGTTGCCTTGATTGATGCAGCCCTGCTTCACTGTCGTCCCGTAGGACTCGAGTTTCTTGCAGTTCTGGAGGTTTCGGTAAAACGCAAATCCGAAGGCAATGCCGATTGTCACCGCCACCAGTGAGACGCGTTTCCAAGTCTTCATTGTGAACTAGTGAGACGCCTGCTGCACCACACTCTTGACATCCTCTCCACCAGATGGACTGTTGCCGCCTACTGGCCTAAGCGGCTCTTCCCAGCTGAGAGGCTGTATTCCTGCCCAGGATGCTATTCAGCGGGGAATAGCGAGAGATAGCTGTCGCCAGTTCGGTTCCACCGATGCCGAATCCGAGTGCTTTCAGCCAGCCCCGCTTCGCAAAAAGTCCCATAGTGATGCCTGCGCTGGCGATGATTAGCCTAACGGTTTGGTCTCTTCCACCTAGATTACGTCTCATGGCTGACTCCTAAGCTCGAATGTATCCCTGTACCTGGATGGCGCGGACAGGATTGTTTGAGTCGGCAGAAGAGTCCGCCGTTGTCCCGCTACCGGGGCACAGGAATGGCTCTGGGCGCACTCGCGCTCTACGGCTGCGCCGACGGCCGAAGTAGCACAAGGTAAGCAGGCGTGGCCCGCTTTCGAGCCTGGATGAACGGCCCGACGAGCTACACCGCCACTGACTTGAAGGTTAGATTTTGATGATCTTTGACCGAATGCTACTGAAATCCGGCGTGCCCAAACCTTTTTGACTGGCGAACTTCAGGTACGGCAGGGCGTCGGCCTCGAGATTCCAGTATGCCTTCGCTACGTACGCGTCGATGGCTACGGGATCTGTACCGGCGACCAGGGCCTTTTTCAGAAGCACATCTTCAAGACTGCCGCCGGTCGGACCATTGCGTATCAGCACGCGGTAGGCGTCGATGATAGTGAGCGTCGGACGAATGAAGTCGGCGAGGTCTGCGAGGCTTTCGTGAACGTTCTGATGTAACTGGCTGCGGTTCCCGCCCAGCATGCCGTACCAGTTCTTCATTCCCAGCGTTGTTCCCGTCAGGCTGTGGTGCTTGGCGATGGGAATATTGATGATCTTGTCGGCAGTGAGGAACGGTTCGAAAATCTGCCAGGTTTTGAGGACGTCTCCCTGAAGATCAACGTCCTTGAACTTGTCTGGATTCGGAAGGATGACCTCCGCCCGTTCCCGCCGTGCGGCATCGGCGATTCCCGAGCGCTGGAAGCACCGGCGCGGATCGTTGCAGCTCACATCCGTCACGCTGACTTTCCTGGCGCCCGCCTGCCAGCACAGCCGCACGACTTCGGCGACGACATCTGGATTGGTGTTCGCCGCCTGTTCTGGAGTTCGATCCCAGCCGATATTCGGCTTTACCAGGACCGAGTCACCCTTCGACACGAATCGAGACATCCCACCCAACTCGTTCAAAGCGGTCTGAACGAGCTGCGCAGGTTCGCCGCCCTGAACGGCAACCATCTCTGGCAGGGCGGCGTCAGTCGGAACACCGTGATCACGCTTTGCATTGGTCAGGACGGCTTCAACCGGCCGACCGTTGCGCCCGCTCAGCCACAAACCGAAAGCTGCCGTACCCGCGCCGACGGCGCCAACTCGCAACAGTTGCAGCAAAGCCTCACGCCGATTGATGTTCATGTCCCCGGATGACACACGCGCCTCACTTTTTGTGCTGCATTAAGCCTGAACGAGAGAAATGTGTTTTGGATCGTTGGTCCCGAGCCGGTGATTGGTATCGGCCGCGACGGCGATGTACTTCGGACCTCTGCCAACCGCTTCCAGAGTCTTCAGCCCGTTCTCGACTCGCTTGCGGTCGATGATCTGCCAGCCGGTGTAGTCGACCGCCACTGGGTCGTGACCCACAATGATGCTGTTGTGTTCCCAAGCGTACTGCGGGTTGAATCTCGGTCCGCCCTCGTAACAGCACGTTGTTGCATCTGCAATTGTGAAGACTACTTTCTTCCTGATGCTAGGCAGCATAGCCACATCTGCGACGCCCGGATTGCAGTTGTTGGAATGACATTGTTGCGGATTGTTGATGACGCCGTACATGTTCTTCAAGCTGAGCGTCACACCGGCCATCCCGTGATCCTTCAAAAGCGGCACGTTGATCACTACGTCGCAGGTTTGGGTGAGCAGCTTGGAGACGCGGCAGTTCACGCTGCCGAAGCTCTCCGAAGCGTCTTCGTAACCAACTCCGGGAGCGTCCGTCCCGATGCAGCGGACCTTGTTGAGTTCGGAAGAGAGCTGGAAACCGGCACGCTGCAATTCACGGTTGGTGCGGTCCCAAATGACGATGTCGTATGGCTTGATGCCTGCCTGTTGAAGCCTCTCAGCGATGGCTGCAACTAGTTCGCGGTTCGTTGAAAGGCCGGGGCCAGCGATCGTATTCACTTTCAGACCAACGACTTGGCCCGGCCGGACCAGCTTTTTCCAAGGGTCAACCGGGTTGCGCGTGCTGAAGTACGCCTTCATGGCACGGTCAAGAAGAGCCAGGGCTCGCTTCGGATCTACGCCCGATCCCGTCCGCAAGCTTGCATCGGTCGCGATAACCACCTTGGACTTTCTTGCGGTAATCACTTCCTGCGCCTTTTCCGCGAAAGCCAGCCCTTCACTTGCGCCCAGAACAACTGTTCCGGCAACACACGTCTTCAAGAACTCTCGACGGCTTGTCTGCTGCTTCTCTTTCATGGCGAATCTCCGGTATCGGGTCGTTAGCTAAGTGAATAGGTCTGGCTATTTTGAAAGAATGCTCTCAATGCCCCGCCCAAGATCGACCAGCGCCTGCTGCACCTCGGGTGCGTCCTGATAGGCGACGATGCGTACTAGGTAAGGCCCCTTGCGGAAGACCAGACTCTGGCTATAGGAGCGCGCAGCGTCCCCGAGCGGGACCGTCTTGGCGTTGCCCGCAGGATCAGCCTCGAAAATGGTCTGCGCGCCTTGCGCGTCCGACATTGTGTAGACGTCCGCTACGGCTTCGATCTTGTTCTGGAACTTGTAGTCGGATGTGACTGTGTCTTTTACTCCAGCCTTGATGTACTGCTCGGCGCCACCGTTGATGTAATCAGACAAGTTCGAAGGTGTGTAAGTGCGAGTTTCACCTACCTTTTCCCAGCCAGTTACCTGGTTGGACTGAGGCAGCGCTTCCGCCGCGCTTGCTGCCTTGTTCTTGCACCCCGTACCGGCGAACAAGAGCGCGACTGCGATCACCACTGCTACGTAGAATTTGATATTCCCGATCATGATTTTCTGGTCCCCTTGCCTCGATTCAGTAGAAGTTGATTGGTCCGCGAGCGGCTTTCGCCAACACTGGTGACATACACTGCTGGACGATCCGGCAGCACGCAAGCGTGCTCGCAGGAACCACATCCGACACATCGCTCCGGGTTCACGCGAGGCTGCTTAAGAAGTTTTGTCTTTCCGTTTGCGTCGATGACTTCGTCGGTCTGCAGGTAGATCGCTTTCGGTGAGGTCGGGCACCACTCCTCGCAAACGATACACTCGACGCCCATGGCCCACGGCAGGCAGCGGCCCCGATCGTAGAACGCCGTCCCCAGGCGAATCGGCTTACTGTCCGCCTTGTCGCTTGCGACATCGACAACCCAGCCTTTTTCTTTCGGAGTGATTTCCCAGATCGCGCCAGTCGGACATACCTGCGAACACAACACGCAGCTCGGTTCGCAATACCCGATGTGTGGTACGACGACAGGCGTCCAAAGTCCCTCGGCGCCGGCCTCGGTGATCGCCGGATGGAGAGCATTGTTCGGGCAGACCTTCATACACTCGCCACATCGGAGACAGCGCTGCAGGAAGTCGCTTTCGTCCAGCGATCCCGGCGGGCGCAGCAGGCGCTCATCCTTGCCGACCGCGAATCCAGTTGTGCTGCGTAGAAGAGGTACAGCCGCGACTCCAGCGAAGGCGCCGGTCAAAGCCTTGCGCCGCTGCAGATTCGGTCCCTCGATGACCGCTCCCTTGTTGAAGAACTTGAATTCCAGACTGTTCTCGGGACAAGCGGCAACGCAATTGAAGCACATCAGACACTCGGCTTTGTGCCACTTCGCCTTTCCAATCGGATCGTCACCGCCCTGACAACGCATCAGGCAACGGTTGCAGTCGTTGCACTTCTCCTCATCCTTCTGAAGGCCGAAAACAGACCAGCGAGACACGATCCCGAGTAAGCCGCCCAACGGACAAATCGCGCGGCACCAGAAGCGGGTGACCCGAAGGTTGAGTACAAGAATGAAGATGAAGATGATTCCGAGAAAAACGCCCTGGCGGAAGTGTGGCTGCCTGAAGTTCAGAATCGTCGCGGAAAACACCCAATGCAGCGCGTTTCCAGCGGCTTGAACTGGCTCAATCCCGCTATGCTCCAGCGCCTTGAATGTGGCATTGAGCGCATAGTTGAGGCCCGGCAGAATCGACAGTCCGAGGGATCGAACGAGCAGGGAGAAAGGGTCGAACCAGCCAACGAGGGCGGTGCCCGAAATTGTCGCGATCAAGACTGCAATCAGAATGTAGTACTTCGTGGCCTGCCAACGCTTGTAGCGGTTTGATTCGATGAGTTGCTTGCCGCGCTTGCGCTCTGACTGGAGGCTGCCGAAAAAATGATTGATCGTCCCCATGGGGCAGATCCAACCGCAAAAGAAGCGCCCCAGGAACAAGGTGGGAATCAAAATGACAAGCGCCCACAGAAGTCCGCGGTAGAGCGCGTGGCTGGCAAGTGCATTCGAAATGGCAACAAGCGGGTCGAGTTCGAAGAAAAGCTGGACAGGGTAAGGCAGCCGAATATCGCTGCTCGCCGAACGCACCGAACCACGGAACTCCGTCCGAAGCAGCAGAAACAAGAACAACGCCAAGAAAACAATCTGCGAAGCTCGACGCAGCTTGGCAAGCTTCCCATAACTCACAGCGACACCCCTTGAAGCACGAATGAAACTGCGTTGAGCTCTCGACTCTCAGAGTCACTTATGTGGCGCATGCAGCGGCAACAACCGCTCACGCTCCACACCTGAATACCCGGAAAGGTAAGTATGACCGCAGATAGCCTAAACAGCCAAGTGTTGTTCAGGGTACGCGCGGCTCAAATCGCCAGGAGGGCGGGCGCATGAATCTGTTGGACTGACACGGAGCGTGTAGCCAGCCCAATTGGAAGCGATCAGGTGGAGCGATGTCGTCGCCAAGCGCACAGCCTTGCGGCCCATGCACTTGGCGACTCCTGATCTACGCGACTGCCTGGGTGGAGTGCTTCTGAGAGGCAACAACTTTCATCTGTTCCCAGTCGTAGGGGAACTCGGTGCCGCAATCGAGGCAGACGACGTACGTCGCCGGAGCGTGACCTGGTTTTGTAGCGGTGATCGGAAAAGTGCAGCGGTTGTGTGCGCAGCCGAACAGTGAAGTGACGAACCTGAACATATGGCCCCCGTGGCGCGTCTTTCTGCCGAGCGTTGTTCGCTATCTTCGATGAGGTTGAACTCTGGAAAGAGACAAAAGTTGCGAAGAGGATCTCGGAGGTAACCACGGCAGCGCCTAAATTGTTGTCAGTCTGGGCTTCGTTGGTGAATCGATTGCATCCGAAGGGGCCGGAAGTCAGCAACCGTGCATTCGATCAACACGGATTAGTTCTCGTAAGATCTCGATTGCGTGATGTTTATGAACCTTGTTGACAATGGGCGGGGCGCAGTGTATTTTTCGTCCCGAGAAAACGTTTACCGAGAGTCTCTGAGCTGCGGTCGAATTGTCGCTGGTGGAGGCTGGGTGAATGAGTGTTGTCTGTGAACGTTTCGAGTAAGGCAGCGACGGAAGCGAGCCTAATCACAAGGAATGACAATGGATTTCAAAGAGCTGGAAATTTGGTTTGTCACCGGTAGTCAGCATCTTTACGGGCCGGAAACGCTTGAACAGGTGGCAGAACACTCGCGTGTGATAGCGCGAACCCTTTCCGAGTCATCGGCAATTCCGGTCAAGACGGTTTTTAAGCCGGTAATGACGACCCCAGACGCGATCCACGAGCTTTGCCTCGAGGCGAATTCGACCAAGAACTGCATCGGCCTGATCACGTGGATGCATACGTTTTCGCCTGCTCGGATGTGGATCGCCGGTTTGCGCACCCTCAGCAAGCCTTTTGTGCACCTGCACACCCAGTTCAATCGCGAACTGCCCTGGTCCACGATCGACATGGATTTCATGAACCTGAACCAGTCGGCCCACGGCGACCGCGAATTTGGCTTCGGGGTGAGCCGCATGCGAATCAACCGGGGCGTAGTCGTCGGCCACTGGCAGGACGAGGATGTGCAGCAGGAACTCGGGACTTGGGCGCGCGCGGCCTGCGCCTGGCATGACTCGCAGAACCTGAAAGTCGCACGGTTCGGCGACAACATGCGCCAGGTTGCGGTGACCGAAGGCGACAAGGTTGAAGCGCAGATCCGGTTGCGTTACACGGTGAACGGTTTCGGTATCGGCGATCTTGTCAAATGTGTCAGGCAGGTAACGGATGCCGAGACGGAGAAATTGGTGTCCGACTACGAGGAAGCCTACGCAGTGGCGGCGCCGTTGCGTAAAGGTGGAGCCAAGCACGCCTCGTTGCGGGAAGCTGCTCGAGTAGAGCTAGGCCTTCGTGGTTTCCTGGATAACGGTGGCTTCAAGGCGTTCACTGACACTTTCGAGGATCTGCACGGACTGCCGCAGTTGCCGGGCCTTGCCGTACAGCGGCTCATGAATGATGGGTACGGCTTCGGCGCCGAGGGCGACTGGAAGACGGCCGCGTTGGTCCGAGCAATGAAGGTCATGAGTGCCGGACTGAAGGGCGGAACGTCGTTCATGGAGGACTACACGTACGACCTCCGAAACGGCGGCAGGGTGCTCGGTGCGCACATGCTGGAAGTGTGCCCGTCAATTGCGGAGGCGAAGCCTACCGCTGAAATTCACCCGCTGTCCATCGGTGGAAAAGAAGATCCCGTTCGCCTTGTGTTCACCACACGGACTGGCCCGGCGGTCAACGCCACAGTCGTGGACATGGGCGAGCGATTCCGCATGATCGTGAACCCGGTTGAAGTGGTTAAGTCGGAACCGTTGCCGAAGCTTCCCGTGGCGAGTGCGGTCTGGGTGCCTCAGCCGAACCTCAAGATCGGGGCTGCAGCTTGGATTCTGGCTGGCGGCGCGCACCACACCGGGTTCAGCCAGTCACTCACGCCCGAACATCTGGAGCACTTCGCCGAGATGGCCGGGATGGAATACCTGCTGATCGATGAAAAGACGAACCTGCGCGACTTCAAGAACGAGCTGCGCTGGAACGATCTCTATTATCGGTTCGCGAACGGTCGCTGCTAGCGCTCGTTCGAAGTGCGGTGTGGAGGGGAGCCGCGCTTTCGTAATCGGCTGTAAACGTGTTGAAGAAACCCTTGCGAGTATCCCCTCACTCGCAAGGCGAATCCGCCACAGCGATCCTTCCCCGAACTAACCTAACCCAAATCGAGACTCTGGCCTGATCTCCCGGAAAGTTGTATAACGCCAAGCTACGGACACAGCTTTGGATCGAGCAGCGGATCAAGCCCGCCGTGCTGGCGCCCTTGACTCGTGTTCTGAATCAGCGGCGCTAGCTTTTGACCGCGTGAATGCGTGTGGTGCAGGTCCTGCTCGAAGGCCAATGGCGTGCTCGCCAGCGACGGAGATCATCTTGAAAGACAAAGAATCGCTCCGGTCTCGTGTGGCGGTATGCGCACTCGCAGTAACGGTGCTTTTGACCGCAGGATGGGACAGTGGACTGTCCAATAAGTCGGAACGGTCCAAGGGTGTTGCGCCTACTGTCCCTTCTCCCACCTACAAGAATCCCATGGTTGCCAAAACCGGTTCCGGCGCTGCGGTGGAAAATTGCCCTGATCCCTCCATTATTCGCGACCAGAGCGACGGTGCCTGGTACATGTACTGTACGGGAGATCCGCTGAACGATGCCGATAAGGATGCATCCGGGCAGTGGACTTTCCATGGAGTGCCGATCCTCAAGTCCATCGACTTGGTGCACTGGATTCACATTGGGGATGTGTTAAGCGCACGGCCCTCGTGGGTCAAGGGAGACCTTTGGGCGCCGGCCATCAAGTATTTCGATGGCAAGTACTTTCTCTACTATTCGGCATCGGCGACCAACATCGGGAACGGCGCGTCAGCGATCGGGGTTGCCACGAGCACTCGCCCGGAGGGTCCGTGGACAGATTCGGGCGGACCTGTGATCGAGCCATCTGATCGTTGGACCATAGACGCAGAAGTCATCGAGCACAACGGCCAAAGGTACATCTATTTCGGCAGCTTCTCGGGCGGCATCAGTGTCCGGTTGTTGTCGGCGGATGGGCTGCATTCTGACACGGCTTCGGAACGGCGAATCACTGTCGCTGAACGGTTCGAGGCGGCCAATATCATAAAGCGCGACGGCTATTACTACCTGCTCGGCTCGTCGTCCAACTGCTGCAACGGTCCGCTGACAGGCTACACAGTGCTGGCGGCCCGGTCCGCCGATCCCTTGGGCCCATTCCTGGATCGTGATGGGGTGCCGCTGCTGGCAGGACGCGCAGGCGGCACGATAGTAATGGCTCCGAATGGCAATCGCTGGGTTGGACCGGGCCATACGGACATCTTCACGGACATGAGCGGCCAGGACTGGATGGTTTATCACGCGATCGACGGGAGCCGTCCTTACTTTGCCTCGTCACCGGGTTTCACCAAGCGGCCGGCTTTGATGGATCCGATCGATTGGGTGAACGGCTGGCCGACGGTAAGGGGAGGCCAGTGGGCGTCAGATTCGGTCGCGCCAAAGCCGGCTGCGGCAGCGGGTGAGAGAAGTGGATACAAGATGATTCTTCGCGCAGGTGACAAGCCAGGATCTGCGCAACGAGGTTTTTCTGACGAGTTTGAGGGGCACCAACTCGGAAAGGACTGGACGTGGGTAAGGCAGCCTTCCGCTGCGTCGTACCGGCTGAACGGGGCTGCTCTCGAGGTGGACACAAGCGCGACCGAGCTACTGGACGACAACGACAGCGCCCCAGTATTGCTGAGATCAGCGCCGACCAAAGATTACGTGCTCGAGACCAAAATGCGGCTTAGCGTCCCGGAATCGGGATGTTGCTTCAACAATGCGCAGGCTGGCCTGATGATTTACGGGGACGACGATAACTATATAAAGCTGGTGCACATTGCAATCGGGGAGACCCGTCAGATCATGTTCGGGAAAGAGGTTGGCCCGGTTCCGAAGGGATACTCGCGATACGGTGTCATGCCTCTGGAAGCGCCCGGCGAGTGGACGTGGCTCAGGATAGTGAAGCGCAGTGACGGGACGGAGGAGACGTACACCGCTTACAGCAGTCGTGACGGCCAGACATGGTCGAGAAGCGGTACGTGGAGGCACAAACTCGGGCCTGGCGCCCAAGTTGGGTTAGTCGCCATGAACGCTGCGGGTTTCACGGCCACGTTCGAGTACTTCCGGATTTTCAATGTTACGCAGTGACGCTTCTCAATTGCGAGTAATCGTTTTCTGGAGTATTTTGAGACCATAAAACGCGTCAACGGATATTTGTCCCGGCAAGCCGGTAGGTGTGTGCCGAGTAGCGCCGCACGACCGAATGGGACGACGCGCAAGTTCCATGTTGTAGCAGTTTATAAAGTCAGTGCAGGAGATCCGAATGACCGTCGCAAAATTGGCGACCATACTCGGGCTGAGTGCGGTCATGATTATTTCCGCGGGCTGCAAGCCCAAAGTGGAAACCAAGCCAGCGCCAACCGCCCCGCCACTCCCCACCAGCTCCTTTGGAAAGACAGCCGATGGGAAAGATGCGGTCCTTTATGTCCTGAAGAACAAGAACGGCATGGAGGCGGCCATCACGAACTTCGGCGCCGCCCTTGTTTCGCTGAAAGCACCCGACCGTCAGGGAAAGCTTGCCGACATCGTCCTCGGCTACGACCAGGCGTCGGGATATGAGAACGGCAAGGCCTATTTCGGCGGAACGATCGGACGTTACGGAAACCGGATTGGGAAGGGCAAGTTCGCCCTGAACGGCACGACCTACACACTCGCAACCAATAACGGAGCCAATCACCTGCACGGTGGCAAGCGCGGCTTCGACAAGGTTTTGTGGGAAGCGAAGGATGCGTCGGGCGCCGGCGGCCAGGCGTTGCAGCTAACGTACACGAGCAAAGATGGCGAAGAGGGTTACCCCGGAAACCTGAACGTCCAGGTAACGTACACGCTAACCGACAACAACGAACTGAAGATCGATTACTCAGCGACTACCGACAAGGACACGGTTGTCAACCTTACCAATCATTCCTATTTCAATCTGACCGGCGATCCCAAGAACGACATTCTCTCGCATGAATTATTGGTGAAGGCGTCGCGCTTCACGCCGGTCGATTCGGGCTTGATTCCGACGGGTGAATTGAAGCCGGTGAAGGGCACGCCATTCGATTTCACGACCAGCACGGCGATCGGGGCGCGCATTAAGCAAACTAATGAACAGTTGAAGCTGGGTAAGGGCTACGACCACAACTTCGTCCTGGATCGTCCGGAAGGAGCGGGACTGGTGAAGGTGGCCGAAGTCTACGAGAAGACGACCGGACGCGTTCTGGAAGTGCAGACCACTGAACCGGGCATCCAGTTCTACAGCGGCAACTTCCTTGATGGCACCGAGAAGGGCAAGGGTGGTCAGGCTTACGCTCATCGAACGGGCTTCTGCCTTGAGACGCAGCACTTCCCGGATTCGCCGAACAAGCCGGAGTTCCCGTCCACCACATTGAAGCCTGGGCAGCAGTACAAGACGACCACCGTCTACAAGTTTTCTGCCCGTTAGTAGCTCGGGACAGAGTTCCGTGTTTCAATAGTAGTAACGACGATAGCGGTCGAGCCGATGGTTCGACCGCTTCCTTTGCCATACGGCATTCTCAAATCGCAAACGAGGGAATAAGGATGCAGCAGTTGGACCAATTGTGTGTGAAGACGCTTCGATGCCTTTCGATAGACGCTGTCGAGCAGGCGAATTCAGGACATCCGGGCATGCCGCTGGGAGCGGCTCCCATGGCGTACGTGCTCTGGCAGCGTTTTCTACGGCATAATCCTTCCGATCCGAAGTGGTTCGATCGGGACCGTTTCGTGTTATCGGCAGGTCACGGCTCCGCACTTCTTTATTCGCTGCTCCACCTTTTCGGGTATGACCTCAGCATCGACGAACTTAAGAGATTCCGCCAATGGGAAAGCAGGACACCTGGGCACCCGGAATACGGGCTTACGCCAGGCGTTGACGCGACGACTGGACCCCTGGGGCAGGGATTTGCGATGGGCATCGGCATGGCAGTGGCCGAGGCGCATCTGGCCGCACGCTTCAATAAAGACGGCGATCCTCTGATTGGCCATTACACGTACGGCATCGTCTCAGATGGTGACTTGATGGAAGGCGTCTCGTCCGAGGCTGCATCACTTGCCGGGACGCTCGGTCTGGGTCGCGTAATCTACCTTTACGACGATAACCATATCTCAATTGAAGGCGACACGAACCTGGCATTCACGGAGAACGTTCTGCAAAGGTTCCAGGCTTACGGCTGGCACACGCAGACCGTTGCTGACGGCAATGATCTTGAAGCAATTGACGCAGCAATCCGTGCCGCGCAGGCAGTGACGGACAAGCCGTCTATTATTGCCGTTCGTACACACATTGGATTTGGCAGCCCCAAGCAGGACAACGCTTCCGTCCATGGCGAGCCCCTCGGAGCCGCTGGTATTGAACAGACCAAGAATGCTATGGGGTGGCCCTTGGAACCGAAGTTCTATGTGCCGGCGGAAGCGGTTGAACACTGCGCCGCCTCGGGGCGAAAAGGCGCAGAACTCCAAAAGCAGTGGATGGAGCGCCTGGCACAGTACTCGGGAAAATATTCTGCTGAAGGCGCGTTGCTTAAGCGGTTGATCGCTGGCGAACTGCCGGCGGGCTTCGAATCGGCTTTCCCCCGGTTTGAAGTAGGCAAGAAGATCGCGACGCGTGCGGCTTCGGGAACGGTCATGAATGCCGTCGCGGACACGATTCAGGAACTTGTTGGCGGTTCCGCCGATTTGGCCCCCTCGACGAAGACGAACCTGACCAAGCATCCGGATATGTCCTCGAGCCAGTTTGGCGGTCGCAACATGCACTTCGGTATCCGCGAGTTTGCCATGGGCGCCATCATGAACGGCATGGCACTGCACGGCGGCACGATTCCTTACGGCTCGACGTTTCTTGTGTTCGCGGACTATATGAGAAGCGCGCTGCGCTTGTCCGCACTGATGCAGACGCATGCCGTGTTCGTATTCACGCATGACAGCATTGGAGTGGGCGAAGACGGCCCGACGCACCAGCCTATTGAGCAGATCATGACCATGCGTGCGATCCCTGGCCTGACCGTGATTCGCCCGGCGGATGGAAACGAAACTGCGGCTGCTTGGAAAGTTGCAGTCGAATATCCGGGTCCCGTGGTACTAGCGCTGTCGCGGCAGAACCTGACGGTCATGGCGGACGCCGAGAAGAGCTTCGAAGGCGCACAAAAGGGCGCGTACGTAGTAGAGAGTGACGCCAACCCGGATGTCATCCTGATCGGTACCGGCTCTGAGGTGCAGCTTGCGGTGGCCTCGGCAAAGATGCTGAGGGACGAAGGGATCAAGGTGAGTGTCGTTTCGATGCCATCTTGGGAACTGTTCGAATCTCAGCCGCAACAGTATCGGGATTCGGTGCTTCCGCCGCCGGTGTGCAAAGTTGCAGTCGAGGCCGGCATAACTCTTGGCTGGCAAAAGTACGTCGGCTCTGAAGGCGCTGTCGTCGGCATAGACCGGTTCGGTGCTTCCGCTCCGGGCGATAAGGTTATGCAGGAGTTCGGTTTCACTCCAGAGAACGTTGCTGCCACGGCTAAGGCTGTCTTGCAGAAGACCGACGCGCGTGCTCGCGCTTGCAAAGCCGGTGAATAAGTAACAGGGGGCAGCACGCCTGCCCCCAATCCTCTTCTCTTCCGTGAAAATCTGAAGTGCTGCTGATGGTGAGACGCTTGTTCATGCCGAAAGCTGTGCTGTTCGTTGCCGCTCATGCTTTAGTGCTGTTCTCCACCTTTCTGCCTGCCACGGCGTTCGCTGAAGACGCGAAGCAGTCGGACTTGGCAGCCACGCCCCCTATGGGATGGAACAGTTGGGATTCCTACGGGACGACTGTCAGGGAAGAGCACGTCAGGGCGAATGCCGATGCGATGGCTCGCGATCTTGCCCAGTACGGATGGCAATACATCGTGGTGGACATTCAGTGGTACGAGCCGAACGCTCGGGGACATAACTACAAACCCGGCGCAGCACTCAGCATGGATGAGTATGGACGGCTTATGCCAGCGGTGAACCGCTTCCAATCGGCTGCCGATGGTGCCGGGTTCAAGCCGCTCGCCGACTACGTCCACAGCAAGGGTCTGAAGTTCGGCATTCACATCATGCGAGGCATTCCTCGCAATGCTGTCGAGAAGAATCTCCCGATCAAGGGAACGCCCTACCACGCTGCTGATATCGCCGACAAAGAAAATGCTTGCCGGTGGAATCCGGACATGTGGGGAGTGGACGTCACCAAGCCCGGTGCCCAGGCCTACTACGATTCGATTGCTGAACTCTACGCGTCCTGGGGCGTTGACTTCATCAAGGCAGACGATATGGGTAGCCATCTGTATCAGCCTGCTGAGATCAAGATGCTGAGCGCGGCCATCCGGAAGACCGGCAGGCCGATGGTGCTTAGCATATCGCCCGGGCCGGCACCGGTTTCGGAAGTCGAGTTCTTCCAGAAGTATGCGCATATGTGGCGAATCTCGGACGATTTCTGGGACGACTGGCGGTTGCTCAGGAGGCAATTTGACTTTGCGCGCGATTGGGCTCCGTTCATAGCCAAGAATGGGACTTGGCCCGATGCCGATATGCTTCCGCTCGGCAAGTTGCGGGTAACTGACAAGGCCGGAAAAGGCAGTCCGACCAAGTTCACGCGCGATGAGCAGTACACGCTCATGAACCTCTGGGCCATGTTTCGATCACCGCTCATCTTCGGGGGCGACCTGCCGAGTAACGACGCATTTACAACGTCGCTGCTTACCAATCCGGAAGTAATAGCGGTCAATCAGGCCAGCAGCAATAATCGCGAGGCGCTTGCTCGCGGTAATTTCGTTGTGTGGACGGCGGATGCGCCCGGCAGCACAGACAAGTACGTCGCGATCTTCAATCTGGGTGAAGTTGCCAAAACATTCAGTGAGGGCTGGCGCAAGGTCGGCGTTGAAGCAGACCGAGTGTCCGCGCGGGACCTGTGGCAGCGAAAGGACCTCGGCATCTTCGGAAGGATCGAGGTCCGGTTGGCGCCGCATGCAAGTGTGCTTTATCGCGTGTCGGCCGCGAGGTAGAAAGCACGTCCGATGCACTCTAGTGATGACAACTGCATAGGCCGGATTGTGAGGGCGTTGCGGATCCGTTGACATAAGATTCGACGGCCTCCTCCGCAGAGTATGGTCCAGGTAGAATCAGCGGCTCAAGGCTGTAGCTCCGTAACACCTGGGCCGCTCCAGCCCCCATGCCTCCGCAGAGCACGAACTGGCAATCGCCCAGCAAATCAAGAACCGTGCCATGACTGTCGCTGCCAGCTCGATGTCCTCCATCGTGGTTGCAGATTCCTTGGCCGTGCGGAGTCTGACTATTCGTACGCAATTCCCGGCTCTTGATGCTCGTGCCTTCCACTTCGAAAACTACGAATCCCCGACTTTGTCCGAAGTGCTGAGATACCGAGACTCCGTCCATGGTCGCCACCGCAATCTTCACATGTCCTCCGAGTTGACAACGTTGCTAGTTGTAAGATACACCTAGATGTGAATTGCGATAAGTTTTCTTTTGCTCCCTTAGGTTCGTGAAGACAGCGAGGTTAGTCATGCCTAAAGCGGCGTGTCCACGTCACGGCCGACAACACCCTTGCACATGCGCGATGGGCAACATCTACCGGTTCATTGAGCCGGTACTGCTGATGATGCTGAAAGAAAGAGGGCATTCTTATGGCTACGAGCTTTCAGAGAGCCTCGCAGAATACTCACTGACGGACGCACGCATCGAACGCGCTGCTCTTTACAGAACGTTGAGGGCTCTAGAGCAAAACGGACACGTCAAATCGGCGTGGGATACCGAGACGCATGGCCCGGCGCGTCGTGTGTATTCACTCACCGACAAAGGCGAAACCCACCTGCTCGAATGGGCTGAAGTGATGGGTCGACTCGGTGAGGCGATGAGGGCATTTTCGAAAAGAGCTTCGAAAAGCGACGGTCTTTCCTAATCCCGGCGCACGCTTCAATCTCAAGTACTTCGAAGAACTTGAACTCGCACTGAGGCACGGCCAGTCGTATCTGGATTACAGGATACGAGTGCCATTCCTGGTTCTGGGGCTTTCGAACCATGGCCGCGAAGTAGATTGGAACTCAAATGCCCGGTGTGTTCGGGTCAAAACAAACCGCCCCACTGGGCGGCTTGTGCTGACAGTGATGTAGCGCGGCGCACTTCTCGACGGAGCGAAATCTAGCCGCCAAGTATAGTCCTCTGCAACAAATCCACTTTGACCCGAAGTTGGCCGTTGTACTCGAGAAGACCCATTTTCCTGAACTTATTCATGAAGAATGTGACCCTGGGTCGAGTGGTGCCGATCATGTCGGCCAACGTCTGGTGACTCAGGCGTGGAATCGTAGCGCTGATTTCGTCTCGCTCCTGCGCAAAACGGCATAGACGAATCAGAATTGCGGCGAGCCGCTGTTCGCTGGAGCTGACGATATGGTCGGTAATGGCCTGCTGATACTCAAGATTGCGATTGAGTATTTGCTCGAGGAACGCTTCGGATAGTCTCTTCTCCTCCCGCAACGCCTGCACCATGCAGGGGCGAGTAATCTTGACGACCGAGCAGTCGGTCATGGCGGTGGCAGTATGAACTTGAAGAGGACGAGCTGTTAGGCAAGATTCCCCGAAGAATTCTCCCGCGCCGATCAGCGACAACGTGGCTTCTTTGCCGTCGGACGACACCACGCCGATCTTCACCCGTCCTTTCTGGAGGAAGTAAATGGAATCGGCAACCTCGCCCTGCTCAAAGATTTTCTGCTTTTTGCGGAAATGAAGGACTCGCCGCTCGGCAGTATTGATGTGCTCCAGCAGCGGCTCGACAAAGCAGGTTTTCGGTTGTTCGGAATCGCTTGGAGTGTGTGGGGCGAGACTGAAAGAGTGTTGATGCGCTGCTCGTACCGGCATAGCCATCCTCGCAAGATAAGCTGAACCGGGCCCGCCACAAAGGCTAGCACCTTTTGCGCTTGAGGGGAAAGGACACCGGAAGAGAAAACATGCAGGTTCCCGATACGGACCTGGCGAACTATTTTTTCGGGTTGGGGAGATGTATAAGCCCACACGTCTCCCATGAAGTAGCGCCTGCGCTTAGTCCTGTGTTGTCAACGCAGTACCGCAGGTGCGTGCCGCAAACGAGGCAATCAGTCTCACGCATCGGGTTACCAAGCTGAGGCGGACAGACGCGGACGGGAAACGACCGCAGGCAATCGGTGCAGGTCAGTACGACTTCGCCGCTCGGGCCAACGGGCACCCAGATTGGAGGGGTGTCCAGCGCGCCGTGCTCGGGTGGGTTCGACAGGAGTTCGGTTATCTTTGCGCACAACTGGTCGGGGGAGTAGGCGCCTTTGGAAAAGAATGCGTCGGCGATGCCCATCACCTCCGTGCCGCTGAGAAACTCGCCACTGATCGCTATGGTTGGCATGTGGGGGAATTTTCTTCGCACGATAGACAGGAACTCGAATCCCGACATACGAGGCATTCGCAGGTCGGAGATGACCAGTTCCGGTACCGCCTGTCTGAGCACTTGCAAGCCTTCAAGGCCGTCAGCCGCGCTGCGGACGTCGTAACCCCGGGCGGTGAGCATCGCAGGTGTAAGCGCACGAATAGTCGCGTCGTCGTCGACAAAGAGAAGTTGATGGCGTAACTGCGTGTGCGGCGAGAGAGCCGGTGATGCCATGCCCATCCTCCGTCCGACGACGCTGATTGTGATACTCCGCCCAGCATCTCGCCGTCTCGAATTGCACTGGAGCGGAGTTTTTTTCGAAAAGTCTCGCCGCTACGGATCGAGACCCGGTTGATGACGAGAACTTACGTCGTCAGAGATGAGAGCGGAGCAATGCTGGACTCGGAAAAAGTTCTCCGAAGGTGTTATGTCTTAACACTACAGGGCGTGACTGTCCCGTGATTTATACTTGCCGTACTCCATGAAATTCCTGGACGAAATCGTTGCCGCCACACGTATTCGTGTCGCTGAAGCCAAGCGGGTCGCGAACGCGCAACAGCTTGAGCAGCTTGCCCTCGCACACGAACCTCGTGGTTTCCGTCGTTCGCTGGAGAACGCGGCCCAGCACGGTGTTGCCGTGATTGCCGAGCTTAAAAAGGCGTCGCCCTCGCGAGGAGTTATTCGACAGGAGTTCCAGGTCGGTGCTATCGCTCAGCAATATGAACAGGCGGGAGCCGCAGCGCTTTCTGTCCTCACGGAAGAGAAATATTTCCTGGGTTCGCTAGCGTTTCTCCGGGAAGCTTCTGAGTCGACAAGATTACCGTGTCTTCGCAAGGACTTCATTCTTGACGAGTTCCAGTTGATTGAGGCCCGAGCGAATCGCGCCGATGCAGTGCTCCTCATCATTGCAATGCTCACGGATTCAGAGCTGAGATCGTTACACAAGGCGGCGCGCGGACTATCGCTGGATGTGCTTTGCGAGGTGCACGAGGAGTCGGAGCTACAGCGAGCCGTGGCCGCGGGATGCGAAATCATAGGCGTGAACAGCCGCGATCTGCGCACATTTCAAGTGGATCTCGAGACGGCTGTCCAATTGGGCAAGAAGATGCCTGAGGATGTCTTGCGAGTGGCCGAAAGCGGTATTCACGACGGCAATGATGTAGATCGCCTGCGTGCCGCGGGATATCACGCGTTTTTGATTGGCGAATCGCTGATGAGGGCGGAAGCGCCCGGAGAGGCGCTGAAGGCGCTGATCCGTACGGGCAAACCCGTAGGTTCTGGTTTCTGACGCTATCTACATGGCTTGGATCAAGGTTTGCGGTATTACCAACGTCGAAGATGCACGGCTGGCCGCGGAAGCGGGTGCCGACGCACTTGGTTTTGTGTTCGCCGAAAGCCCCCGACAGGTGAATGTCGCAACAGTTCGGATGATTACGTCCCACCAAGAGAGAACCATCGACAGAGTCGGCGTGTTCGTCGACGCGACGGTAGAACAAGTAGTCAATACGGCAATTGAGGCTGGACTCACTGCTGTGCAACTGCACGGCGCAGAGACTGTAGATTTCGCTCGGAAGCTTCACGAGGAGTTGTCGCGACTTTCGACACCGGTCAAGATCATTCGAACGATTAGTTTGCCAGCCGCTGAAGGCGGCAAGGAAGAGATGCTCGGGTGGGATCCTGCTTCGGTTGGCATCGTGGAAGTGGACCCACACTCGGCGCACATGAAGCCAGGCGTCTTTGCTGCTGTGCTTGTCGATTCGGGTTCGGCGATGCAGCGGGGCGGTACTGGAAAGACGTTCGATTGGCATGCGACACGAATGTTGGTGGCTTTCATGCAGTCGTACACCAGGCTCATCGTGGCGGGCGGATTGAATCCTGACAACGTCAGCGAGGCGATCGAGCTGTTTCATCCGTGGGGCGTGGACGTTTCGACCGGTGTGGAGATGTCACCGGGCAAGAAGAATCCGGAAAAGGTGAACGCGTTCATCAGCGCAGTTCGGGCGACTGAGCGCAGGTTGTGAAATGGCGATAGCTGAGAAAAGCAAGAGCACAAAAAAGAAGGCAAGCAAAAGCGGCGCTTTGGCGACAGTTGCGGGACGTTTCGGTCCTTTTGGCGGACGCTATGTGCCCGAGACCTTAATGGCTGCGCTTCAGGAACTGGAGCATGCCTATGAGGAAGCCAAGCGGGACCGGCGGTTTCGCGAACGGTTCGACTACTTGTTGAAGCAGTATGCGGGACGGCCCACTCCACTTTACTTCGCGCAGCAACTTACGGAGAAGCTCGGCGGCGCGAAGATCTACCTGAAGCGCGAGGACCTGCTGCATACGGGCGCGCACAAGATCAACAACTGCCTTGGCCAGGCTTTGCTCGCGCAGCGCATGGGCAAGCAGCGCATCATCGCTGAAACTGGTGCCGGCCAGCACGGCGTCGCGACTGCGACGGTTTCTGCGCTATTCGGGGTCGAGTGCGTCGTGTACATGGGCACCGAGGACATGCGGAGGCAGGAATTGAACGTATTCCGCATGCGCCTGCTTGGGGCGGAAGTTCGTGGTGTGGATGCAGGCCAGCGCACGCTAAAAGACGCGATCAACGAGGCGATGCGTGACTGGGTCACGAATGTCCGCACGACGCATTACCTGCTGGGCAGCGCGCTCGGCGCACATCCATATCCGACAATGGTGCGCGACTTCCAGTCGGTCATCGGGCGCGAGGCGCGAGCGCAAATACTGAAGGCCGAAGGGAAGCTTCCGAGCGCGGTGATCGCCTGTGTTGGCGGCGGATCGAATGCCATTGGTGCTTTCTACGATTTCATCAAGGATGATCCGAAGAAAGTGAAGCTTGTCGGTGTGGAAGCCGGAGGTCGTGGCGAAGCGCTCGGCGAGCACGCAGCGCGGTTCCGGGGCGGTTCGCCTGGCGTGCTGCAGGGAACCTATTCGTACATTCTGCAGGACGAAGCGGGGCAGATCGCAACGACGCACTCGGTTTCCGCCGGTCTGGATTATGCGGGCGTTGGACCCGAACATGCCTGGCTGCGCGAGAACAAGCGCGCTGAGTATGTTTCGGCCAGTGATGAAGAGGCGCTGAATGCTGTAACGCTGCTGGCGCGTACGGAAGGAATCATTCCGGCGCTGGAGTCGGCGCACGCTATTGCTGAGGTGGTGAAGCGCGCACCGAAGATGAGCAAGAACGATGTTGTCATCGTCAACGTCAGCGGGCGCGGCGATAAGGACGTGGGGATATTGAGGGAGAATCTCAACATTGACTGATATTCCAACTCCATTCCGCCTGTAAGCTTTTTCGTCTCGTGAGAGCAGATCGGTTGATATAGGGATTCTCGCTTCGCTCGGGTGACAAAAACCCAGGAACGAAGCCTTGTTGTAAGGATGCAATGGCACTCATTTTTAGAAATCGTCCCGGCCTGGTCGCTTATGTAACGTGCGGTGATCCGGACATCTCGACTACGAAAGATGTGGTTCTTGCGGCGGCGCAGGCCGGCGCGGATGTGATCGAACTCGGCGTTCCGTTCAGCGATCCTGTCGCGGATGGCCCGGTGATCCAGGCAGCGAGCCAGAGGGCGCTGGACGGCGGCACGCAACTTAATGACGTACTGAGGCTCGCGCGTGAAGTGCGAGAACAGTCTGATGTAGGGTTGATCGTGTTCTCGTATCTGAATCCTATTGTGCGGTTCGGATTGGCGCGTTTCTGCGCTGCCGCCGCTGACGCGGGAGTAGATGGCGCGCTCGTCACCGATCTGCCTATTGAAGAAGCGGGCGAATACATCGAACAGATGCGGGCGCGGAGTCTGGCGACTGTGTTTCTCGCAGCTCCGACGAGTCCGGATGAGCGGCTGAAGCGGATTGCGGAGATGTCGTCGGGCTTTGTGTATGCCGTTTCGCGGACAGGCGTGACCGGTGCGCGCAACGACATTTCCGAGGACGCACGCGAACTGGTTGGCCGCATCCGAAGATACACAAAGCTGCCAGTCGCTGTTGGGTTCGGAGTTTCGACTGCTGAGCAGTTCGCCACAGTCGGCGATTTCGCCGACGCCGTTGTTGTCGGTAGCGCGATCGTAAAAACCGTTGAGAGCGCCGGAAAAGAGCGCGCGGCGGATGCTGTAGCAGACTTCGTCCGCGGCCTGCGCGGTGCAACGGCTGGAGCGAAGTAGCTTCTGAGGGCTGAATACTGAATGCTGACTTACTTGAGTGCTGCTTATGGACATTGCTGATTGGCGTAACAAGATCGACGAACTTGACCACAAGATTGTTGGCTTACTGAACGAGCGCGCGCGAGCGGCGCGCGAAATCGGACTGCTGAAGCGTGACTCGCAAAGCCCGGTGTACGAGCCCGAGCGCGAGAAACAAATATTCGAGAACGTGAAGCGCATCAACGGTGGGCCGCTGCCCGATCGCGATTTGCAGCAGGTCTATGAGCGAATCATCGACGTGATGCGCAAGCTGCAGCGTGAGGAAGCCCAACCAGCCGAGCAGGCCCGTGTGGTGGTCGGCGCGAAAGACACAGAGATCGACGCGGGGCTGAACGAATGAAGACCTTGAAGCATCGGGTGATCGGTTTATCCGGCCATTGACCCGGAGTTTGGCAGAATGCAAGTTTGAACTTCATATGTTGTCCAAGTCTTCCAGCCAGATCCTTCCTTATGGGTGAAACCTCATGATTGTGGCCATGCAGGAAACCGCGAGCGAGGAACAGATCCAGCACGTCATGGAGTTCCTGATGAAGCTCGGGTTCGAAGTTCATCGTTCGACCGGAGCGCGGCAGACCGTGCTTGGAGCGGTCGGTGCGCGGGTCGGGTTCGATATCCGAGATGTCGAGGTCCTGCCCGGTGTTCAGGAGGTGCACCGCATCAGCTCGCCGTACAAGCTGGTGGGGCGATCGTTCAGGCCGGAAGGCACCGTGATCAAGCTAGCGAATGGGCTCACGGTTGGCGGTAACCAGGTTGTGGTCATGGCCGGACCGTGCTCGGTCGAGTCGCGCGAACAGCTATTTGCGGCGGCGGAGCAGGTGGCAAACGCCGGAGCGAAAGTCTTACGCGGTGGCGCATTCAAGCCGCGCAGTTCTCCATATGCGTTCCAGGGGCTTGGCGTAGAAGGATTGAAGCTGTTGCGTGAAGCCGGCGACCGGTTCGGAATGCTGGTGATCAGCGAGGTTATGGAAATTTCGCAGATTGCAGTCATGGAGCCTTACGTTGACATCTACCAAGTCGGCGCGCGCAATATGCAGAATTTCAACCTGCTGCGCGAACTCGGGAAAATTCGCAAACCGGTGATGATGAAGCGCGGCATCGCCGCGACGATTGAAGAGATGTTGTTGTCTGCCGAGTACATCATGAGCGGCGGCAACTACGACGTGATGCTGTGTGAACGCGGCATACGCACGTTCGAGACTTACACCCGCAACACGATGGACATCTCTGCCATCCCCATCGTGCACAAGCTGTCGCACCTGCCGATGGCGGCCGACCCATCGCACGGGACGGGACGCCGCGAGAAGGTCGCGCCGATGGCACGAGCGGCGGTTGCCGCTGGGGCCGACGCGGTCATCGTCGAGGTGCACCATCAGCCTGACAAGGCGTTGTCCGACGGGGCGCAGTCGCTATATCCGGAGCAGTTCGCGGAGTTGATGACTCAGCTGCGCATCATTGCCCCGGCCGTCGGCAGAACCGTCGCGTAATTAGGCGATCGGGCCATCGAGTCATCGGGCCATCGAGTCATCGACGAGTTCGCAGCGAACCTGGTCGTTCACTGTCAGGAATGTGCCCGGTCCGTGCCCCCGGGTGCACCCCTCCCCCTATATCTCGGCAATCCGCAATTCATGCGGGTTTGCGCAAGGGGGATCTCTCAAATTCCTGCAAACAAGGAACTTAGGTTCTGATTGCCATTCAGCAATCTATAGTAACGGCCGCTGTCTGCGTGCTCGCCGCTCGTGAAAACGAGACCCTCACTCCAGTATGACAAAAGTGACGGGTGCCGCCCGCCATAATGCTGAACTTTGTATTTCGCCCCAGATGAATAGGTTGCGAGCTTTTGCGCCGCGTTGGGGGGTTGACAGAAGTTTTCGGAAACGTGACCTCGTCTGATATGTTCTGGAACACTCATGGAAATCCGGCAAATCACGATCATTGGCACAGGGCTGATTGGTGGCTCACTGGGGCTGGCGCTGAAAAAGCATGGCTTTGCGGGGCGCGTGGTCGGGTGCGACAGGCCGCTGGTGCTGGCACAAGCGAAGCGCATAGGTGCTATCGACATTGGGATGATGGACCTGAAACAGGCTGTCTATGCGAGTGACGTTATTCTGCTGGCGACTCCCGTAGGGGCGGTGCTGGATCTCATCGAGCAGGTAGGGCCGATGGTGCCGGATCACGTACTGCTGACCGATGTTGCGAGCACGAAGAGAGACATAGTTCAGCGCGCACAGTCGGTGTTCGGCGGGGCCGCGCAGGAGAGATTTCTGGCTGGGCATCCGATGGCAGGCAAGGAACGAGGCGGGGTTGAACAGGCGGATGCCGACTTGTTTCAGGGTGCGGTTTGGCTGGTGGCGCCTACGGGTAAATCGGTCCGTGCTGGACAGGAGGAACGCGAGCGCGGGCGGGACGCCCGCGCGACAGCCGGCGAGGCCGCTGGCGCTACAACGGTACGAAATGAATGGCTGTGGTGGGTTGAGCGGATTGGGGCGCGAATCGTTGTGATCGATGCCGACCGGCATGACAAGCTTTGTGCATGGGTGAGCCATCTGCCACAGATGATGGCGACGGCGTTGGCGGCCAGCCTGGAGGATGAATTCGGAGACGATCCGGAGTTGCAGGCGATCGGCGGACGCGCTTTGCGCGAGATGACACGCATTGCTGCCAGCCCATACTCGATGTGGCGTGACATCGCTTTCACTAATACCGCAAACATTGAAGATGCGCTGATGCGGTTGGAACAGACACTGGCGCACATTCGAGAGAATTTGAGGACGAGGGCGCTGCAGGAGGAATTCGAAAAGGGCAATCGGTTCAGGCGCGGATGACCCCGCAGTCGCCCTGCAGACACCCGAGGGCTCGAGAGACATAGGTCGAGGCGTTGTAGCCCGAGGATTGCGCCAGACTACCACTGCCGGACGTACTCGAACACTTTTCACCTGCCCTTTCACGTACAGCCAAACGCCAGAGTTGCCGCATCTGTGTGTAGTCGGGGTGGGATCCTAAAGCCACATTTCAATGCTGTGCGCAGAATGCATAGATCCTTCGCTGCGCTCAGGATGACAACGTTTGGACCCGGGACTTCGGGACTATAAGGCTGCCTCCCCCTCCGAGAGATCAAGTTCTGGCGCGACGATGAACAAAGTCTTCCCCAATGCAGATGCGGCGATTCACGACATCCATGATGGCGCGACCGTCATAGTGGGCGGTTTCGGATTGTGTGGCATTCCGGAGAACCTGATCAAAGCCCTGGCGCGCAAAGGGATCAAAAATCTGACGACGATCAGCAACAATGCCGGCGTGGACGATTTTGGCCTGGGCGTTCTGCTGCAGAATCGGCAGGTGAAGAAGCACGTTGGCACTTACGTCGGCGAAAACGCTCTGTTCGAGCAGTTGGTGCTCAGCGGCGAACTGGATCTTGAATTAGTGCCACAAGGGACGTTCGCGGAGAGGATACGCGCGGGCGGTGCCGGAATTCCCGCGTTTTACACCCCGACCGGTTACGGCACGATCGTGGCCGAGGGTAAGGAAACGCGCGAGTTCGACGGGCGCAAGTATGTGATGGAGCGCTGGATCAAAGGGGACTTCGCACTGGTTAAGGCGTGGAAAGGCGACAAGTGGGGCAATCTCGTTTTTCGCAAGACGGCTCGCAACTTCAACCCAATGGTCGCCACGGCTGCCCCGATCTGCATCGCTGAAGTGGAAGAACTGGTCGAAGTGGGTGAACTCGACCCGGACAAGATTCATGTTCCGAGCATCTACGTGAAGCGCATTTTTCAAGGCGGTGATTACGAGAAGCGGATTGAGCGCAGGACGGTAAGGAAAAAGTGAAACAGCCATCAGCCGTCAGCCATCAGCTTTCAGCCGTCAGCTACGAAGGGATCAGTCGTAGCCGTCAGTTCGAAGGATTACTCATGACTATGCCGGACAGCAGTGCTGAAGAGATACGTGCGAGCGCACTGCGTTACATCCGCATGTATGAAGAGGGCGGGATTACGTTGGGCGACTTGCGTGCGGAACTGGCAGGGATGGCAGAGCTCTACGAGCATGTGCTCGGCGCAGAGAAGGACAATTATCGTCACTTGCTTCGGACTGCCGCGGATGCGCGTGAACTTGAGGACGTTGAAGCTGCGCTAACGCTCTTCCGTCGGGCGGAGGCGGGGCGGCGTTCGGCTTGAAAGTTTTTGGGGTGGGAGGAGCAGGATGGGAAGCGTAGGAAAAGTCGGCAAACTGATCGTTGATCCGGTAAAGCGCGAGCGGATTGTGAAACGATGCGCGCAGGAGTTGCGCGACGGGTTCTATGTGAACCTGGGGATTGGTATGCCGACGCTGATCGCGAACTACGTGCCTTATGGCATGGAGGTCATCCTGCAGAGCGAAAACGGCATGC
The DNA here is from genome assembly GCA_035629075.1 of Terriglobales bacterium. GTDB lineage: Bacteria > Acidobacteriota > Terriglobia > Terriglobales > Acidobacteriaceae > JAEZPW01. The sequence goes on along the minus strand of DASPIK010000109.1, from coordinate 10,512 downwards.
TGGGCGTTGGGCCGTATCCGTATGAAGGCGAGGAGGATCCTGACCTCATCAACGCCGGGAAGGAGACGGTGACGGAAATCCCGGGGACGGCTTACTTCTCCAGCGCCGATTCATTCGCCATGATTCGAGGCGGGCACATCGATCTGAGCATTCTTGGGGCGATGGAAGTGGACGAGGAAGGAAGCCTGGCGAACTGGATGATCCCAGGAAAGATGGTGAAAGGCATGGGTGGGGCCATGGATCTCGTGGCTGGGGCCAGGCGCGTGATCGTCGCCATGGAGCACACGAATAAGGATGGCAAGCCAAAGATCCTAAACACATGCACGCTGCCGCTGACGGGCGTGAAAGTGGTGGACACAATCGTGACAGAGATGGCCTACATCAAAGTCACTCCGGCAGGTTTGCTGCTGGAGGAGATCGCGCCGGAACTGCGCGTGGAAGACGTACAGGACAGGACAGAGCCGAAGCTGATTGTGAGTCCTAACCTCAAGGTGATGGGGGAGTGACGCGTGAGTCTAGTTCAGCTGAGAGCGCGGGTTTATCGCACCGAGTAACGTTGTCGAGCGACTGCACCATCTTCGCAGCAACTTTCACCCCGATCAGCTCATCGTATGTTGCAGCGTCACTTCTCAAAAATCTCAAACAACATCTTCAAGGGACATGGGCTATGACAAACGTGCGCTTTGTTATCGTCGCCATGGCGATCCTGCTGGTGGCAGGGATTGCTTCGGCGGATGAGGTAAAGCTTCGCAGCAGCCAGATAGCTCCGGCGGCTGAAGGCAAGATTGACTACCAGCATGATCGGAACGGAAACACCTCGATGGAGCTCAAGGTGGAGCACCTTGCGACGCCGAACAGCCTGCAACCTGTAAAGCAGGTGTACGTGGTGTGGGTGCAGGCGCCTGGGCAGCCGCCCGAGAACCAGGGAGTGCTGAAGGTGAACGAAGACCTAAAGGGCAGCATAAAGATGATCACGCGAAACGAGAGTTTCGATGTCTTTGTGACTGCGGAAGACACCCCGAGTGTGACGCAGCCTTCAGGTATGGAAGTTTTGCGGGCCAGCGTTCAAAACCGGTAAAGAATCGAGTCATCGGGCGATCGGGCGATCGAGCCATTTGGGCCGTCTGCTTTTCGCAGACGGCCTTCGCTTTCTGCAACCGGTAGACAATCAGCAACTGAGCCAGACGGAACAGCGGAGGAGATCTGGCTCAGCGCTAAACGCGGCCCGGAGTGCGGAGCAGACGCGCAGGGAAAGTGAATATCGCCCAAAGTAGCTGCAACACGCCTTCCACGGCGATACCAATTAGTCGAAATGGTAGGAGCAGTAACCAGACTATCGGGTAGAGAACAAGAGCCAGTAAAGCCAAGGGCCAGCAAACCACGAACAGAATGCACCAGAGTAGAAAGGTGAACATCCCAGCCTCCACGTTCAGGTACGAAGGATAACGCGGATAAGTTCGGAGCGAAACACCTGTCCCAGTAGATCCAGAGGAGATTAAAGCACAGCGGGGGCACATACGCTGGCACTAGTGATCACACCCGTCAGTGCAGATGCTGTTTCAAGAAGGCTAATGTTCTCTGGCCGGCGTCGAGAAGGTCGAAGCCAGAAAAGCCGTGTCCGGCAACGGGGTAGAGCTTGAGTTCGTAAGGCGTTCCGGTGTTCTCGAAGAGATGCTGAAGCTTGTGAGCTTCGGTGACGGGTACAACCGTGTCTCGCTCGCCGTGAAGAACTAGAGTGGGTGGCAATGGCTTCAGTTCGTGAGTGAGTTCCTCGGGCAATCCCCCGAAGTATTCGACAACCGCTTTCACCCGAGGGTCGCGGGTGGCAACCGAGAGCGCCAAGTACCCGCCCAGCGAGAAACCCAGCAGGCCAACGCGAGAGCCATCGACCTGGGGCTGATGCGAAGCGAAGGTTATGGCGTCCGAAACTGCTTTCATCCATAGCTCAAAACTTTGACGTATGGTTCGGTCGTCGGCCCAGTAGGTGCCTGTCCGCTCGAAGTAGTGGATGACAAATACTGCGAACCCATGTCCTGCCAGCAATGATGCGGGCTGTTCGGCCCAGCCTTCTCGAATGCCGCCCGATCCGTGCAGTGCTATGACGGCGGGGTGCGCACCGCCGGTCTCAGGCGTAAAGGCCTGAATGGTGATGGGTTGACTGTCACTTAGGTACTGCAGGGTGGAGCGTCGAACGGCGGCTTCGAATAGGGTCACAAGTAATGGATGCTTCAGTACCCGAACGGATGAACGAAAGAGCGGATGACCGGCCCGACTGAGACTGGGGCGATGATGATCGTTGCGGAATGTAAAATTCAGACGTGCACGAACAACGATCATTGCAGTCCCCGTCGAAAGTTTCTACCCGGGTGGTTGTCAGTCTGGGGCCGAGCCTCTGTAGACCTGACGAGATTGAAGCCGCTATTGAACTGGGCGCCGAATTCCGACAACCATTTGGTTACCGCGTTCAGGACCACTTTGTGCAGTTCGCGAGCGTGAAAGCCGCGCGTGAGCGGTTGCGGGTGGAGTCGGATGTGTATGTTGACTTGCCTTCGGAGAGGCCAAGGGTTGGCGTGATCGAAGGCGAGTCGGAGCTGAAGGAGGGGCAGTGCTGCCGGGTTGTGTATGCCGAGCGGGCCAGCGAGTTTGATGAGATACCTGTGCCTGCGTTGGGTCGATTTCTGCCCGACATCGCGGCGGGACACCGGATTCTGATCCGGGACGGTCATACCGTGCTGCGGGTGGCGCGGTGTAGCGGCGAGACTCTAGAGGCGGAAGTTGTGCGGAGTATCGAGGGCGTAGCGACGAACAATAACATCATGTTTCCCGATTCAGCGGTGCGGTTCGAGCCTGTGACGGCGGCTGATTGCGATTTGTTGTGGCGCTATCAGAAGGCGGGCTTCGCGCCGGAGTGGGTGATGCTTTCTCTGGTGACCTCGACGGCGCAAGTAGAGAAGGCCAGGGCAATGCTGGAAGGCATTTTCGGTGACGCGCGTCCGCGGGTGATGGTGAAGATCGAGACGGCGAAGTCGGTCGAGCGGATGCGCGAGTTGCTGGGCGTTGCTGATGGTCTGCTGGTCGGGCGCGGAGACCTGGGCATGACGATGGCGCCGGAGACGATTCCTGCGATTCAGGAGGATGTGGTGCGGGAGTGTCATCGGGTGGACAAACGCGTATTGGTGGCGACGGAATTTTTGCAAAGGTTCGCCGAAAGTGGCGTTCCGAACCGGGCGGAGTTGAGCGACGTCGCGCTTGCGGCAAGGCAGGCCGTGCATGGGATCGTGCTGACGAAAGAGACGAGTGGGAGTCCGTATGCGCTGGATTCGGTGCGCCTGGCGAAGAAGGTAATCGATGTCGAGAGCGCGAGAAGGGCGACTTAGTGCATTTCCAGAATTGCGCGGTGTACGTTTCCGGCCTGCCAGAGGTGCCGCCGCTGGTGGGCGGTGAACACTGAGAAGTACGAGAACAGGTCCATGCGAACGAGCGACGAGAACGGGGACTTTAAACGGGCACGTACGACGTCGAGGCCATCAGCGCGGTACAGGCGTTCCTTCATCAGTTCCTGGGAGGCAAGGAAGGTGTCGAGCAGTTTGTCGGGATTCTGGGCGAGCGAAGGCACGAGCACCTTCGGAGCCGGCAGCCTTATTCTCGGGGGTGGTTCGACGTAGGCCACGAAAAGCCGTCCCATGAGACCGAGACGGAATGGTCCGCTGGAGTAGAGCTTCTTCAGCCGGGCGTTTTCAATCGAGGTGTCCACGGCCGGCAGGCACAACCTGGTCGTGGTATCGAGGTGTTCAACGATCTGGGTAAGCGACCAGCTTTTGGGAGTTGGCCGCACGGTCAGTTCGTGCTCGTTCAACTCGGACCAGAGTCGTTGGACTTCTGAGCTGGCGCGGTCGATTTCAAGTCGAATTGTGTCCAGTTCGGGTGCGAGTGCCATCGGCATAGAGCGTTGAGTCATTTTAGCCCCATAAAGCCGAGCGGGAGGCTCAAGCAGCTCAGGCGACCTATGAGCGGCGTAAAGAGGTCAAGAAGCGGGAACTCCGGATCGGTTTCGGGTGTCTATTTCAGTGTACCCCCTAACATCCGAGAGGCCCCCGTATGTGGATGCGACCTTGTGCCCTGTGCAAGTTTCTTCTGAGGAAGTTCCATCTTTCGGAGACAGTACGGTGTAAGTGCGGATGGGAGTGGAAGGCTTAAGAATCTGATGGATTGGATGATTTGACGATTCGTACGTCAAACCATCCATCTATACCGCCAAGAGTTCTTGAGATTAAACTCCAGCGGCCGCTTCGACCAGCCTCTTCAGTGATTCCTCGAATGGCGCTTTCGCGATGCCGCGCTCGGTGATGATGGCGGCGATGTACTTGGCTGGCGTCACGTCGAAGGCCGGGTTCTCAACCTTTACACCTTCTGGGGCGATACGCTTGCCCGCCAGGTGAGTGACCTCGGTGGCGGCGCGTTGCTCGATCGGAATCTTGGAGCCATCGGGCGTGTTGAGGTCGACGGTCGAGAAGGGAGCGGCGACGTAGAACGGGATGCCATGCTCTTTGGCCAGGATGGCGACCGTGTAGGTGCCAACTTTATTGGCGGTGTCGCCGTTCGCGGCGATGCGATCCGCGCCGACGACGACGGCTTGGATCTTGCCCTGACGCATCATGACTCCGGCCATGTTGTCGGAGATGAGCGTGGTGTGGATGCCGTCCTTCATCAGTTCCCAGGCGGTGAGACGCGCGCCTTGCAGGAATGGGCGAGTCTCGTCGGCGAAGACTTTGATCTTCTTGCCTGATTCGACAGCCGCACGGATGACGCCGAGGGCAGTGCCGTAGCCGCAGGTGGCCAATGCGCCGGCGTTGCAGTGGGTCAGAACACCGCCGCTGGAGGGCATGAGGGTGGCACCGTGACGTCCCATGGCTTCGTTAGCGGCGATGTCTTCCACGTACATGCGTTGGGCTTCGGTAATGAGTGCCTGCTTGATTTGCGGGACGGGCTGGTCCTGGAGCGAGTCGAAGACACGGCGCATGCGATCGGCGGCCCAGAACAGGTTCACGGCTGTCGGGCGCGTGGAGGTGATGGTCTCGCTGATGTCGTCGAATTGGCGGCGGAGTTCGGAGACGTGGTTGGCGTCGGAGTGCTTGACGCCGAGCGCGATCCCCATGGCCGCGGCCACGCCTATGGCGGGCGCTCCACGGACGATCATGTCGCGGATGGCCACGGCAACATCTTCGTAAGTCTCGCAGTTAACGTAAGTCTCTTCCGTGGGCAGCTTCGTCTGGTCGATGAAGCGAACGCCCGAGTCGGTCCATTCAAGGGTCTTGAGCATGAGAGTTTCGAGTTTCCAGTTTCGAGTTTCGCGAAGAACAGGCTAACAGCTTTGGGAGGGAAATCAAAAAGCTGCACCGCAGAGGGCGCAGGCAGAGGCAAAAGACGGAAGGCAGAAGGCAAAAGGCAGAAGTGGCCCGGCGCTTCTGCCTTTGTTGTTATGCGCGTCTGCCAGCCAGCATGCGGTAGAGGGCCAATAGCACGATGGCTCCGAGGACGGCCAGTCCGAAGCTGCCGAGGTCGAAGCCGGTGACCCCGGTGCTACCCCAGAGTGTTCTACCGATCCAGCCGCCGACCACGGCACCGGCGATGCCGATGAGCATGGTGATGATGCAGCCGCCGGGATCGCGACCGGGCATGAGCAGCTTGGCAATGATGCCGGCGATCAGGCCGAAGATGATCCAGGAAAGTATGCCCATGTGTGTTCCTTACGTTCCGGAAGTTTCAGGGCCGGGAGCCGATGCGGACAGGGTAGCAGGTTTCCAGTCGAGGTTTAAGCCGCCGACCTGCCTTCGGCTGCGAGCTGGCACAGCTCCACGTGATACCCATCCGGGTCGGTGAAGATCGAGAGAATACCGAAATCTTCCTGCTTAGGGGGCCTGAGGATGTGTACGCCCTTGGCTTTCAGGTGAGCAACGGCCTGCTCTATGTTGTCGACGTAAAAAGCGAATTGCGCGGATTCGGTTGGGTGAGCTTTCAGCCGATCGCTTTCGGCGTGAAGGCCGAGGTGGATGTTCCCGGCGTCGAACTGCGAAAATTCCGGAGACTGGAACTGGAGTTTAAGGCCGAGGACGTCGCGATAGAAAGCAATGCTACGGTCCATGTCCTTGACTACGACCATGATGAGTCCGAGCTTGCCGATCATAGGGTCCTCCTAAGGAGTTGAGATGCGGGTTGCGGAGGTTTCGGAAGTTTCGGAGGTGTCGGAGGTTGGAAAATCAGGTTTCAGCGTTTCAAGGTTTCAAAGTTGGAGGTGAGGATCTACTCAACTTTGAAACCTTGAACCTTGAAACGTTGCTCGCTTCACCGTACCCGGGCACATCGCATCTAGGGTGTGGGCTGTTGTTACTGCCGGCGGTCCAAAAGTCGCACTTGTCACTGACCACGAACAGCGGCGGGGCTGAGCCGCAAGTGTTCGCGGCGGACGTCCTGATCGGTGAAGAGGCTGATGAAAGGGGCCGGGGCGGCTGCTTTCTCGACGTTTGGGCGGCCAGTGGCTTCCGTGCGCTCGACCAAACACATGACGCCTACAATCTCGAAACCGAATTCGCGGGCGGCCTCGATGGCCTGGATAGTCGAAGCGCCCGTCGTGCAGACGTCGTCGACGACGACGACGCGAGCTTTCTCTTCGCGAAAACCTTCGATGCGCTGGCCAGTGCCGTGCTGCTTCTCGGCTTTTCGGACGAGGAATGCATGGAGTTCGCCCGCGCTGGCGATTGCGGCGGAGACAGCGATCGGATCGGCGCCCATAGTTAAACCGCCGATGGCCTGTGGGCGCCAGCCTTGCTGGCGAATTTCGTGCAGGACAGCCTCACCGACAAGCCTGGCTCCGTTGGCGTCCAGCGTGGTTGTGCGGCAGTCGATGTAGTAGTCGCTGGTAGCGCCGGAAGACAGCTTAAATTGTCCGAGTTTGAAGGACTTGGTTGCGAGTAGGCTCAGAAGTTGGTCGCGGGCGGTTGACATGTTCATAGCGTAACAAAGCAGGTTTCGAGGTTTCAAAGTTTTGAGGTTCGGCTGTTATCGGGCGGGGAGGGTGTCGCCTCTGCGGGGCTCATGCTTGTCTTTTTGGGGCTACCCAGGGCTGACGCCCTGGGCTAACGAATGCCGCCCCTTCGGGGCTGGTCGTTTTGACAAACTACGCGGATTTGAAATCACCGCAGCGCTGCTCTTGCAGCTTTTTCCATGTGCTGGAAGCGGTCAGTGGCGATCCAGAGTAATAAGAAAAGTGTGCCGTTGTAGGCGACGTGGATGAGGAAGCTGGCTGCGACGGAGTTGGTCTTAACGCGCACCGCCGTGAGGACCAGGCCAACGATGAACAGCAGCAGAAGCGGCGCCCATGCCATGCCGAGTTGCGACTGATGAATGAAAGCGAAGAGGGCGGCCGTCGCTACGGTGCCGAATGCGATGCCGGCGCGACGTGCCAAAACTGGATATAGAAAACCGCGGAAGAACAGTTCCTCAAATAGCGGTGCGATGGTTGTGCCGAACACGGCCATGATGTAAGCGCTGGTGGCCGTTTTGAAGAATTTCTCGATCGGCAACTGCTTGGGGATCGGCAGCAGCACGGACGATAGCTGGATGCAGATGGCCAACACGACACCGACGATGAGAAATGTGTACCAGTTCGCCTGAGGGAAGTTCCAGTGAATGTCGCGCCAGAAGCGGTGGTCGTATGATCCGCGGCGCACCAGAAGTGCCATCAACCCCATGACTACGAGGTAGGCCCCGACCTGTACGGGGACGATCAGACGCGCATCGCGGGCGAGGTCGGTTGGGGAGAGACCCTTGAAGGCTGCCAACCGGGTCGCAATGGCAACACCGATGACGCTGAACACGACGATGGACGCCAGCGTCATGAAGGCAATCAGCGCAACGTCCCACCCGGTCCAGACGGGGTCGGAACGACGAAGGTCGATGGAGGGACGGACGTCAGGCTCTGGAATCTGAGCCGAGCCGGGCTTGAGATCGTCCATTGGCATTCTGGTTGATTGTACGAGAGGAGCGGCGGTGCGTCACTAACCAGGGGATCTGCAGGTCGGGCGATTCGTTAATATGATGTTTCCGCAGGCGTACGCCCTGACGGGCGGAAAAGGAGCAGAGGCGGTGAGAATACTAGATCCGGGTCACAGGTATTGGCTGGATATGCTGGATATTGAGGGCGACCGGCGGCAAGGCGCGGAGATGCTGACGTTCGTTAAACGCCAGGGCGCGCGTTATCCGGGAAATCTTAGTCACTACCCCGGCACAAATTGCCAAGAGGTGATTCGCGCGCTCATCGATCGAGTGAAACACCTCGACAGCCAGATCTCCGACCCCCACAATCAGCCGATTCTTGAGCACCTGCGCAGTGCTCTGTGGTTGTTCGAATCGCGGGCGGCGAAGCGGTATGGGAGAGAGTTTCCCGCGCTGGAAGAGTTCGACTGCATCGAGGACGAGCCGACGTGCGCGGGGTGCGCGCATATCAGGTGCAACGGGGAGTGCGGGAGGGAGGGGTAGAGCTGCTGGATTGTGAGCGGATTATACTTTGCGACGATGAGCATGAACCCAAGTATTGTTGAAAAAGCCTACAGGAAGCTCAACAGTGCCACCAAACTGACCCTATCCGCTGACCAGTGGATTGCAATGGTTGCGTCTGGTTTGGCTGTAGCCGTGCCTCAACTGACCGGAAATTCATGGAGGTACGCAAGCCCTGTCACTCTTTTCCTGACGCTTTCGGTATTTGTGTTCATTAGACAAAGGGCGGCATGGCAGATAAGCATTCTCATTAACGCTGTGGGCTGCTTTGTCTTGTATCTCGTCTTGGCATTCTTCGGAACGAACCACTAGAACACTCGAACGTGGCAGTTTTCCTGAATCGGAATAACAATGCCGTCGGCAAGCTTTTCATTCGAGATAAGCAGTACGGCGCATGACCGACAGCTGTTGCGAACAGGGCTTCTCGCGCACAAGCCACTTTTCGGAGAGTGGGACGGAACCTTTGCTTCTGGGCAGGTGTTGCCGCTGCGGACGAAACGCAAGGTCCCTTGACTTCGCTGCGCTCCGCTCGGGATGACAGCGGTTTCTACCTACGCCGCTAGAAACTCTGATTCACCGCAAGAAAATCTGATACCACGACTAGACAGTCTGATGCACCACTAGAAATCGAAACCCTTCTTCCTGGCGTAGTAGTCCGCGAGGGCTTGGCCGGTGTAGGACTTTTTGACTTTGGAGACTTGCTCGGGGGTGCCCTGGGCGACGATGCGGCCGCCGTCTTCGCCACCTTCGGGGCCGAGGTCGATGATCCAGTCGGCGTTGCGGATGACGTCGAGGTTGTGCTCGATGATGATGATCGAGTTGCCGAGGTCGGTGAGGCGGTGCAGGACTTCGAGGAGCTTGTGGACATCGTCGAAGTGCAGGCCGGTGGTGGGCTCGTCGAGCAGGTAGAGCGTTTTGCCGGTCTGGCGCTTGCTGAGTTCACGGGCGAGCTTGATGCGCTGTGCTTCGCCGCCGCTCAGGGTGACGGCTGACTGGCCGAGGTGGATGTAGCCGAGGCCGACATCAACGAGCGTCTGGAGTTTTTGGCGGACCTGCGGGATGTTCTCGAGGATGGCGAGGGCATCGCTGACGGGCGTTTCGAGCAGGTCGGCGATGGACTGGCCCTTGTATCGTACTGCGAGTGTTTCGCTGTTGTAGCGGCGGCCGCCGCAGACTTCGCACTGGACGTAAACGTCGGGGAGGAAGTTCATCTCGATGCGGCGCTGGCCTTCACCCTGGCAGGCTTCGCAGCGTCCGCCGGCGACGTTGAAAGAGAAACGGCCGGGCTTGTATCCGCGCTCACGGGACTCTGGCAGCATGGCGTAGAGGTCGCGGATGGCGGTGAAGACGCCGGTGTAGGTGGCGGGGTTGGAGCGCGGCGTGCGCCCGATGGGCGACTGGTCGATGCGGATGACCTTGTCGATGTTCTCGATGCCGTTTATGGATTTGTGGCCACCGGCCTGCTCGCGAGAGCGGTAGAGCTTCTGGGCGAGCGCGCGGTAAAGGATGTCGTTGACGAGGGTTGATTTACCCGAACCACTGACACCGGTGACGACGGTCATGAGGCCGAGCGGAAAGGTGACGTCGAGGTTCTTGAGATTGTTCTCACGCGCGCCGAGGATCGAAATAGCGTTTCCGTTGGCCTGACGGGGTTCGGGACGGACTGGAATTTGTTTCTGGCCCGAGATGTACTTGCCCGTGAGCGAGCGGTCGGCGTGGATGATCTGCGCTGGCGTGCCGCTGGCGACGAGTTCGCCTCCGTGGCGCCCGGCACCGGGGCCGAGGTCGATGACGTAATCGGCGCGGCGGATAGTTTCTTCGTCGTGTTCGACGACGAGGACGGTGTTGCCGAGGTTGCGAAGTTCTTCGAGCGCGGCCAATAGACGTTCGTTGTCGCGGTGGTGCAGGCCGATGGATGGCTCGTCGAGAACGTAGAGCACGCCGCGAAGTTTGGAACCG
>DASPIK010000108.1:0-19104 GCA_035629075.1 Terriglobales bacterium | reverse complement strand
CGGCTCGTCGTTGCCGAGCACCGAGCATTCCAACTCACGAGCCTTTTTCGCTTTGCCGACACCCTCTTCAATGACGATCTTCCGGTCGAACTTCGCAGCCTCGTCGATGGCTGGTCCGAGTTCGCTTTGATCGTGGACTTTGCTGATTCCCACCGAACTGCCGAGATTCGCCGGCTTGACGAACAATGGATAACTGAGTTCACGTTCAACTCGGTCAACGACCACCTTGCGATCGCGCTCCCACTCTCGACGTATGACGCTTACGTGCTTCACGATTGCAAGTCCGGCGGCCTTGAACAGCGCCTTCATCAAGTCTTTGTCCATGCCGGCCGCGGATCCCAGCACGCCCGCACCGACGTACGGGATATCCGCAAGTTCAAGTAGCCCCTGAATCGTGCCGTCTTCACCGAAGGTGCCGTGCAGTACCGGGAAAATGACGTCCACGGTGATTGGGTGGTCGGCGGCACGACGATGTTCGGGAGCCTGGGTCTGAAACGGCAGGAGTGAAGTGTGCTCCGAGCCGGGGACCGGCGGGACGAGCACGGCCTCGCCGCGGCGCAGAACCGCGGCCGCAGGGGTCGCGTGCGGATCGCCTGCGCGAAGGTGCTTCTTTTCGGGCTCGGGTTCAGAGCCGCGACCGAGCAACTTTTCGGCTTCAGTTGCGGTGACCCAGTGGCCCTCTTTCGTGATGCCGATAGGCACGACTTCGTACATCTCTTTATCGATTGCTTCAATGACCGAGGCGGCAGAGAGCAGCGAAACTTCATGCTCGCCGCTACGGCCTCCAAACAGAACTCCAACGCGAACCTTGCTCATGGGGCGAGGATAACACCAGAACGGGTGCTGCAAACGAAAGGCTGCTTACGAACTTCAGGCAGATGGAAGTAACGGTATTACCGAAACGGTCATGTGCGCCAGCAGGTGCTCAAAACACAACGCCGCGATCCCGCCGCCTGAACCGACCTGTCACTGACTGCTCACTGCGGGCACGATACATCGCACGATGACAGGGTCGCATCGATGTTTGTAGCAATTTTCAAGACAGGTGATCAGAAAGCATGAAAGTAAGTGTTCGTGTGCTCGCAGTTGTGTTCTCGCTCTGTGTGATGTTGCAGGCCCAGGATGAGCGCAGGTGGACCATCAACCTAGGCGGCGGCGTGACACCCGTGGTTGGCGAAACGAAGAACCGGCTCAATACAGGCTGGAATGCAAAGGGCGGCTTCGGAGTGAATATCACGGACCGCTTCGGTGTGGTTTTTGAGGGTCAATACAACGGGTTCGGTGTGAATGACGCCGTGCTCGAACAGTTGAATGTTCCAGACGGCAGCGCATGGATGTGGTCGCTGACGGCGAACCCGGTGATTCGCCTGAATCCCGGCGGCAGATTCAATCCGTATGTCATCGCCGGCGTGGGCTTCTATCGGCGTACCGTCGAGTTCACACGCCCGACCCTAGCGGAGACGATAGTCTTCGACCCGTGGTGGGGTTACTTCGGACCGGCACTAGTGCCCGCGGACGAGGTACTTGGTTCTATCTCGAGCAATGCTATAGGCGGAAACGCGGGGCTGGGGTTCGATATCCCAATTGGGGAAAGCGGAACGAGGTTCTTCACAGAAGCGCGGTATCACTACGCCGATACCGAACGGCGCTCAACATCGATCATTCCGGTCACGTTCGGAATCAAATTCTGATGGGAAGGACGGGGCACAGCCCCGTCCCCACTCTCTGCGCAGGATCGCAGCAGAGGCTGCTGAGAACAATCCACCGCGCGATCCCCGAACTACAGGATCTTCTTCCCGAACAAGCTGGCCGTAAGTTCGACTGCGAGGTCTGCCGTACGGTTCTTTTCGTCGATGACCGGATTGACCTCGACGATGTCGAAGCTCGTCATGCGTCCGTGATCTGCAATGATTTCCATTGCGAGGTGGGCTTCACGATAAGTGGCGCCACCTCGAACCGGCGTCCCAACACCAGGCGCGTCCTCCGGATCAATCCAGTCCATGTCGAGGGAGATGTGATAGCCCGCAGTGCCGCGTCCGGCCATGCGGAGGGCCTCTTCCATTACCGTGCGCATCCCGCGCTCATCGATGTCGCGCATGGTGAAGACTTCGACGCCGGCGCGCCGGATATTTTCAACTTCGTGAATATCTACGTCGCGCACGCCTACGATTACGCAATTCTCTGGCGCAACCTTTGGAGTGAACCCGAAAATGTCGCCCAACTCCGCAGGTCCCAGCCCCATCAGGGCAGCGAGCGGCATGCCATGTACATTGCCGCTCGGCGAAGTTGCCGGCGTGTTGATGTCGCTATGGGCGTCGAGCCAGATGAGGCCAATGCGTTGACCACGACGCCGGTAAAACTCGCTCGCGCCGCTCACCGTACCGGACGCCATGGAGTGGTCGCCGCCAATGCTGATCGGCACTTCGCCGGCTTCGAGTGCACTCAGCACCATCTCGGCCGTTTTCGTGCACGTCATCGTGATCTCTTTAAGGTACTTGGCATTCGATTGGCCGAACTGCTTCTGCTCGGCGAGTAGTACGGGGGCATTGCCGCCGTCCTCAACCTTGTGTCCCAGCGCTTCGAGACGCGCCTCGAGACCGGCAACGCGAACAGCAGAGGGGCCCATGTCCACACCGCGGCGAGTCTGGCCAAGATCGAGCGGCACGCCGATAACGCGAATCTTGCGCGGAACAATATGCAGGTGCGGAGCGAACTGCACCGGGACAGACGTATTCGTCTGCTTGTGATTGGAAGCAATGTCATTCATAAAAAACCAAGGTTTCGGATGTTGCGGAGGTTTCGAAAGTTTCGGAGGTATGTTGACCAGAGGCTTCGGACGTCGCGGCAGGCTCCTCTCCCACGAAACCTCCGAAACGTCCGAAACCTCCGAAACCTTCAGTCAGCAACTTTGGTTAGACGCTCGCACAGGGCGCAAAGGTGCACCCAAGCTGCTTACGGATAGAGGCGATATAGCATTCTGGCGAACGGAATCGTCTCTCGCACGTGCTCGAGGCCGCAGATCCAGGCGACTGCGCGCTCGATGCCCATGCCGAAACCGGAGTGCGGCACGCCACCATACTTGCGCAGATCCAAGTACCACTTGAATGCCTCGACCGGCAGATTGTGCTCGTTGATGCGCTTCAGCAGCATTTCGTACGAGCCGATACGCTGCGAACCGCCGATGATCTCGCCATACCCCTCAGGGGCGAGTACGTCGACGCAAAGTGCAACGTTCGGATTGTCCGGATCGGGCTCCATATAGAACGCTTTAACTTCCGTCGGATACCGATGCACCATCACGGGCCTATCGAACTTCGACGAAATGTAAGTCTCGTCCGGTGAGCCGAGATCGCCTCCCCACTCGAACCGGTTCTCTAGTTCGCCCTTGGCATGGCCTTCCTGGAGCATTTTGACGGCATCGTCGTAGCTGAGCCGGGGAAACGGGGCCTTGATGTTCTCAAGCTTCGTAATGTCGCGCTCCAGCACCTGCAACTCGGCGCGTCGATTTGCAACGACGGTCTGGACGATGTAGCTGATGAAGTCCTCGGCTAGCTTCATGATGTCGTCCAGCTCGGCGTACGCGACTTCAGGTTCAACCATCCAGAACTCGGTAAGGTGGCGGCGGGTCTTTGACTTCTCGGCTCGGAACGTCGGCCCAAAAGAATAGACTTTGCCCAGCGCCATTGCAGTCGCCTCTGCATAGAGCTGGCCGGACTGCGTCAGAAATGCGCTCTCGTCGAAGTACTCGACTTCAAACAAAGTGCTGGTGCCCTCACACGCGGCTGGCGTAAGGATAGGCGGGTCGGTTCGGATGAAGTCGTTCTGGTCGAAGAAGTTGTGTACAGCCTTCTCGATCTCCGACCGGATTCGGAGGATCGCAACCTGTCGCGGGGACCGCAGCCAGAGGTGGCGGTGCTCCATGAGGAAGTCAACGCCGTGCTCTTTCAACGAGATCGGATACGGGTCGTCGTCCGGAACCCGCTGCACGACTTGGGCGTCGCGGACGTCCATCTCATAGCCGCCGGGCGCGCGCTTATCCGCGCGAACGTTGCCCGTAACGATGACAGACGTTTCCTGGGTCAGCCCTTTGATGGTGTCGAACAACTCAGGCGAGACTTCCTTCTTGGAAACGACGCCCTGGATGATGCCGCTGCCGTCGCGAAAGATCGGGAACAGCAGCTTGCCGCTCTCGCGCAGGTTGTAGAGCCAGCCACGGATCGTGACCGTCTGGCCTTCGTACTTGCCGATTTCGCGGATAGTAGAAACGGGAGCAGATAACTTCTGGTCTGTAGTGCTCATGATGGCTCGCTTATCGCTAAAGCAATAGGGTAACAGGAGATCGGGGAATCGAGCCATTGCGTGATCGGCAATGGATTTACTGGTGCTGTCACAACAGCTCGAATCGCGGCACCGCTTAGCGCGATCGGCGCATATCAGTAGCAGCTCTCTCCGGGTGCTCCGGCGAGAGAATAAACCGTCCGGCTGCTTGCGAATTGGTACATCCAGCGCGGATCAACTTCCCGTCTTACCAAACAAGAGATCTTGAGATTCGCAAGACAAGGGGGAAAAACATGGGAGCGATTATTGGCTGGATCATTTTCGGCGTGATCGCAGGGGCTATAGCCAAATTGCTGATGCCCGGTAGAGATCCTGGCGGCTTTATCGTCACTATGCTCCTCGGCATCGCTGGCGCGCTGATCGGCGGGTTTATCGGGAATGCACTCTGGGGAAGCACAGGTGCGAACGATTGGAGCATCGGCAGCTTCGCTCTGGCCATCGGTGGCGCGATCATCCTGCTTGCGATCTACCGCGTGATCGTTGGCCGACGGAGAGGCGGGGTTTCCGACGTAGGAAGGCGCGCAGCTTAACCTCTTGCATGCGCACCATCAAACGAAAAGCCCACCCTTGAACGGGGTGGGCTTTTCCTGCTATACGCGCCGCTAAATCTTTCGCTCGAACCAGACTACGTCAAAGTCCCTTTCGAACTTGTGCCCGACCTGGTGAAATCGTCCGCATTCCGAGAACCCATTATTCCGGTGGAACGCTAAACTCTCCTCGTTACGTGACGAGACGCTGGCGAGCAAGTGGCCGATCCCGAGCAGGCGCGCATCAGCGACCAACCTTTCCAGCACGAGCTTTCCGATTCCTTTACGGGTATGCGCTGGCGCCAGGAAATAGCTCAGTTCCGCGGTTCGTTTGAACGTCGGCGCGGGGTGGTAGGGGTGCAACAGAGCGAATCCCGCGACTTCCCCTGTGCTGGTCGTGACAACCAGTGCGCTATAGCCGCGGCACATATTCAGCAGGTGATCGAAGAACCGGTATTCAAGTTTAGTATCGGGATATGCGGCGAATGAGTTCTCGACGTAGTAGTTGAAGATGTCCATGACGGCCTGACGATGCTCTTCCGTCATGGGGACGAGACGATAATCGGTTTCAAGCGGTTGCGTAACAGCGGAGGATGTCATCTTTCCCTCCTTTCGAATTGAGCAACTCTCTTCGTGTCGAGACTTCCCCTTGAGTACGGCGTTACTCGGCGGCGACCTGTTCGGCTTGCTCCAGCATGCCGAAAGCTTTGTGGAACATCTCGACCACCGGCTTTTGGTTTTCACCGTTGATCTCCATCAGCACAGGCGGGACGTGGGGGGCGCTACGCAACAGACGCATCGCCTCGTTCCAGTCAATGCTGCCTTCGCCCGGGAACAGGTGATCGTCTTTTTCTTTGTGGTTGTCGTGAATGTGAGTGGACCGGATGTGGTTCTGCAGAACTTCGAATGCCTCGGCAACGCTGCTCATGACGTGAGCATGACCAATATCGAAGCACACGCCGAGATCGGCCAGATGTAGAGCGTGAATGAAGGCGACCAGCTTTTCCGGCGTGGAGATTTCGTTTGGAATGTTTTCGAGCAGCACCTTGACTCCGAGTGGGCGCGCAAAGGCATGCAGGTGCTCGATCGAACTCAGACCGAACTCGAACTTGTGTTCCGAGAACTCCTCGCCGGCTGTTCCGACATGTTGCACCAGGTAGCGGAACGGCACGTGCTCGGCGACTTCGAGGGCGCGCTTGATCTCATCCATCGACTCGATGCGCCGCTTCTTGTCATGGTCCACGATGTTGAGCGGGGGCGTACCGCTGCGTCCCCAGTCATAGTCGCTGAACATTGGCGCGTGGACGGAGTTTAAGATCACCTGGTTGTGCTTGAACCAGTTCGCGATCTCACGCACCTGCTGGCGATCTGTGTAATCAAAATGGCTGCGAGCCGCAAAAATCTCAATAGCTTCAGCGCCGGCCTTCACCAGCTTATCGAGCATGCCCGGGTGTAACCGCTCGGTAACGAACACGTAAGTCGAGATCGCCTTAACCATTAAAATCCCAGCGCCTTTCCGTTGTTGCGCCCGTCGCTGGCGCCCAACCGCTCACCCGTTTTCGGGTCGATCATGATGCACTCGCCGTCGCTCCAGTAGCCGCGCCGTTCGATGTTATGCCCCATCTGCTCAAGTAGGCGGATTGTATCAGGCGAGAAGCCACGCTCCATGCTGATCCTATCCGGCAGCCATTGGTGATGGAATCGCGGCGCGTTCACCGCGTTTTGGATGTCCATTCCCCAGTCCACGACGCCGATAAGTATGTTCGCAACCGTGGTAATGATGCGAGGTCCCCCCGGGGAGCCCAGTACCAGCAGCAAGCGTTTCTCTTCTGGAGCACCGCCCTGTACCGGGGGTGCCGCACCCTTCCCCGCATTGGAGGGTGCGCTTCGAGGCCTCAGCACGATCGTCGGCGTCATGGCGCTTAGCGGCCGCTTGTTTGGACCAATCGCATTCGCTGGCCCTTGAATCAGCCCGAACATGTTCGGCACACCCGGCTTCGAGGCGAAGTCGTCCATCTCGTCGTTCATCAAAAAGCCGAGTCCCTCGACCGTGACCCGAGAGCCGAACGTGTCATTCAGTGTAGTTGTTACGGCGACCGCATTCCCTTGCGGATCGACGATGGAGTAATGCGTTGTATGCTCTGGTTCCCGTGCGGCCATCGCGAGCGGCTTCACCGTTGCATACTGCTCAAGCTGGTTGAATACCGCCGGACGCCTCAGTTCCTTGCTGATGCTGGCCTTGTCAGGATTGAGGTTTTCGCGCCAGGCTGCACCATACTTTTTGTCGATGAGTTGCGCGACCGGAATCTTCGCGAAATCCGGGTCGCCCAGGAACTCGGCGCGGTCGTAAAACGCCCGCCTGAACGCCTCCGCGATAAGGTGAATGGATTGCGCCGAGCGATTCCCGGATCTGGTGAGATCGTAGCCCTCAAGGATGTTAAGTGTCTCGACCAACGCGATGCCGCCCGACGACGGCGGTGGCGCGCTGATGATCTCGAACCCTCGATACGTGCCGTGGATCGGCTGACGCTCTTCTACTTCGTAGCTGGCCAGGTCTTCGACCGTGATCAGTCCGGCGCCCTTCTGCATGGCCGCCGCGATCTGCTTTGCCATCTGGCCTCGGTAGAAGTCGTCAGGGTTTTGCGCGATGCGCTCGAGCGTGGCCGCCAGTTCAGGCTGCTTGAAAATTTCGCCCTGCTTATAGAAGTTGCCATTACGTTGAAAGATGCGACGCGATTCGGGGAACTTCGACAGATGCTCGTCCTTGAAGTCCTCGGCATCTTCGTAGCTGAGCACCCAGCCTTCGCGCGCGAGTCGAATGGCGGGCGCCATTACTTTCGCTAGCGGCAGCTTGCCCCAGTGTTTCTGGGCGTACGCCAAGCCGGCCACAGAACCAGGCACGGCGATTGACTTGTAGCCGATGGTGCTCGCGTCGGGGATTACATTGCCCTGCGCATCTAGGTACATGTTGGGGGTCGCTTTCGCGGGAGCCTTCTCGCGGTAGTCGAGGAAGTGCTCGGCGCCATCAGCCATGCGCACCAGCATGAATCCGCCCCCGCCGATGTTCCCCGCTCCCGGGTGAACAACTGCAAGGGCGAAGCCAACTGCAACGGCCGCATCGACGGCGTTGCCTCCGGCCTGCATGATCTCCACCCCGGCTCTTGAAGCATCGGGATGAACACTGGCTACCATCGCGTGTTCCGCGTGTGCGGGACGCATTGGCGCCGCCGAAGCCGTTAACGTGACGATTGCGAAAAGGAACAGCAGGACGATTCTGATTCGTGCGCTGCGCATCAGAAAAAGAGTGTAACGCACGGCGGGAGTTGTCGTCGCCGCGTGATGCGCCTGTCACAACATGAGTGCGGAGATCGTAGCGTTAGAGCGACTTCTCTTTTTGCGTCGCTTAACGGGCGTACGTGACTTTTTCGTAACAGTGCAAGAAGCCGTGCCTACGCAAATTGCGCTCGGAAGCACTGCCCGGAGTACAGGTGACCATCACGAGGTCGCGTCCGGCCTCCTTCAGCGCACGAAGGCGGAAATCCAGCATGGCTCGATGCAAGCCGCGCCCACGATATTCCGGGAGCACTGCGGAGCCGAATAACGTAGAGATTTCTCCGTCGTCCGCAATCATGCCTGCCGAGACACCTGCCATCCTGCCATCCAGTAGCACAACGGTATTGAGAGAACCCGGGACGGCGAACAGAGCTTCCATGTTGGCGCGCGTGTTGGCGCCGGGTTCGGCGACGTAGAAACATTGCGCCAGCATATCGACCCACGCCGGAACATCCTCGTCGCGAGCCGGCCGCAACATGACATTAGCCGAATTGGCCTCGTGATCGAAACGGCCCTGCCGCACATTCATCACGAAGACCGATGTGATCTCCGAAACCCGGAAGCACCGCGCGTCCAATCCCCGCGACAAAGATTCACTAGTGAAGGGAGTTACGTCCACGCGAACGGGCACGTTCCGGGTCATGAAGAACGCCTCGACCTCGTCCAATTCGAAGTCCGTTACAGGAGCGTCCATCCCAAGGCCGACGGCGAAGCTGAAGGCGGAGGGCCCAGCATAAATGGCCACTCCTCCGCCCACCTCCGTTACCGTTGCACCTAGCTGCGGGCGCAGGCTTGCGAGTGAAGTCGCGAACTGCCTAACGCACCAGCCGTGCGCGGCTTCCAGTTTCCGTGCGAGAGCGCGGTCAACTTGCGGCTGCGCGGCGACACTAGGTGCGGCGGCTTCGCTCATAAAAAAAGTGCCTGGCGTAGTACTTTGCGTTTCAGCCTTTCTTGCGATGGTATGGCCATTTAGGTGTTCAGGGTCAGGTCATTGATGCAGAAAAATGTTCCTGACCCGCGTGAGACTTAGCCGATGCGCAAGTACCTGAAACCTGCTCTCCGTCAGCCAAGCCGTTCCGGAGCTTCTCCGAGGGTGACACGAATGTCTATCTTCCGCTTTCCGCGATAGACACTGATGGTCACTGTGTCGCCGGCCTTGCGGTTGTTCATGATGTTGGCGATGTCACGAAGTTCCTGAATGTCCTCACCATCTATGGAGACCACCAGGTCGCCGCCGATCTTGATAGGCGTGTTCCCGAGGTAGGCCGGTTCGCTTCCGCCACGAAGTCCGGCGCGCTGTGCCGGGCCCCCAGGTACGAGGTCGATCAGGAGGACGCCATAGTCCGCCGGCAACCCCATCTCATTGGCGAGCTCAGGCGAGATCGGCAGCGCCCCTCGGATCCCAAGATATGGCCGGGCTACATGGCCGCGGGTGACGAGGTCATTCAAAACTGCTTTCGCCGTGTTGATCGGTATCGCAAATCCCACGCCGGCGCTCTGCGATGCTCCGCCCGTCAGGATCATCGAGTTGATTCCGATGACCTCCGCGCGAGAGTTCAGGAGCGGTCCGCCGCTGTTGCCGGGATTGATGGCCGCGTCGGTCTGGATGGCATCGTCGATGCGCATGCCGTTGGGCGACTCTATTGGCCGGATCGCGCTGACGATGCCACGCGTCATCGTGCCGCTAAGACCAAACGGGTTGCCGATGGCGAAAACTTTCTGACCTACCTGCAACCCGCGCGAATCACCAAGCACGACCGGACTCAAATTCGGCGCGTCGACTTTGATGACCGCCAGATCGTGAGGCGCATCGTAGCCGATCACTCTAGCCGGGTATTTCTTTCGGTTGTAGAGGGTGACTTCGATCTTGGCGCCACGTCCCTGGACGACATGGTAGTTGGTAAGAATGTGGCCTTCCTTGTCGATGATGAACCCGGTGCCCTGACCTTCCTGCGGCATGACGCCGTAGAAGAAGTCGAAGGTTCGTACGGTCGAGGTAATGTTTACCACCGACGGAATGCCCTTCTTATACACGGCGACGTTCACTTGCTCATCGCCGTCGAGTTGGCCATTGCCCTGGGCAGCTTCGGTCAGTTCCAGCTTCTCGCCGCCGAACCAACCCGAGGGCTTCCACGAGCCCGGACGGTGTGTCGTCAGGTAGAAGAAGGCGCCGGCCAGAACAATGGCCAGCAGAATTGGTCGCACAGCTTTCATTGAATTATTTTCCAGAACTGTGTCCATGCCGAGTTGGACGTGCTTCATCGTTTTCCGTTATGCTCCGCCGTTCTAAACACAGGCCGCGCCGGAAGCGCTGGCTGAAGGTGATGGTCGCACTACGGCGGGATGCTCGGCAAGTTCACATCCGGTTTCGCTCAGACCCCACCACAACAACTGGATACCGGCGAAGTAAGCCAGAAATCCCGTCACCCTCAACAGAACAACAGCGATACACATGCCGTACGCCATCCAGATGACCGGCAAGTACAGCACGATCAATGCTGCCCTGATCTTCATCCATCTGGCAGAGAGCTCCGGCTTTCCCGAGCGGGCGTACCGAAAATAAAAACCCAGAGGAATGACCCAGTAGATGCACCAAGCCGAAAAGCTGAAGGTCCAATTGTGGTGCACGAAGTAGAGACCGAGGTCGGAAACCGTGAATACCGCGGCCAGTCCGGCCGCCCGAGTCAGGATTGTCGGGGTGCGGAGCGCCTTCTTTCTCCGCGCTGCCCAGCACACAGCCACGAGCGCGGCGATCGCTGTAACTAGCGCAATCGGGTAGATCACTCGTCCGACTGGGGCGATCACTTGTGGCGCGTGCCGGTGGGCCACGTTCTCCGCCGTAATCCAGTCACCGCGGCCAATCAGCACTTCGTACCCGCGATATTCATGCACGGCGCACCCGAAATCACCGCTCAGCACAAGCAATAGACTCGCCAGCACAAGAACGCTGCCCAGACTGAGTCGGACCGGCGGGCGCAACCATTCGTAAAGTCTTCGGGCAGGAACCCCAAGTACCCGCAAAGCCGCCCACAGCCACCCGGAGTCGTGCGGAGCGCGCTTAATGACGGGGCATGGCGCACAGTCTCGCCGGAACACCGTCATGACCAGGCCGACGGCGTACATGAGAACGAGCGTGATGAGGATTGTTGGCACCCAGGATCTTGTGGAGATCAGATCCTTCCAACCTGCCACCATGGCCACCAGCAAACTGAACGTCGCTACCAGTCCGGAATCGCGCAGCCAGTTCGACCACCGTTCATAAATCGGACCAGTGGGCGTAGCGCCACCGATCAAATCAGGTAAGTGATGAAAGAAGCCCAAGTAGGTGGGCACGATAAGTGGCGTGGTAAAGCAGATTGCGAACACCCAGTCGGATGGCGGAAGACCGACCATCATCGCGACCGCCAGGGCTACGAGTATCAGTAAGTAGCAAGCCGCCGCAAGCTGAGCAAGTGATGGACGACGCCGAACCGCACCCGCACTGGACACCGGTTGCACTTGTGGAGACGAAATAGTGACCCCCTCGGGCTCCCGGAGTTTCACAAGCTTGTACCTGCGGCTCACATTGTGCGACGAGCATGAGGCTGCGGCAACAATGGCGGACGAATTAGTGCAGATCCCGCTGCTCCGCTTCCCGTTTCAGTTCGGCAAACAAGCGGTCGACCTGCTGCTCGGTCTGTTGCAGGGAGCCTGAGTTGTCGATGACATAGTCGGCTCGGCGCACCTTCTCGTCATCGGGCAACTGGGCTGCGGAGCGGCGTTCCATTTCCGCTCGTGCCGTGTCGTCGGGAAGATTTGCGCGGAGTGCGAATCGCTTCAGTTTCTGTTCTGGATTGCACGCCACGACGATGATCTTGTCGAAGCGCTTGCCGACTCCTGCCTCGAAGATAAGTGCGGCTTCGACGATCGCGATAGCACCCGGTTCACGTCGGCCAGTCTCGTCCATCCACTCCTCCTGCCGTCTGATCACGGCAGGGTGAACGATGGCATTCAACTCCTCAATCCGGTTCCCGCCTTTCTTGGTACTGGGTGCCGGGGGACGAAGCGTTGCCCCGTCCTGACCCCGAGCACCCGAGTCTTCAACACCAAAAGCCGCTTGCGCCAACCGGACCCGATCGATGCTGCCGTCCGTGGCGAGGACCTCGCGGCCAAAAGCGGCCACGATTTCGTTATAGACGCTCTGCCCAGGCAGCATCAGTTCGTGGGCGATCTTGTCTGCCTGAATGACGTGTGCGCCCCGGCGGGCTAGCATGTCTGCAACGGCGGTCTTTCCGCACGCCATTCCGCCGGTTAGTCCAACGCGCAGCATCAGGCGCGCTCCGCTTGCGCCACCTCGCCCATGCGGCGCGTTTTGCAGGCCTTCAGTGTATTCACAATAAGCATGGCTACAGTCAGCAGCCCAACCCCACCCGGCACGGGCGTAATGGCTCCGGCAACTGCGGCTACGTCAGGATGCACATCGCCGACGAGAGTCGAACCGCGCTTCTCGAAGCTGTCGCGGCGTTTGCCATCGCCGCTGAAGAAGCGCTCGAACTCCGCAAGGTCGGTCACGCGGTTGATTCCCACGTCGATGACAGTGGCGCCGGGCTTTACGAAGTCGCGAGTGATCATGCCGGGGCGGCCGATGGCGGCCACGAGAATATCCGCTCGCCGGCAGACGTCGGGCAAGTTACGCGTCTTCGAATGGCAGATGGATACCGTGGCGCTCTGATTCAGCAGCATCATCGAGATAGGCTTGCCGACGACTTCGCTACGGCCCACCACAACCGCCTCTGCACCCTCAACCCGAATGTTTTCCCGTCGGAGGATTTCCATGATCCCCAGCGGAGTGCAGGGGAACAATCCCGGGCGGCCGGTGGCCAGATTTCCGACGTTCACAGGATGAAAGCCATCGACGTCTTTGAGCGGGTCCACAGCCGTCAGCACACGGCGATGGTCGACGTGCTTCGGCAATGGCAGTTGCACCAGGACGCCATCGATCTCATCGCGCTGGTTTAGCGACTGGACCAATTCGAGGAGTTCGTCGGTAGTGACCGATTCTGGAAGAGCGTGCTTTTCGCTGTGAATGCCGAGTTCTTCGCAGGCCTTAACCTTGTTGCGCACGTAAATGTTCGAAGCCGGGTCATCACCGGCGATCACTACCGCCAGGCCGGGCTGCGTTCCGGCTGATCTCATCCGCCTGACTTCATCGGCTGCTTCTTTCTTTATGTCCGCGGCAATCTTGTTGCCGTCCAGAATGATTGCGGGCATTACCACCTCTTTATGAGTTCAGGAACGAGGGATTCTAACGCAACATCAGCATTCAGCGCTCAGCATTCAGACTTAGCAAGGCGTTCGTGTCACTTCCAGGCCGAATTGCGAATTACTCAATACGGTTTGCTGACTGCTGAGTGCCGGACGCTGAGTGCTTGTTACAATCGACTCTGTCATGAACAAAATGATCGTTGCCAACCTGGTGCACCGGCCGGTCCGGACGCTGATCAGCATCATTGCCATTGCCGTCGAGGTCACGCTGATTCTCATCATCGTGGGTCTCTCGCTCGGAATGCTGAACGACGCCGCCAACCGGCAGATCGGCATTGGCGCCGACGTCATGGTGCAGCCGCCGGGGTCGTCGTTCCTGTCCGGGATTACGGGCGCGCCGGTTTCGATCAAAGTGGCTGATGTGCTTCGCAAGATTCCGCACGTGCAGGAAGTCTCGCCCATCGTGACTTGGCTGAACACGTCAGGCGCGGTCGAGGTCATCTATGGCATTGATATCAAGTCTTTTGAGGCGCTTGGCGGTCCGTTCCAGTACATCGAGGGAGGCCCGTTCACCGGCCCGAACCAGGTGCTGGTGGACGACTACTGGGCCGCACAGAACAACGTTCATGCCGGCGACACAGTTAACATGCTCAACCACGACGTAACCATCGCCGGCGTGGTCATGCACGGTAAGGGTGCGCGCAAGTTCCTGCCGATCACAACCTTACAGGAATGGATGGGCTCGCAAGGCAAGGCGAGCATGTTCTATCTGAAGGCCGATAACCCGGACAACGCCGAAGCGATCATGAATTCGATCAAGCAGGTGCCCGGCCTCGAGAACTACACCATGCGCTCCATGAAGCAGTACCTCTCGATGATGACCGGCGGCAACCTGCCCGGCTTCTCAATCTTCATCACCGTGGTGATCTCCGTGGCAGTGATCATCGGCTTCATCGTGATCTTTCAAGCCATGTACACCGCCGTAATGGAGCGCACGCGCGAGATCGGCATTCTG
The DNA here is from genome assembly GCA_035629075.1 of Terriglobales bacterium. Taxonomy (GTDB): domain Bacteria; phylum Acidobacteriota; class Terriglobia; order Terriglobales; family Acidobacteriaceae; genus JAEZPW01. The sequence continues at coordinate 4,647 of DASPIK010000108.1, read as the reverse complement.
AAGTCGCTTGGCGCGTCGAAGTTCTACATTGTCAACCTGATCCTGCGTGAAACGGCGCTGCTGGCAATCTGCGGCGTAATCCTGGGCATGATCATCAGCTACGCCACTAAGACGGGCCTCCACGCCAAGTTCCCGCTCCTGCCCATCACCATGTACCCAATGTGGTTCGGCTACGCCACGCTGATCGCGATTGGCGGCGCTCTGCTCGGAGCACTGTATCCGGCCTACAAGGCAGCGAAGAAAGATCCGATTGATGCGCTGGCGTATGAGTAGGGTTATACGCCCAATTACGAGGCCTAATTCTAGGATGTCATCCTGAGCGCATCAGTACAACCGGAAGTTAACTTCGACATGGATCTGTACCGGCACCGGCGAACCGTTGTGCATGCTGGGTTCGAACTTCCATTTTTCAACTGCGCGAACAGCCTCATCGTCCAACCCCAATCCCATCGGACGGACGATTTGTATGTCCTTCGGGCGGCCGTTCGTGTCTACGATCAGGCCTAGAACAACCGTGCCCTGTACCTTAAGCTTCTTAGCGATGTCGGGATATCCCGGGTCCGGCGTGCTGACAGGTTTGGGCGGCGTGATGCCAGGCGCCACCTTGTAGACACGTTCCCGAAAGGTGTTCTGAGCGATACCGGCGGCATCTGGCCGGTTCTCGCTTTTGCTTTTGCAGGTCCAGAATCTTCCATCCAGAACGATGGCGCCTTTCAGACAGGTAGCCCAATACGGTGGAGCCAGATCCGTCACTTTTTGCGAACCTGTAAGGAATATCTTCTTCAGAACTGGCATGAACTGGTCGGACGTCGTTTCTGTGTCCTTCAACTCCACTGAAACCCGGACTTCGATTGGCGTCCAAGTCCGCTCGAACCTGCCCTGCTTGTGGTCAAAGTAGAGTGGAATTCGCTTGCCGGTGATCTCCAGGGTGCGTCCGCGTACCTCGACGGCCTCGACCTGCACGACAGCATCAGTTGCCCACACCCCCGGTTTCGCTCCTCCAAGTCGCTCGCCAATCGCATTGAACTTCAGATGGCTGGACCGATCGGGGACTCGTAGCGTTACGGCATTCGATTTCCATTGCTGTTCAAGATCGGCTGCAAGCTTGGAGTGATCCGCGTGGGCCGTTCCAGTGACTATCAAAGAAGCAGCGATCAAACACGAGGTCAACTTGGACGTGAGATTCACGGCCAAAACACTATCCGGACCGGAATCCGCACATCCAGTGTTATTCTAGTAACGAGTTACACCGGAAGCTCCGGGTAGAGTTGGCCATGCGCTTGCATTGACATTGCGCTCTGCTGTCGCCTAGAATCTATCCTTTCGCTGTCTGTGTGGTTACCCGCCTGGGAAGTTCCCTGCGCGTTTCCGCGTTTCGGGTTAACTCAGCGGTCCTTGCTGTTTCTAAACTTCGGGAGAGTTCAGATGTCAACCTATTTCCCCAAAGAGGGGGAAATTGCGCGCAAGTGGTACGTCGTGGATGCCAGCAACCAGCCCCTGGGCCGGCTGGCCACGCGTGTCGCCCGCATACTGTCGGGCAAAGATAATCCGCGCTACACCCCGTTTATCGACACCGGCGATCACGTCATCGTCATCAACGCTGAGAAGGTCAAGCTGACCGGCCTCAAGGCCGACAAGAAGGTCTACCGGCACTACACGGGTTTCCCCGGCGGCCTGCGCGAAGAAGAGTTCACTAAGCGCTTGCAGCGCAAGCCCGAGCTGATCGTAGAAGAAGCAATCCGTGGCATGCTGCCCAAGAGCAAGATGGGCCGCGCCATGGCACAGAAGCTTCAGGTCTACAAGGGCGACCAGCACCCGCATCAGGCACAGAAGCCTGAGGTACTGACGGCGTAAGGTTCCAACAAATTCCGCTGCTGGATTCCAGCAGCCAAGAGCTAAGAGCGAATTACATGGCTGATCAGGTTCAGTATTACGGCACCGGACGACGCAAATCGAGCGTGGCTCGCATTTTCCTGCGTCCCGGCACCGGCGAGTTCAAAGTTAACGGGAAGAACTTCGACGAGTACTTCGTCACCGACGCGCAGCGCATTGAAGCCAAGCAGCCCCTGGTAGCTTCCGAGACGTCGAACACGTTCAACATCATCGCGAACGTCAGCGGTGGTGGCGTGAATGGCCAGTCCGGCGCGGTGAAGATGGGCATTGCCCGCGCGCTGCTGGAGTTCAACCCGGAATTGCGCAGCAAGCTGAAGAGCGCAGGGTTCCTGAGCCGTGACGCGCGCCAAAAAGAGCGCAAGAAGTACGGCCAGAAGGGTGCCCGCAAGCGCTTCCAGTTCAGCAAGCGCTAGAGATTCAGGTTTCGAGGTTTCAAAGGCTTCGGAAGTTTCGGAGGTTGGTCAATCAGAACCCTCCCAACATCCGAAACCTCCAAACTTCCGACACCTCCGAAACAGTTTTTGGCTGCCGTGCTCCACCGGTCCCGAGGAGCATGGCAGCTTGTTCGTCTAACCGGGACCTAATTCTTCCCGCACCGCTGACAACCACACGGCGGACACGGCGGGCACGGGAATGTAATCCCGAGCGGCCAACGTCAGGGTCAACCAACTCTGAGGTGCAAGCGCGCGGAGGATGCAATCCAACTAGGAGGTTGCGTGGCAAACATCACGATGAAGGAACTGCTCGAAGCGGGTGTTCACTTCGGGCATCAGACCAAACGCTGGAACCCGAAGATGAAGGAATACATCTTCGGCGAACGTAACGGTATTTACATTATCGACCTGCAGAAGACGCTGAAGATGTTCAAGGAAGCGTCGAAGTTCGTGCAGGATCTTGCTGCCGATAACAAGACGATCATGTTCGTCGGCACCAAGCGGCAGGCGCAGGACGCCATTGCCGAAGAAGCGCAGCGCGCCGGCATGAGCTACGTGAACGCTCGCTGGCTGGGCGGCTTGCTCACCAACTGGGTTACGGTCCAGAAGTCGGTGAAGCGCCTTAAAGAGATTGACGAGATGGCCACGGATGGCCGCTACGAACTGCTGCCCAAGAAGGAAGTTATTAAGCTCGAGCGCGAGCGCAAGCACCTGCAGACCAACCTTGCAGGTATCAAAAATCTGAACCGGCTGCCGGACGCCATGTTCGTCATCGACTCCAACAAGGAGCAGATCGCGGTGCGCGAAGCCCGGAAGTTGGGCATCCCTGTGGTCGCCGTTGTCGATACGAATTGCGATCCGAGCGAAGTTGACTATGTCATTCCGGGCAATGATGACGCCCTGCGTGCGATTCGCCTGTTCGCATCCAAGATTGCTGACAGCGTGATCGAAGGCGCTGCCGCCGCGACCGACAAGCAGTTCGCTGATGTCGCCACGGCGCAGGCTGCCACCACGCCGGAAGCAATGGCGGAAGGCACGGCTCCGGAAGGCGGGATCTCGGCGTCCGCTGACGATGGCGAGGATGTCAGCATGGAAGACGTACTCGGCGCGGGCACGCGCAAGGCCCCAATCGCCATCGAGAAGACCGACGAAGAGGCAGAAGCGTCGGCTCAGGCGCAGTCGTAATCAGGATGTGTGAGACGGGATATGCCCGTCCGAAGTTTTAACGCCCGCGCGCTATGTACACGGCGCGGGCGTCATTGTGTAGGGCAGGTACTTAGGCAATCAGGTGGTTGGGTGTTCGGTTTAGGTCGTCAGTCAGAACTCGCCCCGGCCGCCTGCAACGTGACCGCTGTTTGCCCTAAGACCTGAGACCCAACCGCCAAGCGCAAAGTTCGCCGCGGTCAACCGTGACCGCCACATTAACGAAAGGTTTTGGTACTCATGAGCACTACTACTCCCAACATTTCCGCAGCCGCAGTGAAAGAGCTCCGTGACAAGACCGGCGCTCCGATGATGGATTGCAAGAAGGCGCTCTCCGAGAGCAACGGCAACGTCGAGAAGGCGATTGATTGGCTCCGGAAGCGTGGCGTCTCCGTCGCCGCGAAGAAGTCCTCACGCACGACCAAGGAAGGCGCGGTTGAGAGCTACATCCATGCCGGCGGCAAGATCGGCGTCATGGTTGAGGTCAACTGCGAAAGTGACTTCGTCGCCCGCACGGAAGACTTCAAAGAGCTGATCCACGACATCGCCATGCACATCGCGGCTGTCGATCCGAAGTACGTCCGCAAGGAAGACGTCACGGCCGAGGATTTCGAGAAGGAAAAGGAAATCTACCGCGCCCAGGCAGCCGCGAGCGGCAAGCCCGCGAACGTGGTCGAGAAGATCGTCGAAGGCAAGATGGCGAAGTTCTACGAGGAAGTCTGCTTGTACGAGCAGCCCTTCATCAAGGAGAACTCGGTGACGGTTTCGCAGTTGATCGCGCAGAAGATCGGGAAACTCGGCGAGAACATCAGCGTGAAGCGCTTCGCTCGCTTTAAGGTCGGCGATCCCGCCATGACCATTGCCGTCAGCAATCCTCCGCAGGCCGCCGAAGAGCAGGCCGCTCAGTGAGTGCTTGAGGCGATTGCGGTCAGGCAATTGAAAGAACTGCTCGAAAAATGAACAAGCCCGGCGCGAGCCGGGCTCAGGCTGCTGACGAACCCACCCTTTTTCGGGGTGGGTTCGGTGTTTTTACAGGACTTCAGTGTCGAGAGTGAGGTTCGCTGTACCACGCCGATGCGAGCTGCAGGAGGCGTATATAGGCCGATAGAACGGCCGA
>DASPIK010000107.1:0-40495 GCA_035629075.1 Terriglobales bacterium | reverse complement strand
CACGCCCTACATAGTTCCGAAAGCCCCGGGGAGCCGAGATGAACTCCTGTACCTGTTAGGTGTTTTGAATTCGACCCCTTGCTTCTGGATGATGACCCAAAACACTCATAACTATTCTCGCGGTTACTCGCGACTCGAGGTCGCCACGGTCAAACGCACGCCGATCCCAGATCCCGGAAAGCTAGATAAGACGTTGCTGCGTGAGATCATTCGACTGGTTGACCTTAGGCTTACAGCTGACCGCACTGATTTCGTTGAGATAGAGCGTTCATTGGACGAAAGAATCTCGGATGCTTATGAGCTAAGCGAAGCGGATAAACGTCTGGTCGGAATGGGCCTGTACAAATGAGGTGTACGGTCGAGAGTTCGAAGCTGTCCGGACGCGCACAAGAGATAACGAAACTACTTCGCCCGCTTGTGCCGAGGGGGCAGCAGTTGGCGTGCCGTCCGCGCCTATTGGACAGGCACATGGTTCTGTCCGCATATCTCGGGTCTGAGCCGCTAGATCCAGATCCGAACCTGTGGAGATTTACGACACGCGTTCCGCACGTTCGTGCTTCGTACCACGAGCGCTGGATTCCAACAGATTTTCGGCAGCAGTCGTTCTTCTTGGATCGCGCGTACTTGCACCTATACCTCCGACACGACAAGAACGAAGAAGACGAGATTCTGGCGCTCCATTGCGACCCTAATGAGTCCCAATCGGAGAGGCATTTTCGCTACAAAGCTGGGCCGCATATCCACATGACGACAGCAGCCGATCCGTTGTGCCATTCGCACATCGCCTTGAACAACAGTGATTTTACTCAGGTTCTCAGCTCGGTTTCGACCCTCACGGTAGCCCTGAAAACCGCGATCACCATGGTTGACCATCAGGTACTTGCGCTACTTTGAACGAGAGTCATTTTGTAGCACAGGTGGCTCTGTAAGTGACTATGACACCACGGGCGGCCGAAGCCGCCCCGTTTGATTGCTCGAATCCTGACGAGAGTGGAGTCACACAGCGTCGGCGAAATGCATAGATCCTTCGCTGCGCTCAGGATGGCAAACTTTTCAGACGGTACGCAACAGCAAGGGCGACCCGTTTGGGTCGCCCCTTCTGACCTCTCGAAGCTTCGCGCTGAGCGGCACGACTGAAGTCGTGCCCTTCCCAACGTTGCACACGACCGAAGTCGTGTAGCAAAACAACTACTCTTCTTCTTCCGCCACTTCTCCGCGCTCGGCCTTGGCGGCGGCGATGACTTTTTCCGCCTGCTGGGCTGGGACGAAGTCGTAGTGGTCCATTTCCATGGCGAACGAGCCGCGGCCCTGCGTCATGGACGTGAGGTCCACGCCGTAGGTGAGCATTTCGGCCATGGGCACTTCGGCGCGGACGACGGTGTTGCCGCCCTTGTTGTCCATGCCCTGGATGCGCCCGCGACGCGAGTTGAGGTCGCCCATGATGGCGCCAGCAAACTCATCGGGAACGGTGATCTCGACCCTCATGACAGGCTCGAGGAGCGCGGGCTTGGCCTGCTCCATGGCCTTCTTGAAGGCGATGCGACCGGCGGTCTTGAACGACAGTTCGTTCGAGTCAACATCGTGGTACGAGCCATCGTAGAGGATGACCTTGAAGTCCACGACGGGGAAGCCGGCGAGGTAACCGCGAGCGGCGGCTTCCTGGATGCCCTTTTCGACCGCAGGAATGAAGTTCTTCGGGATGGCGCCGCCGAAGATGTCGTTGACAAACTCGAACTGCTGTCCGCGCGGCAGCGGCTCCATCTTGATCTTGCAATCGCCGAACTGGCCGTGGCCTCCCGACTGCTTCTTGTGGCGACCCTGCACGTCGGCCTTGCCGCGGATGGTTTCGCGGTAAGGAACCTTGGGGGCTTTGAGGTTGACCTCGGTGTTATAGCGCTTCTTCAGGCGGCTGACCACGACTTCAATGTGCTGCTGGCCGGTTCCGGCGATGAGGAAGTCCTTGGTCTGCTCGTCGCGGAAGAAGCGGAGCATGGCATCTTCTTCCATGAGCTTGTGGACGCCGGTGCCGATCTTGTCTTCGTCGGCGCGGCTCTTGGGCTCGATGGCGTAGGTGATGGCCGGCTCGGGCAGGCTGACGGTCGGGAACTGAATGGACCCGGCCTTGTCGCCGAGGGTGGCACCGGTAAGCGTGTCTTTCAGCTTGGCAACAGCACCGATATCGCCCGCGTGAAGTTCATTCACGGCGACGGCCTGCTTACCCTGCATGATGGACAGGTGCGCCAGCTTTTCCTGCGTGTTCTTGTTGAAATTCTGCAGCGTGGCATCATTCTTGACGATGCCGGAGTAAACCTTGAAGTAGCTGATGCGTCCGGCGAACGGATCGCTGACGGTCTTGAAGACGTAAGCGGAAACCGGCTCGCTGTCGCTGACCTTGCGTTCGGCAGGCTGCCCGTCACCTGACGTGGGCTGGGCCTTCACGGGCGCGCGATCAACGGCGCTGGGCAGGTAGTCGACGATGAAGTCGAGGACCTTGTCAGCCGCGATGTTGCCGAGTCCGGAGGCCACGAGCAGCGGTACAATGCGGCGCTCGCGAATGCCTTCACGAAGGCCCTTCACCATGTTCTCTTCGCTGATGGTGCCCTTATCGAAGAACTCTTCCATGAGGGCGTCGTTGCCTTCGGCAACCATCTCGATCAGCTTCTCTTGAGCTTCCTTGGCGGAGGCTTCGAGGTCGCCCGGTATCGGGCCTTCAGTGGCCTTGCCGTTGCCACCCATCTCGTAGGTGTAGGCCTTCATCCGGATCAGGTCGACGACACCCTTGAGGTTCTTTTCGCTGCCGATCGGCAACTGGACGGGGATGACGCTGCGGCCAAACGCTCCGTGAATCGATTCGATAACGCGGCCCAGGTTGGCGCGCTCGCGATCCATGCGGCTGGCGACCATGATGCGCGGGAGTTCGTACTCGTCGGCATACTGCCAGACTTTCTGCGTCACGACTTCAACGCCGGCCACGCCGTCAACGACGATGATGGCTGCTTCAACGGCGGGCAGCGCCATCTTGGCGTCGTGAACGAACATGTTGAAACCGGGCGTATCTATGAAATTGATCTTGGATTTATTCCATTCAGCAAAGGCCAGCGCGCTGGAAATGGACATTGAGCGGCTGACTTCTTCTTCGTCGTAGTCGGTGACGGTCGAGCCGTCGTCCACGCGGCCCAGGCGTTGCGTGGAACCGGCAGTGAACAGCATGGCGGAGACGAGAGACGTCTTTCCGGCGTCAGCGTGCCCCATGATGGCCACGTTCCGGATGTTCGCGCCTTCGTAGATTTTCACGAGTGACTCCTTATGAGCCGACCACCCTTGCAGGCAATCGTCCCCTCAGGCGCAACGGCCGAGCGCCTGATGGGCACTCCGACTTGCCTTGGAGCAGTACAGCTTGGGCAGCCACACACCTTGCAGGTCTGCGGCAGGTACTGGGGTAAAAAGCGATTCTAGCACTCGCGATTTTAGGTGGTCTAGCGCGGCAGACGCGAGCGGCGGATTGACTCAGATACTTCGTCTTCATACGATGCTGTGTTCCGCAAAGTAGTGCCGCCCCTAGGGGCTGATAGCGGGCGCTGGACGAGTTTCAGTGTAGCTGTACGAGATGTGTAAGGAGAGAACTTGATTCTTCGAAGAATATTCGTGACAGGAATGTGGCTGTTGTTGACGCTCGCGGTTGCCGCGCAGCAGCCACAGCCCAAGCTCTCAGGCGATGCGATCCCCAACTTGGGCGAGGTCAAGGCCCAGCTTAAGCATTACTACGACTGCGACGGCAAGAACGGTTGCTATGAGGCGGACTTGGAGACACAGGCAGCACGCGGAATTGAGTTCCTGAAGCAAAGAGCGAAAGGCGCGAATGGCGAGAAGCTGGCGATCGTTCTCGATGTTGATGAGACGTGCCTGTCGAATTACCCGTTTTACGTGACAACGGATTTCGGCCACGAGTCGGCGCGGTTCGATATGTGGGCCATGGCAGCGAACGCGACGCCGATCAAGCCTATGCTGAAGCTCTATAGGGCTGCTCGGGAGATGCGCTACGAGGTCTTCTTCATCACGGGCCGCAGCGAGCATCAGCGCTTTGCAACCGAGCAGAACCTGGAGAAAGCAGGATTCAAGGGCTGGGCGGGGCTGACGTTGAGGAGTTCGGCCGACGCAGGCAAAAAAGCCGCGGAGTACAAGTCTGCCGCACGCAAGAAGATCGTCGACCAGGGTTACCGGATCGTGCTCAACATGGGCGACCAGCATAGCGACTTGGCTGGCGATCCGCAGGCAGAGCTGTCGCTGAAACTGCCGAACCCGTTTTACTTCATTCCGTGAGAGCTTGGCTGTGCGTCGCCGGACCTGCGCGATAATATCTGCGGGGAGGTCACGCCCATGCCATCGTCAGCTCCCGACCCGGAATCACCCTCGACGCCCGAATCGAATCCCGGTGCCGAGCAGCACGTGCAGGAAGCTCACTCGTTACTCACAAGCCTGCGCGCAAAGATAGCCGAACATCCTGAACTGGAAGACGCAATTACCAAGCTGGAAGAAGCGTTGCGAGTGCTGGGAGTGAAAACAGGGGGAATGCTGTGAGATCGGGATGGGATGAACGTATGAACGGATGATCGAAAAACTCAGCGCAGACAATCATCCGTTCATCCGTTTATCCGTTCAGACGTTAATCATCGCTTGGCTTCTGCCGCTGCCTTCTTGCGGGCTACGGTTGCGATGAACGGTTGGGCGGCCGGTGGCGTTTTGAGTTTGCCGGTCAGCGCAGCCTGTTGCGTCGCGCCTGCACCGTAGATGGCCTTCATGGAATCGTCATCCTGAACAATGCGGCTGCCGTTGAGCGTGATCCCCGCGAAGGCACCCTTCGAGCGCGAGTAGGTCAGCATCTGCGTATCCAGCTTCCAGTCGGTTCCGGCTGCGGCGTGTCTTCCGACCGGACCCGCGGCTGCGGACGCCGATCCACCGATTTCGAACTTGCTGGACAGCAGGTTCTTCATGCCTTCGTCGTTCATGATCATCATGACGAGGTCCACGCCTTCGGCCCCGATCTGTGCACCCCAGCTACCGCCGCTGATGGTGAAGAAAGCAGGAGCGCTCCAGCGTCCCGGAGCGAGACGGCAGGTGGCAACACCCTTTCCGTGCTGCGCGCCGAACACGAATCCGCCCTTCACCATGTTAGGTACTACGGCCACGCATTTTGCGCCGTCCAGCACTTCCTCGGGGATGCCCTTGTCGGGGGCGTTCATGATCTCCCGCAGGACCTCGCTGGATTTGTTGAGCCGCTCGACGGCGTCCTCCCGGGCGGACGCAGCCCAACTCACCGCGCTGACGCAGAGCATCAGGAACAACACTACATATCTCTTCATGATCTCTCCCTTATGGGTGGCGCGCTTAGTTAGAAGGTGAAAACGCGGGCGGAGTTCGCTGAGGCCAGAGCTAACAGGAGGGCAGAGGTGAGAGGCCCGCCCAGCCGAAGAATTGCGGTTGCTGAGCCGATCCTCGAGCGGTTATCCTGCCGTACCGTTTTACCTCTGCCGTCTTCCCTCTACCCTCTCCCTTATACGTACTCCCGCTCTGCCTGCCGACGAGCTTTGTAGCGGCGGAAGACCTGCTGCTCGCTTTCCAGGCCAAGGGCTGAACGAATGCTGCTGCCGCGGAAGGTGTAGGCCAGCATCTTTGGCCAGTTGCGCAGGATGAACCACGGATCGTGGCGGATGGCTGCGGGGATGTGGCGCAGCTTCATCCAGCGCTCGGCGCGCCAGCGCATGAACTCGATCTGTTCGGCATCGACGCTGTCGGTCTTAACAACGGCGGTGGTGCCGTCGTACTCGTGAAGGCGGCTGTTGATGATGAGGTTGCGCTCGACGAAGTCTTTCGTCATGGGTGTACGCGGGTAGGGCGTGGGGTGCTGGATGTAAGGCCAGTCGACGTACTTCGAGGCGAAGCGCAGGTTCTCTTCAATCGATTCGGGGGTGTCATCGGGATTGCCGACAATCAGACCGCCCACCACGTACATTTTGTTGCGATGTATGTAGTCGATCGCCTTGAGTGTGGCGTTTCCCACGGTACGGCCATTGTCACGATCCGCGTTCTTGGCCGCTGCTTTCAGGAAGGCTAGATCGCCGTCCAGGATGTTCTCGATTCCGAGAAAGACGTAACGAAAGCCAGCGCGACGCATCAGGGGAGCGAGCGTCTCGCCGTGGGTCGCAATGGCCGACGTCATGGCCTGCACGGTGTAGTCAATATCGTCGAGTTTCGCGTCGATGATGGCTTGGCAGAGGGCCTCGAACCGGCGGACGTTCAGCGTGATGTTGTCATCGACGAGGAAGATGGAGCGCGCGCCGTGGTCGCGTGCATCGCGAATATCGGCCAGCACGCGATCGAACGTATAGGTGTGGAAGTTGCGGCCGCGCATCTCGATGATGGAACAAAAGGAACAGTCGTAGGTGCAGCCGCGCGAGGTCTCAACGACGTCCACCTGCCGCCCGAGCATGTGATAGCCGTGCAGCACGCGTGCGGAGCGATTAGGCAACTTGATCTCGCCGGAATCCAGCGAGTGGACTGGGCGGTCGGGATTAACGACCCAGTCATCGCATGAGCGGATGAACGGATGGGCGGATGATTGAGGGCGATGGGACGACTGGACTGTCGGATTTTTGGACGATGTGATGGTGGCCCATTCAAGCCCGGTTTTGGCTTGAGTGGGGCAGTCTCCAGTGTTCGCTTCAGTCAGATGACTGGACGATGATGCTCGCCACGTGAGGCCGGAGATGTTAGCGAAGTCGTGCTCCGGATTTTCGAGTGCTCGCAGCAGATCGCGGAAGGTGACCTCGCCTTCGCCGCGAACGATGAAATCGACGCCGGAAACGGTGGGGTCGCTGGGAGGTGTGGCAGTGTCAGCAGAAACGCGAGGTCCCTCCGTTCCGCCGCGAAAAGCGCGGCTCCGGTCGGGATGACAGTCATTTGTGGGCGAGCCGCTAGGGCACTGCAGCCGGGCGCCGTCGCGCTCGGGTTCAGGATGGGCTTCGAGCGCAGGCTGCATGTACGCTTCTGGGGCGAGGCTGGGGTCGTAGCCGCCGACGACGATCTTCACATCCGGCTTGAGGGAGCGCATCAGCGCGATGATGCGGGCGGCCGTGCGCCGCTGGAAGGTCATGATAGACAGGCCGACCACGTCGGGGCGGTGCTCGCGAACGAGGGACTCGACCGTGCTGCGCACGCGGTCCTGCACCAGAACGAGATCGGCGATGGCGACCTTATGGTGCGCGTCGATGTTCCCGGCCAGAGAAGTCAGTGCGCCGTTCGGCATTACAACGGCAACAGGCGCCATGTGCTCGAACGAGTCCGGCATGGAGAGAAGAAGGACGTTCATTGGGTTATCGGCGCCCTCGGTTACTGGTAACGCCCTCGGTTACTGGTAAACAGTCGCAGGCAGCGCACCTCAGACCCTTGTTTCCGATGCATGGTGCGCGCCCTTCGAGGCCCGGGGTTTTGAGTGAGATCCAACTCTCATCGATCGCATGCATGTACTTGGGACTACAATCCTGGTGCCATGCGGCTCCTTCGTTTGCTCTGGATTCTGGTTACGAATAGGTTGATCGTGCTGTTCGCCGGCATCGGTTTGGGCAATGTGATGGCCGGTTCAGCGCCGTCGCCAGGCGTCTTCTGGTTCATTCTCCAAGTAGGGTTGCTGATCGCGGGCCTAGCAGGAATCGGTTTGGAGGCTGACCTCAGCCCGTTCGCTCGAAGGATAGATACCGCTTTCCCACCCCTGGCAGCGGCGGTGCTGGCATTGGACATGATGATTTCCATTCGCACGCCGCACGTCGCTATGCTCTCGCTGGTGGGTGCGAACGATTTTGGGGTGCTCGGCTTCGGAGTCAACCAGCTTATCTACAAAATCACTGATGCCCGCGGCGTACACCGGAAGAAAGATTCCTCTCTGCTGAATCTGACAAAGTGAGAAGCGCGCTGTTCTGCACGAATCCGGTCCTAATGTGCAACTTTCATGGTGCTTCTGTGCTCTAATAGTTCAGCTACCCTGAAGAGGTATTGAACTTTGAAGAAGCACAGATTATGGCTGCTGGCGGTCCTGCTGATCATGGCCGTGGCGGGCACCATCGCCTCGCGTGCGCAGGACACCAAAGCTTTACGGCCGCCGAAGGGCGCTAAGGTTGCCATCGTGGTGTTTGAAGACATGCAGTGCCCCGATTGCGCCCGCGCACATCCGTTGGTCGAAGAAGCAGCCCGCACGTACAAGATTCCCGTGGTGCGTTACGACTTCCCTTTGCCGCAGCATGAATGGTCCATGGAAGCTGCTGTGATAGCCCGGTACTTCGAAAAGAAGTCGAAGAAGCTGGGTCACGATTTCCGCACCGAGGTTTTCAAGCATCAGCAGGAGATCACAAAGCAGAACCTCCGGCCCTTCGCGGAGAAGTTTGCGGCAGCCCGCAAAGTTGATCTGCCGGTTTTCGTCGATCCGCAAGGCAAACTTGCAGCCGAGATTATCGCCGAACGCGATTTCGGCCAGAGAATCGGTATAACCCACACGCCGACGCTCTACGTCGTCAGCAACAGAACCAGTGGAACTCCGTTCGTCGAAGTCGTGGACCGGTCGAACTTGTTTCAGCTTATCGACGAGATGAAGCGAGAAGCACGGTAAATCCGATGATTAAATGATTTGACGATTGGATGATTTGTGCCCTGCCCAAAGTCGGCGGGGCTTTTCATTTCTGGTGCGAGTCGGTCAAGGTATCAGACTCACGATCAGGGATCGTGCTGGCCTCACGACAGTTTTTCATCGAGAGCTTGCAGTTCCTGCTCCAGCAGTTTGCGGTAGCGCTCATTCGTGGCGGTCTGGATGAGTTGCGCAATGCGCTGTCGAGACAACTCCAGCAGCTCGCGCTGGCGCACTCGCTCAGCCGCTTCGGCGCTCAGCGCTTCTTTGCGCACAGATTGCCGAGCGGCCTCAGCCTCGTCCAGTTGAGCTTCCACGGATTTGCTTTCCCAACCGCGAGCCATAATAACGGATGATCGGATGAACGGATGAACCGAATGATCTGATCATCCTGTCGTCCGTTCATACGTTCATCCGATCTTTCTACCTTCCTGCCGCGCTGACCCTCATCCCGCGCAAAGCTTCGAAGAGGTCCTCATTGGGGGGTTGCGAGCCGAGATCATAGACTCTGCGAAAAGCGATTCTTCCCTCTTTATCTACGATGAAGATCGCGCGTTCGCTGATACCTGGGAGCGGCGGACCCTCGCGGCGTAGTACGCCGTATGCTTCCGCGACTCCGCCGTGCGGCCAGAAGTCGCTGAGCAACGGGTAGTTCATGCGCCCGATTTCTTTTTTTTGCCAGGCGATGTGGCTGTACGGCGAATCTGGACTAATGCCCACGACCTGGGCATCAAGCTCGGCGAACTTCGCGAGATCCGCGTTGTACGCCGGCATCTGGAGCGCTCAAACCGGGCTCCAATCGAGCACATAGAAGACCAAAATCACATTCTTCTTGCCACGATAGTCGCTCAGGCGGAAGGTAAACCGCCTGTCTCCATTCACTCCGGCAAGTTCGAAATCGGGCGCTACTTCGCCGATTTTCAGGGCCGCCATTGAGCCTCCGTCTGTACGTGGGGAAGTGCCACATTGCATCAAAAGCAGATCCGGCACTCAGACCAGGAACCCGGATCTTGCAGAAAAAACAAACTGCGAAGCGGTGCCTCTTTCAACATTCAACGGCCAATTCTATTCACCGTTCCAAGATGGAGCAAGTGACGTATCCGTGCGACAACCTTGCCATCAGGGCAAACGTAAGCCGTGAGGGAAGGCATCCTAGGGGTGTCATACCCGCAGTGCGTGTCACGCGTGCTCAAAGAAGTTAAGTGCAGCACCGGAAGGAGGAACTTCCCGTCATGTTTGGTTTCAGAAAGTACAACTACGAGAACTTCACTCGGGACGTGCTGATGAAGGACATGCTCACAGACAAGATCAGCGGTCCGCGTCCCGGCGACCGAGCCCCTGATTTTGAAGGCCGCACTTTGGAGGGAGATCGTATACGGCTCAGCGACCTTCAGAACCAGAAAAACGTTGTCCTCACGTTCGGCTCGGCAACATGTCCGTTTACCGCGTCCTCAATCCGCGGCATGAACCGTCTTTTCAACGACTACAGCGGCGAGGACGTGCAGTTTCTGTTTGTTTATGTGCGCGAGGCCCATCCCGGCGAACGACTGAGCGCACACGAGAATATGAAAGACAAGATCAGGGCGGCTGAGATTTTCCGCAGAGATGACAATGTCGAGATGCCGATCATCGTGGACGATGTAAACGGCAGCATTCACCGGAAGTATGGCAAACTCCCTAACCCGACATACCTGATCGACAGGAGCGGCCGCGTCGCGTTCCGCAGTCTTTGGACGCGCGCCAATGTAGTTGAAGACGCACTGGAGGAACTGCTGGAGCGGCAGAGCCAACGCGGCGTAGATCATGCTGTGGTGAACGGTGGCGAGGATCGCTCCATGCCTTCGCGCGTTGCTCTGCTGCATGCGCATCGCGCGCTTCAGCGTGGAGGCCGTCAGAGCCTGCGCGATTTCAGTCGCGAGATGGGCCTCCCCGGACGCATGACGGTCATGAGCAGCCGCATAGCGGAACCGCTCGCGATGAATCCGGGCCGCGCTGCAGCGGGCGCCGCAATCACAGCCGGAGTCATCGTCGGAGCCCTCTACGTCGGACGCTGGCTGCGCCGCAAGCGGCTAGGCGCACGTGCGCCTTACGAGTTCCGGGGCTACCGTCCGCCCAGGGGAACGACCGGAAGCGAGTACGAAGCAGTAGGGATCTGAACCTGAACCAAGCAGGTATGAACGGATGATTGACGTCATCCGTTCATGTCTTTCTGATCATCCCGAGCAGGTTTCTACTTTCCCGCGCTCTGACCGCCCCCATCATTCATGTGTTCCGCCTTAAACCGCATCGCTGCCGTAATGCGAGTCCTGCCGCTCGGGTGATCGAAGAAGATGATTTCCTCGAGGCGGCCCGGATCGAGTTTCCGATACTCGCCGAGTTTGACAGAGACTTTGGCTTTCCCATCTGGCTGACGCGCAGCATTCAGGCCGAACATGTCGGCTTCGTACTCCTGTGTGCGAATCCAGGAATTGTTCACGGGCGTGACCACAAAAAAGAACACCGAAGCGAGCAGCACGACCAGCGGCAGAACCGCTGTGTCACCAATCCCGCGAATTCCCCATCTCGCACCCCACCGCGCAAGCGACCACTTCAGGGCCCAGCGCAGGAACGCAAAGAACACCAGCGCCTCAATGAGGAAGAACATTAGGCTCTTGTAAATGTGATTCAGGACGTAGTGGCCCATCTCGTGAGCCATGACGGCTTGAATCTCAGCGGGTGTGCAACGGTTAAGCAAGTTGTCGTTTAGCGTGATGCGCTCGGTGCCCAGGAATCCGCTGACGTTCGCACTGATGCGCTTTGACTGCCGCGAGGCATCAACCTGCCAAACATCATGGGCTGGAATGCCGTTCGCCCGCGCCATCGCCAAAATCGGCTCCTTGATTCGCGGATCTTCCAGCTTGGTGTATTTGTTGAACATGGGCGCTATATACACCGGGCCTATCAGCGCAGTGAACATCAAGAAGACGATGCTTGCAACGGTGCCCCACACCCACCATGTACGCGGCAAGCGGCGAACGATAGCGAACAGTGCCGTAACGGCGATTGAGCCAAGGATGAGCCCGACTACCATCCCTTTAAACTGATCGCCGAACCACCCGCCAAACGTCTGGTTCATGAGGCCGTACTTGCGTTCGCGGAAGAAGCCCTCGTACACGGCCAAGGGGAACGCGAGCACGGACGTGATCACAAGGTACTCGATCCAGTAAATCGCGGTCTGCAGCGGAGTAAAGCGTGTTATGCGTTCGGAGAGGTCGCGCATTTTCGCCGAAAGCCCGGTCGTCAGCAGGACTAGCGCGATTGCGGTCCCGTAGAGGAAATCCCACAACAGCAGCCAGTAGCCACCCTCAAAGTACGCATCGGAGCGTGCCCTCGCCTCAGGTGGTACGCTGGCCAGGTACGCATTGACCGCTGCCTCAACGTCAAACGACTGCGAAGATCCCGGTGCCGAAGCACCCTGAAGAGCAGCAGAGGTAGATACGTCCTGTGGGTTTGGGGACTGCGCTATAGCAAGTGAAGATAACAGTAGGACTAACAGTACGGCGGCGAGGCGGCGCATATTCTTCCTCCGAAAAGATGGAAGCATCCTGAGCCGGGCACACCTCCGAGTCAAGAGATGTGCGCAGCACGGCCACACCGCTCACGATAGGTTTTAAGCTTGCGCTGCTGAATGCTCCAGGCCGGTTGGCCTCTTTTCCGCTGTGGCGGGCAGCGAAATCGTAAACACCGTGCCCCGACCCACCTTGCTCCGTACGCGAATCGTGCCCTTATGCCGCTCAATGATTTGTCGGCTGATCCACAACCCCAGGCCGGTTCCGGTTGCTTCTTTTGTGGTGAAGAAAGCCTCGAATATCTGGCCAAGAGAACTCGGAGCGATTCCAGTGCCGGAATCCGCCACAGTCAGGCGCACGTTAGGCCCGAAGTTGGTTAATCGTATATGTAGCTTCCCGCCGCCTGGCATCGCATCCACCGCATTGACAAACAAGTTCGACAGCACCTGTCGGATCTCCCCGGCGTTCCCGAAAACAGGCGCCACGGGACGACGAATGCGGAGAGAGATCGTGACCCCGTTCTGCGCCGCCCTGCCCTTGTAAACCTCACAGAGCTGCACCGCGAGTTCTTCCACGGCGACGTTCCCCGGCGAACTCCGCTCGCGATAGAACCCAAGTGTCTGGCGCGTGATGTGCGCAATTCGGTTCAACTCCGCCTGGGCATCGATAATGTACTGGCGAACGTCACCCGAAAGCGACGCGTCCGTGACAGACAAGAACAGCAGGTTCATCGCCGCTGCGAGCGGATTATTTACCTCGTGTGCGATGCTGGCAGCCATGCGACCCACAGTAGCCAGCTTCTCATTCCGAATCAAAGCTTCTTCGGCCAGTTTGTGGTCCGTCTCATCCCATATGACCCCGAACACCTTGCCCTTACCTGAAAGACTCGGAAGGCGCCGTCCGCGCGAAGCAAGCCAGCGGACCGTCCGGTCAGCGTGAACGACGCGATACTCGTTAGCGTAATCTGAGCCGGAGAAGGTTCTCACGCCGCTGCGGTGAATCCTGTCGCGATCGTCCGGATGTATGTTGTTCAGGACGATTTCGTAGTCCAGCCATGCTGCCGGGGCACCGATACCGAATAACTCTTTCGCCTTCTCGGAGGCAAATAACTGGTTGGTTTCGGTGTTCCAGATCCAAATGCCCATCCCAGCCGCTTCGGTTGCTACCTTCAGGCGTTCAGCGCTTTCCTGAAGTGCGAGGCTGTCTGCTTGGCGCGCCTGCTCCAGGGAGTGCAATGTTGATGCCGTACTGAAGATCAACACGCAGGTGACAAGGATGCTGGACACTACCAGCGTGGCTGTTGCGACCTCGACGGAGATGACCGACGAGCGAATCGCAAGTATCGCCATCCACCCCAGCACGAAGATGGAGGACATGCTCGTAAACAACAGACGACGAGTCATGACGCCGGCCGCATGCCGGGCGGTAATGAGCCTTGCCAGACCGCGGTTGCAGTCCAGGAAGAAGGTCCCTACCGCGAGCGCTCCAAACAGCACTGCCCCATTGCGGGCCATCCAGACCTTCTGGCCTAGTCCTGACAGCGCATGGACGCCGTAGACGTAGCCGACCAGACCAGTCAGCGCGAGCGCACCCACCAGGAGCGCAAGGAGTTCGCTAGCGCGTGCGCCGTAACGACGAACGTTGCGAACGAGGATCGCGACGGCGAGGCCAGCAAACGCAAGGGCGGCATTCAGCGCATATCTGCCTCGCGGTCCCGGCGATACCCACCACTCTTCCACTCGGCTGCCCATGAAAAGCGAGTCGATGCCGAAATCCAGACCCGAAGCGTACTGACCGATGGTCAACCCGGAGTGCAGCAGCACAAACGATGCCGCCACGGTTGCGAGTACTCGGAGCCGCGGATTCGAATGTCGGCCCCCGCCCAGCGCAACTGAGACGCCCAGCAGCAGGAATAGCAACGCTCCCCAGGGCGTAATCGGATGCCCAACGGGGAACGGCGCGCGCATCGAATCGACGCGGAAGTGCCACCCGAGCAGAATCACCAACGCAGCGAGCGCGACGAAGAGGCCACCCAACGCGGGAAGCCGCTGGAACAGCGAGTTGGTTTTCGTTGCGTTGGCCATCGGTTACTTACGGAATCGCGTGGACGTAAACTTCTCTGCGGACTCAATTTACCAGAGTGCGCCAGACAAGCAACTGGTATCCCAAATGTCAGGAGAGTCCGCCCCCCCGGTCCTGAAGATCGGCGAGTACGCGCAGGACCTCGCCTGCGGCCGGAATTACGCCGGTGTCTACAGCGTAGACGAACCGAATTGTGTGTTCCTGATCGACGATGAAGGTGGCTGGCTGCGCCACACCCTGGGTCTCGTCGAGGATCCCGAGTTGGCCGGACAGGTCGCGCCGCGTGTCGGCGAGCATGGGAAAGGGCAAGTCGCGCAGAGCGGGGTCGATCTCACGCCAGGCTGCGTGCGCAGTCTCGGATTCAATGCTGATGCCGATCAACTGCGCCTCACAATCGGCGAAGTCGGGAGCGAGCCGCGCAAACTCGATGAGTTGGTCACGCCCGGACTCAGTGAAATTCTTGCCCCAGAAGAAATACACCTTCCACTTGTCCGAGTAGTCTTCGGCAGTGATGGCTCGGAAGTCATCTTTTTCGCCGACAGTGCCGCATACGCTGAGCGAGAACGACGGGAACTTCTCACCTACGCCAAGCAAGGGTGCGCTCCTTGTCTTGCGCCGAACCCTATGGGTTGAGGCCAACCGAGTACGGCGCAGGCAGTTGGTTTCTGAGCCGATGCCGTCGCATCTCGATTGCCTGGTGCGTGCGGATCGTGAGGTCTGATTGCGGCTTACCAGTACACAGCAGCACGAATGCGGTCGCGTGGTCCTGCTGGAAATAGCCGATCGAGTCGGACTGATCGACCTCTCCTTTCCCTTCTAAGCGGCCGGCGCAAGTGAGGCACCATCCTTGGTGGCAGAGCGCCGGGAGCTTTATGCCCTGAGCAAGAGCTTCGTCCCAGAGATGTTGGTCGGAAGCGGCGTGGATGACACGTTCTCCTTCCGGCGTGAGTAGCGTGACCGTATACAACGTTCGGCGATGAGGCATTGCTCACACTCGGGGCCCTCGGCGGCTTTCGCCGCAGGAGAATGTCCGTTCGGTTGAGGCCGAACGAACATTCCCGTGCTTGGCTAGCTGCCGATGTAGAACGGGCGATTCTTGCTATAGGGCGCCTCGCCAGGTTCGCCGCGGCGGAAGTGCCCGCTGGGAATGGCTTTGCCGTCGCGCTCGTGAGCAAGCAACTCAATGAACCAGGCCTCGTGCTCGATCTCCTCATTCAAGATGCGGGCTGCAAGGTCGTAGGTTCGCGGGTCCTTGCCGAAAGTCATGTCGCAAATCTCAATCCAGCTCCGGATCGCGCACCGTTCGGACTCGAGTAGCAGGGTCAGAATGTTGGTGGCGGTCGGTGGATCGGGGAGTTTCGCGGCACGGCATCCTGCCATGTTGTGGAACTCCGGAAGGTCATTGGGCAACTCGCCACCGAGTTCGTAAATGCGCGGGACGATTAGTTCGAAGTGCGCGCGGTCCTCAAGTCGCGCATCTTCGCAGATCTCTTTGTAGTCTTCATGCCCAGCCAAATGCATGCGCAGAATCGTGTAGTAGTAATAGGTACTAGCAAATTCAGCCGCCGCATTGGCGATGAGCATTTTGATCAGTTTATCGACGTCGACGCCACGTGCGCGAATAACCTCAACTCCCACGCGCTGAGTGACATCACCTGCTTTCACCACGACTTCAGGCATTGATCTCCTCCTGTGTAAGCGAAAAAGCCGTTTGACCCGCGATTCGCGGCGGCTTGTTTGGATGTGAAAACAGGAGAAGAGACTTCGGATCGAACGCGTGAACAGCGCACTTTCCGGCGCAGCGGATTGTTGACTAATTGTGTACTGGGGGACCCCCTCCCCCGCAGATCTGAAAGATCTCTGAAATGAACATTTGCGGGGTACGTGGTCGTTCAAGTTTTCGGAATGTACCAAGGTACTTGTGAGTCATAGCTGGAGGAGAATCCCTGCGCGTCATCGAGAAAAGACCCACATCTGCCAAAGGCGGGCAGATATGGGGCACCATCACGTGGAGATGTAGGCCACCTGCCGCAGCCGGTTGCTCCATGCATTGCGAGATGCAAACGCGACACGCATGGACTTGCTCAGTGCTTTGCCCGAGATTTCTGCTCAGGCGTAAAGAAAGTCGCGATACTTCCGTAACCTCCTGTGCTCTCCCATACCGCAGTACAAAAGCAGAGTGGATTTTGCCAGCGAGGTGTTTCTACAAGTGAGCTCCTGGTTGGGTGGAGGTGACATCATGAGATTAGTTCGACGCTGTGGCGGATTGGTTCTGTTCCTGGCTCTCGCAATCGCGATGCCCGCGTACGCCGGGCACGGCAATGATGGCAGAGGTCGTGGCCATGACGGCCATGGACGCGGCAATGACAAGCACGGCGATTACGGCAGACCCGAGAAGGGGAACTATCGCAAGGGTTCGGACCATGGCCGCGAGCGCGTGGTTATAAGGGAGCGCGAGCGTGTCGTCGTGCGGCGCGGACATGTGCCGCCGGGGCAGGCGAAGAAGTTTTACTGGGGTGACCATCGCGCGCGCGCATGGGCCCACGAACACCAGACCTGGAAGATGCGCGGCGGCTATCGCGGCTACGTCGTCCCGCGCAACCGGTTCGTCGTCTACTTTGGCCCGCAGCACGTGTTCCGGGTACACAGATACCCCGTGGTGATCGTCGCCGGACGTCCGCGCTTCCGCTACAACGGCTTCTATATAACGGTGGTGGATCCGTGGCCTGAATACTGGGCACCGAACTGGTACGAAGCCGATGACGTGTACGTCGATTACGTCGACGACGGCTACTACCTGTTCAACCGGAGGCACCCGGGAGTCTCTATCGCGGTCAATATCTCTCTCTAGCAGCAGAAGTCGCAAAAGACGGGAAGGCCACCGAGGTCGGTGGCCTTTTCGTTGTTCGGGATACCCTCACAATCTGCTTTAGCTTGCGGTTCTCGTCTCAAACTGCTTCAGCTACTGCGTCTCGCTTGCTGCCCGCCGTAGTTTGCGTTCCAGCGGCGTATGAGGCACCATCAGCATTCGTATGGGCCACCAGCCCATGACAGAGTGTGGGATAGAAATGTCGGGACCCCGCCTACGACGAGTCAGCCCTGATAGTAGACGCGCCATAGAAAACGAGTGAGGCTGACAAGCAAATTGAAAGCAACCCAAACTCCAAGCAGGTACACCACCCAGTTGATTGCTATGAACCACCTAGGCAAGACCCTTTGCAGAATGACGGGAAAGCGTTTCGCTGCCCCCTCCTCCGAGCCTACATAAGAGATAATCTGCTCGGCTGAAAACGTTCCAAAGTAAAGGTAGGAGATGCTGATGAGTGTTTTCGGAGGGACAACGGGAATTCGGATCGCTTGTCCCCCACCGGGAGTCATTGAAACTTCCCGCGTGATATCCGGAAAGACGTTGTTGGCGGGGAGCCAATAGTGCCCTATATGAACATTCCTCGCCGGGGCCTTTCCTTGGTTCCACAAGAATAGCGTGAAGGTCCCGATTGGCGGCATCTGTTCTTGACCTTCTCGAGGCGGGAGCTGAACCCACTGTGGGTGACTATTGTAGTAAATCAGGTCTGCCCAACGCGTCGTTAAGCGATGTATCACCAGACCCACTATCAAGCTAACAGCGCCAGTTAGGAGAAATGAACTGTACTTCAGAAGCCATGCCCAAAACATGAAGGCGCCTCTCTCGATTCCAATTACAGCACAGGTTGTCAAGGCTGAAGAGGGCATCACCACACACCGGTACCATGTCTGTATGTCGCGCTGCGAGTCTTCTTTGTCCTTGTTGTCCCGCCTGCGGCTCCCCGGCATGACGCTGGGGCGGCGACATTTGGGAGTACGGCATCTCGTCTTACGACCGAACGGGTGCTAGAATCCGGGCGCCGATACTCACTGGCGAGTTCGTATTTAGCCCTCAACGCCAAGGAACTCTTGAACCCGCTTTTTAGAGAGCATGAAGGTAGAACATGGAGAGAGAAAGAGCAGAATCGTTGTACGACGTACACCGTAACAAAGTGTGGGACGATATTAAGTCAGGTACGGAAAACTTCGACCGATATTTGCTGTCGTTCTCGAGCGGCGCACTGGGCCTTTCACTCGCGTTCATCAAGGATGTGGTTCCACTCGCAAAAGCTGTATGGATACTGAGTCTGTTCGCGTCTTGGATTTTCTTTACGGTTTGCATTGTCATCACGATGGCTTCTTTCCAAATCAGCATTCGCGCGCAACAGAAGACGCTTGGTTGGCTGGAAGAGTTTTACTTAAATGGCAATTCTGATGCTTTAAACAAGCATCTGAAAAGCTTTTGGTGTTGGGCGATCGACTGGTGTACTCTGGCCGCGACCTTGTGCTTTGCCGCGGGTCTCATCTGCACGATGTTGTTTGTAGGCGCGAATGTCCGAGAGGCTAGGAAGATGAGTGAGCAAGAGAAGAGAGCCGTAACAATTGAGCTTCAAGAATCAATTAAACCAGCCGCAATGACTCCTGTGACGAAGTCATTGAAGCCTGTCGCGATGACTCCGATGTCCACAGGAGATGCACTTAAGCCAGTCGCAATGACCCCAGTTGCCACCACACAGCAGCCCACCACCCAGAACACGCCGGCAGCGCAACCCCAATCTGGCCAATCCTCCGGGAAAAAATAAAGCTCTGGCGGTTTTCGGCGTCGCTTCGGTGACCCAATTGCCAGTTCAACAGACGGGGGCCGAAGCTCGTCGAATTTCTGCCCATCATCAGAGCGTAGGCACGTTTGCTGCGGGATGGGTCTCCATCTGGAAGTACTTCGACCGGGAGTAGACGGCGTAGCAGTAGAGCGCGGGGCCGATGGGGATGAGGCACAGGATGAAGAACCAGGCGACCTTTCTGAATGTGGAGAGGTCGTCGAAGGTGAAGTAGAAGTACTCCATGGCGACGAGGGTGAGTGCGGTGCCCAGCATGCACAACAGCAGCACCGGGCCTACGAGGGGCGCGACGAGCGGCTGGTCGAGCAGGTCGGCACCTGCGAAGTGGGCGACGATGAGCGCCAACAAGCCGAACGAGAGCGCAGCGGCTGCGCGATAGACGCGCCGGGCTGTGCGCGAAAGCATCCACTCGCGGTTAATGTAGAAGTGGGTGTACATGGCGGCCACCTTTGTACCTCAATCGCGGCGGGATGGGGAGTCAGTAATCAGTAATGAGTAGAAATGCAAGTCCCTCCACTTCGCCAAAGCGCGGCTACGGTCGGGATGACGAGGGTGTCGTGGGCAGCGTTGGCAGGTGGGGCTGTTCGGCGCTGCCGGCGAAATGCATAGATCCTTCGCTGCGCTCAGGACGACTCGGCGTCCCTGTGGCGCGATGCGGAATGCAGGTCCCTCCACTCCGCCGCGCAAGGCGCGGCTACGGTCGGGATGACGAGGGTGTCGTGGGCAGCGTTGGCGGGTGGGGTTTTCGGCGCTGCAGGCGAAATGCATAGATCCTTCGCTGCGCTCAGGATGACTCGACTTCGACAACGCATGTCATGCCTGAGCGTGTGAAGGATCCATCGCGACTCGTTAGTCGTTAATCGCCTGGTAGGCCAGGACGCGGATCTGGCGGTCGAGCGAGAGGCCGCCGCTGGGGTGCAGTTGCGCCATGAAGATGACGATCATGTCTTCTTTCGGGTCGATCCAGAAGTTCGTGTAGAAGAAGCCTGCCCAATAGTACTGGCCCGCGGAGCCGAGGTCGTTAAGCGGTGCTTTGACGCCGTCGACACCGAAGCCGAGACCGAAGCCCTGGTCAGGGGCGATCTTGCCGAGCTGGTCGTTCGACATGAGTTCGACCGACTTGCGGCTGAGCAGGCGGACGTTGCCGAGCTTGCCGTGGTTGAGCATCATCTGGGCAAAGCGCGCGTAGTCAGTGGCGGTGGAGGTGAGGCCGGCGCCGCCGGAGAAGAGCTTTTTGGGTCCGCGGTAGGGGTAGTCGGCCGAGTAGGTCAGATGTCCCTCGGTGACCGGAGTGTCGGGAAAGCGCTGAATGCCTTTGCCATCGAAAGCCCCGTAGGCGGTGGCGAGTCGCGGCAACTTATCGTCAGGCGGATAGAAGAAGGTGTCGGTCATGCCGAGGGGCTGGAAGATGCGCGTGCGCATGAACTCGTCGAGCGGCTTGCCGGAGACGACCTCGACGAGGCGGCCAAGGACGTCGACGGAGAGGCTGTACTCCCAGCGCTCGCCGGGGCTGAAAAGTAGCGGCTGCGCGGCCAGATTCTTGGTGCTTTCGGCGATGGTGCCGTCGTATTGCATGAGTCCGCTGGCGACGTTGCCTTTGTTGTACAAGGGGCCGAGCTTGCCGTTCCACTGATAGGTGAGGCCCGAAGTATGACGCAAAAGGTCGCGAATCGTGATCTCGCGCGAGGCCGGGACGGTGTAGGGCTGTGCGTTCGGGGGCGTGACCAACACTTTCGGGTTCTTAAACTCGGGCAGGTATTTCGAGACGGGATCGTCGAGCAGGAAACGGCCTTCCTCGTAGAGCATCATGACAGCCGCGCTGGTGATGGGCTTGGTCATGGAGCAGATGCGGAAGATGTTGTCGCGCTGCATGGGCTTGTTGGCTTCGCGGTCGGCTGAGCCTTGCGCTTTGAACCACGCGATCTGGCCGTGACGCATGACGAGAGTGACTGCGCCGGCGATGCGGTTGTTGTCGATATTGCTCTGCACGACGGCGCCGATGCGCTCAAGACGATCGGAGGAGAGTCCGAGGGATTCAGGCTTTGCTGTGGGGAACTGCTGCGCGACGGCGGTGGCGGCGATAAGAAGGACGAAGAGTAAATGGGAACCGAATCGTAGACGCTTCATGACAGGTGATGAAAACATCGCTCCTTCTGTGCGTTGCTTTGCGGAGTAGCAGGTCAGAATACAGCAGTCGCTGGTGCCGTGAAGAGAATTCCTGGGGCGCGGGAATGCAGGTCCCCCACTTCGCCGCGAAGAGCGCGGCTCCGGCGGGGATGACGGCACTTAGGCAAAGAACCGTCGACAGGCAAAAAGGAAAGCGACCCAGCGGTCGCCCAAAGCGGAAGAGTCAGGATGAACTGAGTGAGTTAGCTTGCGCGTTGCTGCACTGGCAGCGGCACGCCCTCGTAAAGCGACCGGAAACGCTTGCTCAGTCCGAGAGCGATCTGCTGCGCAGCCAACTTCATGAGCGTAGCCTCTGATGTGTTGAAGGCCTCCCGGGTGGTTGACCCGAAAGACAGCGTGCCCATGAGCCTGCTCCCGTTCAGGATCGGCGTGCAGCAGTAAGCTTTTGCGCCAAATGCCCGGACGAGGCTGGCTTTTGGGTCAGCAGGATCGCTATAGCCGATGTTCATTGCGCGGCCTGTAGCCGCGACCGTGCCGCAGACGGCTTCGTTGAACTTCAAGGTGCGGATCTCTTTTCCAGCCTGGTACGGAACGCCGTCGAATGATGCCAGCCAGAGATCTGTGCCCGGCTTGACTACCAAGTAGTTAAAAAACAGATCGACACCGACAGGCCGAGACAGTTCTTCGTAGGCGGCTCGGGCAATCTCAAAGGGATCATGCGTCAGATGCAGAGTCTGCAATCTGGTAGAGAGGCGAAGAAAAGTCAGAGGCGTATAACCGCGCATGGTACACAGGCGATATAAGAGGATCGTGCTGTTAACTACTTGTATAACATATTTGGATGAATATGGGCGCGGGCATCACGAAGAAACTCAAGGGCGACCCTCTTCAGGATCGCCCTTGATGTTCCTGTCTGGCTGACTTATCTGATTCGCCTGCGAAAGTCGTGATGATTCGGGCAATCTGCTGTTGCCCTTTATGTTTTGCTGCGCACCAGTCCAGGCTACGCCTGTGCCGGACGCTCACCCTGCACGCCCTGTCGACCAGGTTCGGGCTTCAGTACCTGCTGGACTTCGTCGTTGGGCGCTTGCGGCTTCACAACCTGCGGCAGTTCCTTGCCCTCGAGAATCATGCGGATGTCGTTTGCATCGATGACTTCTCGCTCGAGCAGCGCCATGGCTATCTTGGTCAGGTGTTCGCGGTGGCTCTCGAGAACCTGGACGGCGGTCTTGTAGGCCGTGTCCACGAAGCGGCGAACTTCCTGGTCGATCTTAATGGCGGTGTCTTCGCTGAAGTCGCGATGCTGCTGAAGCTCGCGCCCAAGGAAGATCTGCTCGTCCTTC
Organism: Terriglobales bacterium; assembly: GCA_035629075.1. Lineage (GTDB taxonomy): Bacteria > Acidobacteriota > Terriglobia > Terriglobales > Acidobacteriaceae > JAEZPW01. The sequence goes on along the minus strand of DASPIK010000107.1, from coordinate 18,042 downwards.
TTGCCGAAGGTGATCGGGCCGAGCTGACTCATGCCGAACTCGCAGACCATCTTACGGGCCAGTTCTGTAGCCTGCTCAATGTCGTTGCCAGCGCCGGTCGTCATCGTTTGCAGGAACAGCTCCTCGGCAACGCGACCGCCCATCATGATAGCCAATCGAGTTTCGAGGTACTCGCGCGAGTAGGTGTGCTTGTCGTCAACCGGCAACTGCATGGTGACGCCAAGGGCCATTCCGCGCGGAATGATCGTAACCTTGTGGAGCGGATCGCTGTTCTTGAGCAGCGTGGCAACCAGGGCGTGTCCGGCTTCGTGGAAGGCCGTGAGGCGCTTCTCTTCCTCGGACATGACCATGGACTTCCGCTCGGCGCCCATCAGGACCTTGTCCTTGGCGAGCTCGAGGTCGTACATCAGGACCATTTTGCGGTTCTGACGTGCGGCGTTGAGCGCGCCTTCATTAACCATGTTGGCCAGGTCGGCACCGGAGAAGCCCGGTGTGCCGCGGGCTAGCACCATCAAGTCGACGTCGTCGGAGATGGGGATCTTGCGGGTGTGAACCCGCAGAATTTCTTCGCGGCCCTTCACGTCAGGACGTGGCACAACTACGCGGCGATCGAAACGGCCGGGGCGCAGCAGCGCAGGATCGAGCACGTCAGGACGGTTAGTAGCGGCGATGAGGATGACGCCGTCGTTGGACTCGAAACCATCCATCTCGACCAGCAACTGGTTTAGGGTCTGCTCGCGCTCGTCGTGTCCGCCGCCGAGGCCAGCGCCACGATGACGGCCCACGGCATCGATTTCGTCAATGAAGATGATGCAGGGAGCATTCTTTTTGCCCTGCTCGAACAGGTCGCGAACGCGACTTGCACCCACGCCGACGAACATTTCAACGAAGTCGGAACCGGAGATTGAGAAGAAAGGCACGTTAGCTTCGCCAGCAACCGCGCGGGCCAGCAAGGTCTTGCCTGTGCCTGGAGGTCCGACGAGAAGCACGCCCTTCGGTATGCGTCCGCCGAGCTTCTGGAACTTCTGTGCTTCGCGCAGGAACTCAATGATTTCTTTCAGCTCTTCCTTCGCTTCATCAACGCCGGCAACGTCCTTGAACGTGACCTTCTTCTGCTGCATGGAGAGCAGGCGCGCGCGCGACTTGCCGAAGGACAGGGCTTTATTGCCGCCGGTCTGCATCTGCCGGATCATGATGAACCACAGCGCGCCAAGCAGAATGAGTGGCGCCAGGTTCAGCAACCAGGTGGGCCAGCTTCCGCTGCTCACGTCCTTAACTGTGATCAGGACACCCTTCTCGCGAAGGATCTTATACATGTCCGGATAATTGGTAGGGACGGTCGTGTGGAAGCCCGCTTTGTCATTGCGGAAATGACCGCGGACTTCTGACCCGATCATGGTGACCTCGGAGATGTTCCCTTGGTCAACTTGCGACATGAACTCGGAGAAATTGATCTCCTTTTCCTTGCCGCCAGAACCGCCTGCCTTCACTACCTGCCAAAGCAGAACGGCGGACAGAACGATGACCAGCCAGAACACGACGGTCTTTACAGTCGAATTCACTTGAAGTAACTCCTATACCCGCTCAGGACCGCAGTACCCACCTGCGAAACAAGGTGAGAATTCCAGTCACTCAATGACCACGCACTCCGGTACGGAGACAAAAGTTGCGGACCCAAGCTCGCCTCAGTCTGTTAGATGCCCTCGAGGCGACTTTCAATTCATCGAAAAGTTCATTGCCACCCTATTCTAACCCGCTCGAAGTACGGAGTTTCGTTGAGTCAGACTTGCTGCGCTTGGCTCTGCTCGCGGAAGGTGGCGATATAGGGCAAATTCCTGCCCAGATCAGGGGAACCGAGGCCGTAGCCCATCATGAACGAATCATCGACCAAAAAGCCAAAGTAATCGGGCTGAAGCGAGACTCGTCGCGCAGCTTGCCGGTCGAGAAGCGTGGCCAATTTGACGGAGGCGGCTCCACGGCTAAGCAGATTGCGTACCAGGAACTCTGTTGTCACACCCGAATCTACAAGGCCCTCGATCAGCAAGACATCCATGCCCTTCACATCGGGTTCAGGGCTGAAAAAGATCTCAGTGGTGCCGCCGCGGTCGTTGAAATCCGGGCGAATGAACTGGCAGATCACCGGAGAGTCGAGCTGGCGAACCAAATCCGCCATAAACATGAACCCGTTTTCCATCACACAGACGACGTACAAATTGCGCCCGCGGTAGTCATCGCAGATCTGCCGCGCCATTTCTCGAACGCGCTTGGCGATCTGTTCCTCTGTGACAACCATCCGGAAACGCTCGTCGAGGATGCTTACGTTCGTCAATCCTATCTCCAGGGCCGACAGCCACAGGCTTCGCGAATTGTTCGGCGGAACTGCGCAATCCGTTATGGTGCGGATTGTAACCTGTCACTACCGTAGACGTCCCATTACCGTCGATGGTTCCCAAGCACATCGGATGAGCGGATGAACGGATGGTTCGAAATCGGGCCATCGTGCCATCAGTTGAGCGATGTCTTGGATAATCCGTTCATACGTTCTTCAAAACCTTTCCGTTCTCCAAAACTTCTTCGATCAGGAGCGCCGTTTCCGCTCCGTCCTGCGCCCGGTACTTCTCGGGAACGGGGAAGCCGCGCATCCAGACGATCTCATCGCCGCTGAGAACCACGGGCCAGCATGCCCGCTGCTGTCCGGTAACGTGCCGTTTCTGTAACAACTCCTTTACTTTCTTGGGGGAGCTCGTGTGCGCGGGCCAGAAGCGGTCGCCGGGACGCCAGCTGCGAACAAGTAACTCCGAAGACAACAACGCTGGGTTCAGCAGTTGATAGCGATTATAACCCGGTTCGGAGTGGGTGCCCGGAGTATCTCTTTGCTTAATCCGGTCGGTAGCAGCGGAGTCGAGCGTGACGAGGCGGGCGCGGAAGAGGGTTCCGGTCTCCGCCACCTTAATTTCTCCGGGTGTGGAGAAGCCGTATTCGTAACCCTCGCGAGAGAGATGGCGCTCAACCAAGCGGTGAAACAGCAGGGTTCTGCCGGAACGAGGAATTCCGGTACGGCCTTCGAGGTCATGCGGCACGCGCATGGCGTAGAGGTTCCATTGACTTGCGAACCACCGGTCGTGCAGTTGCACCGTTTTCGCCCTAGTGTCGCCCGCGAAGTAAAGGATTCTGTCTACTTCCCTGAAGTCGAGAGCCAGGCCAAGCGTTCGGGCCGCCGCACGAATCACGCGGCGCTGCATCGCCAGCGGAAGTTCCATAAGCATGTCAAGGTGCAAGCTCAACTGCAACTCGGACTCGGGAAGTTCGAGTCTCCTCGGGGGTGTGGCTGCTGCAACGAGCCGCTCCACTTCCCGGTTTACCTGCTCCTCCCAGAAAGCTTCTTCGGCACGCGCGATCTCGGCCATCTCTGAAAGGCGCTCGCGCAGCGCCGGATTGAATTCCCGTTCGAGTACTGGCATGAGTTCGTGGCGGACGCGATTACGCGTGTGCTTCAGGTCAGCGTTCGTGGCATCCGTGCGCCAGGGTTGGTGAAGCTCCTTCAAGTGCTGTTCGATTTCGGTGCGGCGGATGTCCAGGAGCGGGCGGACGATGGAGGCTGACGGCGCGGATTGACGGTCAGGATGACTGCCGTGAAGAGTGCCCGGACCGGGACAATTTACGAGTGGCCGGCAAGTCACAACTGGATAGATGCCAGCTAGGCCGCCTGGTCCGGTGCCGCGCAGAATCCGCATGAGGACGGTTTCAGCCTGATCGTCGAGAGTGTGGGCTGTGGCGATCTTGTCGAGCCTGTTATCGCGATCGCAGATCAGCGATCGGAAGTAGGCGTACCGCAATTCGCGGGCGGCGGTCTCGAGGCTGAGCTTGTGCTCTTTCGCGTAACTGGGAGTCGGCCCTGACGACACATGGCATTTGAGACCGTGTTGGGCGGCCAGATCGCGCACGAATTGTTCGTCGGAGTTTGCCGCGTCTCCGCGAATCTGATGATTGAAATGAACAACAGATAGAACGATGCCGAGTTCCCCTCTGACTTCAAGCAGCACTCGCAACAAAGCGACAGAATCGGCTCCGCCAGAAACGGCAACGCCCACGCGGTCACCCGGACTCAGCAGTGCGTGTCTGCGGATGTAGTCCTCCACGTGCTCGGTCAGGGGCAACATGAGTCTATGGTACTGAAAAGAAAGCAGACGGGTAAGGTGGGTTCAGCGAAGGAACAACTCTGTTCGAGGTCAGTCCGCTGCTTCGACGTCCTGGTCGGACCTCGCCCAGACGTACAGGTAATCGTCATCAGTCGCAGTAGCCAGGATTATCTTACGTTTTCGGCTAGCCCGATTAAGTGCGGAGCGCACTTTTTCCTTCGTGTCGCCGATACCGTCGAGCGGCACTTTCAGGGCGTCTCCTTCACCGAGATTCCCGATATCGTCCAGAATGCGATTGACAATGTCGTGGTGTCTTCCTCTACGGCTGTGGGGTACCTGTGACTGCGGGAGTGTTGGAAATCGCAATATCTCTGGGGCTTTTCCGTTCTTCTTCATGAACGGGACCTCCCGTCGCGAAGTTGCGCGGTGTCACTTAGACGTGCCGCTAACGTACAAAGGTTGTCCTAACGTGACGTTCCGTAACGTTAACGTACCGCTAACGGCGTTCTCCCATGCAAGTGAAAACGTGCGAACGTGCGATTGTTCGGTTGTTAAAAATTCTCCCCGTACCGCCGGAACGGTGCTAGCTTGTGACAATGCTGTGGCCGGGCCTTCGAGTAACAGCGGGGGGCAGAGTAAGGTGCAGAACGCCAAGAAAGTATTAGCGATTGAGTTCGACTCGACGTTGCTGGAAGTCCGTGCCGCTGTCCTGGCGCTTGGCGGTTTCACAGTGACGATGGCAGTCTCAAAAGAGGCGGCGCTGGAGTATTGCCGCGCTTCCACCTTCGACGCCATCGTATTCGGGGCGTCGATACCACGCCATGATCGCGAGCACCTTTCAATCGAACTAAAGAGCTTGCATCCGGAAGTTCCGTTGATCGTCGTGTCAGAGGTTCCAACCGACGGGCTTGAACTGGCCTCTGCCTCAGTGTTCAACCTCGACAGTCCCCAGGCTCTGTTCAGCGCTATCGGAATGGCTACGGGCGGACGCCGCGAATAGGGTAGCGCGGGCGAACCCTCCGCAAGAGTGCCGGCGAAACCGGCAGCGTTGCACAGTGCTCGCCCATGCTAAGACACGCGTTTACTTCAACGATTTGCTGGCGACTTTGTAGATCTCGGTGTTCTGGATGGAGCGGCCGAGCCGTTCGCTGCCGGGTCCCTGGCTCCAGACAACGACGTCTGTACCTGTGTGGCCCTTGGTAGTCCAGCCGGCTTTGAAACTGCCGAGACCCGGAGTGTTTTCGTCGCCCATGATGCTGAACCCGCCGGTCTCGTGGTCGGGCGAGATCACCAGCAGTGTTTGCGCCTTGCGTTCAGGAACGGCGTTGATCCAGTCGAGCACGACCTTGACGGCCTCGTCGAAGGCCAGCAGTTCGCCTGTCTGGTAATCAAGGTTGTTGTCGTGATTGCCCCAGTCAACCTGTGATCCCTCGATCATCACGAAGAAGCCGTTCGGGTTGCGCTCGAGCAGTTGCAGCGCGGCTTTCGCCATCTCGGGCAGGCGCGGCTCGGCTGTGTCGGGCTTTCGCAGGTATTCCGGGGTCATGCCTTCTCGTGAGAAGAGTCCGAGAACCCGCGCTGGATTCTTCGCGACGGCCCGCTGTAGGTCGATCGTGTTTGTAAGCAGGGTGTATCCGGTAGTTTCCGCTTTAGTGACGAAGTCGCCCTGAGTGCCGCATTTGTCAGGCGTCTGGGAGTTGAACTTCGCGAAGCCCCCGCCGAGGATGACGTCGGGACGAGCGGACTCGATGAATTGACGAGCGATCTCCTGCTCGCAGCTGCGGCTCTTCACGTGGGCGCCTCCGAAGCTGGCGGGCGTGGCGTGAGTGATCGTGGAAGTGGCGACCAGGCCGGTGCCCATGCCCTTAGCCTTGGCGAGTTCAAGCAGGCTCGGGTTATGTGGGCGTCCGTCAGCGTGGAAGCAGATTTCACCGTTGATGAACTTCTCACCGCATCCCATGGCCGACGCAGCGGCTGCCGAGTCGGTGACGGTATTGTTCGCAGAATAGGTGCGTGCATACCCGATTCGGTCCAACGTTTCTATCGCGAGCGGTGCACCGTCCACACCATTCTTCTTGATTCGGCCAGCCGTAATGTCTGCCAGGCCGGTGCCGTCGGGCACCATGATGATCACGTACTTTGCGGTTTCAATCTTTGTCGGCGTTTGAGCGTTGCGCGCGCTGGCGCCAGGCACAAGAAGAGCCAGGAAGGCAAGAATAACCAGGGAAGATGACTTGAGCATGATGAGGTTCTCTCGACACCAATCATATAAAGAAGACGGGGAGGGGAGAAGCGCTAAACCTTTCAGGACGGGGCAGTGGCCCCGTCCCACGTTAGCGAGTGTCAGGCAGAGGCGCCGGTCGCTCCGGTACTGGTGCCGTTCATGTGCAGCGAACCGATGCTGCGCATGGGGCTTGCAATCTCACGCATCACACGAGCGAACGCTTCGAGATCAAGCGACTGTGCGCCATCGGAAAGGGCACGTTCGGGGCAGGGATGAACTTCGATGATGATGCCGTCAGCCCCAACGGCAATCGCAGCGCGCGACACGGGCGCGATCAGGCTTGGGCGTCCAGTACCGTGCGACGGGTCGGCAATGACCGGCAGATGGGAAAGTTCGCGAGCCAGTGCGATAGCTGCTAGGTCCATCGTGTTGCGAGTTTCTGTCTCAAAGGTCTTGATGCCGCGCTCGCAGAGGACAACTTTGCTGTTTCCACCTGTAACAAGGTATTCAGCGGCGAGCAGCCATTCCTTCACGGTGGACGAAGGGCCGCGCTTAAGCAGGATGGGCTTGTCGGTGAGTGCAAGCCTGCGGAGTAAGGCGAAGTTCTGCATATTGCGTGCGCCCACCTGAAGCATGTCTACGTGCTCACAGATGACGTCCACGTCCTCGGTAGCCATCACCTCGGTAACGACAGGGAGACCAACTTCGCGGCGCACTTCGTCGAGCAGCTTAAGGGCTTCGAGCCCGAGACCCTGGAAATCATAAGGCGACGTGCGTGGCTTGTAGGCGCCTCCGCGGAGCATGACCGCGCCGGCTTTTTTGACCGCGTGCGCCGTGGTGAAGAGTTGCTCGCGAGACTCGACCGAACACGGTCCTGCAATGACCACGACCTCGGGGCCGCCGATGCGCACATTGCCGACCTCAACCACACTGCGCTCGGGGTGAACCTGGCGGCTGACCAGTTTGAAAGGCTGCGCGATCGGCACAACGGCATCGACCCCCCCGGCAACTCGCAGCGATTCGAGTTCATGACGGCGGCCACTACCGACGGCGGCGACGATGGTGCGCTCGGTACCATGAATGACGTGCGGATGGTAGCCGGCCTCCGTGACGCGGTTGATGATGTTCTGTATCTGCTGCTGCGTTGCGCCTTCGGACATATTGATGATCACTACGGGTCTCCCTTCGGGTCGTTGTTCGGTGTCGCTCGTCATTTCGTCGCCAAAAACAAAACAGCCGCGGCTTCTAACGGCCGCGGCTGCTGGAACTTTCTCGTGTGTTTCTAGATGTCTAGTCAGAACCTAGTACGCACGCCCGTTCCGCGCCGCGGCCGGTAAAAGGCCAGCGGGCGAAAGTAAACGTAAATCGGTAGGCGTACATATTCAGTTCCGGTAGCTGAATGCTATGGGAGCAGGGTTGCTGCTGTCAACGAATATGACCAGCGGGACTCTTGCGAATCGAGCAATATGCAGCTAAGCGAGTTGCGTCCGAATCTTGATCTCCGCAGTGAGCGTCTTGTGAACCGGACACTTATCGGCGATCTCGAGCAGTCGGGCGCGCTGCTCGTCGGTGAGTGGTCCTTCGAGGCGAATTTGGCGGCGAATTTCATGAATGTGGCCCTCGAGCGAAAGGCAGTCGGCGCAATCTTTCGCGTAAATGCGAGCGTCGTCGAGTTCGACCGTAACCTTCTGCAACGGGATTCCTTTTCGACGCGCGTACAGTAGGAGCGTCATCGAGGTGCACTCGCCGAGTGCGGCTAGCAGGTGCTCGTAGGGAGTAGGTCCGGCCCCGTTGCCACCTAGCGCCTCCGGCTCGTCAGCGCGAAAATGGTGTTCGCCAGCAGTAACCAACTGCTCGAGTTTCTCCACGGATTCGACGCGCACACGAGACATGACTCCTCCTGAACTCACTTAGGATGCACGGAGCCGGAGCCCGACTGTGAAATCACTCCTCAGGACAAAGATCACAAGACCCGTCGCGCAAACGATTCGCTCGCCGCGCCTGGTGTGATCCGTTGTTCTGCATCTTTCAGCGCTGGCGTAGAATCTACCGTTGGTTACCCGCCTTTCATCAATTCAGTACGGAGCACAGACAATTGGCAGATAAGATCTACGACGTCGCCATAATCGGCAGCGGGCCTGCGGGCTATACGGCTGCGATCCGCGCTGGCCAGTACGGACTGAAGACTGCACTCATCGAAAAAGATAACAAGCTTGGCGGAACGTGCCTGCACGTCGGCTGCATCCCGACAAAGGCGTTGTTGTATAGCGCCTCCATGTTCGATCACATCAAAAACGCCGCAGAATACGGAATCAAGGACACGGGCACGCCGACCGTGGACTGGCCGGTGGTGATGCAGCGCAAGAACAAAATCGTCACCAAGCATGCCAAGGGACTCGAGTTCCTCATGCGCAAAAACAAGGTTGAAACGATTTCGGGATACGGGCGGCTGACGGGTCCTGCCAAGGACGGCATTCACTCAATCGAAGTTGCGGCGGATGGCGGCGCAGCCAAAACTATCCTGGCGAAAAATGTGTTGATCGCGACGGGCTCGGAAGCACGAATGTTGCCGGGCATGAAAGCGGACGATCGCATTCTGACCAATGTTGAGATTCTCGAGCTCAAAGACATCCCGAAGTCTCTGGTCGTGGTTGGCTCGGGCGCTGTCGGTGTGGAGTTCGCGTCGGTATACAAGTCGTTCGGCGCAGATGTGACCATTCTCGAAATGCTGCCCCGCATGGTGCCCGTTGAAGACGAGGACGTCTCCAAGGAGTTTCAGCGGATCTACAAGAAGCGCGGGATCAATTTTCACGTGAACGCCATGGTGCAGAAGGTCGAGCGCACCGACAACGGCGTCGCGGTGGACTTTACGGTCAATGGAAAGTCCCAGCTCATCGAGGCCGAAAAAGTCCTGATCGCCGTGGGGCGCAAACCGCGCACCGAGAACGTCGGCCTCGAGAACGTGCCTCGTATCCAGAGCGAACGCGGTTACATCAAAGTCGATAAGTTCATGCAGACCGGAGAGCCCGGCGTTTACGCCATCGGCGACATCGTGGCAGGCTATCCGCAACTGGCGCACGCCGGAGCGGCTGAGGGACTGGTTGCTGTAGCGCGCATCGCGGGCAAGCCGGTCAAGCCCATCGATCCGGCGCACATCCCGGGCGCCACTTACTGCGAGCCACAAATCGGCAGCGTCGGGCTGACCGAGGCCAAGGCAAAGGAGCTTGGCTATAACGTGAAAGTGGGCAAGTTTCCGTTCACGGCGAATTCAAAGGCTACGATCCTTGGTGCGCATGAAGGCTTCATCAAGGTGGTAGCGGATGCGGAGTACGGCGAGATTTTAGGCGTGCACATCATTGGGCCCGAAGCTACGGAATTAATCTCCGAAGCGGTTGCGGTGCTCGAACTCGAAGGCACGGTAGAAGACCTGATGGCCACCATCCACCCGCACCCGACGGTCAGCGAAGCGATGTCGGACGCAGACAACAGCGTGTACGGACTGGCCATTAATGCTTGAAATACCTCACAGAGGACACGGGGAACGCAGGGGATTCGATCGATCAGAAGTTCTTTCAACTGGCGTTCCCCAGTGTCCTCTTTTCTTTTTCGATAGGTCTTGACTGTGATTTCTGTCGTCCAACTCGGAACCATTGATTACGCCACCGGCCTGCGGCTTCAGCAGAAGCTGATCGAACTGCGCAAAGCCGACAAGGTGAGCGACACCTTACTGCTACTCGAGCACACGCCTGTCATAACGCTGGGGCGGAATGCGGATCAATCGAACATCATCGTGCCTCGCGAGTTCCTGGAGCAGAAGGGCGTGGAGTTGTTCGAGTGCGACCGCGGCGGAGACGTGACATTCCACGGTCCGGGACAACTGGTCGGTTATCCGATATTTGATCTTCGCGCGCAGATCGGTCCTGACGGTCAGCGCAAGACCGTTTATCCGGTGGACTATGTTCGTCGCGTCGAAGAAGCGCTCATTCGTACCTGCGCCGATTACGGCATCCTGACCGAGCGCCTTAACGGCATGACGGGGGTGTGGACTGTACCGGGCAGCAGCGCTGGATTGAGCGAACAGGCCAAGATCGCCGCGATTGGCGTGCACATCTCACGCGCGGTTACGTCGCACGGCTTCGCCCTGAACGTCAATACAGACCTCGACTACTTCAATCTGATCGTGCCCTGCGGCATTGCGACAAAGCCGGTGACATCGATGCAGCGCGAACTTGGGCGCGACGTGGCTATCGACGAGGTAGCGCAGGCGGTCTTGCGCAATTTTGGGCGGGTTTTTAACTCCCAAGTGCTCTGGGTGGAAACGCTCGAAGCTCTATTGGGTGAATCGGTCGGGGTTCCTCTGAAAGAACCGCCGGAACTGCGCGCCTTGTGGGGCGACGAAACCAGTAGAGCCTGAGACTTTCTCTCCTTCCAGTTCGAGGTCGCGGCCAGCGACAATCCCTTGCTCTGCAACCTGAGGTCAGGCAACCGCGGACGGCTGCTCCGCCTCATTTCTTCACGCGCTTAACCGGCAAGCAGGATGGCGCTGTGCCGGACTGATTCTGGAGATGCGGGGGAGAAATGAGTAGCTCCCTTACCGAGCTCAGGCATGAGCAGGACCCGGCGATCACACCCATTCCGCTAATGCAGTTGTCGACGGCGTTCTGGGCGTTCAAAACGCTTTCAACAGCCGTAGACATGGACCTGTTCACGCGACTTTCAGCAACGCCAATGTCAGCTTCCGAGCTGGCGCACTGGTACAGGATTGAAGAGCGCCCGGCGGAAATGCTCTTGACAGGGTGCGCCGGGCTTGGCCTGCTCGCGAAGAAGGATGGGCGCTATCACAATGCCCCGCTTGCGGAGAAGTTCCTGATCCGCGGAGGCCATTACTACTTCGGCGGGTTCGTGACCATGCTCAACCGCAGGCTCTACCCCGGTTGGGACAAGCTGCCGGAAGCAGTCACCACCAATCGGCCAACCACATGGGACCCCGACAAACAGAAGTCGCTGTTCGAGGGCTCGGATCCTGCGATGATGCAGACCTTCTGGCAGGCCATGCACTCGCTGTCTCTCTTCACTGCCCGAGCACTCGGCGAAGCCGTGGACTTCAGCGGCTTTCGAAAGCTGCTCGATGTTGGCGGAGGATCGGGAGCCTACGACATCGAACTTTGTCAGCGCTACCCCAACCTTGCGGCGACGGTGTATGACCTGCCATTCGTGGCCGAGATCGCATCGGAGCGAATTGCCGAAGCCGGTCTGCAGGATCGAATCACGACACAGGAGGGCGATTTCTTCGCTGATCCAACATATCCAACCGGGCACGACGTGATCCTGCTCTCGATGATCATGCACGATTGGAGCGAAGAAGAAGACCGGGCGATTCTGCGGAAGTGCTATGACGCGTTGCCGCCGGGCGGAGCCGTAATCATCAGCGAACTGCTGGTGAATGATGACAAAACCGGACCAGCGTCTGCAGCGCTCATGAGCCTCAACATGCTGGTCGAAACGGTCGGCGGCCGCAACTACACCGCTGCCGAGCTCAGTGCCTGGCTGAAGGACATTGGGTACCAGGATATTCGGGTGGTCTCGTTCGAAGCGCCGGGAGCGAATGGAGCAGTCATCGGGCATAAACCGAAGCGTTAGTCTTACCCCAACTTGATCGAGTACCGCGATAATACCTGCCGTGCATCGCCAACTCGGCGACACCCCCTCCCTACTCCGCTTTTTGGTAGTTCCCCTTCGGGATTCCGCAAAGCCGCCCACAACCAAGGATTTCATCGGCAGCCTCACGTACCGCTGCAAAGGGGCAGACGCGCGAACGGCACGAGAACAAAAATTTCAGGGCTGCATACAACCTGGCGTGGTGTTGCAGCTAACTAAAACACCAAAGCGGTTGGGAGGCAGCGTTGCTGAGTTCCCCCACCGAATGTCACAGGGCTAAAGGAGAACGAACATGAAGTTCCATCGCTTACTGCTGTGCGTCGTCTTGATGGCGCTCTCCACAATGGCTTTCGCCCAGTCCCACGAAACGCACAAGTCTGCCGATAAGGTCGCACCGTCGGGAGCACAAAAGGCCTTCGAAAAACTGAAAAGCTTGGCGGGTTCGTGGGAGGGTCCCGTGAGTGTCCAGCCGCCGCAACCCGAAATGCAAAGCGGCAAGCCGATACAAGTCTCACTCCGCGTGACTTCCATGGGCAACGCGCTCATGCATGAAATGAGGTCGCCTGAACGCCCCGACGATCCCATCACCATGTTCTACCTGGACACTGATCGTCTGCTGCTGACGCACTACTGTGACGCAGGAAATCGGCCTCGCATGGTGGGCAAGATTTCGCCTGACGGCAAGAGAGTGGAATTCGAATTTCTTGACGTCGCCGGTAGCACGAAATACGGACACATGCGGAAAGCCGCATTCACCATCATCGATGCGAATCGTCACATCGAGGAGTGGGTTTTCATATTGCCGGGAGATAAAGCGGTCCACGCTCGCTTTGACTTGAAGCGCAAGAGTGACACGGCCGTGTCCCAGGTAAGGTGACCAAGATCAAGCAATGAGCCGTGAGTGGAACGACAATCAGCCGATATATCGGCAGGTTCGTGACCGCGTCGTCGCGATGATACTCGACGGAGTGCTGAAGGAAGGCGACCCGCTACCCTCGGTGCGCAACGTTGCGGCCGAATATCGCGTCAATCCGCTCACGGTCCTGAAGGGATACCAGCAACTCGTAGACGAAGGACTAGTAGAGACAAGGCGAGGTCGCGGGATGTTCATCAATGCGGGCGCACGCAGTTTGTTGCTGCAGGGAGAACGTCAAAGATTCCTGGATGAAGATTGGCCAAGGATCTACGAAACGATTCAGCGGCTCGGACTGAAAGCCGAAGAGTTGCTGAACGGCAGCGTTCGCCGAGCATCTTCGGAGAGTGCAAAGCCTAGAGAGATCGACTCGGATGAGCCCGAGTCCAATTCACGTCAGAAGGAGCGCTAAACCATGGCGTGCATAGAAGCTCGCGGCCTGCGGAAGGCGTTCGGAACAACCATCGCGCTGGACGGCCTTAACTTGCGGGTTGAGGACGGCCGTATTGTGGGACTGATCGGTCCTAACGGCGCAGGCAAAACGACAGCGCTGAACGCGATGCTCGGGCTCATTCCGTACGAGGGCGAACTGAAAGTGCTCGGGCGCGATCCGTGGAAACAGCGCGATCTGCTAATGCGCGATGTCTGCTTCATTGCAGATGTTGCCGTGCTTCCGCGCTGGATGCGGGTCTGGCAAGCGATCGACTACGTGGCAGGCGTGCACCCGCGGTTCGACCGCGCGAAGGCGGAAGGCTTTCTTGCCAAGACGACGATCAGGCGCGACGCCAAGGTCCGGGAACTGTCGAAAGGCATGGTGACGCAGTTGCACCTGGCGCTCGTGATGGCAATCGATGCCAAGCTGCTGGTGCTAGATGAGCCGACGCTTGGTCTGGATATTCTGTATCGCAAGCAGTTCTACGACTCGCTGCTGAACGACTACTTCGATCGCAGCCGCACCATCTTGGTGACAACACATCAGGTGGAAGAGATCGAGCACGTGCTGACGGACGTGATGTTCATCGACCGGGGACGCATCGTGTTCGAGTGCAGCATGGAAGACGTGGAGTCGCGCTACGTGGAACTGACGGTGATTCCGGATCAGCTCGCGGCCGCACGCGCGCTCAAGCCGATGCACGAACGCGAGATGCTGGGTCGCAGCATCCTGCTGTTCGATCGTGCTGATCGTGAGCAGGTCGAGAGGCTCGGCGAGCTGCGGACGCCGAATGTCGCGGACCTGTTCGTGGCCGTGATGACCAATCAGGCGGCACGACGGACTGGCGGAGCAGCGGACCGAGTAAACAGGAAGGTGCCGAGCGAAATACAAGGAGCGGCTCGATGAATACTCCAGCGAATGCAGTGCCAGAGTCTCGTGTGGAACCGCAGGCATTCGCGCCTGCCGACATTTCCGAGAGCCGGCGCTTTTACTGGCTGGTCCGGCGCGAGATTTGGGAGAACCGGTCGATTTATATCGCGCCGTTGGCGGTGGCGGCGCTGTTTCTGCTTGGTTTCCTGGTGAATGCTTTTCGCCTTGCGGCCAACATGCGTGGCGACGTGATGCAGATGCACAGCGCGATCGTGCAGCCGTTCCATCTCGCCGGGCTCGCGATGATGGGCGTCACGACGCTGGTCGCGGTGATCTATTGCGTTGACGCGCTGTATGGCGAACGTCGCGACCGGAGCATTTTGTTTTGGAAATCGCTGCCGGTTGCTGATCTTACGACGGTGCTCGCGAAGGCGACGATTCCGATCGTGGTGCTGCCGCTGCTTGGTTTTGCCGTCACGATCGCGATGCACTGGATCATGCTGGTGATCAGCGCCGTGGTGCTGATGGCCCAAGGCCTGAGTGTTGCAACGTTGTGGGCACATCTTGCGCTGCCGCACATGTGGGCGACGCTGCTTTACCATCTTGGCGCCATCCATGGACTCTGGTTTGCGCCGTTTTACGGATGGCTGTTGCTGGTGTCGGCGTGGTCGCCGCGGGTGCCGTTCTTGTGGGCCGTGTTGCCGCCCTTCGCCGTCATCGCGCTGGAAAGAGTCGCGTTCAACAGCACGCATTTAGCGTCGATGCTGCGGCGCTACATGATGGCAGCTCCGGCGGGTGCGGAGTTCCCACCGACGGAGGCGTCCATGCACTCGATGGCGCACTTCGGTGTCGGTCAGTTCCTGGTCAGCCCGGGTCTGTGGATCGGACTGGCAATCACGGCGGCGTTTCTATACGCGGCGGCGAGGCTGCGAAAGTATCGGGGACCGATCTAAACGTCGACATCAGTGGAGCCTTAAGACTAGTGAAGCTTTAGGACATCAGCCAGGGGACTCACAGCGGTAGCCAACGGCCTACGCGTCGCTCCAGAGCGCGGTTGTAGATGAGTGGGGCGACGGCGATGTCGTCGAGTGCTAGGCCGAGATTGCACGCAATTGTACGTTCGTGGGGCGTTTGCCGTCCCGGCTTGCGGCCGGCGACCAGTTCCCCGAGGTCGGCGTAGATCGGCGGAATGTCCTGAAAGTAGCCGATGCCGCGATACTGTTCTAGCTGACGCACGTCGTCGGTGCAGAACTTGTCGGCTTCGCGAAGCGCCGCCGGATGCCAGTAAGAATCGAAGTCCACCAGAGATGCGAACGCGCCTCCGGCGAACCATCCCGGGTGGATGGTGGCGTGAGGAACGCGCAGGATGGGGCCGGCGGTGACCACGATGTCACTGGCGACGACGGCCGCTTTCGGGTCGGCGACCGGATTCACATCAAGCCCGAACTTTTCGCTCATGTCACGCGCAAACGTTTCAGTCGTGAGGCGATCAACGTCGTAAGCGCGTACCGTCTTCGGCGGGAAGACGAGGCTTAGCGCTTCCAGGTTGCTGCGGCCCTGCACACCGCAGCCGAGGATGCCGACGGTTTGGGCGTCGGGTCGAGCCAGGTAGCGGGCTGCGACGGCGGTTGCTGCGCCGGTGCGCATCGCAGTGATCCAGACGCAGTCCATTACGGCGAGCGGCACGCCGGTTTCGGCGTCGTTGAGGATGAGCAGGCCGGTGATGTAGGGCAGTTGGCGACGATGATTGTCCGGAAAACCGCCGACCCATTTCATGCCGACTGCTTTCTGCGACGGGATGTACGCCGGCATGGCGTGGAGAAACGCGTCGGGCATGGTGTGAACGCCGACCTTGGGCGGCATCTCGACACGGCCTTCGCCTTTTTCTCGGAACATCAGTTCGAGCGCGGCGATGATCTCGGCCATGGTGACGCCGAGGTTGGCTACGTCGGCCTGCGAGAGGTAGAGGAGTTCACGTCCGTTGCGCTCGTTCACGGTTGCTCCACCGCACCTCCCTATTCGAGGCGAACGGGGTCGCCGCGGCGGACTGTGCCGCCCTGCAACACGGACGCGTAGACGCCGACGCTGGCGCGATTGTGCTGTGCGGCGGTGCGCAGAATCCCGTTGTCGTTGGGCAGATCGCCCTGAGGCAGGGTGGTCATAACGCAGCGCAGACAGGGCGCGGTAATGCTCAGACGAACGCTGTCGCCGATGGCGAGCACTCGACCGACCCACTCGTTCTCGACGAAACCGTCCTGTCCGTCGGTCCTCACTACGAGGTTGGGTCGGAAGCGGCGGGTTTCGAATCGGCCTTGCGGGTAGAGCATGCGAAGGCGGTCGAGTGTTGCAGTGGTCAGCACATGCACGGAAGCGGCATCGAAGAACGAGCCTTCAGGCAGTCCGAATTCCGTTACGGTGTCGCGATGATCAAGCCCCTCGAGGTCGGGCCAGTATTCCTCCGCGGTTCCGGCCGAAGCGCCTGCCGACGCAGCCATCGCGGCTGGCCGGTCGGTTTGTGTGCGCGCGCGCAGTGTAACTGCGCGTTGCAGAACGTCCGAGAGCAGTCGGTGAACATCAGCATCGCTGCTGTAGACGATCGTACCGTCCGGCAGTGTTATTCGAACGGCGGTTGTGCGCGTCTCAAGTTCCTGAACTAAGGCGGCACGGAAGTCGAACAGGTGCGGCCATTTCTTCGGGTTCTTAGCGGTTGCGATCTTTTCATCGGAGCTGTCGATGAGCGCAAAAGCGCGATCTCCTGCGAGGCCGTCTTTGGAGATTTCGGACGCATTCAGTTCCTCGCCCATCATCGACTTCACCGGGTAGCGCCAGATGGAAACGATGGAAGCAGCTTGCCCTGGGGTGGGTGTCATGGTCGGCCTCCTTCCGAGGCTCGGGTGTGGGTGATGTGATGCGGAATCGCTGCGCGCAAGGTATCCAAGAGCCGGAGTCGAAGACAATTGCCGGAAGTAAACGGTCGCGGGTGGAAGAGTTCTAGATTCGGAACAAGAGTTCAACGTGCAGGAAGTGGAGAAGACCCACACAACGAAAACCGCGTTGTGTGGGCCACCATCAGCCTTTGTGTGGGCCACCCGCCGAGTACACTGCTTGCGGAGGTAAATGCATTGGTTCACGACGACTTCATCTTCTTCATGCGCTTACAGGTTCTGCCACGCAGGAAGGAGCATCCGGAGCACATCAGGCTCGACGGAAGAGAGGGCGGCGGCAGCCGCACGGAGTTCGGTGCGTATCGGCACTATGGCGTAGTGTGGAAAGTCGACGAAGACACCAGGTACGAGCCGCTGATCTTTGCCTACAATGCCGCTGTTACTGGAGAAGATCCGTTCGTTGAAGTGGAAACACAGACCGGCCACGGGCGTCGCCTACTGCTGAATGAAGATCTGACGCGCCGGTACGCCTCGCGGTTCAAGTACCTGTACATCTATTCCAGTTGAGGCGCCCCACTCTGCATCGATACGCACCCTCCCCTAAAGGGGAAGGGTGCGGCACCCCATTTTTGCTCACGCTGTGAAAGGGTGCGCCACCCGCCCGTAAGCTCGCGAGAGGCTCCGCTCCTTTTCCCAGCACGGTCAAATTTCGTTGCTTCGGCTATTGCGGAATCGAAACTGTTCAACGAGAACAGTCGTCTCTGATAGAAATTGATTTCACGTCCAAGAATCAGTTTGGTGCAGAACTGCCGTATCGCATTACGTGCGGGGTAGACCAAAACGGCAAAATAGTTGCGCATAAGATTGAAGCACGGTGATCGCCGGATGGAGCTTTTCGCTGGCGCCACATTCTTCCGCCG
>DASPIK010000106.1:0-28136 GCA_035629075.1 Terriglobales bacterium | reverse complement strand
AGATGGTGATGCCGGGCGACAACGTACAGCTGGAAATCGAGTTGATCACCCCGGTGGCCATGGAGTTGGGTCTGCGCTTCGCTATCCGCGAAGGCGGCCGCACGGTCGGCGCCGGCACGATCAGCGAAATCATTAAGTAGTGGCGCTTTCCGCGGCGATTGAGCCGCGGGCCACTATCCTGAGCGCAAAGCGCGAAGGATCCGGTCCTTGGTCGTTAGTCGTTGGTCGGTGGCAACGCCAACCAGGACTAACGGCCAAGGACGAACGACTAACGACAGGTTTTGGGAGTTTTCATGCCGCGCGAAATGATTACGATGCAGTGCACGCAGTGCAAGGAAAAGAACTATACCTCGACGAAAAACCGGAAGACCACTCCGGATCGTATCGAGCTGAAGAAGTTCTGCCCGCGCTGCCGGAAGCACCAGTCGCATAAAGAAATTAAGTAAGCACTAACGAGTAATTTTGTAATCAGTAACGGGTAGAGGCGCAGCAAAGGCTTCAAGTCAGGTACAATAGACATATTCATTGCGCGTTACTCGTTACTCATTACCCGTTAAACAGGGGCGTAAGCTCAACGGTTAAACTGTCGGTCTCCAAAACCGAACTTGGGGGTTCGAATCCCTCCGCCCCTGCCAGTTTTCATAAAGGCGCTGTTTGCCTTTGGCTATTCGCTGCTGGTTTTCGGTCTCTGAAGCGAAGCCAGCCCCTCGAGGGGGTTGCCTCTCATTTGCGCGCACTGATCGCACTTGGGGTCGAGTAAAAGCCAAGAGCTAATAGCCAAAAGCGATTTTAGTAGTAGTGAAAGCAGGACCGCACACATGGCGAAGTCAGCAACCGCACAACCGAGCGTAGCCGAAGGGATGGGCAACAAAGTTAAGGGCTCCTGGGGACGAATGAAATCGTTCTACGGCGATGTCCGCAACGAGATGAGGAAGGTCACTTCACCGTCTCGGAAGGAAGTTCAGGCCACCACGGTCGTGGTGATCATTACCGTATTTGTTTTCGGCGCTTACTTCTGGGCGGTTGACACGGTCATCGGCCACGGCATCGATAGGCTGCTTCGGTACTTTTCGCCGCGGTAACCGACTCTCCCAGGCGTGGCGCGCAGCAACGTGGCGCAGATTACTTCTTGCCGCGTTAGCGCAGGGTGCCCGCCGGGTGTTCTCATTGGGTTTTAGGGCCCTGAGCAGCGGATTACAAGCGCCTGTGTTGATTCGGATCTTCGACCCAAGTTATTAGGTTGTTTGGATCCGCCGGGCGCGCCTTTGTCCGTTAGGAATACCGCGAGGCGGAACCCGCTCGCGAGGGGTACATGACAGAAGAACTCAACCAGATGGCAGACGAGAAGGAAAACACGAGCGGCGGTGACTTGCAGCATCAAGACTCTGGCGCGGGGCATACGCCGGAGCCGTCAAAAGAAGCTGCACCCGGCGGCATTGAGCCGCCCGCGAACCCGAACATGAAGTGGTACATCATCCACTCCTACTCGGGCTTCGAGCGCAAGGTGAAGGAGTCGCTGGAGTCGCGTATCAAGGCCTTCGGTCTTGAGAATAAGATTGGCCGGGTGATGATCCCGACCGAGTCCGTGACGGAAGTACGCGGCGGCCGCAAGTACACCAGCGAGCGGATGTTCTACCCCGGCTATGTGCTGGTGGAGATGGACATGGATGACCACGTGTGGCATGTGGTGAAGTCCACTCCGCGCGTAACCGGCTTCGTCGGTACTGGCCAGCAGCCCACTCCGCTGAGCGAAGAAGAAGTCAACCACATCGTCTACCGCATCGCCGACACGCGCGAAAAGCCGAAACTCAAGATTAAGTTCGAAAAGAACGAGTCGGTGCGTATCACCGAAGGTCCGTTTGCGACCTTTACGGGCGTTGTGGACGAAGTGAATGAAGATCGCGAGACCCTGAAAGTCATGGTCACCATCTTCGGTCGTGCAACCCCGGTCGAGCTCGAGTTCGGCCAGGTCGAAAAAGTCGCGTAATCGGGCGCCAGCGCGCTCGAAGCAGTGCCGTTAGGCACGGAACGAGATTAGCCCGGCACTTTAGTGCCGGGTGGGCAGCAAAACCAATTTCGAGTCCGTAGGGACGACACAAATACCTGACGCCGGGCCGAAAATCCTAGACCCGGCTTGAGGAAGAAAAGAGAAGGTAATGGCAAAGAAGGTAACAGGTTCCGTTAAGCTGCAGATCGCCGCGGGCAAGGCCACTCCGGCTCCCCCGGTCGGTCCTGCTCTGGGCCAGGCGCAGATCAACATTATGGAGTTCTGCAAACAGTTCAACGCGCGAACGAACGCGAAGGAACTGGAAGGCCTGATCATCCCGGTAGTTGTCACCGTTTACAACGACCGCTCGTTCACGTTCATCACCAAGACCCCGCCCGCCCCGGTGCTGCTCAAGCGGGCCGCTGGCATTGCGAAGGGTTCCGGCACGCCGAACAAGGACAAAGTTGGCCGCGTCACCGAATCGCAGGTCGCCGAGATCGCGAAGCAGAAGATGCCCGATCTGAACGCCGCCTCGCTTGAGACGGCAATCAAGTCGATCAAGGGCACGGCACGCAGCATGGGCTTGGAAGTAGTAGCAGGCTAGATTTCGCCGTCGGGGCATTGCTCTTAGTGGCGCGATGGCCCGATGACCCTATTGTTTGTCGCACACTACGGCCCCGCCGCTCACGGCGGGTGACCTTAGGAGACGAGTTAAATGAGAAAAGCAGGAAAGAATATCGAGAAGGCGCGTACGGCCGTTGAGTCGCGCCCGTACCTGCTGGCTGAAGCGGTTCCGCTTCTCCAGAAAGTGAAATACGCCAAGTTTGACGAGACGGTGGACATTGCCATGCGTCTCGGCGTTGATCCCAAGCACGCAGACCAGATGGTCCGCGGCACGGTCGTTCTGCCGCACGGACTGGGCAAGTCGAAGAAAGTTCTGGTCATTGCCAGCGGCGAAAAAGTCCGCGAGGCGCAGGAAGCTGGCGCCGATTACGTCGGCGGGGAAGATATGGTCGAGAAGATCCAGAAGGAAAACTGGGTCGACTACGACGCCATCATCGCCACTCCCGACATGATGCGCTCCCTGAGCCGTCTTGGTAAGATTCTCGGCCCCCGCGGCCTCATGCCGAACCCAAAGACTGGAACCGTGACTTTCGATATCGCAAAAGCGATCGAAGAGACGAAGGCCGGTAAGGTCGAATACCGCACCGACAAGTCCGGACAGATCCACGTGCCGGTGGGCAAGCTTTCGTTCTCCCCGGAAAAGCTGGTTGAAAATGCGCGCGCGCTGATCGTCAGCGTCATTCGCGCGAAACCGGCAGCCGCCAAGGGCAAGTATCTGAAGAGCATCACCATCAGCTCGACAATGGGTCCTGGCGTATCGATCGACACGGTCGCGGCGGAAGCAGCGGCAAAGGCGTAGGAATCAGTCGTTAGTCGTTAGTTGGCAGTCGCTGGCCGAAGCCGCGAGCCAACAACGACAAGGTGCCGAGTACTGAGGACCAACGACAAACGACTAAGGACACGCGCGAAGCGCGTTAAAGGATTTCGCAATGGCAATCACCAAGGCAAAGAAGACGGAACTCCTGGATCAGTTGACGACCGAGTTCCAGAGCGCTAACAGCGCCATTTTGGCGACCTTTGGCAAGCTCACAGTCGCCCAGGATTTTGAGCTGCGCAAAACCGTGCGCGGCACCGGCGCCAAATACCGCGTCGTGAAGAACACCATCGCAGAGCGCGCCGGAAAGGGCACGAAGCTCGAAGAGGCATTGCAGAATCTCGCCGGTGTGACCTCGATCGCCTACACGAGCGGCGACCCGGTTGCACTCGCGAAGGCGCTCGCCAAGTTCACCAAAGACAACCCGGAAGTCATGGTCAAGGCCGGCGTGCTCGATGGCAAACTTCTCAGCGTGAAGGAAGTCGAAGCGCTGGCGACGATGCCGTCGAAGGAAGAGATCTACAGCAAGCTGCTCTTCCTCATCAATGCTCCGGCACAGCGTCTGGTCACGGTCATGAACGCCGTTGGCCGCGATCTGGCTGTGGTCATCGATCAGGGTGTGAAAGAGAACAAGTTCGCCGGCGGCGAAGCCGCTGGCGCGTAATAAGTCCTTGGTTGTTGGTCCTTGGTCGTTAGCCCCGATGTGCCGGGTGCGATTTTGACCAACGACTAACGACCGGATGACTAACGACGGTTTTGGTTTTCGTTATCAGTTGTCAGGCGTTGCGGCGGGCAGTGCTGCTTGGGTTGTCTGGCCCAGGTGGCAGACGACGTCGCACCGGAAGCCTCGATAACCGATAACTTCGCTCCTCAACAGGGGCAAAGCGGACGACGAGCCCGGAAGGGCGCGGGTCCGGCAACTGATAACTTAAGAGAGTGGAGACATAGAGATGGCGGATTTGAATGCACTGCAGGACCAGATCGCTAGCCTGTCGCTTCTTGAAGCGTCGCAGCTGGTGAAGATGTTGGAAGAGAAGCTTGGCGTTTCGGCTGCTGCCGCTGCCCCGGTCATGGTTGCTGGTGGCGGCGCTGCTGCCGCTGCTGCTCCGGCCGAAGAAAAGACCGAGTTCAACGTGATCCTTACCGGCGTTGGCGCGAACAAGATCAACGTCATTAAGGCTGTCCGCGAAGTCACCAGCCTCGGCCTCAAGGAAGCCAAGGACCTGGTTGACGGCGCTCCGAAGCCGATCAAGGAAGGCGTCAGCAAGGAAGAAGCGGAGAACATCAAGAAGAAGTTCACCGAAGCCGGCGCGACGGTCGACATCAAGTAGTTGGCGCGGCTTAGCCGCGATGAACTGTTCGAGATTTCGGAGGTTCGGATGACCAGCAACCAGGGCCACCAAACCTCCGAAACCTTAAATCCGTTTGTATTTGTGGGCCTTGTTTCACTCGAAAGGCGCAAGCAGGGGCAATTTTCGAGAGCTTCTGAAGCCGGAGAGACACTTCGGTCATCTACTAGTTAGATACCGGGGTGATTTCTTGTATTTATGATCGGCGCGGACTGGCGGGAGCCCGTGCTATCATTAGAAGATTCGAAACGGCGGGCCGTCTCGCCCTTCAGGGACGGAAACAGGCTGCTACTGGCGCGGAATACACAAATCAATTTCAGGCCAAGTGCCGCAATTGGCGCTTGCGGGGAAATTTGTCCTCGCGGGCGCTGCTGCATTTTTAATGCCGAACGCGTTAGCCGCGCGCACGGCTCTTGAAGGACTGCCCCGAGTGGGGCTTTGTAGCGCCGCCTTTCTGGCGGCTGTCGCCATGGGTCGCTGGCCCGGGCTGCGACGGCAAAAGCTGTCGCGACAGTCGGCAGGTGTCGGCGATACATGAGGTTTGCGTAAGCACCGGCTCCGTTGCTGGTGCGGTCCCGATCGCAGGCGGGCTCAGGACGCCCAGGCTCAGCGTCCTAAACCCAATCGCGGGTCGCGTTCGGGACAACTGAGGAGTTTTCTTTCATGCCGAACAATACCGACAACATCACGCGCAACCGACTCGACTTCTCCAAAATTCCGGCAACAATCCAGATCCCGAACCTCATTGAGGTTCAGAAGCGTTCGTATGACCGCTTTCTTCAGATGGACAAGCTGCCTAGCGAACGAGATGACGCAGGTCTTCAGGCAGTTTTCCAGTCCGTGTTCCCCATCACGGATTTCAGGAACGTATCACAACTTGAGTTCGTGGACTACTCCATTGGTAATTGGGAGTGCAAGTGCGGGCATTTAAAGGGTTTGCATCACCTGCGCACCACCTGCCGGAACTGCGGTGCGACGGTCATCACGGACCCGTTCCACCCCGGCGACGTGCTGTGCGGCAAGTGCGGTACTTATAACGCTAATACGCCCGATTTTTGCAACAAGTGCGGCGATCCGGTCGGACTCCAACTCAAGTACGACGTGGCCGAGTGTGAAGAGCGCGGCATGACTTACAGCGCTCCGCTGAAGGTCACGATGCGCCTGACTATCTTCGATAAGGATCCCGAGACCGGCAACAAGGCCATCCGGGACATCAAGGAGCAGGAAGTCTTCTTCGGTGACGTACCGCTGATGACCCAGAACGGCACGTTCATCATCAACGGCACCGAGCGCGTGATTGTCAGCCAGTTGCACCGTTCGCCTGGCGTGTTCTTCGAGACGGCGAACAACCGCACCTATTTCCTGGGCAAGATCATTCCTTACCGCGGTTCCTGGGTCGAATTCGAGTACGACCAGAAGAACGTCCTTTACGTTCGTATCGACCGCAAGCGCAAGTTCCTGGGCTCGATCTTTTTGCGCGCGCTCGGCTTGCGCACGGACGAAGAGATCCTTCGCACTTTCTACACGGTTGACCGCGTTGTCGTGCGCGACAATCGCCTGTTCTGGACGCTGGAGCCGGGTATTGATCGCCCGACGAACCTGACCGGAATGAAGTTGGCTCATGCGATCAAAGGCAAGAACGGCGAAGAGATCGCACATTCTGGCCGCAAGGTTACGCCGTCCATCTTGCGCGAAATCCACAAGCAGAAGATCACCGAAATCGAGATCGATATCAGCGACCTCGAGGGTGCGTTCGTAGGCGCCGACGTCATCGACACGAACACCGGCGAAATCTTGCTGGAAGCTAACAACGAGCTGACGGCCGACAAGCTCTCGAAGTTTATGGATGCCGGCGTTGCCGAGTTGCACCTGTTCTTCCCCGAGAAGGACGAAGTGGGTACGGTGATGGCGGCAACATTGCGCCGCGACTCCGTCAAGACCCCGCAGGAAGCGCTGATCGAGATCTACCGCAAGCTGCGACCGGGCGACCCGCCGACGCTGGATACAGCGACCGCGCTGTTCCAGGGGATGTTCTTCGATCCGCGGAAGTACGACTTCTCGCGCGTAGGCCGCCTGAAGTTCAACATCAAGCTGTTCGAGAAAGACGACGCCACGCCGCTCGATCATCGCACTCTTGAGCCGGACGATTTCTACGCAACGATCAAGTACCTGCTCAAGCTGCGCAAGAACCTCGGCGCCGTCGATGACATCGACCACCTCGGCAATCGCCGCGTCCGCGCCGTCGGCGAACTGCTCGAGAACCAGTTCCGCATCGGCCTGGTCCGTATGGAACGCGCCATCAAGGAGAAGATGAGCGTGTACCAGGAGATGTCGACGGCGATGCCGCACGACCTGGTCAACGCGAAGCCGGTCATGGCTGCGATTCGCGAGTTCTTCGGATCGTCGCAGTTGTCACAGTTCATGGACCAGACGAACCCGCTTTCGGAGATCACGCACAAGCGTCGTCTCTCGGCTCTTGGGCCGGGCGGTCTGTCGCGTGAGCGCGCTGGATTCGAAGTTCGCGACGTTCACCCGACGCACTACGGACGTATTTGCCCGATCGAAACGCCGGAAGGTCCGAACATCGGTCTGATCTCGTCGCTGAGCTGCTATGCGCGAATCAACGACTACGGCTTCATCGAGTCGCCCTACCGCAAGGTGAAGGACGGCAAAGTTCTCGACTACGTCAGCGTCGTGAATGCTGGTGGGAGCGACTACAAAGTCGGCGACCACCTTGAGAAGCACGTTGCCGAAAAAGCAAACGCGGACCTGAACGCCCGCAAGAAGCGCCCCATCGACTTCGAGCCGTTCTCGTTCTACCTCTCCGCGTGGGAAGAAGATCGCCACACGATTGCACAGGCCAACGTTGAGTTGGATGAACAGGGCAAGATCGCCGCAGACCTGGTTAACGCCCGCAAGCAGGGCAACTTCGTCCTGATCAATCGCGATGAAGTGGATTATGTCGACGTCAGCCCCAAGCAGTTGGTGTCGGTCGCGGCCTCGCTCGTGCCCTTCCTGGAGCACGACGACGCGAACCGCGCATTGATGGGCGCCAACATGCAACGCCAGTCGGTTCCGCTGCTCCGTGCGCAGGCTCCGTACGTCGGAACTGGTATGGAAGGCGTGACCGCTCGCGACTCCGGCGCTGTCGTGCTGGCTCGCCGCAGCGGCATCGTTGACTCGGTCGACTCCGAGCGCATCATCGTGCGCGTCGAAGGCGAGCACCATCCGATGCAGTTGTCGCGTGAAGTTGGCAGCGACATCTACCAGCTCACGAAGTTCAAGCGTTCGAACCAGAACACCTGTATCAACCAGCGCCCGATCGTGAAGAAGGGGCAGCGGGTCGTTAAGGGTCAGGTGATCGCCGACGGTCCTTGCACCGACCACGGCGAACTGGCGCTCGGCCGCAACGTGCTCGTGGCCTTCATGCCATGGCGCGGCTACAACTTTGAAGACGCCATCCTCGTTAGCGAGAAGATGGTTCGCGAGGATTACTACACCAGCGTCCATATCGAGGAATTCGAAATCGAAGCCCGCGATACGAAGCTGGGACCGGAAGAAATCACGCGCGACATTCCGAACGTGAGCGAATCGGCTCTGCGCGACCTTGACGAAGCCGGCATCATCCGCATCGGCGCCAACGTCAAACCGAACGACATTCTCGTCGGCAAGGTCACGCCCAAGGGCGAAACCCAGCTTACGCCGGAAGAGAAACTGCTCCGCGCCATTTTCGGCGAGAAGGCCGGCGACGTTCGCGACGCATCACTCACCTGCCCTCCGGGCATCGAGGGTACGGTCGTTGACGTCAAGATCTTCTCCCGCAAGGGCCAGGAAAAGGACGAGCGTGCCAGACAGATTGAAGCCGAGCAGATCAACAAGCTCGAGAAGAACCTGGCGGATGAAATCCGAATCCTTACGGACGAGCGCTTGAAGCGACTCGACGGCATTCTGGGCGGCAAGGAAGTACTGGCCGACCTGCATGACGAGCGCACCAACAAGCGCCTGCTCACGAAAGGTACGATTCTCGACCGCGACACCATCGAGCGCATCTCGACGCGCAATCTCAAGCGCATCAAGTACGCCGACAAGGACCCGCGCGTAAACGAACAGATCGACGAAATTGAAGAGATGACGTCGCGTCAGATCGACGTGCTCCGCAAGATCGTCAACGACAAGAAAGACAAACTGACCAAGGGCGATGAACTCCCCCCGGGCGTTATCAAGCTCGTCAAGGTTTACATCGCCATGAAGCGCAAACTGAGCGTCGGCGACAAGATGGCCGGCCGCCACGGCAACAAGGGTGTCATCTCGCGCATTCTGCCCGAGGAAGATATGCCTTACCTGCCGGACGGCACTCCAGTCGAAATCGTGCTGAATCCGCTTGGCGTGCCTTCCCGTATGAACGTGGGTCAGATCTTGGAAACGCACCTCGGCTGGGCGGCCGCGGAGCTCTCAAAGAAGATCAACATGCTGCTTGAGGGCAACAGCCGCGCCGATGCTTTGCGACGCGAGTTGAAGACGCTGTTCCAGGACACGCCGTTCGTGGACAGCATCACCGACGGTCTCAGTGATGAAGACCTCGACCGCATGGCCGTGAGCTTCGCCAAGCAGGGCGTGTTCTTCGCCTCGCCGGTGTTCGACGGTTCGCGCGAGAACGAGATCAAGTCGCTGCTCGATCAGGCTGGTCTGCCGACCTCCGGCAAGATCTCCCTGCGCGACGGCATGACGGGTATCCCGTTTGAACAGCCGGCAACGGTGGGCTACATTTACATGCTCAAGCTGTCGCACCTGGTCGACGACAAGATCCACGCTCGCTCGATCGGCCCGTACTCGCTGATCACCCAGCAGCCGCTGGGCGGTAAGGCGCAGTTCGGTGGCCAGCGCTTCGGCGAAATGGAAGTGTGGGCGCTCGAAGCTTACGGCGCGGCCTACATCCTGCAGGAACTGCTCACGGCGAAGTCTGACGACGTCTATGGCCGTACGAAGATTTACGAAGCCATCGTAAAGGGCGAAGCCGCGATTGAGCCGGGCGTGCCCGAGTCGTTCAACGTGCTGATCCGTGAATTGCAGTCGCTCTGCCTCGATGTGGAACTGATCAAGATCGAAGGCGGAAAGCCGCAGGTCGCTAGCGCAGCAGCAGATTAGGAAGCAAGTCGTTGGTCGTTAGTCGTTGGTCGTCGGGAACCGGCGATCAGCTAACGGCCGGCGACGGCGCTGACACGAGATTTTGAAGTGATCTAATCGCCGCGGTTCTGCTCCCGGGCCGCGGTGAGGCAAAAAGAATTGGGATTAGCTGTTAGTCATTAACTCTTAGCCGTTAACTTCGCAGCCGCGACCAACGACTAACGACCAACGACTAACGACCATTCGGGAGCCGCCACGGCAGCGCAAAGCCGCGACAACTCCGGCCAGGAGCCGATTGGGCCGCCGGAGAACTGGAGGCAACTTTGTACCGCTCGAGCCCGTTTGACCTCGGTAATTCGATCGCTGATTTCGACGCCATCCGTATCAGCCTCGCTTCGCCTGAGAAGATCCGGAGCTGGTCGCACGGTGAAGTAACCAAGCCGGAAACGATCAACTACCGTACCTTCAAGCCCGAACGCGACGGCCTGTTCTGCGCCCGCATCTTTGGACCGGTCACCGACTGGGAGTGCCTGTGCGGCAAGTACAAGCGCATGAAGCACCGCGGCGTGATCTGCGACAAGTGCGGCGTGGAAGTTACGCTCTCTAAGGTCCGCCGTGAGCGCCTTGGCCATATTGAACTGGCCTCGCCGTGCTCGCACGTGTGGTTCTTCAAAGGTCTGCCGAGCCGCATCGGGCACATCCTGGATGTGTCCCTGCGCGACCTCGAATCCGTCCTTTACTTCGAAGCTTATGTAGTCATCGAACCTGGTGACGCCCCGGTTAAAGAGGGCGAGGTCATCAAGGACGAAGCAAAGTTCCGCGAACTCGATCAGCAGTATCGCGTAACCGGCTTCAAGGCCATGATGGGCGCGGAAGCCATCAAGGAACTGCTCAAGCGCGTTGACGTGGAAGAGATGTCCACCGAGCTGCGCGAGAAGATGAAGAACGAGCAGTCCTTGCAGAAGCGCCTGAAGTACGCGAAGCGCTTGAAGGTCGTTGAGGCCTTCCGCAAGTCGGGTAACAAGCCCCAGTGGATGATTCTGGACGTGATTCCGGTAATTCCGCCGGAGCTGCGCCCATTGGTTCCGCTCGATGGCGGTCGGTTCGCGACATCCGATCTCAACGATCTGTATCGCCGCGTCATCAACCGCAACAACCGTTTGAAGAAGCTGATGGACCTGCACGCTCCTGAAGTCATCGTGCGCAACGAAAAGCGCATGCTTCAGGAAGCTGTCGACGCCCTGTTTGACAACGGACGTCGTGGACGCGTGCTGCGCGGCGCCAACAACCGCCCGCTCAAGTCCCTCAGCGACACCCTCAAAGGCAAGCAGGGACGCTTCCGTCAGAACCTGCTCGGCAAGCGCGTCGACTACTCCGGCCGTTCGGTCATCGTGGTCGGCCCCGAACTGAAGCTGCACCAATGCGGTCTGCCCAAGAAGATGGCCCTCGAACTGTTCAAGCCGTTCATTTACCACCGGCTCGAACAGACCGGCCACTGCACCACCATCAAGCAGGCGAAGGAAATGGTGGAAGCGCAGGAACCGATCGTATGGGACATCCTTGAAGAGGTTATTAAGGACCACCCGGTTCTGCTGAACCGCGCTCCAACTCTGCACCGTTTGGGTATCCAGGCGTTTGAGCCGGTACTGGTTGAAGGCAAGGCCATTAAGATTCACCCGCTGGTCTGCACGGCGTTCAACGCCGACTTCGACGGCGACCAGATGGCCGTTCACATCCCGCTGTCGCCCGAGGCGCAGGTCGAAGCCAGCGTGCTGATGCTTGCTTCGCACAACATCCTGTCGCCCGCATCAGGCCACCCGATTGCCGTTCCTACGCAGGACATGGTTCTCGGCATGTACTACCTGACGAAGGCGAAGCCGGGCGCCAAGGGCGAAGGCCGGGCATTTGCGAACATTGAGGAAGTGTTGCTCGCCCTCGAAATGGGCGAAGTCGAAACGCTTTCGCCGATTCGCTTGCGCTACACGGGCGACGTCATCGACCTGACCACGGCATATGACGATCAGGACGTCACGCACACCGAGCCGATCCACCTGGAGCGGCAGTTCGTTAAGACCACGGTGGGCCGTGCGATCCTGAACGATCACCTGCCGCAGGACATGCCGTACATCAATGGCCTGTTGAAGAAAAAGGGCATCGGTTCGCTGGTCAACTACTGCTACCTGCGGTTCGGGCTTGAAGTGACAGTCAAGATGCTGGACGAGATCAAGCAGCTTGGGTTCCAGTACGCGACCCGCGCGGGCTTGTCGATCGGCATCGACGACATGATCATCCCCGAAACCAAGAAGGGCGTAGTGAAGAACGCCGAGAAGCAGGTGATCGAAGTCCAGCAGCAGTACCTGGACGGCGCCATCACCAACGGCGAACGCTACAACAAGGTCATCGAAATCTGGTCGGGCATTACGGAAAAGGTCGCCGACGAAATGTTCTCCGCGATGCAGCGCGAGGACAAGGAAGGCAAGATCAATCCGATTTACATCATGGCCGACTCCGGCGCTCGCGGATCGAAACAGCAGATCCGTCAGCTCTCCGGTATGCGCGGTCTGATGGCCAAGCCGTCGGGCGAAATCATTGAAACGCCGATCACGGCGAACTTCCGTGAAGGCCTCACGGTGTTGCAGTATTTCATCTCGACGCACGGTGCCCGTAAGGGTCTGGCCGATACGGCTCTGAAGACCGCCGACTCGGGCTACCTGACCCGCCGTCTCGTTGACGTGGCGCAGGACGTCATCATCAGCGAGTACGATTGCGGAACGGTAGACGGCATCTATGTCGGCTCCATTGTCGAGTCGGGCGAGATCATCGAGCCCATGCGCGACCGCATCATCGGCCGCGTCTCGCTCGAGAAGATCAAGGACTACGAAGGCAACGTCATCGTCGACGTCAACCAGGAGATCTCGGAAGACCTCGCAAGCCAGATCGCTGCTGCCGGTATCGAGAAGGTGAAGATCCGCTCGGTGCTGACCTGCGAATCGAAGCGCGGCGTCTGCGTCATGTGCTACGGTCGCAACCTGGCTTCCGGACGCCTCGTCGAACTCGGCGAAGCCACCGGCGTCATCGCGGCTCAGTCCATCGGCGAACCTGGAACGCAGCTCACCATGCGTACCTTCCATATTGGTGGTACGGCATCGCGAGTCAGCGAACAGAGCCGCCTGGACGCCAAGGCTGACGGTATCGTTCGGTTCGTCAACCTCCAGACCGTCCGCTCCAAGGCGGGCGACCTGGTGGCCATGAACCGCAACGGCTCCATCGCCATCGTCGACGAGAAGGGCCGCGAAAAGGAACGCTACTCGGTCGTGTACGGCGCCAAGGTGAAGTTTGCCGAAGGCGACCGCGTCGGCAAGGGTCAGGTCCTGGTTGAGTGGGATCCGTACACCTTCGCGATCCTCACGGAAATCGGCGGCACCGTCAGCTTCCGCGACTTGCAGGAAGGCCTGACGCTGCACGAAGAAGTGGACGAAGTCACCGGCTTGTCGCGGTGGGTCGTTACCGAATCGCCTGATGAGAAGCGCCAGCCCACGATCGTGATCAAGGGGCAGGGCGCCAAGGGTACGCGGCGCTACCTCATGCCGTCGCGCGCTCACCTTATGGTGCAGGACGGCGACGAAGTCTTTCCGGGCGACGTGCTGGCGAAGATCCCGCGCGAGACCACGAAAACCAAGGACATCACCGGCGGTCTGCCGCGCGTTGTCGAACTCTTCGAAGCCCGCAAGCCGCGCGAGACGGCCGTCATCAGCGAAATCGACGGCACCGTCAAGTTCGGCGAAATCAGCAAGGGCCAGCGCAAGATTTACGTGGTGGCCGACAACGGTACGGAGAAGGAATACTCGGTGCCTCGCGGCGTGCACATCAACGTGCAGGAAGGCGAGCGCATCAAGGCCGGCGAACAGTTGATGGACGGCCCGCTCAACCCGCACGACATTCTTGCCGTGCTCGGTGAGAAGGAACTGCAGGCTTACCTGGTCAACGAAATTCAGGAAGTCTACCGTCTGCAGGGCGTGAACATCAGCGACAAGCACATCGAGGTGATCGTCCGCCAGATGATGCGCTGGGTGAAGGTCGAAGACGTGGGCGACACCAGCTTCCTGCTCGAACAGCAGGTTGACCGGTTCCGCTTCCGCGAAGAGAACGAGCGCGTGATCGCGCAGGGTGGCCGCCCCGCTACGGGACGTCCGCTGCTGCTCGGCATCACCAAGGCTTCGCTCTCGACCGAGTCCTTCATCTCCGCGGCGTCGTTCCAGGAGACCACCCGCGTGCTGACGGAAGCCTCGATTCAGGGCGCGGTGGACCACCTCCGCGGCCTGAAAGAGAACGTCATCGTCGGACGCCTCATCCCGGCCGGAACTGGCATGGAGTACTACCGGAACGTCCGCCTGTCTCAGGAAATGGAAGACCAGGCGCAGAAGATCCAGGAAGAAGTCTCCCGCGAGTACGAGGAAGCCGAACGCGCCCTCGAACTCATGCGCCAGGAAGGCGAAACCGAACCGGAAGAACTGCCAGCTACGGAATAAAACGATCGAACGATCTTACGATCGGACGATCAAACGAAACAGCCTGCCGATAGTGCCCCACACAAGCTTTGCTTGTGTGGGGTTTTTCTTGTAGCGCCGGCGGCTCGCCGGCTGTCGCGAGGCGTCCCGCCCTCGCCTCTACATCCGAACCACGCCTCAACATTAAACCAGAAGCCGCGGACCGAAATGCTCGGCTTTTTGTTTGCCCTCTGGATCTGTCATCCTGAGCGAAGCGAAGGATCCATGCATTTCGGTGCACAGCAGAACGAGAGTCAGCGTACCTCAAAATGCGTGACTTCCCCGCTAGAGGCAAAAGAAGGCGAACGGCCTAAACAAACCCACACAACGAAAACCGCGTTGTGTGGGGCGGCATGAGCGGTTATGTGGGCCAACAGCCGCCGCTCATGGCTGCGGATCGAAAGATCCGGGGCGGGTCGCCTACTCGCCTTTTTGTCATTTCGACGAATTAGAAGTCGTTCATTTCAAGTGGCAGGGTGGATGCCTCCAAAGGCCGAGGAGGTGAGTGGTGATGAAGAACTCCATCCGACTTAGACCGGTGTTCTGCTCGATATTTTTCGCAGTTGTTCTGAGTCTGTGCGCCATGCTCGTCGTAAGCTGCGGAGGACAGCCCGATTCCGTTGACCAGGCTGGTGTTGATTTTGTAAATCGCACTACCCTCAGCCACGAACAACTGACGGCTCGATGGAAACAAGCTCAGGAGCAAATTGCAGGGATCGGTGTTCCCTTAGATGTTTTTTCCAAACCACCGACAAATTACATCAGGGACAGCCGAGCACTCGCGATTTCGCCAAGAAACGTTGTGGTCGATTCTGTCCCCGATATCCCTGTTTCCCAACTGCCATCCGGGTTACTACCTCCGGGAAAGAAGGACCCTTCAGGCGTCATTGCATGTTCAGATTGTGCTCAGTACTACGTTCACTCCTACGTTAGGCTTACAAAATCACCAAATGTCTTTTCTGCAGCATCTCTCGTAGAAGCGGCGGTGAAATACGAGTTCGAAAACATCATCTTGCATCAACTCGGTTACGACGTCCGAAATCGGTAAGAATGGCGGTGGAGACTAGGGTTGTACCGGGCTAATAGCAGTTCGGGGCTTCGTTGCCGATGAGCCTGGCCTAAGGAGGATAACCCCGGCAGCTGCAACTGCTGCGCCAACTGTCAGAGCAAACTTGCCGTTGCCGGGACTCAGAGCAAAGGCGGATTTCTTCTTCTTGTGGTCGTAAATAATCTCGACGGAGTTTCCTTCGGGTACGACGCGTTTCTCTTGACCATTGCTGACCTCCACCGAACCCTGTTTGGATGTGATCAACAATTTTCCGTTATCGTTGGCAACATGGTAGACAACTCGCTTTCCCGTCGGTATGACAGTCCATGCGCCCATTCGAACTTGGGCTCCGGAGCTGGTTACCACTTTAGCGATGCCGCGCCGGAGCTCAACGGAACTGTTTCCATAGACAAGGCTTGACTGGCTACTAAGAGTTATCTGGGTTCCTGAGGCTGAAAGAAGGGCGGCTGCGCCGGGATCTGTCGAAACTACATCCCCATTTAGAACCGCGCTCGAACTCGCCGTATTCACACCGTTTACTGACACTTTTCCTGCTGGCGTGAGCATTGCTGCGCCGGTGTTGGCAAACGCTTGAGTACAAACTGAGAATGCAAGAACCAAGTTGAGAAAGAAATTTATTCCACAGTGAGATGTCATTGATCTGCGTAACCTCGAATCGTACCTCTGAGGACGACTTATTGGATGGATCAGTTTCGCTGCTATCCTCAGCGGATTTTAATTATAGTTGGCCACTCGCGAGCAGAGCAGAGCAGAGATTACAGAGGGCCATATCTGACTGTTCCACTTTCGTAAAGTTTGCGGAACCACATCAGCGTGTCGATCATTCGCACCTAAGCTAGTTGGACATCAGAACGGCTCGCCTTCCGTAATGGGGAGAAGATCATGAGCTTCGTACTTGCACTCAAGGCCCTACAAGACGGAGAAGTAATGTCGGCCATCAACGCCTACGGGTTCGATGCACCTGCGACAGCACTGCCAGCTACCATTTTATTAGTCGAAGATGAAGAGTACGTCCGCAGCTACGCACAGCAAGTGCTGGAACTTTATGGGTACAACGTTGTGGCCGCGAGAAACGCGAATGAAGCACTGCGGATTTTTGATGAACACACCTCCCCAATTTGCCTTCTCATTACCGATATCGTTATGCCCGGCATGAATGGCTTTGAGTTAGCAAAACGGCTGGCACAACGCTCGCCAGGGATGAAATCTATTCTTGTCTCCGGGTATTCGCTTGTCGCTTCCACGTTCTTAGGAGAAGTCGATCCTGACAAAATGGCGTATGTGGGCAAGCCTTTCTCGTGTGGCGAGCTTGTTACGACCGTGCAGAAGTTGCTGACTAAGGCAGGTGGCGCACCCCTTCCGAGTCCCAATCTTGGGTGCCGCACCCATCTTTTATAAG
The DNA here is from genome assembly GCA_035629075.1 of Terriglobales bacterium. GTDB lineage: Bacteria > Acidobacteriota > Terriglobia > Terriglobales > Acidobacteriaceae > JAEZPW01. Next base: position 11,223 of record DASPIK010000106.1, on the reverse strand, counting down.
CTCGCAAAGAAATCGAAGAAAGGGACGGGTGCGCCACCCGCCTTTTTGTTCTTAGATCAACTCCAATTTTCAGCGTCTCCGGCGCGGAACCGGGGCTTCTTTGTGTCTGAACCTTGTGCTACTCTGACCCGCATGGCGAACAGCGAAGACGTACAAACGACGGAGTTCAGTTGGGCCAATGTCGAAAAGCGCGAGCTTATCACCCCGAGCGTTGGGGCGATTGCGGTCTATCGCAATCCTAATGGTGATGTCGTGATTCGTCAGGAAGACCGACTCGGCGACGAGGATGATGTTGTTGTCGTTCCGATGGATCGGGTCGAACTGCTCGTGCTTCGCCTCAACGAGTTGCTCGAAGAAGCGCAGAGAGACAGGTAGTATCCCGCAACCGAGAACACAAACCCGGCACTCGGCCGGGGGCTGGTGGGCGGGGGTGGCGCACCCCTTCCCACCTTTGCAACAATTGGGTGCCGCACCCTTCCCCTTTAGGGGAGGGTGCGTCTGGATCACTCGTCGAACTTCAGGGTCAGTGAAGTCGCACCGATCACAACTCCACCTGTTCCGATTTCGTAAATTCTCATGCACCCATGTTCGCTCTCCGAATCACCCTGCTACATTCATTGCAGCCTACAGCTCTTTGACAACCTGGCCGGCCCGCCCGTTACAACGGAATAACCTTTTTCGACGCGCTCAGCCCCGTGGGCACGCTCAGATTTACAGGGATCAGATTTTGGGATTTAAGTCTTTTGCAATCATTGATCTTGTAGATTCGACGGGGGGGCGATGATGACCAACTGGGTACGGGATCGGGGCATTCAATCTCCTGTTTGTTCTGCCTCCGGATTGGCCCTGCGTCGTGTTGCCCAATTGAAGGTCTTGGTCAGTCTTGCCGTGGAAGCATTCACGGCAGCCTTTGACAGCCTGACGGTGCCGTCCCGAACGATAGCTCCGAGCAGTTTGGCTGCTTGAACGGTCGCGGCTCGGCGCACTCCACGCTTTTCCAACCTCACTGTGCTTCGGCAGTATTCCTTCGTGATCATGCCGACCCGAAGTGTCAGGAAGGCATTGGCAGAACCCGACAGGACGGAACTGGTGAGAAGGTGCATACCCGGAATGGCAGCAACGGTCGAGCCGAACACCGTGCCGACCAGCACATCGACGTCCACATCTTCAACGCCCGCAGCAATGAATGCGGTCGATCCCACATTCGCGTATAGCTGCACAAAGTCCCTCAATGACGGGCGTTGATAGTAAATGTAAGCGACCTGCCAGATGAGCCTCGTCTGCGCGGCTAGCACCACCAGCACATCGAGCCGGCCGCTCTGAAGAACGGCCGTGCTCAGAAACACAGCCGAAGCCGTTGATGTGACCGCGTCATCCGCTTGCTTGTCGAGTATCTGAAGCGCGGCAACGATGTCTTCCGGTGTCTCGAGCGGACAGCCACGAAGCCGCGTGTTCCGCGACAACCGCCTCTTGAAATCGGCGATGAAGCGGTCGTACTCGAGGCCTTCGGTCGATGCTGGCGGAAGCATCCGCTTCGGCAACCGGAACCATAGAACAGCGGGGGCGATGAGCAGCAAGGCATACGTGAATATGAGGCCCCACTTCACCGCCTCCCCGAACAACGGATGAACAGCCTTCGCAGACTGAACGATCTGAACCGTCTGGTTGAAGACGAAGACCGCAAACACGATGAGAATGAACAACGCGACGAGCAGCGCAATTCTCTTGACCGTCGTGGACATGGGACGACTCCAGTGCGGTCTAGTATCCTCCAAATGACCAAAACCGTGCGGGATGAGCCCCAGCTGTGCTCAGATGAGCTATTGGCCGAGTATCCCCTTTTTCAGACTGGCATTCGGAGGTTTTGGCCCGAGCCAAATGGAGAAGAGCACTGGGGCGAACGCCGGACCGGCAATGGTCAACTTGTCCTTGCCGCCTATCATCATGGTCGTGCCTGTGCCCGGCACATAGGTGAAGATCATCTCCTGACCTTCCTTCAGCGGTTCGAGCGCGTTCAGCAACCGGTCAATGTCGGCCTTCATCGCTTTTTTCGCGTCTGGCGCATTGTTGTCGAATGACTCGTTGAAGGCATCCGCCATCTGCTCTTTGCTGACGTCGCGCAGGAAGTGCATGACCAGTCGCTTGGGTGAATCCGCCTTGAGAATAGCGTTTGCATCCGACGACTTCTGTTCAAGGTAAAGTCCGGCCACGTAAACCTTCACAACGAATTTCGTTCGCAGTCCCAGGCCATTGAGCACCAGCGTTTTGCCTCCGGCTTGTACGGCGTCTGGCAGTGTCACTCCTGCCGCACTGGCCGCAAATACATCCGACATTGGCGCTACAACGATCATGAGAATGGAAAGCAGCGTGACGGTAGTTCGCATAAGAGCTCCTCAGGAAAGGATGCGACGCGGGATCAAGCACAAGCACCACTGTGCTATCAAACGGGAAATGCTGAACCATGGCAATTCTCGTGCTTTTGCTCCTCGTCGGCTACTTAAACTTGCACCGAAAAGGCGAACTTTCCCACGTCGGGAACGCTTCGACACAAATCGGAGTTGCTGGAGAGCATCTCACTTCGGGGATCCGATCTCGGGAGCATTGCTGACCGCGATAAGTTCTGAAGTTGTAGGAGCACGTATGTTCATGCCGGATTTGCTCAAGGAAAAGCGGATTCTGATCACCGGAGGCGGCACTGGGCTTGGTCGGGCTATGGCCGAGCGCTTCCTGCAACTCGGAGCCGCCGTGTACATATGCGGGCGGCGTGCAGAGGTTGTGGAGCAAACGGCTGGTGAACTCGCCCGAATTGGCTCGGGCCAGATAAGCGGCTTCGGATGCGACGTCCGCGACATGGCGTCGGTCGAAGCGATGCTCGACGCGATCTGGAGCGAGGGGCCGCTGAATGTACTGGTGAACAATGCTGCGGGCAATATTCTTGCTCGAACCGAGGACCTCTCACTGCGCGCCTGGGAAGCTGTGGTCGGAATAGTGCTCAACGGCACAATCAACATGACCGTGGCATGCGGACGACGCTGGCTCGCTGCCCGCCAATCGGCCACCGTCCTCAATGTCTCAACAACATATGCTGCCAGCGGATCGGGTTCAGCATACGTCGTACCCTCGGCCGTTGCTAAAGCCGGAGTCATGGCACTTACAAGGAGCCTTGCTGTGGAATGGGGCCCGCGCGGGATCAGGCTGAACGGCATTGCCCCGGGCCCGATTCCGACAGAAGGCGCTTTCTCACGCCTTCTTCCCAGCAAAGACTTCGAAGAACTCGCGAAAGGTCGGAATCCGGTGCGCCGGTTCGGTACAACCGAAGAGTTTGCAAATGTCGCCGCTTTTCTGGTTAGCGATGGATGTACGTACATCAACGGCGAGATCGTCGTGATGGACGGCGGCGAGTGGCTACAGGGTGCTGGAGAATTCAGCTATGTCGGCCAGCAACTGACAGAAGAACAGTGGGAAGCGATGAGGCCGAAGAAGAAAGCGCCGACGTCCAACTCACCAAGATTGCCGTGACAAACATCTGAAACATGGGCTTCTCAGTGCGCCCGCCGGCTCTTATTCGAGCGGGCGCACTGGCGATCTGCTGGAAAGCTCTAGGCAGCGACTTCCTTCTTGATGTCCGAGCTGAGCGCTTCGGCAAGCTTCTGGGAAGCAAGCATCACGGTCGCCCTGGTGGCGGGAGTGTCGGCGAGCGCATTCAGAAGAGCGAAATCGTGGTGAGTCGCGAGAACGCGAACGGCCGTTACCTCAACGCCTGCTTCTATGAGCTTTCTGGCGTAGGCCTCGCCTTCATCACGGAGCACGTCATATTCGTCAACGATCACGAGGGCGGGTGGCAAGTCTCTCAGTTGCTCGATTGTGGCGGCTAGTGGAGACGCCGTTGTCTTTTTGCGGTCTTCCCGGTTCGGAGCGTAGGCGTCCCAAAACCACTCCATCGCAGCTTTCGTCAACCATGGTCCATCGGCGAACTCCCGATATGTTTCCTGAGTGAGACTTGAGTCCGTCACCGGGTACATCAGCACCTGATAGCTGATCGTCGGTCCCTTTCGTTCTTTGGCCAGGTGTGTCACAACAGCCGCCATATTGCCGCCGACGCTGTCACCGGCAACTGCCATCCGCGTTGCATCAAGCCCCAGTTCTGCGCCGTGCTGCCCAATGTACTCTGTTGCCGCGTAAGCCTGCTCGATCGGCACAGGGAACTGCGCCTCCGGTGAGGGGGTATAGTTCACGAATACGAATGCGGCCCTGGTATTGGCCAGCAAGTCGCGTAGCAGCCTATCGTGTGTATTCTTGCTGCCAAGCACCCAGCCGCCACCGTGAAAATACATCACGACCGGCAGGGTGCCTTTGCTGCCCTTCGGGCGATAGATTCGGATTGAAACCTCTCCTGTCGGACCGCCTGGAAGGGTCCTGTCTTCGATTTCTGCCGGTTCCTTTCTTACCTGCATAGCCTGTGCGTCTTCGAGTACCTGTCGTGCGTCTTTGTACGAAAGCTGATAGATGGGCTTGCCGCCTTGGGCATTGAGTGCGTCTACGAAAGCCTGTGTTTTTGGTTCGAGGAGAAGCGTTCTGCGATCTGGCATGGGATCTCGTCTCCTTTCATGTGGCATCAGTAGATTCCATGTGACCGCTCCCGGATGTGGAGCTGCACCTGCTTTGTAGTATGCACAACCCTTTACGGTGGACGACGGCCAACTCCTCTGTTCCGCCCTGCATCTCCAACCGCGGTACGCCGACGTTCGCTATTGTTTGTGATCACTTCTGCGGTTCCCACCCGGTCGAATCGGCGTGCGTCCAGGAGGTTTCCATGCGCCGGATTGTAGGACTTCTGATCGCGGTCACTTTCACAACAGTGATGGCCATAGCCGATGAAGGGCACCAACATGTGCTGACGGCCGAAGAGATTGGATCCGTCAACTTCAAGACTTCCTGCGCGAAAACGGTGACGGAGGATTTCAACCGTGCGGTGGCGCTGCTGCATTCGTTCCAGTACGAGCAGGCGGGGCAGGAGTTCTCGAAGATCGCCTCGAAGGATGCTCAATGCGCGATGGCGCATTGGGGCGTCGCGATGTCGAACTATCACGCTCTGTGGGAAAACAGTGACTTCGAAAAAGGCGGCGCCGCAATAGCGAAGGCGCGCGAACTCGCCGCCAAGTCCGAGCGGATCACTGCGCGCGAGAAGGCTTATATCGAAGCGCTGGGCGAAATATACCGGCAGGACGGGAAGGACCTCAGTGCACACGCGCAGGCCTACGAGAAGAGAATGGCGGCCTTGCAATCGACGTACACCGACGACACGGAAGCCGCAGTTTTCCATGCGCTAAGCCTGGCGGCTACTGCACCGAAGACGGATAAGACGTTTGCTAACCAGCGGAAGTGCGGTGAAATTCTTGAGCCTGTTTTCCAAAAGCAACCACACCACCCCGGAGTCGCGCATTACCTGATCCACTGCTACGACAACCCGGTTCTGGCGCAGAAGGCTCTGCCCGCTTCCCGAGTGTACGCGAAGATTGCACCGGCATCAGCGCATGCGCATCACATGCCGTCACATATCTTCACGCGCGTGGGCTATTGGGACGAGTCCATCACGTCGAACAAGAACTCAGCCCTGGTAGCGGCCAAAGCCGAGCAAACCTCAAAGACCGGCGAGGCGCGTGACCAGCGCCTGCACGCGATGGACTACATGGAATATGCGTATCTCCAGAGCGGCCGTGTGAGAGAAGCTAAGCGTGTTCTTGACGAGATGAACGCCTTGCAGCCTGTTCCCGGACTCACCCTGACGGGCAACTACGCTACTGCTGCCATTCCGGCCCGTTACGCGCTGGAACTTGGTAAGTGGAAAGACGCCAGCGCACTGCAAGTGGACAAGACGGGTGTGCCGTGGGCGCAGGCGATCACGTGGATGGCTGTAGGTGTTGGCAGCGCGCGTTCGGGCAACCTCGAACGGGCGAAGCAGGCAGAGCAGACGCTCGTTTCTATACGCGACCAACTGGCCGCGAAGAAGAACGATTACTGGTCCAAGCAGGTCGAGGTTCAGCGGCGTGAAGTTGCGGCGTTGATTGCGGAACAGTCGGGAAATCGCGAGCTTGCTTTGAAAACCATGCGCGAGGCAGCCGAATTGGAAGAGAGCATGGAGAAGAGTCCAATGACGCCGGGCGCCGTCATTCCGGCGCGCGAAATGCTGGCCGAAATGCTGCGGCGCGATCAACCTAAACTCGCACTGGCCGAATATGAAGTTGTGCTGAAGACCGCACCCAATCGCTTTAACGCGATTTATGGCGCAGCGATTGCCGCTGATTCGGCGGGTGATGCGCAGACAGCGAGTAAGTATTTCAAGAAGCTGACTGAGATCGCCGTGGGCGAGGAGCGGCCAGAGTTAGCGACTGCGCGCGAGAAGTTGACGGTTGCGATGCGATAGCTGCATTGCGCAATAGGCGTCTGGCTGCGGCTACGCACGCGGTCGTGACTGTAAGTGACGCATGCCGACCACCAGCATCGCGACCACGCCCGTGAGCACTAGACCTCCCCCGAAGGTCAGGTTGTTTCGTGCTCAGGTTGGCCCAGCGCAAGGGATGAAGTGCGTCAACACGCCGATCACCATAAGCGCCCCGGAAGGAAGTAGCGCGGCACTACCGATCCACACCGGCAAACCGCTTCGCCCGAGCGAGACCAGCAGCCACAGGCCGGAGGCCAGGATGAGTGGGCCGGAAATGGTCCAGACGACGAGGGTCAGCTTGAGGCTGGCTTGAAGCGCTTCCCATTCCACAAGGGCAGGCAGAGCAAATAGAGTCAGGACTGCACCGAGCAGGATCATGACGAACCCGATCAAAACGGAAGCGATCCTCAACAGAATGTTGCGAGCTGCTTCAAGCTTTCGAGTGCTTTCCGTTGGCTCGAGTTGAGTGCTGGGCTGCATGAGCTACGGATTGTACACCCGCTCTGCTCAGGAGTATGCACTCGAGTATGCATTCAATGTCGCAGGTGAGCCGCGGGGGCGATCTGCCCGGCTTTGGATCAATCAGCGGACGTATATTGCGGAGCGGACCTGAGTGGCTGCAAGCTTGCATTCTCGATCTGCCAGAAATCAGGCCCGCGTCCACCGGGTGGTGCATAGCGAAAGAAGCGCGGCTTTCCCTTGGATTTCCAATATCGCGAGTCGTATTGCGCGATTTTCACTCCGGTGCGCAGCGCGCTGATGAAGCTATGCTTGGCGGGGTCGACGACGATGCCGACGTGGCCTCGCCAGACGATGAGGTCTCCGGCCCTCGGATTAAATACGCGATCAAAACCGCTGACGCCTTCGTAAAGTTTGCGCGATTCCGCATAGGTGTACGGCAGCCCGACGCGATTGAACAATTGATGCACAAGATGGGAGCAGTCGAGAGAGGTCTTACGTATCTGCATCGCCGACTGCACGAGCAGATGACTGACGGTCGTGTCGCCTCGGTGACTTACCACGTTCGACGTGGATAACTTCTCAGCATCCGTGCCGAGACCGCGGCTGCAAAGTGTCAGAACGGCAAAGCACAACAGAGGCACCTTTGCTTTGTGCTGCAATCAGAACTCCCTCTCGCTTGTTGATTTGCTCTGTGGTTCGATGCCGTCGCGAGCGGATGGGGAGTAGCTGGTGGGTTCTGACGGGCACAGCCCGCCCGTGCACCTGAAGTCCGGCTAGTGAGAGGCTGCCGATGAACTGCCGTGGACGGGGTAGCTCTGTGGGGTCGCTGGTGCAGCGGCGCGCTTCAACTCGGGCCGCGAACGGCGGGCGGCACTCTTGAAGTACTCAGCAACACCCTTGAACAGGGCGGCGGCGACGGTGTCGCGAGCGGGCGAGAAGAGGAGGTTGCGTTCGTCAGCAGGGCTGCTCAAGAACGCTATTTCGGTAAGAACCGCGGGTACTTGGGCGTTGGTCAGCAATACGAACGGAGCCTGCTTCACTCCGCGATCGCGTATTTGCGCGTCCTCACGCCTGAGTGCTCGATAGAGATCGCGTTGTACGAACGCGGCAAGACGCCGGGTAGCTGCGTCGTTGAAACCCAGAGGTGAGATGTCTAGTCCGGCAGCGGCAGCCTGCTCCTCAATTGGGAAGAAATACGTCTCGACGCCACGAGCCATGGGATCGCTGCTCGAATTCGCGTGAATGGACAAGAAGAGATCGGCGCGAGCATCATTTGCCGTCTTGCTGCGCGTTTCGAGCGAGACGAACTGGTCGTCGGTTCGCGTGTAGAGCACCTCGGCACCCAGGAACTCCTCAAGCAGCTTGCCAAGGCGCTGCGCTACGTCGAGTGCGAGGTCCTTCTCCTGCAATCCGTTCGCGCCCACCGTGCCCAGGTCCCATCCACCATGCCCGGGATCGAGGACGACCACCATGCGTGCCGGAAGCAGAGCCGGTGAGACTGGAGCGACGATGTCAGCAGCGGAGACTTCGAGCCCGGTGCGCCTTGGACCTGCTGACGGCTGCTGAACGACGATCGACAAATCGAAAGGCGCACGCTCCGGCAGTAAAGCCGAGTAATCACACTCGCAGTTCAGGTCAAGAACGATGCGGGTGACGTTCTCGTTCTGATCGGCTGACGGAGAGCGGAGGGCCTTCTTCGTTTGCGATACGCGAATGCGAGATATGAACCGGTCGTTAACACCGATGCTGGCGTAATCGCCTCGAGCGGCGAGAGCGCCGCCAAGTTGAGTATTTGGAAGATCAAAGTAGACGCGTTCCGGATTGTGCAGGCGCTCGGGTTTGAACAAAACGTGGCGTTCCAGCTTGATCTTGATTGCCGTGAAGTCACCGTGCGAGTGAAATTGGATGTCGCTGATGATCGCGGGAGCAACCGGTTCCGGTGAGGCGGTCGGCAGGTTTCCGGCAGACGCGGGGCTCGCGGCCTTACCGTTGTTCTGAGCCGTGCGCGTTCGGGAGTATCTACCCAAAATGAGGACGCTGGCAGCAATGATCATTAGTGCTGCAGCCGTGATCGCGAAGATTCGAAGTCGGCCAGGGCTTTCGGGCTGCGGAGCCAGGCTGAAGGTCGCAAGAGAGCTGTCAGGAATGGAAGCGGGAGTTTCGAACGGTTCTTTCGATGTGACAGGCGTTAACAACTCGGGCAGTTCCGTCGGTTCTTCCTGAGCGACGGCTAAAGCGGCGGCCGCTTGCGAACCTGCAATGTCTCTGTGTTGCTGAATGTAGCCCGGTTGCAGGTCAGCCTTGATCGCGTCTGAACTGGTGTCGCTAACCGCACGATCGCTGCAGTATTCTTCCTGGCTGCTGGACTGCGGTCGGGCGGCAAGGCCCGTCGCGGCGGCAGGTTCGTCCCTATCAAGCGCGTGCGTGACCAGCGAGGAGAGTAACAGCAGCGTACTTGTCTCCTGCTCGCCGAAAGCATTCGGGCGATCCGAACAGACTTCCAGAAGTCCCACGACGCCTAGCGCGTCAGATATCGGAACAGCAAGCATTGAGCGGACGTTCAGCTTTCGGCAAGCTGCGGCATTCACACGCGGGTCAGTTCGAGTTTCATCGCAGCGCAGAACGGCGCCGTTTCGGACGCACTCGCCAGAGATGCCGACGTTCGGGTTCAGGCGGGCACCCAACTCCGGCACGTTGAGGCCCGAACGGGCGCAGCAGACGAAGTGCTCTCCCCGGCGGAGCGCGATGACGGACCCCGATGCTTCTGCAGCACAGCGCGCAGCCTCCACAACCGAGGCGAGCGTCTGGTCAAGATCGGAGCGGCCGGTTGCGACTTTGTAGAGTGCCGCGATGATCGAGCTGAGTTGTGCCGCTTTGGCGTCGTTCTTCTGCTCGGCTTCGCAACGGAGCTGTTGGTTCAGGTATACGAGGGCGAGGAGAGTCTGCAGCGGCGTTTCGCCTGCTGTCCTGGCATTCGGATAGTACACGCGGTGGCTCCGCTGCCATGCCGCCGCCTCGCGATTCGGATCTCCCCCCATCAACTCCGAGTGTGAAAAGGAACAGCGGCAAAGTCAAGCGTTGTCCGGCAAATTAGCTGTGGCGGGACTATCTAGGCGGGACTATCTAAAGGACGTGACCGGACATAGAAAGAGCCCCGCTCATACTTGGACGGGGCTCTATCTTCGTTACATTGATACTCGCTTATTGCAGTGACAGTGGCTGATCGAGTTTGAATGTCAGCAGCGATTCGGCTGGCACCTTGACCTGATCCCCCTTGGTGAGCACCTGGGCAGCGGCACCGCCACCAGCACCGATCAATGCACCGATGGCCGCGCCCTTACCGCCGCCCGCCATGGCTCCTACCAGGGTCCCGAGCAGCGCGCCACCACCGGTCATTACAGCCGTGCGCTTGTTGGCACCGATGCCCCGGTCGTTAGAGGCAGACTGGTCACCGGCCTGCACGTCCACCCTCTGGCCGTTCACGCTGACGGCCTGCAGAGCGAGAGCGACCTCGTTGGACTGAAGTCCGGCAGTGCCGCTGCTGACATTAGCGACCGTCAGTACCGCGGGCGACCCTTTTGGGATCAGCACTTGGCCGTTCTGGCCCACTACATCGCTCGCGATCTCCGCTGCGAACTCCCGGCCGACCGCCGCTTTGTCGGCGACAATGTTTTCATTCGTTCGAATCTGCAGCTCGGCACCGGCTGGAACGAGACCGCTCTGAATGCCAGCAGCCTGCGAGCCCTGCATGGGTGAAGCGACCTGCGGTTGCTGGTCCTGCGCCACGGTTCCCGGATAGCTCTGCGCCAGTCCGGTTACGTTGCCCAAAGCGAGCATGGCCACAAGCGTAAGTAGATACCTCATCGATACCCTCACTCTCTGATCTGATTGGAAGTGGCGCTAAAGGATTGGAAAGCGATCGTCTCGCAAAGGTGGCCTCGTCAGCGCCTTGCTGCTCAGTGGTTTGCGGGCAACCTCTGGCGTGAACGAGGTGCAGAGCTTTGAGTTCCGAATTCGGTAAGCGCGCCAGCGACCCTGAGCGGGCACAAAACCCACGCGAATGGGAGCATCCGACAAATGAATTGCCATTCATGTTTCAGGCGAATAATCTGAGACACTCACGTAATAACATAATGGTGTCGTCACCACGGCAGTCGCTTCGTGGCGAGTATTCGCGAATGGTCTTGCGCTTCTTCAAGCTGTTGCGGCTTGCAGTCTGGCGTGCTTTCAATCACGACGCCTTTGGTGTGGCCAAAGGAGCGGCATATTCTTCAATCATCTCGCTGTTCCCGGCGTTGCTCGTGATTGCCTCCACGCTG
>DASPIK010000105.1:0-26972 GCA_035629075.1 Terriglobales bacterium | reverse complement strand
TCGGGCGGTCGAGCCATTGAGCAATTAGGCACACGTAGAGAATTGGCTGTTAGCTCATAGCTGTCAGCAGTTAGCTATTGGTGTCCGCCGTTACTTGTTAGTATCGGATTGGGACTGATCCTCCCCCTCCCCTTCAAATCTGCCAAATCTGAACTTCTAAAAGACTTAAATCTTAAAATCTGATCAGGGAAGCTGGCGGATCCGGTTGCGAAAACTTCATCAAGCGTATTTACTACTCCGCCAACACTCGGACTACGCGTGGGTACACCCTGTCGCGGTGCGAAAAGGGTGTGGCACCTCATTTCGGTTGGGAAAGAGCTTCGGGGCGGACGTCCGCCGGGACGGGTTGTGTTCGCACCTGTGGCGAACGTATCAGGAAATGGCCGGGAGTGAACGGCGGGGCTGTGGAAATTTCTAGAATTGGAACAACAATACGGATTTTGGTGTTGCTACATCGAATTGTCTGCCTGATTATTGTCAGCTCACAACAAGATGGAGGCAACCGCCGTGTCCGTAACCCTCGCGCAACTGGAGGACGTGGATGAGAGACTAGAGCACCTACTCGGAGACAATGATGAACTGTGCCGTCTCAAACACAAACTGGCCGATTCTAATTCGTACGGACTAAAGTCCGATTTAGAAAACCTCAAATCACTGCTCCGAAACACCCTCCAAGCCGAAGGGCGGCTGCAGAAGCTGGGAAGGCCCAACGTCGCCGACCTAAAGCGACTAGACATTGACGATGCCTTGCGGGAACTCGCTGCCGAGCGCTCGGAGATCAGTGACTTGGCACGGCATTACGCGGCAGACTCTACACTGCATGCGACCTGGATCACTACCAAGCTAGTGGAATTGTTGGTGTGGCTTGAGAGTATCGTGTGTCTCTACGAAAGCCTAGCTTTGGCAAGCAACGGCACGGCCGCGTACTTTATCAAGCCGTGGCCCCGCACCTTCTTGGCGTCCGTCTGGGCTTTGATAAGGTTGGCCATCTTGATCGTTGTTCTGTATGCACTGTTCTCAGGTGGTTACAGTTTCTTCGGTGGCCTGTTGGCGGTGATTGCAAGTATTGTGTATTTCGAAAAGCGTCAGGCAGGCAAGGAGAAGGCGGCCAAACTGAGCAAAACGCAAGAGCCGATCAGAACGATTCACCTGTTACTGCGGGATGTCGAACAACACTGCTACGAACCTGCCGAGGTAGCCCGACGAATCCGGAGTCTGGAAAAATCTGGAGTGTACGTACACAGCATTGCGTTCACATTGCTGCAAAACAAACGGCTCCGACACAATCTTGTTCAGTCCGTTCATGACTAAGCTGAGGTTCGATGCTCGTGGATAGAACATGCATCTTCTGCGCTGCAGACCGTAGACTCACCGACGAGCACGTAATCCCGGCATCCCTTGGCGGCGACCTTGTGATAGCTGGTGGGAGTTGCGCAACCTGCAACAATCGATGCTCTCACGAGTTTGAGGCGGCATTCATCAACAACTTGCTGGTGGTACGTCATTTGCTTGGAATCGCCAATCGAGCTGGCAAGATCCCTTCCGTTCCGGTTACCTTCCCAATTCGTGGCGCGAGCGCGACGGGTGTCTTGACCCCAGAACACGAGTTTTGCCCGAACGACACAGTCATAAAGGCCGCAGCACCCGAACAGGACGAATATTGGATGTTCACCGGACGTGGCCGGCGGAAGCTTGAACGGCATGCAGAGCAGAGTGGAAAGCGCATTGTGCCTCTCGATCCAACAGAGTGTTTCGTCGCTGTTCGTCCTCGTAGCAGCATTGAGCTGAATTTCGTCACCGAGGAATCGGCCAAACGAGCAGTGGCGAAGGTAGCTTATGCATATGCTATACACTGCCTTGGCCGCTTGCCGCAGAGATCAGCGGCTTACGATGCAGTCAGGCGATTCATAATTCACGGCGAAGGTCGGTCACCAACTCGCTTGTTCTTCAACCGCGATTTCCTCACGGCTACAAATCTCACCGGCTTTCAGCACGCATTGCTTTTGTCGAGCGACTCGCAGAAGCATGCAGTCACGGCCATTGTCGTTTTGTTCGGGGGGCTCAACTACGTCGTGAGACTTGCTGATGAGGCGTTCGTCGACGTGGGATGCACCTACATATGGGATAGCCGGAAGCGTAAGCCAATTGGATTCTTCACCCGCGATTACCTTCATGAACATGCAGGCGTGGACATCATTGACAAGGGCTCAACAGTCTTCGACGACGTCGCTCAAGTGGCAGAGCACTGGAAGGGCTTACTTGAATCGGCGGGGCGGATCCGCGCCGCTGAGGTCGCCGACCCAAAGAAAAAGCCATAGACCCTTCGTCTACGGATCGTTCGTTGGCGCCAAGCAGCACGCGCCTCTACTTCAATCTCAGAGCCCAGACCGCCGCGCGCGTGAACGTGTTGACGACAGGACGCTTCCAGTTCTCCTTTGCAGGTGGCAAGAACAACCACGTCAGGACGCGGATCGGCATCGGGAGATCACGACTCCGCGGCTCGCTCCCGTGTGGCGGGAAGAAACGCGCGAGAGCCGTCCTGGGGCTTTCCAGGAATTCATCGATCATTGCCACACGCTGCACGCATGGAATGGTGCAATAGGGAGCGCAAGACTTGACGCTGTGGTATTCGCGTTCCAGATGTGCGGGCGTATATTGCTCGAGCGGAATGCCGGGGAAACCGCGCTGCTGCGAACAATAGTGGACCAGCCCGTCCTCGCAGATGTAGAGGTACCGGCTGCCGGCGCGACAGTGCCACTCGTTGGGGAGTCCGGCAGCGAGACTTTTGTGAAAGCGGTCGTAAAGCGCCGACGTGTAGAACGGCTTCGGCAGGCTCGTTACCGCATCGTAGGCCGCCCGCTGCGTCTCACTTAAATTTTGAAGCTGGCCCGAGCCATCGTGAATTAGCCCTACTGTGCTTTCAAATCCGAGCTCTCGCGCGCGGCGCGTGATCGTCACCACGTCTTCGGGGTTTCGAGTCCCGCTGCCAAGCACGGAATTGATGTTGACCGCGAACTCGGCATGCTCAGCCAGCCACTGGAGCTTCCGGTCGAGAACTTTCAGGCTCTTCTTTGAGACGTCGTCCGGCATCACGTTGTCGATGCTGATTTGGAGATGATCGAGTCCGGTACGGTTGAGCCGCCTGATGCGTTCTGGGGTAAGCAGGTATCCATTCGTAATCAGATCCGCCATCATTCCGCGGCTGCGAATGCCGCGAATGATTTCATCCAGATCAGGATGCAGCAGCGGCTCCCCACCGCTAATCGTTACCGAGGTTGTGCCTAGGTCAGCAAGCAGTTCCAGCCTGCGCAAGATGATCTGGATGGGAACCGGCTTTGAGGCGCTGTCGTATTCGTTGCAGTAGGCGCAGGAAAGATTGCACCGACGCATCGGGATAATGTGGGCGAGAATCGGATGGCGCCGCGATTTCAGGGCCTTTGCAACCAGCCGCACCTCGCGGAAGCGGCGATCGACGCGGCGAAATGCGCGTCGGAGAGACGTCAGTTCGAAATTCACGGGAACCCCAGCGGACGATCGATTGCTTCGATTATACGGCTCGGCATTGCTTAAGGCATTAGGCGCGCCCTGAAACGAGCTGTATGCTCACAAAAGCAATGACAGCGACCACTGTTCCTGCGAGCACGTCGGCGGCGTAATGATAGCCACCAAGCACACAAGCGACGGCGATGCTGATGCTCAGGCACAAGGAGATCGCACCGACCCACGGCAACAACTGGAGCACGACCAGCGATACGGCAAACGCCGAGGCGACATGAGCACTGGGAAACGTTATCGCGTGAATGCTCGCGTTCCGGACGATCCAGTCATTGAATCGTCTCGGGCTTGTGCGCGGAATTTCGGATATGGCTTCAGTCGAGGACAACAACCGCGGCGGCAGCGCCTTAACAAACGGCGTGGTCGCATAGCAGACGTACGTCGCGAGCAGAACGACCGTCCAGTAATAGTCGGCGTATCCGCGCATTCCCGCAATGTAAAGCAGGCCAAGCCCAACCGGTACGAGTGGATACACAGTGAGGTAGGCGATCTCGAGAAAAACTGCGAAGCTGCTGCCCAGATTTCTCGCACCTTTTGAAAGCAGCACGTTAAAGATCTGGCGATCGAAGGCAACAAGCCGTTGCTGCACATTCGGATTGGGAGCCGTAAAGAACTGTCCGGTCTGCCAGTAAGGCACAAGGAATAGCGCTCCTGGAAGCCAATCATGCACGACTTCGGACGCAAGCTCCGGAAGGAAACGCGTGAGCAACCGTGCCGTTACGATTACACTGATTGCGATCAGCGCGAGCAGAGTCACCCTTACACGCCGTCGCTTAGAAAGTGGAGTGGCCCACGCCGCCAACGCGAGCACGGATACAAAAGCTATCTGAATCCATTCTGCTGTTCGCATCGAGAGATTTCTACAGAAACTCTACGGCCGGGCAAGCCGGGCGCTAGTGAGCGATCTTCGAAGCAGCCTCTTCGCCTCGCGGAATATTTCTGTGAACATCTCTCCATCCAGCTTGCCAGTATTCGTGTTCTGGTTTGATGGGTGATAGGACGCCAGAAGGATGCGACCGTCGGGCATTTGGTATGTGGCACCGTGGCCGAAGAGGTACTGGGCTTTGTTCTTGAGGAGGCCGCGGCGCTTAAGATAATTGAGGTAGGCGTCGAAGCCGATTCGGCCCAGCGCGACAACCACGCGGACGTTGGTCAGGCAGTCCAGTTCCCTGTCGAGGAACGTCGAGCAGGTAGCGATTTCTTGAGGCGTCGGCTTGTTCTGCGGCGGCACGCAGCGGACCGCGGCAGTGATGTAACAGTCGGTCAGTTTCAATCCATCGTCGCGGTGTTTGGCCGTTGGCTGATTGGCAAATCCGGTGCGGTGAAGGACCGGATACATGAAGTTCCCGGATGAGTCGCCGGTGAATGGGCGTCCAGTGCGGTTGGAGCCGTGCGCTCCCGGAGCGAGACCCAGGACGAGTACGCGCGCGTTCGGGTCACCGAAACCGGGGACCGGTCTGGCCCAGTAGTCCCAGTCCATGTAGGCGCGGCGCTTCTCGCGTCCGATCTTTTCCCGGAACGCGACCAGTCGCGGACAGCGGGCGCAAACGATGAGGTCGGCGCGAAGTTGATCGAGGGCACAGGGCATTGACTACATTGTAAATTGCGGCGACGCGGTTGGCAGACGCATGGGTTTGACCCCATCTCAGCCCCTTCTTTACTATAAGGTGGTCGTAATCAGAGTGCGTCGTTTATCCGACCCAGCGAATCTAATCAACATCTAAGGTCAGGCATTGAACTCCACAGAAACAAAAGACAGTTGCGTTCGGGAAATTCAGGTCGAAATTCCCGCCGAAGTCGTTGCCACCCAGACCGAAACGGTCGTTCGCAAGTACACGAAGCTGGCGCGCGTGCCCGGCTTCCGCCGCGGCAAAGTGCCGGCGACCGTCATCCGGCAGCGATTCGCCGACGATGTGAAGGGCGAAGTAGTGGAAGCGCTCGTGCCCGAGTACTTCCAGAAGGAAACGGAAAAGCAGAAGCTTCATCCGGTGTCTCAGCCGCGCGTGACCGACTTGCATCTCCACGATGGAGAACCGCTGCGCTTTAAGGCAACGTTCGAAGTTCTGCCAGAAATCGAAGTACCGGGGTACAAGGACATCCGCCCTGAGTTAAAGGACACCAGCGTGAACGACGAGGAAGTCGATGCCGCGCTGAAGAACCTGCAGGAGCAGCACGCAAGCTATAGCGCTGTAACTGAAGAGCGTCCGTTGGCCGATGGTGATTTTGCCCAGGTGTCATTTGAGGGCGTTCCGAAGGTGGAAGCTCCGGCGGAAGGTGAGGAAGCGAAGCCCGCCGAAGCTCCAAAGCCGGTCAAGGTTGATGAAGTACTCGTTGAGATCGGCGGCTCGAACACGGTGAAGGAGTTCTCGGAAAACCTTCGTGAGGCCAAATCCGGCGAGACAAAGACGTTTGATGTGTCTTACCCGGCTGACTTCTCCGACCAGCGCCTAGCCGGCAAGACGATGACCTACACGGTTACCGTGAATGGCATTAAGACGAAGCAGGTGCCGGAGTTGAGTGACGAGTTTGCCAAGCAGGTGGGCGAATTCGAAACGCTTGATGCTTTGAAGCAACGTATTCGCGACGGCATCAAAGGTGAGAAGGAACACGAGGCCGAGCACGAGGCGAAGGACAAGATCGTTGACGAGCTGGTAAGCAAAGCCGAGTTCCCGGTGCCAGATGCATTGGTCGACCGTCAAATTGACCTGCGCCTTGAGCGCGGTTTGCGAGCTTTGGCTGCCCAGGGCATGCGGGCAGAGGACCTGAAGCGCATGGATTTCAATCGCCTCCGGGCCGGCCAGCGCGACCAGGCAGTTCGCGAAGTGAAGGCATCGTTGATCCTCGACAAGATCGCGGAACTGGAGAACATCGAGGTCGGCGACGAGGAAGTTAACAAGGAAATCGAAGCGATAGCGGCGCAGTCAAGGCAGTCGGTTGACGAAGTCCGTGCTCGTTTGACACAGGATGGGGCCATCAATAGAATCCGGGATAGAATCCGCAACGAGAAGGCTCTCGATTTCCTATACCGCAGACCCGCGTAAATCGGTGATCTGCTGACGAACTCTCTCCCAGACAGCGCAAGAGGGGGAGTGTAGGCAAGAGAATGCGAAAGGAGCCTACAGCATGCTTGTTCCCATGGTTATCGAGCAGACGGGACGAGGTGAGCGGGCGTATGACATTTACTCCCGGCTGCTGAAAGATAACATCATCTTCCTTGGCACTCCGATTGACGACAACATCGCCAATTTGATCATTGCCCAGCTATTGTTCCTGGCGGCGGAAGATCCGGAAAAGGACATTCAGCTGTACATCAATTCGCCGGGAGGATCGATCACGGCGGGAATGGCAATCTACGACACCATGCAGTACATCCGCCCGGACGTGATGACGATCTGCATTGGCCAGGCGGCCAGCATGGGAGCCGTACTGCTCGCGGCGGGCGCAAAAGGCAAGCGGTTTGCTCTGCCAACCTCGCGCATCCTGATCCACCAGCCCCACATCATGGGTGGGTTATCAGGACAAGCGACGGATATTGACATTCATGCGCGGGAAATCCTCCGCATGCGCGAAATCCTGAACCAATTGCTGGCCAAGCACACTGGTCAACGGCTGGAGAAGGTGGAAAAAGACGTCGAACGCGACTTCATCATGAATTCGCAGCAGGGCAAGGAATACGGGATCATCGATGACATCATCGATAAGCCCCGGTAACCTTCGTATACAAGGCCAGTAATCTTGATTTTGAAGGTGTGATTCACGTACTCTCGCCCCATCCCGGTCTCTCCGGAGATGGGGCATCCTGTTCGTGGGACGCGGGAGCGCACGACCTCCCGCCCAGCAGCCGCAAGCGGCCCCAGCAACCGCAGGCGGATACGGGGAACATCGTGCAGGGGTGAGGCTGGAAGGAGTAACGAGTTGAAATCCAGGTCAGGTTCCGACGAAGTATTAAGGTGTTCGTTCTGTCATAAGTCCCAGGACGCTGTAGCAAAGCTGATTTCTTCGCCCAGCGATTATCCGCGGGCCTATATCTGCGACGAGTGTGTCGCGGTCTGTAATTCCATTCTTGAAGACGACCGCACCGAGACGCATGCCACCGCAGCGCCGAACCACCTCCCGAAGCCGGAGGAGGTAAAGAAATTTCTCGACGAGTACGTCATAGGCCAGGAACAGACGAAGAAGAAGCTTGCCGTGGCAGTCTATAACCACTACAAGCGCATTTATATGAACCGGCAACGCACCGACGGTGTGGAGTTGGCCAAGTCCAACATCCTGCTGATCGGGCCGACCGGTACCGGCAAGACCTTCCTCGCCCAGACCCTCGCCAAGATGCTGGACGTTCCATTTGCGATCGTCGATGCAACAACATTGACGGAAGCAGGGTACGTCGGCGAAGACGTCGAAAATATCATTTTGAAGCTGCTGCAGGCTGCCGACGGCGACGTGGGCCGAGCGCAGACCGGCATCATCTATATCGACGAAATCGACAAAATCGGACGCAAGGATGAGAACCCGTCCATCACCCGCGACGTCAGCGGTGAAGGCGTGCAACAAGCGCTGCTGAAGATCTTGGAAGGCACGGTGGCCAACGTTCCTCCGCAGGGCGGCCGCAAGCACCCGCACCAGGAGTTCACGCCAGTAGATACCACGAACATCCTGTTCATCTGCGGCGGGGCATTCGTCGGACTGGAGAAGGTGATTTCCCGCCGCACAGGCAAGAAATCGCTTGGGTTCAAGACAGGCCCAGAGGCGGAGAAAGAAGCTGCCGAATACGTGCCCGCGAATCGCCGCGACTCCGAGTTGCTGCAACAGGCGCAACCGCAGGATCTGATCAAGTTCGGCCTGATTCCCGAATTTGTCGGACGAATGCCGGTGATGGGCATCCTTAGCGATCTCGATGAAGACGCCATGGTCCAGATCCTGACCAGGCCGCGCAACGCGATCACGAAGCAGTACCAGCGGTTGTTCGAATTCGAAAACGTAAAGCTGAGCTTCAGCAACGATGCGCTGAAAGCGATCGCTCGCGAGGCGCTGAACCGCAAGGTCGGCGCACGCGGTCTGCGAATGATTTTGGAAGAGCTTATGCTCGACCTTATGTACCAGTTGCCCAGCCAAAAGCGGCTGAAGGAATTCGAGGTCACGCGCGAGATGGTGGAAAAACGAGACGTCTCGATTGCGATGATGGAGAAGGCCGGGTAATCAGTAGGCGTTTGCCCGGCGTGCGCCTGACAGGAGCGATTACCTGAAGGCACCGCCGGGCATTTTCATTTTCGCAGGGTTGTCTTTTCGGTTACTGGACCGCAAAAACGTATCGGGGTAGCGGTTCAAATGCCGATTACAATAGAGATGAGGGTGCTCAAGCACCTTCGAATGACGTAAGAGCTGAATAGGATCACACGTGAGTACTAACCGGGAAAAATTCGAAACTCGCAAGCTGCCGATGATGCCCATTCGGGACGTCGTCATCTTTCCGTACATGATGACACCCTTCGTTGTGGGCCGAGAATCGAGCGTGCGCGCGCTGGAAGAGGCCCTCGCGGCGGACAAGAAGATCTTTCTGGCTACCCAGCATGACGCCAGCGTAGATGAGCCGAAGCCAAACGAAATTTACCAGGTTGGCACGGTCGTTAATATCGTCCAGAGTTTGAAGCTGCCTGACGGCAACATCAAGGTGCTGGTTGAGGGCGTTGAACGCGGAAAGATTCTCGCGGTCACGGACGCCGACGGATACATGGTCGCGAGCATTCGCACGGTGAAGTACGGGCCCGAAACGCCAGGTGTGCTGGATCCGCTAATTCAACGTGTCACTTCCCTGTTCGAACAGTACGTCAAGCTTTGCCAGTCGCTGAACTACGAAACGATGATCGCGGCTGTCAGGATGGACGATCCGGCAAAGTTGACGGATACGATCGCCGCGAATCTTCAGCTCTCGATTGAAGAGAAGCAGGAGCTCCTCGAGATCTTTGAGCCGGCAGAGCGGTTGAACCGCATCGCGGACGTCCTCGACATCGAGATCGAGAAGTTGAACATGGACCGCACCATCCAGTCACGAGTGAAGCGTCAGATGGAGCGCGCCCAGAAAGAGTACTACCTCAACGAAAAGATCAAGGCCATCCAGAAGGAACTCGGGCGCGGCGAGAAGAGCGAATGGGATGAGCTGAAAAAGAAGGTGGACGCGGCGGGCATGCCGAAGGAAGTCCACGAAAAAGCGATCCAAGAGCTCAAGAAGCTGGAGGCCATGCCGCCGATGTCGGCAGAGTCCACAGTGAGCCGCAACTACCTGGATTGGCTGCTCGCAGTGCCGTGGAAGAAGAAGTCGAAAGAAATTCGCGATATTGGGCACGCGGAAACGATTCTCAATCAGGATCACTACGGGCTTGAAAAGATCAAGGAGCGCATACTCGAGTTTCTAGCGGTGCGACAACTGGTCAAAAATCCGAAAGGTTCCATACTGTGTTTCGTTGGACCTCCAGGCGTTGGCAAGACGTCTCTGGGTATGTCGATAGCCAAGGCCACGGGACGCAAGTTCGTCCGTATGTCGCTGGGTGGCGTGCGTGATGAGGCCGAGATTCGCGGTCATCGTCGCACGTACATAGGTGCCCTGCCAGGCCAGATTATTCAGATGATGAAGAAGGCCGCAACCAAGAACCCGGTTTTCATGCTGGACGAAGTGGACAAGATGTCGAATGACTTCCGCGGCGACCCGTCTTCGGCGCTGCTGGAAGTGCTGGATCCCGAGCAGAATTTCATGTTCGTGGACCACTACCTCGACGTCGAGTACGACCTGTCGCAGGTATTCTTCATCGCCACTGCGAACGTGATGCACACGATTCCGCCAGCCTTGCAGGACCGCATGGAAGTGATTCGCCTGCACGGTTACACGGAGTTGGAAAAGTTGGAAATTGCCAAGCAGTTCCTGGTCCGGAAACAGCGGGAGCAGACAGGTCTTTCGGAGAGCAACATCGTCTTCACCGATGATGCAATTTTGGAGGTTATTCGGTCGTACACGCGTGAGGCCGGCGTCCGCAACCTTGAGCGAGAAATCGGTAACGTGTGCCGGAAGGTAGCTCGCAAGGTTGTCAACAAATCAGATTTCAACATCGCGATCACACCTGAGAACATCTCGGAGTTCCTCGGCACTATCAAGTTCCGCGACACGCTCGCCAACGAAAAGAACGAAGTGGGCCTGGTTACCGGATTGGCATGGACCGAGGTCGGCGGCTCGATTCTCATGACCGAAGTTGCCGTGGTTGATGGCAAGGGCAAGCTGACCTTGACCGGCAAACTCGGCGATGTAATGCAGGAGTCGGCACAGGCGGCGATGTCCTACATTCGTTCGCGCGCGCAGCAACTTGGAATCCCGCGGGATTTCTATCGGAATCTGGACATTCACGTCCACGTGCCAGAAGGCGCGATTCCGAAGGACGGTCCATCGGCGGGCATTACGATTGCTACGGCAATCGCGAGCGCTTTGAGCGGCATCCCTGTTCGCCGAGATCTGGCCATGACAGGTGAAATCACCCTCCGCGGCAAGGTGCTTCCAATTGGCGGCTTGAAGGAGAAGCTGCTGGCAGCGCATCGCGCCGCTATCTATGAGGCGATTATCCCGAAGGAGAACGAGAAAGACCTCGCGGATATTCCGGATAACTTGAAGAACCACATCAAGCTGCACTTTGTGAGCAGTATGGATGAAGTTCTGAATATTGCGCTCGAGCGTCCGCTTCCGGAGCCTGGGGAACGTGACGCCCAGGCACTCACGGCGCTGCATCCGCAACCCGAACAGCCTACGGCCCGCCAATAGCAGGCTCATTCAAATCAGTGGAGGCCCCGCATTGCGCGTGGGCCTCTATTCGTTTTCACCGCTCCCGCGAACTCCGCACAGCCGCATGCGTCTATAATCAGGCTGCAACAACTCACGCGATCTTTCGCCTCATCCGTACATATCCGCGGACGATGGTAGTCGCTTCCACTCTGGAGTTGAGCCGATGAGCAACACAAGGCAGCGCAATTCATTGGACGATATCTCGGCATTCCTCAAACATCAACGAATCGCCTTCGTCGGAGTTTCAAAGAACCCGCAGGATTTCACACGTCGGTTGATGCAGGAGATGGTTCAGAGGGGTTACGACGTCGTCCCTGTGAACCCGGGGGCTGAGAGCATTGAAGGCCGGCAGTGTTATTCGCGTGTGCAGGATGTGGAACCGCGCATCGATGCGGCACTGCTGATGACGGCACCTGCAGTGACAGAACAGATCGTGCGCGACTGCGCCGACGGTGGAGTGGACTTCATCTGGATGTACCGTGCCGGAGGCGCCGGATCTGTCAACGAAACCGCGGTTGCTTTTTGCCGCGAGCACGGAATGCGAGTTATCGCGGGCGAGTGCCCGTTCATGTTTTTCCCGCATACCGGGTTGCCACACCGAATTCACGGCTTTCTGAAGAGAATCGCCGGGACATACCCACAGTAACCCGCTTGCCCGTCGCGGTCGAGATCAGAAAGGGTCCTCTGCTAGATGTGAGGACCCTCATCGAAGCTGCGGCATGGAAATCGCGCTTAGAACTTCAGACCTAACGCCTTCGTGGTGAATTCAACCAGCGGCAACATGGCTCGGCACTGGGTTACGAACTCGCGCATGAAAGCTTCGCTGCATACCTGCTTTTCCGTTAACGCCACCGACGTTACGAAGTCTTTCCGCTTGATGTCAGCGATCAATGGATGATTCGGATCGAATCCCTTCGGCGGACGCGTCAGGCTGTCGCCTTCAAGGTCCAACTTGCGGCGCACCCGATCCCACTGCTCGGGCTCCCACACTATTGCCGAACGGATCTTCGTCAACGCCGGATTGTCCGGGTGCCACACTCCGGCCGCCGCGAAACACTGGTCGGGTTGCAGATGGAGGTAGAAGACGGGCGCGTGTGCGTCCTTGCCGGTCGCGTGAGAGAAGTGAATTCCGACGTGCGTCTTGTAGGGGCGCTTGTCGGACGAAAACCGTGTGTCGCGATGAATTCGAAAGAGAGAGCCACGAGTCGGGCGAGGATCGGCCAGAAAATGGGGGCTGATCTTCGCCAGATGCGGCGCAAATCCGCTGATGAACTGCATTGCGGGCTCCACTACAACCTGCTGGTAGCGACCTTTGTTCTTGGCGAACCAGTCGCGGTCGTTATGGCGCTTCAGTTGCCTTAAGAACTCGAACAGATCTGGGGTGAAGATGGCGTTGTCTGGCATGAGTGCTTTCGCTGAATCTGACATATAGGTTATCTCAGGAAGCGAAGCACAGATAGGCCCGGATAAACGACTCCTGAGCACCACGGTATCATTTGGAACCGGCGCGAACTCAAGGCAGTCTCCGCGCTCCGAACTCGCGAATCCAGCCCTCTAGGAATTACACGAATGCAATCGCGAGCAGACCAGCATCCTCCAGGAACCAATTGGAATCTAAGCTCTGCCTAAAGACTTCCAAGTTCCGCTAGCGGCCCAATGGCAGCGCGGGGCTGCAAACTTCTAAGTCATCGCAATTGTCCGTGAATGTTCCGTCGTGAAATCGAGTTCACATTTGGAGGTGCGATATGCCGCAGTGGCGTCCCGATCAGAGCTTCTATCCCTCCCCGAGAATGGCGATGGAAGCATCACCAGAGCGATTCGCTTACCTGGCAATGATGAACCCTGACGTGGGCAAATCTGACGCGCTCGCGGTGGTTGACCTCGAGCCCTCGTCCAGCAGCTATGGAAAGGTTATTAGCCAGGTTGACATGCCAAACGCCGGCGACGAACTTCACCATTTCGGCTGGAACGCGTGCAGCTCATGCCTTTGCCCCCATTCGCCACATCCGCACATGGAACGTCGCTACTTGATCGTTCCCGGCCTGCGGTCCTCAAGGATTCACGTGCTTGATACGAAACCTGATCCCAAGAACCCCCGTTTGGTGAAGGTGATCGAGAGCGATGAACTGATCAAGCGCACTGGATATAGCCGTCCACACACCTCACATTGTGGTCCCGACGGTATCTACATGAACGCTCTTGGGGGCAGTGATGGTGGCGGGCCAGGCGGGATTTTCGTGATGGATTCTGAAACATTCGAGTTGAAGGGGAAATGGGAGAGCGACCGCGGCCCGCAGTACCTGTCTTACGATTTCTGGTGGCACCTCGGCCACGACACAATGGTGACCAGCGAGTGGGGCACACCCAAGATGGTCGAGGACGGCGTCAACCCTGAGCTATTGCTTGGGGGAAAGTACGGTAACTCAATTCACATCTGGGACCTGAACAAGCGCAGCCACGTGCAGAGGCTAGAGCTCGGGCCGGAGTACCAGATGGTGCTGGAATTGCGCCCGGCGCACGATCCTGCCGAGACCTACGGCTTCGTCGGCGTGGTCACTTCGCTGAAAGACCTGTCCTCTTCCATCTGGGTCTGGTATCGCGAAGGAACGAATGGAGCCAGCGCCTGGAAGATCAAGAAAGTTATCGACATACCTGCGGAGCCTGCGAACGCGGACGACCTTCCGCCTTTGCTCAAGGGGTTCGGCGCAGTCCCGCCACTCGTCACCGACATCAACCTCTCGCTCGATGATCGGCGGCTCTATGTCTCCTGCTGGGGAACCGGCGACTTCCGCCAGTACGACGTAAGCGATCCATTCAATCCGAGACTGCTCGCAACCGTCCGCTTAGGCGGCATCCTTAGCCGCGCTAAGCACCCAGCCGCATCTGATGCACTCAACGGTGGGCCGCAGATGGTTGAAGTAAGCCGCGACGGCAAGCGCGTCTATGTAACCAACTCGCTTTACCGAACGTGGGACCAACAGTTCTATCCGGAGGGCATTCGCGGATGGATGGCGAAGTTCGATGTCGGCTCTGACGGGCAGATGCGGATTGACGAGAAGTTCTTCCTGCAATTCGACCAGATGCGGCCTCATCAGGTGCACCTTGAGGGCGGCGATGCCTCTTCTGACTCGTATTGCTACTCGTGAGGAGCCGTCATGACCGATGGCCTGAGCATGCATGCTTCGTGGATGGCGTTGCTGGCTTTGGGTGCCTTTCACGGACTGAATCCCGGCATGGGTTGGTTATTCGCCGTCGCACTGGGAATGCAGGAGCGGAGGAGGCACGCCGTATGGCGTGCTTTGCTGCCGCTTGGGATCGGCCATTCACTTGCGGTGATCGCCGTCGTGGCACTGGCCATAGTCGCCGGACTTGCCATTCCGATGCGGCACCTGCAATGGCCGGTTGCGGTTTTGCTGGTTGGTTTGGGCACCGCGCGACTGATCCGCCATCGGCATCCCCGCTGGGCCCAGATGCGAGTGAACATGAAGGGGCTCACGCTATGGTCGTTTCTCATGGCAAGTGCACACGGCGCAGGAGTGATGGTTGTGCCTTTGTTCCTTGGAATGGCCGTACAAGCGGAAGCTGCCTGCCATGCAGCAGGCACGAGCGTGAACACGCCGGCTATGGCGCTCACCGCAACCGCAATCCACGCCGCTGGCTATCTTGCTATCACCGCCGTGATCGCCGTGGTCGTTTACGAGAAGGTCGGACTTGGGCTTCTGCGCAAGGCCTGGATAAACCTTGACCTGATCTGGGCGGTAGCGCTGATAGGAACCGGTGTCTTAACAGTGCTCGTGTAACGAGAGAACTATCACTCAGACAAAGTTCACGACCGCAACAGGGCGTGCCGAGACACGAGCCAGAAGCATCTCAGTTCAGTTCAGAACGAGTTGTTCGGAACTCGTTCGCGAGGCACAAGGAGTCGTTCCGGTGAAGACCAGATCCGCTGTTTCACTCATCACCACCGCACTATTTCTCAGCGCGGCCATGGCTGCTGCCCAGAACTCACAACCGAATCACACTCATTACGCGAAGAACGAAAAGGCGATGAAGCCGGCGCCGTCAGGAGCGCTGGCCCCCCGCCTCCAAAACTTAGGTAAGCACACCTTCCCTGTGAGCTGCCAAGGTGACGGTGTGCAGGCGTTCTTCAATCAGGGAGTAAACCTCGCTTACGGCTTCAACCATGCCGAGGCTGGACGTGCGTTCCGCGAAGTAGCGCGCCGGGCACCGAATTGCGCCATGGCGTACTGGGGTCAAGCCGTGGTGCTCGGCCCCAATATCAACGCGCCAATGGATCCAGCCGAGGAGCCAAACGCGTACAAGTTGGTACAGAAAGCCGTGGCTTTGAAGACACACGCCAGCGCACGCGAACGCGACTATATCGACGCCTTGGCACAACGCTACTCGGGCAAAGCCGAGGACCGTAAGGTTCGAGATCAGGCGTATGCCGATGCCATGCGGAAGCTTTCGCAAAAGTACCCCGATGACCTGGAGGCTGCCACGCTTTTCGTCGAGTCGCTGATGGACCTTCGCCCTTGGAATTACTGGAGCCGCGACGGTCGCCCTCATCCTGGAACCGACGAGATCGTCGAAACCCTGGACCGCGTGATCGCTCGCAATCCCGACCATCCCGGCGCGCTTCATTTCTCCATCCACGTGTGGGAGCCGACCGAATTTCCTGAACGAGCGGAGACAGCGGCAGACCGCCTGCTGACGCTTGTTCCCGGTGCGGGCCACCTCGTACACATGCCGGGGCACATCTACCAGCGGGTTGGGCGCTATCAGGATGTGGTGCGCGCCAATGATTTGGCGATCCGGGCTGACGAGGACTACATCGTCCAGTGCCGCGCACAAGGCATATACCCTCTCGGGTACTACCCACATAACATCCATTTCAAGTGGTTTGGCGCTACCATGGCCGGCCAGCGACAGATTGCGTTGCAAGCGGCAAGGAAGACGGCGAAGTCGATCCCGGCCGAGGCTTTCAAGGAGGCGCCGTTCCTGCAGGGCTTCGTCGTGGTGCCGTATTACGCAATGGTGCGATTCGGAAATTGGAAAGAGATACTGCGCGAGCCCATGCCGCGGCACGATTCGCTCTTCACGCGTGGAGTGCGGCACTATGCGCGGGGCGCTGCGCTGATCGGACTGGGGCGGCTCCGCGAGGCGGAGAAGGAGGTTGCGCAACTTAAGAAGATTGTCGCCGATCCAACTCTTCCCAAGGTTCCCGCCTCATTCTCGGCCAATAGTGCGTACGACATCCTGCGGATCGCTCCGGAAGTCCTCGAGGGTGAGATCGCAGCTAAAAGGAAAAGCTACGATCTGGCGATTCGGCACCTCGACAAGGCGGTGCGTCTCCACGACGCTCTGATTTACACCGAACCAGACGACTGGCATTACCCGGTGCGGCACTCGCTGGGTGCGGTGCTGCTGGAGGCCGGCCGCCCAAAGGAGGCGGAAGTCGTGTACTGGGAAGATCTACGCCGCAACCCCGACAATGGTTGGTCGCTGTTCGGTTTGGCGCAGGCGTTGAAGGCTCAAGGGAAAAAGGACCAGGCAGCCGAGATCGAGAGTCGTTTCGCAAAAGCTTGGTCCCACTCAGACGTTAAGCTAGTCGCCTCGCGCTTCTGAGCACGCACGGCGAGTTCGAGGGAGCGTAAGCAAACTGCATCAGCAGCAATCTCATCGCGGCTCATGGTGTGCTTCAGCCTTCGTCGACGCTGCAATTTCTGTTTTGCAGCGTCGCCCGAGAGGAGACCTAAATCAGTTCGCGTATCTTATTGTGCATCGAGGTCAGCAGAATTTTCCCGCGATTTGGCTCGCCGCGCGCGAGTGATTCAGCGAACTTCGCTGCTTGATTCAAGCTGACCTTCGCCGGCATGGGCGGTTCAAAAGGATCGACAGCGGCCTCAATCAGAACAGGACCCGGGGTGCGCAAAGCTTCGTCGAGAATAGCCCCGCAGGTTCGCGGATTGTCGATGAAGAAACCGGCGCCGCCGCACGCACGCGCCACGGCAGCCATGTCAATCGGCATCAGTTCACAGCCGTATTCCGGGTTGCCGAGGAATACCATTTGCTCCCACTTGATCTGCCCAAGGGTGTTGTTTTTGATCACAACCACCTTGATTGGCAGTTTGTGCTGTACTGCCGTTGCAAATTCTCCCATCAGCATGGTGAACGCACCGTCACCGATAAACGCGACGACTTGTCTTTCAGGAAATGCAACCTGAGCAGCGATTGCATATGGCAGGCCTGAAGCCATGCTGGCCAGGGTACCTGAGCACGTGTGCATCTGCCCGCGCTTTGCGGGCATGTAACGCGCCCACCAGGTTGTAATCGTTCCGCTGTCGCAGCACACGATGGCATCGTCTGTCAGCCGATTACCAAGTTCCCAGGCAACTACCTGGGGCTTCATGGGCATGTCGTTTCGCGTGCCGCGTTCTTCTATCAATCGCCACCAGTCGCGCATACCAGCCTGTGCCTGATGGAGGAAATTGCGATCGGGTTTTTGGTTGAGCAGCGGGAGCAACGCCTCCAAGCTGCGCCTGCTATCGCCCACCAAGCCGACTTCCACCGGATAGCGCAGGCCGATGCGCATCGGGTCAGTATCGATCTGCACTGCGCGCGCCTGGCCGGGTTTGGGCATGAACTCGATGTAGGGGAAAGACGATCCCACGATGAGGAGGGTGTCGCAATCTTCGAATGCTTCCTGCGATGGCTTTGTTCCTAGCAAACCAATGCCGCCGGTCGTGTAGGGACTCGCATCCGGTACCGCAGCCTTCCCGAGCAGCGCCTTAATGATCGGCGCTCCCAATTTCTCCGCCGTCTGCTCAAGCGCATCTGTCGCCCGCAATGCGCCCTGACCGGCGAGGATTGCGACTTTGCTTCCCTGGTTGAGGATGTCTGCAGCCCGCCGCAGGTCTGCTTCGTCCGGCAGGCGCGCACTGCGAGCGAACACATCCGAGGTGTGACCCGGAACATTCCGCTTTGACCGCTCGCCGCCTTCGGCTTCCTGCAAATCTACAGGAATGGTGATATGCGCTACCCCGCGATAAGCCAACGCGGTACGGCATGCTAGGTCCACTACATTCTCAACGTGCGCGGGGCCCATGATGCGATTGTTGTAAACGCACACATCCACAAACAACTTGTCGAGTTCAACATCCTGCTGCGTATGCGTATTGATCAGATCATGAAACTGCAAGCCGGTAATCGCCAGAACCGGGGCACCATCGAGTTTGGCATCGTAGAGACCGTTTAGGAGATGAATGCCGCCTGGGCCGGAGGTCGCGAGGCAAACACCCAGTTTCCCCGTGCACTTCGCATATCCGCAGGCCATAAATGCTGCGGATTCCTCGTGACGGACATGAACGAAGCGGATCCGGTCTTGTCGCGTACGCAGGGCCTCCATGATGCCGTTTATACCATCGCCAGGAAGCCCAAATACTACGTCAACACCCCACTCGATCAATGATTCGATCAGTATTTCAGCGGCTGTCATGCTACACCCTCCTACCGTTTCGCCCTTAGGATGCACGGCTCGAACTGCGGTTTGCGGTCAACAAAGGACGACCAGCGCTCTGCTTGCAAGAAAACTGATGGCCAAATGGACGCCATCAACTAAGGTATGGAACGCTCAAAGAAGCATCGCTCTGCGCAGCCGGGTGCGTTTTCAGCTGTGGCGTCGGTGTTCGTGGTCTTGTGCGGGTGCTTGCTGGCCGTCAGCGTCGCGAACGGGCAATCGGACCAACAAACCAGCGCTTACTACTGTGCATTCGAAGATGGGAAGCAGCTGAGCGTCAGGTACGTTCCGGCTCAACTCACCAACAAGCCTCCGCGCGAAGGTGTCGTCTGGTCACCGGGTGGCTCGCCAGCGATCCTGTTTTCCGAGGCTGATCTCGAAGTTGCCGGGGTTAGCCTCCCCGTCGGTGCTTACGCCTTGTACATCATCCCCGGAAAAGAACAGTGGACGATGATAGTGAACAAGGACGTCGCTGCTGGAGCCAAGTACAACAAAAGTGCAGACCTGGTGCGGATTCCAATGCAAACTGCCAAACTTGGCCGGCCTGTGGATCGGCTACAAATCGTGCTTGGAAGAGAGGCTCCGAAACAGTGCAACGTGCGAGTCTATTACGACACGGTAGGAGCTTTTGGCGTCGAGCTGAACGAGAAGTAGTGAATTGCTGAGAGACGGTGGCGCGGGTGGTTACGCCCCGCGGTGCCGTTCTCAATAGCAAGGATAAACTGACCCAAGGCCGCTGCCGCCATGCTTTCAAAGCAGAGATCGCGGGCGGCTCGCTTTGATAGCACAAAGGAGGCTCAGTTAGATGAAACCGAAAAACACGATCTGTCTCTGGTTCGACAAGGACGCACTTGACGCGGCGCGCTTCTACGCCGCGACCTTTCCGAGCAGTGAAGTGACCGCCGTACACAAGGCACCTGCCGATTACCCGAGCGGCAAGGCGGGCGATGTCTTGACGGTGGAGTTCACGGTTCTCGGCATTCCGTGCCTCGGCCTCAACGGCGGGCCGGCCTTCAAGCACACTGAGGCGTTCTCCTTCCAGATCGCGACGGACGACCAGTCAGAGACGGACCGGTACTGGAATGCGATCGTAGGCAATGGCGGCCAGGAAAGCGCGTGCGGTTGGTGCAAGGATCGCTGGGGCCTCTCCTGGCAGATCACTCCACGTGCGCTCACCGATGCGCTCGCGGCTGGTGGCGCTGAAGCAAAACGTGCCTTTGAAGCGATGATGTCAATGAGCAAGATTGATGTGGCTACTATCGAGGCGGCGCGACGCGGCTGACGACAAGAGGAGTGAACTCGAGGGCTGCTCACCATCGATAACATGCGCTCGTGTAGATCAGGCAGCGATTTGACTGGCTTTAGCTACGCCGGGATCGCGTCTCGAAGTGGCTCTATCGCATCAGCCTTGCGTCTTAAACCTTCGATGTCGCGTTTCGGCGGTGCTCCGAACAGACGACTGTATTCACGACTGAATTGCGACGGGCTTTCGTAGCCGACGTTGAAGGCGGCGTCTGCGGCGTCCAATTTTTCGTTCAGCATCAGTCGGCGTGCTTCGTTCAGTCGCAGCCACTTCTGGTATTGCAAAGGGCTCATCGACGCCAGTTGGTGAAAGTGGTGTCGGAATGCTGACGGACTCATGTGGACGCGCCCAGCCAGTTCTTCGACCCGAAGCGGCAGTCGGTAATTCGCCTTCAGCCAATCAATCGCTCTGGCAATCCGATGACTCTGGCTACCGACTGCGGCAATCTGCCACAAACGCGTAGCCTGATCACTTATAAGTAGGCGATAGTGGATTTCCCGTTGGAACGCGGGCGCAAGGACTGCGATGGCGCTTGGCTCGTCAAGCAGATCCAGCAAATGTTTAAACGCCTCCAGCAGGAGCGGTGAGACCGTGCCGATTCCAACGCTCTTGTCGCTCGAACGCTCGCGCGCCGGCGGCAACCCTCCTTGCGCGATGAGGTCCGCGATGATGCGCACGTCAAGCTTGAAAGCCAGTCCCAGGCAAGGCTTCTCCGGACTGGCAATGACCGTCTCCGAGTTAGCGGGAAGATCAAGCGACGTGATGAGGAAGCGATCGACGTTGTAAGGGTAAGCTTCTCCACCGACGATGAGTTGCTTGGCCCCTTGCACAACGAGAATTACGCTTGGTTCGACCATGCACACTGCAGGTTTCGTGGGTCCCTGCCGACGGAAGAAGTTCAGATTCGGGATGGGTGTAGAGCGGTCTTCCACTCCTTCTGTCCATTGCCCGATCGTGCGAGCTAACGCTTCCTGTAGCGAGCCTGCTTCTGTTCTCGAATGAGTCAGATCCTTCTGACGTGGCACATCGTCCTCCGAAATGCTGTCCTTGCGAATGTAGTACCAGTGTGCACCTACCGCTGTCACGAAACAAAGGGCGCGCGGCGAAATAGGCAAGAATCAAGCCGAATCGTTATACCCCTCTCCGTGGAGGGCTCGGTATTGTGAAGACCAGTCAGTCCCTAGACCCCCGGAGAGGAAAGCATGATGAAAACGATGGTCACAGCCTTGGGGCTCCTGATCAGTTCATTCAGTGCGATGGCAGCCAATATGTCAAACGGAGCAGACAACTTCTACAAGAGCGACAAAGTGACCGTGCAGAAGGTCACGTTCAACAACCAGTACAAGATGAGCGTCACCGGGAATCTGTACACTCCCAAGAACTTGAATCAGAGCGCCAAAACTCCTGCCATCATCGTCGGCCACCCGATGGGTGCAGTGAAAGAACAGAGCTCGAATCTCTACGCTCAAAAGCTCGCTGAGCAGGGCTTCGTCACGTTGTCCATCGATTTGTCGTTCTGGGGGGAGAGCGAGGGACAGCCTCGGAATGCCGTAGCACCAGACATCTACAGCGAGGATTTCAGCGCTGCAGTGGATTTCCTGGGGACTCGCCCGTTTGTTGACAGGAATCGCATCGGCGTTCTTGGGATTTGCGGTAGCGGCAGCTTCGCCATCAGTGCAGCTAAGATCGATCCGCGCATGAAAGCCATCGCGACTGTCAGCATGTACGACATGGGCGCCGCAAGTCGCCATGCACTGAATCGTTCCCTCACTATTGAGCAGC
Organism: Terriglobales bacterium; assembly: GCA_035629075.1. Classification (GTDB taxonomy): domain Bacteria; phylum Acidobacteriota; class Terriglobia; order Terriglobales; family Acidobacteriaceae; genus JAEZPW01. Next base: position 4,994 of record DASPIK010000105.1, on the reverse strand, counting down.
GGAAGCAAATGATCGCAGAGGCGGCAGAACAGCGGTACGTGGAGTTCACGGGCGGTGAAACCAAGTACACCAGCGGGACAGTGCATGAGCTCAATGAAAGCACCCATCCCATTCAGCGCGAGTTCTACGACTTCTACCGCACGCCGAGGGGCGAGTTCACGCCCAAAGGGTCGTCGCCACAGCTCACGACACACCCAACGCTGTCGAGCGCGGTGGAGTTCATGAACTTCTATCCGTTCGCAGACATTGAAACGATCTCTCCTCGTCCCATGCTCTTCATCACCGGCGAAGTCGCGCATTCCAGGGAGTTCAGCGACGAGGCATACAAACTGGCGGGTGAACCTAAGGAACTCGTTGTTGTTCCTGGCGCCGGTCACGTCGACCTCTATGATCGCGTCAACCTCATCCCATTCGACAAGTTGACTGCCTTCTTCCAAACCAATTTGAAGTAATTTCACGCGTTGAATGCCCTTGCGTGGGCGTACGGAGGAGACATCACAATGAGCAATTCGAAGCACAAGTCAAGGAGAGACTTTCTCCGGCACTCAACAATGGCCGGCGCCGGCGCAGTCCTTGCAGCATCCAGCGATCTTCTCGCTCAGCAGTCATCTGGGCCGAAGACATCGCCTGGAGTCGGCAAAGGGCCTTACCCGACGGAGGGAATCGCAGGTCATTCGGCTACCGGCCCGTTGCAGCCGATCAAGTTTCAGCGTCGCGCGCTTGGTCCTAAGGATGTCGCCATCAAAATTCATTACTGCGGCATCTGCCACTCTGACATCCACACCATCCGGGGAGACTGGGGAAAGGTCCAGTTTCCGCTGGTTGTTGGACACGAGTTGGCAGGCGAAGTGGTTGCTGTCGGCTCAAGCGTGAGCAAGTTCACGGTGGGTGCGCGCGTCGGGGTCGGAACGATGGTGAACTCATGCCGAACCTGCGTCGAGTGTCAGGCAGGCCACGAGAACTACTGCTTGAACGGCAACACGCAAACTTACGGCTCGAAAGACAAGGACGGCACCATCACGCAGGGCGGGTATTCAACGTTCGTCGTTGTTGATGAAGATTTCGTGATTAAGATCCCCATTGCCATCGATCTTGCTGAAGCAGGCCCGCTTTTGTGCGCAGGGATCACGGTCTACTCGCCACTCCGAAGGTGGGGCGTGTCTCCCGGCAAGAAGGTCGCGATCGTCGGCATGGGCGGACTCGGACATCTCGGAATAAAGCTCGCAGCCGCTCTCGGTGCAGATGTCACGGTCTTCACCACTTCGCCTGACAAGCGCGAAGACGCCAAGCGCTTCGGCGCCAAACAAGTCGTGATCAACCGCCCGGGAGCTGACTATTCGAAACTCAGGCATGCGTTTGATTTCGCGCTCGACACCGTCCCGTACAAGCACGATCTCAATCCGTTCATCCCGCTTCTCAAGCGCGATGGAGTTTACTGCCGCGTAGGAGTCGGTAAAGTCGTCGATTCGAATGAAGTCGGGCAGATGAACCTTGTGCTGTATAGAAACGCAATCGCGGGATCGAACACTGGAGGCATCCAGGAGACGCAAGACATGGTCGACTTCTGCGCTCTCCATAAGATCAAGCCTGAGATCACACGCATCCCGATGAACGGCGTAAACGACGCTTGGAAACAGGTTCTCGACAAACAAGCTCGGTATCGCTTCGTCATGGACATGAGAGCTCGAACCTAGTCTCTATCTCGCACTGACGAAGCAGTGGAGCGAACCAAGATGAGACGCATAGCAGTATTCACCATAACGGTGGCGGTGGCTCTCGCCGGCACAGCCGCAGCGGGCTGCCGGGAGAGCGCCCCGGTTGGCCTTCAGGCACCTGCGGCGGGAGCAAGTGAGAAACGGACAGCAAACATGAAAATTCGCATCACGATTAATGGCAAAGAGGCTACTGCGACGCTCGACGACAACGAAGCCGCAAAGGACTTCGCTTCGCTGCTACCACTTACGTTGACGCTGAAAGCTTACGCAGATAACGAGAAAATCAGCGATCTGCCGAAGGAGCTCTCCACCAAGGGCGCGCCTGCGAGCTATGACCCATCCGCGGGGGACATCACCTTGTACGCTCCGTGGGGGAATCTCGCCTTGTTCCACAAGGACGGCCACGACTCGCCTGGGCTGGTAAAGCTCGGAACGATCGACTCTGGAGTCGAACTACTGCGCATGCAGGGACCGTTGAAAGCAACGTTCGACATCATCGACTGACTGAAGCTGGAGGGGAGCACAAATGAGTATGGGCCTAATTAGTTGCGCGCTCGGCGTCGTTTTGGCAGTCCAGGCCTCCTCGATGCAACCACAAGCGGAGGATGAGGCTGCAACGAAGAAAGGACGGCAGGTGGAAATCCAGAGAAGTGGGTCACAGCCATCCAACAAGGGACCGGCCGAGTGGTTCACCGGTTCCGTACGCATTGACCCGTTGTTCGATGCCAAGCCACCTGCGCGCGCGTCTGCTGCGACCGTCACCTTTGAGCCGGGTGCTCGCACGGCGTGGCACACCCATCCGGCGGGCCAACGGCTGATTGTTACCGCAGGCGCGGGCTGGGTGCAGCAGTGGGGCGGTGAGATCCAGGAGATCCGGCCGGGCGACGTCGTGTCGATCCCGCCAGGCGAGAAGCATTGGGCATGGGGCCACTCCGACTACCGGCATGACGCACATCGCCATTCAGGAGACTGTGAACGGAAGGTCGTGGACTGGATGGAGCACGTGACCGATCAGCAATACCGTAGATAGAGTTCGAGCCATGGCTGATCTGCCTCGGAGGCAGTGGCGAATTGGTGATCGCTGTGGACGATGCCGAAACCCGACGCAACCCTGGCGCAACCTGAGCCGATTACGGAGTAAAAGGACGACTTGCAAGTTGAAGTTGTTTAAGAAATTTGGCTGCCCCCCAGGGATTCGAACCCCGATATGCTGATCCAGAGTTCCTCCGGAAACGCTGATTCTAAAGACGTTCAACAACTTAGCTCGGAAGAATGCAGCAGAGTGCGGCGGAATCCGCAACCCCCGCGCAACCACACGGAGTAAGAACTGGGTGCCGAGAATTCGGCACCTAATATCACCGAATGTTTGTAGCCTCAGCAAGAAAGTGGACGAGAACTCGGAAACCCGCAGAAACCAACTTTCGATCAGTCTCCGAGTGCGGGACTTTGTCTCCGTGGAACAAATTGCAACGAATGCGGTAGAGAACGGAAAGTGTGTGAGCCCAATCGAGCGGGGGCTGTTCATTAGCCGTTCGATGCCTTATCCAACAATCGGGGGCGAGTTGCTTGGCCCCGCCTCGTAGGAATTGGTCGACAACCTGGGCTCGCCCCACATCGTCCCGAACACAAATTCCGAGGCGTCGGATCTCTTGCGCCCTGAACACCGGCCATAACTCGCGGAATTGCCGAGCCTCCTGGTTGAATGCTGTCGAAGCGGCAATCTGATCGGCGAATAAGCGATTGAATTCTTCGGACTGGATCAAGGCATCAAGCCACATTCGATCCTGATCCCAGCCAGTGCAACGATTGGCCCAACCGTTAAGAGCGATCCACGTGTAGATGAACGGTTCAAAGCTTTCGAAAGGCTCACACTCGCGCTGATCCCATGCACGCGCGAACCAGTGTTGTATGAGCCGACGTCCGTCCGGATGCAGCGATTCGAAGCGCTCTCGTTGCACTGCGCCGGGATTCATCCGATTGCGGAAAAGTTCTGTACAGGGCATTGCACTCACTATCGTGTGCTGGTGCAACGGCGAAGCGGCGTAGTCACGATGCGTCGTTGCGACTCAACTCAATGTCGATCAATCGCGGGTGTTCTGCGTTCCTCTTCATGCCGGACGCTATAACACGTCGATTCACCATCGGTCCGAGAACATCTTCAACTTCCTCAGAACTAGTCTTGAAGCGAACGTGATTGCCGTCAGACTCGACGACCTCCAGCCATTGCTTATCAAGATCTAGAGCCCGCAATACGCCTTCTACTCTCACCGGTTTCGCTTCAGGCGCACTCGGATTGTCCGCCCTGATCTGAGCTGCGACTTTGCGGCGTGCTCCTGACAGCAGAGTGACCCCGCTGTCCTGTGCCGCCGATCCTCCAATCCGGACCTCTACTTCACGCAAATCTTTGTCGTTTGGAAGTACATTCCGAACGAGTTTTGTCACTGCGTTTCGGTATTGGCGATCTGGGATGACGTGTTCTAGCGGCGGCGCGTTATCGAGAACGGTGGCTCGCAAGACCTGCATGATACGTTCGATTACGAAGTGCGGTTGTAACTCACGCTTTTCGTCAAAGAGCCACCGCTGTACTGGTTGAACAAGCTTGATGGAGAACCTATAGCTACCAGAGGCTGGTTGGGTCGCTCGCGCTTGGACAAATTCTTGAATCTCAGAGCTTGGCTGTCCACGTTGCCGGAACGGCTGATGCGATTCGAATTCGGTCAGCCGATAAACGAGACTGGTGACGCCGGTCATGTATTGAAGCGCCGTGTCGATCGGGGCGGTCCCGACGCCGACCTCTCCACCCTTGAGGGCGACCAGGATATCGTCCCCCGTGTACTTCAGACCTGCCACTGCCAACGCCTGTTCATCCCAAACAGTACTCAGGAGATCCTTCAGCTGCACTGACGCTGACTCGGGCAGGTCTCGCGTGGAAAGTAACCGATATATCGCGGTTTCTGCTTGCTCATATTCGCGTGCTTTGTAAAGCAGCGCAACGAAACTGACGGCGAGAATACCCCGGGTTCGAACGCGATCAGGGGGCACTTCCGCGTACGCTTGTTGCTCAAGTGCAGCTGACTGCTTAAACAGCGCCAATGCCTCCTGCCGACTTCCTTCGCGGAGCAATGCGGCTGCTTGCGCAGCTAAGCGCTGAGATTCATCGTGATGTCTGTTGGCCATCACTCGTCCTCAACTTTCGCTAGCGCTATCCTGGCGACCTTGAAACCTACTACGCACGCGTAAGCGAGTTTGTCTGAAACGCCAGCGCGGGCCTGTTTGATC
>DASPIK010000104.1:0-109123 GCA_035629075.1 Terriglobales bacterium | reverse complement strand
GGGGACCAGGTGCTTAGGACCTTCACCGTCTTCTTTACCCTCACTGCCTTGGCCGCTGCTGCCTTCGGCGAATCTGGCGATCGCCACCTGAATTCCGGTGAAACGCAGGCTCTCTTTCAAAAGTCAACATATGCCCACGGCTACATGCACGGTTACGAGGATGGTTTTCACAACGCCGATATCGATATCCACATGGGGCGGGGTGAACGTGCCGTCACCCAGATGAAGGACTTCAAGGATTGCGTCGGGTACCAGAAGGAATTCGGTGACCGCCGATCGTACCGAAACGGCTATCAGCAAGGATTTAAGGAAGGGTATGCCGATGGCATCGACGGGCGTGAATTCCGGGCCATCGCCGGTGCGCGAAATGCTTCTACCGGGCTGACCCCCTCGGCGGATGCCCTGGCGGACCGAAGCTTCGATGACGCGTTTTCCAAGGGATACGAATCCGGCCGCAGTGCCGACGCGAACAGCCTGCGGCATCAGGCGCATTCTGATTACGCCCTGAACCTCTGCCAGTCGAAGGTACCGCAGTCTCAGGCCACCAAGTACTGCGACGCCTTCGTCCGCGGCTTCTCGTTAGGCTTTGCCGATGCAGTTGCCTCCATCCCGCGATCAGGTACGCACACCGCTCAGACGGGGAGCCAGGAACGACCTCTGAAGTAACGCCCTAACGGACGGGCTTTGGAATCACTTCAGCACCGGCGACGATGACGTCGCCGGTTTGTCGTCTTCAGCGCGAAACACTCCCGTTTCGTCCACATAAAATGCGCGATGTTCGGCGTCGAATTGCTTCGGGGTGAGTGTTAACGCGTATCCCTGGGCTTTGGATTTCATACTCACCGTGTAGTCGCCGCGATCGGTCTGAGCCATGCGCTTTGTGAAGGAACCGTTACCGACCAGAGCAGAAAGGGAACTGGTATAACTGCCGCGTTTCTTCTTATAGACCTTTTCGGCAGCAACCACGGTCCTCATATAGCCGAGCGCCGCTGCCTCAGCGTTGGAGCGCGCCTTGTCTCCAGCGAATTTGGGCTGATACCCCGAAGTTGAAGCCGTAGACACAGGGTCCTGTTGCGCGGCAGCAGCGGTCCAAATCGCCAGAGCTAACACGATTGCAGCGGCCATCCTCATTCGTCGTTCCTCCTAAGCCGAAAAGCCGGGACAAACTAAAGTGTATGTCCTTATGGTTCTGGGGGCGAGTACCTCTTTTCAAGCATGATGCTACAGGCTATGCTACGCCCCTAGAGAACCAACTATGAAACAGAGCTCGCCCAAGAAGCAGCAGCAACCGCCTCGCATCCGCATCGCTGTAGTCGAAAGCGATCCGCTCCGCTTTGTTGGTTTCCGCGCCCTTTTTGAGTCAGAACCGGACCTGGATCTCGTGGCCGCGTCTCTGAAAGAGGTCGCCAGCGGTGACAACATCGATATCGTCCTGCTCGGCACCCGCAGCGACCAAAATTTGTTTGACGTGATGGCAGGCCTGAAAGCGTCCCGTCCCGATCTTCGTATCGTAGTTACCGGTTCAGGCGCAGATGACGAGACTATCCTCAAAGCGCTTGCCGCAGGTGCCAAGGGTTACGTCGACGAAGCGGCCACGCCGAAAGAGTTCGTCATGGCCATTCGCATTGTCAACGAAGGTTCGGTGTGGGCGCCGCGGCGTGTGCTGTCCACCTTTATAGAGCGAGTGACGTCCCACCCTGCCCGCATTTTCCCGGCAGGCCGGGTTACCTTCACAGATCGCGAAAAGGAAGTTCTCGAACTGCTGGTCGCCGGACGCTCGAACAAAGAAATTGGCTCCGCACTCGCCATTGAAGAGCGAACAGTGAAAGCTCACGTCGCGAAGCTAATGCGAAAAGTCGGCGTCCAGAACCGCATCGCGCTTTCTGTCCATGCGATTACGCATTCATTGGTGACGAACAAATAAAGGGCGTACTCGCTCCGCAACTCAGTTCCCAGCAACTGTTTCATCCCGCTCGGGTTCAGAGACATAGCATTGCGGCGATGTGCAGGTTTGCCGCAGAAACGTCACCCTTTAGTAAACATGCGCCGTGCTCTTGATTCGCGGCACCATTTCGATTCGGAGTACCATCGTTTAGCGGTGGTCGCAACGAGCGTGCGGGCTGGAGGAAGTGCAGTGTTGAAGAGATTCGTAGTAGCAGTAGCTATATTGTGTCTGACCGGTATTGCCTTTGGCCAGGACCGCACCAAGCAAATGGAGCGCGTGCAGGCTGCTGGAGACGTGCTCAACGAAATCATGAATGCGCCTGACGCTGGAATTCCCGAGGAGATACTCGGGTCGGCCAAGTGCGTTGCGGTTGTACCTTCCATGTTGAAGGGTGGTTTTGTAGTGGGCGGTTCGTACGGGAAGGGCGTGGCTACCTGCCGAACCGACAAGGGCTGGAGCACGCCTGCGTTCTTTCGTGTGACCGGCGGTAGTTTCGGTTTCCAGATCGGCGGTCAGGCCGTAGATTACGTGATGCTGATTATGAACGAGGAAGGTATGCGCAATCTGCTGGCCAGCAAGTTCAAACTGGGCGCTGATGCGTCTGTTGCTGCCGGCCCTGTCGGGCGCCATGCAGAGGGCATGACCGACTGGAAGATGCGCGCACAGGTGCTTACCTATTCCCGCGCACGCGGTGTTTTCGCCGGTGCAACGCTCAATGGCGCTGTTATCAAGCAGGACAGCGACGACACCCGGGCGTTTTACGGACGCGTGATTCCATTCCGGACGCTGCTAAGTGGCGGAGTGACGGTGCCGCAGGAAGCTCAGCCGTTCCTCAGCGTGATCAATAAGTACGCTACCCAGGCTGCAACACCTGCAGGTGGAAAATAGAATCCTGGTTGTCCTTCACGGCGGAGCTAACTGAACGCTCCGCCTTTTTCTTTTGTGCTGCTGTGCGGCACAGCATTCCAAGTTGACACTCGATTTTCGTGGGTGCTAACGTCACGTTTTCTCCTGCAGATGCGAGAACGCCTTCAATATGCACCGGTGTGGCTGATCGTCAAAGGCCTCGGATTGCTGCCTCGGCCCATTGCCCGCGTCATTGGCATAGGTATCGCACAGTTGTTCGGCCTTCTGCACGCCCGCTTGAGGCGGGTGGGCATGAGAAACCTTGAGATCGCGTTTCCAGAGAAGTCCATCGCGGAGCGGCGCCGCATCCTTCGGGGAGTGTTCACTTCACTGGGTCGCGAACTGGCGGAATTCTGCAAATTTCCCTGGTACACGAAACAGAACGCATCGCAGATAGCCGTTTACGAGGGATTCGAGAACTACGAAGCCGCCAAAAAGCGGGGCAAAGGCGTCTTCTTCATGACCGCTCACCTTGGTGCCTGGGAGGTTGGATCCTTCTTCCACTCTCTTATGGGACACCCGATCCGGGTGGTGGTTCGAGAACTCGACAATCCGTACCTCGACCGTCTGGTCGAGCGCTACCGCACGCTCCACGGTAACAAGACTTTCGCAAAAGACGAGTTCGCCCGCGGGCTTCTGTCTGCTATGCGGGCCGGAGAGACTGTTGGCGTGCTGATGGACACTAACATGACTCCCCCGCAAGGCGTGTTCGTCGACTACTTCGGCCTCCCTGCGTGCACTGCCAGTGGCGTTGCGCGCGTGGCCTTGCGTACAGGTGCAGCAGTCGTCCCCGCATTCACCATCTGGGACTCCGCCATTCGCAAATACCGAGTGCATTTCGATCGTCCAGTAGAACTCGTGAGCACTGGGCACGACGAGGCCGACGCGATCGAGAACACGGCACGGTTCACCAAGATCATTGAACAGTATGCTCGCCGTTTTCCGGACCAATGGTTGTGGGTACACCGTCGCTGGAAAACACGCCCGGAAGGGGAACCCCCGTTATACTGATTCGCAGGGCCTGAGTTGGCCGATTGCGAGGCAGGCAGAATGAAACACTCGCTTGTTGAAGTGGCAAAGGCCGCCGGAGCACGAGTGCTTGGCGACGGTACGGCCAGCATCACAGGAGTCTCTACAATCCAGTCGGCGACACCGGAAGATCTCGTCTTCGTAGAAGACGAGAAGTTGCTGGATGACGCTCTAGTCTCGAGTGCGGCAGCTATCGTGGCAGGCGAGTTCGCTGCAGAGGTGCAAGCCAGCAAAACAATGTTGATCGCCGCCAATCCAAGGCTGGCTTTCGCCCGCGCTGCCGCCTTCATTGTCCCTGCGCGAAGGCACGAAGCGGGTGTTCATTCCACCGCTGTCCTGCACCATTCAGTGCAGTTGGGCAAAGGGGTAGCCATCCAACCCCATGCAGTTCTGACGGAAGGCGTAAGTGTCGGGGACAAGACTCGCATCGGGCCCGGAACAGCGGTCGGCGTGAACGTCAGCATCGGAAACAACTGCAACATTGCCGCGAACGTCACCATCTACCCCGGGGTCAAAATCGGAGACAACGTCGTCGTGCACGCCGGAGTTGTACTGGGCGCCGACGGTTTCGGTTACGTGCGCGACCCCGAGACGGGCAGGTATGAAAAGTTCCCTCAACTCGGGACGCTCATCATTGAAGACGACGTGGAGATCGGGGCCAATGCCACAATAGACCGCGGCGCGCTCGGCCCGACCATCATTCGCCGGGGCACAAAAATCGACAACATGGTCCACATCGCACACAACGTCGACGTTGGTGAGGACGTCGTGATCGCCGCGCAGACCGGCATCTCCGGAAGCTGTGTGATCGAGAAGAACGCAGTCATCGCCGGGCAGGTGGGCATTGCCGATCATGTCCGCATCGAAGAAGGGGTGATCCTTGGCGCCCAATGTGGCGTGCCCAGCAAAAAAGTTGTCCGAGGTAAAGGCGAGCTGTTCTGGGGTACTCCGGCGCGACCCATCCGAGGATATCTCAGAGAACTCGCAGTGCTGGCAAGGCTGGCGAAAAAGGAGTAGGGACAGGTTCGCTGTGGACCTGTCGTCTTCGAGGTTCCACTTTGGCTGTCATCGTCGTTGGCGGGCACTCCCGGAGCGTAGGCAAGACGAGCGTTGTGGCCGGCCTGATTGCGGCTATGCCTGAGCGCAACTGGACCGCGGTGAAGGTTACTCAGTACGGGCACGGAATCTGCTCGAACCACGGCGGACCCTGTGCGTGCGCGGTCGATGACCAGGCACACAGCTTTGCCATCACCGAGGAGCGCGACCGTTCCGGCGAATCGGACACATCGCGCTTTTTGGTAGCGGGCGCTCGGAGATCACTTTGGGTGCGAACGCGTCAGGGCTTTCTTGCCGAAGCTATGCCTGACTTACGTCGCGAGTTGACCACTGCCGAAAACGCCATTCTCGAATCGAACAGCATTCTTAAGTTCATTCGCCCAGACCTGTACTTGACGGTCTTGGACTTATCCACGCCGGACTTCAAGCGATCAGCAAAGGAGTTCCTGGATCGGGCCGACGCCGTTATTCTGCACAGTCCGCCGCAGTGGTCTCGTGAAATCGCACCCAGATGGGCAGATATTTCGCTCGCACCGGTGCAGGGAACGCCCGTATTCCACATCAGACCACCTGAGTACGTTTCCGCTCAGATCGTCGGCTTCGTACGGCAAAAGCTGGACGCTTTGTCGCCGGTTGCCCAAGCAAGTCCCTGACTATCGCTAACCCTCACGCCGCCTGATCACCCTTACCGGCGGTTGCTGGCTGCGGCACCCTCTTGTGTGGCTCAGCGCCGGCGCGAGTGCCTCCTTCCAGCGCAATCTTGGCCAGGGAAACGTTAAGAACCGTGCTGCCAAGAGCATCAACGAACAGGTCGCAAATGCGAACCACAGACGCAAGTTGCTCGTCGTCTATACCGGCGTCCGTTAGTTGCGGCAGCGTTAGATCAATCACGCTAGGAAATTCGCGGGTCAGGGCGAAGGCGCTCTCGCGAACCCCGTAATGGCAGCCTTCATAGACCGGTGAACGCAGGATCGTTCTCAGCGTCTCCCAGTAAACCGTAAGGAAGTCCGGCCAACGTCCGGTGGCTCGAAAAACCAGCGGAGTGAAAGGCAAGTCCATCGCGCGTTTGACCTCGTCATAGATCTTTTTGACGCGCGGTGTTGCTGTATCCTCCTCGATCAGGCACGGACGTTCCGAGAAAACAGGATGACTTGCAGGAACGCGAGGAAGCTCATCCTGTCCAAAAGGTGATTCGAAAGCTTGAAACTGGGCCGCCACCAACAGAAGCATCAGTGGATCAGAATAGTGGCTCAGTTCCACCACGCCTGTCAGTTCCTCCCTCGCTCCGGGGCTGAACTGCATGTCGGTGATTCGCGCGCACAGGTCCGGTATCTCGAAATAGCTGTGCATGCGAGTGTAGGCATCGGCCCTCAGTCTCGCGGCAAGGGCAAAAAACTGCTGTGACTGGGCTATCGGTCGAACAGCTTTCCAGTGCATTTCCAGGAACGCCGGGTAAGCACCAAGGGCCTGATAGAAGTCATCCAGATAGGGAATTCCGAGGGTTCGCTTCACCTCTTCGAAGATCTCGCGGACGCGGCCCTGCGCTTGATTCTCGGGGACAAGCTTCAACTTATGGCCTTTTCTCCACGGCATACCTTCAGATTCTCCCCGTTATATGCTTTGGATGAGCATTCCGCACATGTCAGATGTAATGAACGATCCGCGACTCGACCTTTTATTGATTGGTCATCCGAGCGCTCGAGTACGGTATCCGGCCGAATTGGCTGGCTGTCTCGCTGGGCGAGGTTCCGATGGCTCGCGCTTCGGAGACTACGACATGCTTGCCTGACGTGAAGCGATAGTGAGTCCAAAAAAAATCCTGGACAGGACGGCCCCGTCCAGGTTTCGTGAGAACGAGAAGCCAGTTCTGGCCTGCTACGGGCCGAGGACCGGCGGTTCCTTTCGACCTTCGGCCGTACCGTCAGGCGCATTGGAAACCGGCAACTCTGCGACAAGACCCCCAGCGGGAACGCGGCCAAAACGCTTATCTTCGAGACGTCGTAGGTCCTTCAGGATTTCTTCCCGGCTGTGTCCGCCGAAGTCTCGTGCGAACCTTGTTAGGGCAAGTGAAACGATATCGGAATGGTGCAGTTTCTCGAGGCCGGGTTCGCGGGTGATGTGCAGCCATATTCGGTGTACCAGGTGCACGTCCTCCGTCCGCATTGCGGGCGTGTGAGGTCCGATTCGGAACGTCTCGACGTGCAGGTCGGGGCGAACGATTTGGGCGATGAACTGGCGCTTCGGTTCCGGTGCTTCCTCCCATGCCCGGCCGAGGCGGAACGCCTGCTCCTGCGCTGTCATTTTGCTCGAGAGCCCGGCTACCACCGCTGACGACTCGAGTTGGTTAGCAGTCTGCACGATAGCCGACCAGACATCGCGGGCAGGAACCACGAGCAGCGAGACGTGTTTGCCGTACTTCTCAGCGATCGCCACTGCCCGTGTAAACAACGTCTGCTCGTAGTCGCCGAAAACCTGGTCCATCGAAACATCGAATCCGGCTGCGCTGAACTGACTCACTCGGGCAGCCAGGCAGACGACATCCTGTTCCTTCGTGTCGGTGCGTTCCAGCACCCACCGCAGGTGGTTGAGCGTGTTGTAATCGCGGACGGTTACAAGCACGTTCCCAGGGCGAATTCCAAGACTCTGGCGCTGCACATCCTGACTGTGCACAAGCTGGAACTGCTCTTTCATGTGCGCCTGAGCGTCAGCCAGCTTGCGCCTGTTTACACGCTCAGAGATCGTGAAAATCGCGAAGAACACACCTGCGAAAATCAGTCCCGCGACAGTTGCTACGGACTTCGTGAACAAGTTCACGACCGCCAGCGAGAGTAGTACCAGGTGTACGGACAGCAGTCCGATCGGAATCTCCCTGCCGAAGATCGTGATGTTCGGTGGAACCTTCCAGCCGCGCTCGCCCTTGTATTTGTAGCGCAGCACGAGCATAGCGAGGCTGTTGAAGACGAAGCTCCAGATCACGCCGAATGCGTAAGCTTCGCCCAGCACGTAGATATCGCCGCGGCTAGCCACAATGGTGATCAACTGCAACCCGACGACAAGATTGATATTTCGGTAGCTTGTGCCGAATTTCTTGTGAGGTTTGCGGAACCAGTCCGTCAGTACGCCGTCTTCCGACACGCGATTCAGGACGCCGTTCGATCCGACGATTGCTGTGTTGATCGCGCCTGACAGCATCAGGAATCCGACTACAACGACGAACGCCCGGAATACGAGCCGCAATATCTGCGGGCCGCTCAGGTACATGACCAGGCCCGCGATCAGGTTGCTGCTATATTGCGCTCGCACCTGATCGGGAACGATCATGAACGCGAGCAGCGTCACTATTCCGGTGAACACGAAGCTGAAAACGGCAACGATCAGCGCGGTCCGCTTTAGGTTCTTAAGCTTCGGGTGTGCGATTTCGCGGTAGACCTGTGCGAGCGTCTCTTCGCCGCTCATGGCCAGCACAGAGTGGCCAAATGCCATCAGGATGCCGAAGATCCCGAACATCTGTGCGATTCCGCCGTGGTGTTTGAGAAACCCGAGTGACTCTTCGGTGAAGTAAAGGTTTTGCGGAGTCGGGAGCGGCGGAATGTGACCGCCACGCTGAAGCAGGGTAATGGCAGACCATCCCAGCAGCAGCACCACCATCAGCGCGGTGATCTGGGTGATCCGAAGCGCCTTCTCGCTGGACTCCTCAATGCCCTTGATGTTTTCCCACCAGTAGTAAATCGTAACGGTGATCGCCAGAACCACCGCCGTCGCGTTTACGTTTAACTGGGGAACGCCACCAAACATGTTGATGGCTGCCTGTGGCATCCATCCATGCGCTGTCATCGCCTTGAACGTGTCGTTGACAAGCCACGCGATGTATTGGCCGGCCGATACGCCGGATACGGGGCCGGTAAGAATGTAGTCGAACATCAGGGCGGAAACGGCCAGTTTCGCCAACCTGCCGCCGAGTGCTTCTTTTACGATCTTGTAGACGCCGCCGCGGACGAACATCGAGCAGCTCTCGACGTACACCGCACGTACGGCGAACGAGAAGAGCATTACTCCGAGGATGAACCATGGCGCGCTCGGCCCAAATGCCTGTTCAGCAATGCCACCAACGTAGAAAGCCGATGACCCCAGGTCATTGAGGATGATGGCGGCTGCGCGCCAGTAGGTGATGAACGTAAGCATCACCGAACTCGCGACGACGATGCGAACGCGGTCGGATTGCGGTATTCCTGGTCCCGAGCCGAGCTTCATTACAGTTAACCTGGGGCCGGCACTGTCATGTGAACTGCGCAACCGCTCATAGCAGTTCCACTAGCGAACTCACCGGTACCCCTGGAATCTTCTCCCCTTGAAAGCTGCTAAAGTCTAAAGCTCTCAAATCCAAATGGTCAATTATAAGCAGGGCTGCTGTAGCAGGACTGCAATCAGGCTCGATCTGTGGGGTTCTGTTCATCAGAAGCGTCGTCGTCCCGTTATCACATCCCCGTTCCGTACGGACGATCACGGCAACTGACTATCTGCGTGGACTACCCCGGTCTCAGGTCCTCTGCATCACCATCACGTCCTTCTCGTGTGTCCCTGTCAACCCCTGACATCCGTCCTGATCTCTACAAGCCTTTGATCCACCGGCAGAAATAGTCTCGCCATCGATGTCGGTTTTACCCCCGCCGGCTTGTCATACTCGAATAGAGGCCATGTGATGGCCCGATGGCCCAATCACCGATGGCCAGATTTCCAGACCTAACCCTTTCGGCATCCTTGATTTACCTGATTTCGACGGGGTGGGGGGTACAAGTTGACCGATAAGTGCGAACACATTAAGACCAACGGCATCCGGTGTGGCTCGCCCGCACTGCGTGGCGAACCCTTCTGCTATTTCCACCATCGCGCCCGTCGAGACTTTCCTCGCCGCCCTGAACCGGTGCCTGTGGTTGCCGCTCCTGCGCTCGACATCCCTTTTCCCGAAGACGCTGACGCCATTCAGTACGCTCTGGGCAAAGTCATGTATGGCTTGCTTAACGGCATGATCGACCACAAGACCGCCGGACTGATGCTGTACGCGCTCCAGACCGCCTCAGGCAATCTGAAGAACACCTCGCTCTACAAGCGCTCGATGCAAGCTGATGACGCGGATATCAGCAACGTCAGCCCGACCCTTGCCTACTACCTCGACCCCTCCCACGAGGAAGTGGAATCCCTGCGCCGTGAATTGGAAGAGACGAAGAGCTCACTCGAAAAACTGAAACAGCGCCTCCCGTCGAGAGACATTGCTTCAACTGCAGTCGCGCAACCACCTTCGGATCCGCAGGAGCGCACCAACGACCGCCCGCAACCGCTCACCATTCAAGCGGTCGCACATGCGCCTGAAAGCCCCGACATATCCCAAATGGCCGTTGACTCAGGGCCCCGAGGCCCGATGGCCCGATCACCCGATGGCCCATTACCGATACAATGTGCCGCACGTCACCGCACCCGACCGGGTCCCATTTACAATAGAGAGTCCGTAAATCCTTCATAAAGCGAATGAGGCGATGACGACTGCTGCCATGACTACCGCGACTGCGATTTTGCCTGCCCGGCGACTTGATGAAGTTCGCTACGCTATCCGCGATCTCGCTGTACTCGCCGATCAGGTTGCCAAGACCGGCATGAAGATCCTGCCACTCAACATCGGTGACCCGCTCAAGTTCGACTTCGTCACGCCGCCTCACATGGTGGAAGCGGTAGAGCGCGCCATGCGCGACGGCAAGAACGGATATGCGCCGTCCTCCGGAACTGGCGAAGCCGTACAGGCGATCCGCCGCGAGGCGGAGCGCAAAGGCATTCACAACATTCTTGACGTGTTCGTCACCTCCGGCGCCAGCGAGGCCGTTGATATCTGCCTCAATGCTCTTCTCAACGAAGACGAGAACGTCCTGTGTCCCGAGCCGGAGTACCCCCTCTACACGGCCGTTGTGGCCAAGATGGGGTTGAAGCCAAACTCCTATGCGTTGAACGAAGAGAACGGTTGGCAGCCGGACTTTGCCGACATCGAGCGCAAAATCACCCCGAAGACTCGCGGCTTGGTTTTCATCAATCCGAATAATCCCACTGGCGCGATCTATTCCCGCGAAACTCTGGAGCGCCTGGCTGAGATTGCACGTCGTCATAATCTGGTCGTCTTCGCTGACGAGATCTACGACAAATTGGTGCTCGAAGGCGAACACATCTCACTCGCTGCCATTGCTCCCGATGTGCCCGTGGTCACGTTCGGCGGCCTGTCCAAGAACTATCTGGCGCCAGGCTGGCGCATTGGCTGGGGCGTCGTGAGTGGCCCGAAGGAAATCACGCAGCCTTACGTAGACGGGATCAACAAGTTGTTGCGCTCACGGCTATGCGCATCCCACCCAATGATGTGGGCGATCAAGCCCGCACTCGATGGCCCACAGGATCACCTGACCGGGGTCTTGGCCAAGTTGCGTTCGCGTGCCGACTTGACCATCAAATGGGCCACCGAAACCCCGCGCGTCAGTTGCGTTGCACCGAAGGGTGCCTTTTACGCATATCCCAAACTCGATATCCCCGAACCGGATGAGGAGTTCGTCAAGAAGCTGCTGCGTGAAACTGGCGTTCTTCTCGTGCACGGCAGCGGATTCGGCCAGGCTCCGGGAACCAAACATGCCCGGGTTGTGTTCCTGCCTGACGAGGCTACTCTTACCGCCGCCTACGATCAGATCGCACAGTTCATGAAGCGCCACTACGCATAACGGCACGAGAAAGCGGCCACGAGAAAGCGGCATAGGTCGCCCGCCGCATTCGGAGTTCCAAAGGTCAGGCATCACCGCCTGACCTTTTTTTCATGTTACGACGGTAACGTCCAAGCGTTCGCGCCTGGAGAAATCAAAAGCATCAGCAACTCTCACATTCTGATGGACTTCTTCGCCTGCCAGTTCGGTTTCGGATTTTGGAACAAAACCGAATGCATGTTGAAAGCGGAGAAAAGGGAATCAAGTTGGTAAATGTTCCAATTGCGGAACAGCGGAATTTACGCTAAATTTCGTTGACTTCGAATAATCTAAATTTTCCTGCTACGACGGGGGTTTAGCGGTGCTCACGCCTGGACAACGCCTACGTGCGTTGCGCGAGGAGTTTGGTCTAACTATCCGTGATGTCGAAACGGCCAGCATTCGTATAGCCGCGAAGCACCAGAATGATGACTTCATCATCCCGCTTAGTCGGCTTTCCGATATCGAGACCAAGGGCATCGTTCCGAGCATCTTCCGCCTTTACTCCCTTGCGGTGATCTATCGTCGCGACATGCGTGAGTTCCTGGCTTGGTTCGGGGTCGATCTCAACGGCATTTCGAGTGATCTCTGTCTTGTTGAACCGCCGCGCTCTCATCGTTCCGAGGCGCTGGATCCCGCTACCATGGTGCGCGTGCCCATGAAACTCGATCCCGCATTTGACGGCCGCAAGACAACCAACATCGGCCGCATGATCGAGCAGTGGGGCACCGTTCCCCTCGCTTACTTGCAAGACTTCACCGCTACCGAGTTCAGTTACGGGTATGTGGGCACGGAAGACTTCACGATGTACCCTATCCTGCTCCCCGGATCTTTCGTGCAGATCGACGAAACCAAGAACGAAGTAATGAATGGCGTATGGCGTTCCGAATATGAGCGGCCAATTTACTTCGTGGAAACCCGGGAAGGGTACACATGCTCCTGGTGTGCGCTGAAGAAGGATCAGTTGATTCTGCAGCCACATCCGCTCTCGCCCGCGCCTGTGCGCATTCTTCAGCATCCTCGGGATGCCGAAGTTGTAGGCCAGGTCGTTGGCGTAGCTATGAAACTCGGCGATTGGCGTCCGTGCAAGACCGTGCCAGAGCCGAAAGTGCCTGCAGAACTGTGCTGAAGTGACGAACTGAACCGCCGCCTATACTGCTTGGGAGAAGTCGCTCAGCCGCAGTATTAAGTTCCGCGACATAGGCATCCACGTTGCTCTGCTCATAACCGGCTGAGAGTACTGCGTCCGCTATCAGGTCCCGCAGCGGCGTCCGCAGTACTTGAAGAATTAATTCTTTGTGTATCCCCTCAATAGCTTGCTGCGCAGCGCGCTCACCGTAGATCCGTATGAGTCCCCAGTGCTCATACACTCCGTCGTGCCGCAATCCAGCGACATACCGCAGCTTCGCGAGCAACCCTGGCAAGGCGGCTAGCGTTTTACGCGAAAAATCCTCCGCTGCGGAAAAGAGCGCCATCAAATTTCTACTTTCAGAAATTTGAACAATATCACAGCTTCTCCCAAACCTCTCCGCGTTTTGCGTTTCATTCGTAACTGCGAACCACGCACAAGCAGGAGAGGTCATGAACACTACTCGCACTTCACTCGCCCTAATACTTTTCGTTTCGCTTTCACTGACGCTTTCATTCGCGAACAACCCGCAGCCCGTTTTCGACGCAACGCTCGCCGCAGTCGCAACTAGTTCTTCGCTTCCGACGCAACTCAAGGAAGGCCCGGCACCCCGTCCACTGTGCCCACCCGATGCTAAAGTCTGTGACACCCTTCCCGGCACCGGGTTCACCATCGCCGAAGGCCCGGCACCCCGTCCGCTCTGCCCACCCGACGCTAAAGTTTGTGACACCCTACCCAGCCCTCTCGTAAGGTTCTCGTTCGAAGTTTAGGACTGTTTGCACGTCATAACGGAAGTAATGAGCAATGCGCGACATGGGCCGTGAATAAGGCTTGAGGTGGTAGACAGCACCCGCTATTCTGGCTTTTACGGCCTATGTCACCTGCGCTGCAGTACGGATTATGGATTCCCGCGGTCGTACTTCAAACCGCAGCGGCGATCCTTATGCTGCGCTTGAAACTGCACCGAAGCTATGCGGCGTTCTTCGCCTATACCGTTTTCAACGTGCTTCGGTCGGCGACGCTGTACCTGATCCTGGTGCTGATGAACGCTAAAGCTCTTCCGTACGCTACGTATTTCTATACGTACTGGTTGCTGGACGTCATCAGCATAGGTCTTTGTTTTCTCGTCATATACTCTGCGTTTCAAAGGGTATTCCAGAACTACGCATGGCTCCGAAAGTTCGCCTCGACGGCATTTGGGGTCGGCGTGGTTGTTCTTCTCGGAGTAGCGGTGACAATCACGGCGATGTCGCCGGGAACAGAAACACAGCGCATTATCTCAGCCATCCTGCTGCTGGATAGAAGCCTCATGCTGATACAGGCAGGGCTGATCGTCCTGTTGTTTCTATTTGCAGCAGTCGCGGCACTCCCCTGGCGTACAGACTTTTCTTTCGGCATAGCGCTCGGATTTGGCGTCATCGCGAGCATAGAATTGGCCGCAGCGACGATGAGAGCCGAGTTTGGGCAGGCGGGAAATGAGATATATCAGTTCGCATGTGTCGCCGGATATAACCTTGCAGTTCTGATTTGGTTGCTGTACATTCGTGCTCCGAAAAAAGCATCGGAATTTTCTGCATCTGCTCCAGACGTCACGAATGTGGCGAGTTGGCACGAAACTTTCACGGAGTTGCTCGGGCGATGATGGTTGCGACGCTTTTGGCGATTGCCGCGTTGTTGGCGGTTGTCTTTCTGTTACGGAACGTACGTAGGGAACGCCTTGCGATTGGCACCGTTGAAGAACTGATGAGTCGCAGCATGCCCGTTGACCTGGAATGCTTCCGAAATTTGGTTGATCGCCGCGAAGAGGAATACCTAAAGGCAAATCTGCCGCGCCACGAGTTTCGGTCGATACAGCGTGCCCGAATGCGCGCGAGCCTTGAGTACGTTCAGCGGACTTCACACAACGCTGCTCTGCTGCTGCGGATTGGAGAGAACGCGCGTCACCACTCGGATGCGAATATCGCCAGAGCGGGTGAAGAACTGGTGCAGAGTGCACTGCAACTTCGTGTGTATTCGGTGCTGACCAGTCTCATACTATACGCACGCATCCTTGCGCCAGCAGCCCACATCAGCCCAGCATCGTTTGTCGACAGATACGAGCGCCTACGGGACAGGAGCGCCGGTCTGGCGCGCCTGCAGGTGCCGGGTACGGCATCGCGGGTCGAAGCTGCGCTCTAAATCGAGGCGCTAAGTTCCTGGGGCGTTTAGAATAGCAACTTCGAAACGCCATGATTGATGTCCACTGCCACATCCTTCCCGAGGTCGATGACGGCGCAAAGTCTTGGGATATCGCGCTGGAGATGTGCCACATCGCCGCACAGGACGGCATCACCCACATCGTCGCGACGCCACACGCAAATTACGAATACGAGTACGATCGAGAGGCGCACCAACAACGCCTGCTGAGATTGCGTGAACTGGCGCCGACCTCGCTCGAATTCAGTCTTGGCTGTGACTTTCACTTTTCATACGACAACATCGAGGACGCGTTGAAGCACCCTCACCGCTACGCGATAGCGGGCGGTCAGTACATGCTCATCGAACTAAGCGACTACAGCATTCCGTTCACGATCAGTGAAACCATGTCGCGTCTCAATGGAGCGGGGTTGAAGCTGATCCTCACTCATCCGGAGAGAAATGCCATTCTCCAACGCCGGCCTGAACAGGTGCTCGCTTGGGCGGAGAAGGGCTGCGCCGTACAAGTGACGGCGTCCTCTATTACGGGTTTCTGGGGAAAAGCCGCGAAAAACGTATCGAAGTGGCTACTGGAGCGTAGAGCAGTCCACATTATTGCCAGCGATGGTCACGATACGAAGCATCGCCCGCCAAAAATGTCCGAGGCGCGCAAGGTTGTCGCAGAATGGGCAGATCAGGAGACCGCGCGCATGTTGTTCGAAGAAAATCCACGAGCGATCGTGTGTAGTGAGCCCCTGCCTTATTTTCCACAACCAGACCAGTAGCCATACACGTAACGTCCGTCTGGGAAGAAAGCGAAATTCCGGTTCTCAATCGGCTCTCGCTGCGTTATAAGAAGCTATTCTGCTCAAATTCCGTTCGTCTCGCCGGAGGAACACCATAGATACCTCTGCCCGATCGTTATCAGCCCCGGGTGAAGAAGATGTGAGTTCTTCACCCGCGTTGCGAGAGAGTGAGCGCAAGTTCCGTGTGCTGGCTGAAATGGCGGCCTCCGCCATCTTCATTTATTCCGGCTCGAAGTTCCGATACGTCAACCCGACCAGCGAAGTGCTGACCGGATACACGCGGGACGAGTTGCTGAGAATGGATGTATGGGAAGTGGTGCACCCGGAGTTTCGTGAACTCTTGCAGCGACGGGCGTTTGAACGACAGTCCGGGGTGGCCGTCCCGACGCGTTATCAATTCAAGATCGTGAGGCGGGACGACTCGGAGCGCTGGGTTGATTTTTCGGGCACCGTCATCCCGTATGAGGGTGGAACGGCGCTGCTCGGAACGGCAATCGACATCACGGATCGCAAGAGGGCAAACGAAGACTTGCTGCTCCAGAAGGCGCTGCTGGAGCAACTCTTCGACTGTGCTCCCGAAGGTATCGTCGTCCAGAGTAACGATGGCCGTCTGCTGCGCGCGAACGTTGAGTTTTGCCGGATGTTCGGCTATGACCCGAGCGAGGTGCTCGGCCGCACCCTGGACGAATTAATTTCTTCAGGTGAGGAACGGGCAGAAGCAAACGCGCTGAGCCGGCACGTCGCTACCGGCGGCAGCTTCAACGTGGAGTCGGTGCGAAGACGGAAAGACGGCAGTCTCATCGACGTCTCCATCCTCGGTACGCCCATCCAGGTTGAGGGTGGTCAGGTGGGCGTTTACGTCATCTATCGGGACATCACCAAGCGTAAACGCGCTGAACAGGCCCTTGTCGAAAGCGAGGCGAAGTTCCGAGCCGTAGCCGACACAGCGGCTTCTGCCATTTATATTCATACCGGCGAGAAATTCCTTTACGTCAACCGTGCCACGGAAGCCATCTCTGGGTACCCGCGCGAAGAACTCATGCGCATGTCTCCGTTCGACATCGTCGATCCGAGCTTCCGGCCTTTGCTTCGCAGCCGCGCCGGCGCACGATACGAGGGAAAGAAGGTTCCATCTCGCTACGAATTCAAGATAATCACAAAAGCAGGTGAGGAACGCTGGTTAGATTTCAGCGCCAGCGTCATCCAGTTCGGCGGACAAAGGGCAGTCTTAGCAGTCGCTTTCGACATCACGCAGCGTAAACGCGCCGAACACTTGCAGTCGGCACTGTACCGAATTGCCGATTGCGCAACCTCCGCCAATGACCCGAATGATTTGTATCGCACGATTCACGGCATAGTGTCGGAGTTGGTATATGCCCGAAACTTCTACATTGCTCTTTACGATGAGCAAAAGAACCTGCTGAATTTTCCGTATTTCGTGGACGAGGTAGATCCGGTTGGTCCGGCACCGCGCCCACCTGCGCGAGGGTTGACCGAATACGTGTTGCGAACCGGCCAGCCCTTACTCGCAACCCCCGAGATGTTCGAAAGCCTTGTCACGGCGAACGAAGTTCAACTTTTCGGTGCGCCATCAATTGACTGGCTGGGCGTTCCCTTAAAAGCTGGAGACAGGACGTTCGGCGTGGTTGTAGTCCAGAGCTACAACGAAGCTTTCCGTTATGGCGCAACGGAGCGCGAGATACTGACTTTCGTTTCGCAGCACGTGGCCTCTGCGATTGAACACCGAACTGACCAGGAAGCCTTGCGTCGTTCAGAGGCCCGCTACCGATCGTTGTTCGAACGCGCCGCATACGGAATCTTCCGCTCTACTCTGGATGGCACGATCGCCGATGCCAATCCAGCGATGGCGAGAATGCTGGGTTATGACACCCCGGCAGAAATCATTGGGCTGAACGGTCCACGGGACATTTATGTTGACGCTGCCGAACGCGAACGCGTCGTAAGGGAATATCAGAAATGCGGGCGCGGCGACAACTTCGAGACAAGATGGAAACGGAGGGACGGCAAGAACATATCTGTTAAGCTCAGCGGACGGGCCGCCTTGAATTCCGAGGGTGAAGTGGACGGCTACGAGGTTATCGTTGAAGACGTGACCGAGCGCCGTGCGCTAGAAGACCAGCTCCGTCATGCGCAGAAAATGGATGCCGTCGGGAGGCTCGCAGGAGGTGTTGCCCACGACTTCAATAACCTTCTGACAGTGATTAAGGGATATAGCGAACTTCTTCTGTGCCAGCTCGTAGAAGCCGACCCTATGCGAGCACAGGTGGACGAGATCCGCAAAGCGGCTGACCGGGCCGCTACATTGACGCGCCAGTTACTCGCGTTCAGCCGACGCCAGGTGCTCGCCCCTAAAGTCCTGGACCTCAACTCGGTCGTTGTGAACATGGAGAAGTTGTTACGGCGATTACTTGGGGAGGACGTAGAACTGCTGTGCTCGCTTTCCCCTGAGTTGGGTCATGTGAAAGCGGATCCCGGACAAGTCGAACAGGTGATCATGAACCTGGCGGTGAATGCCAGAGATGCCATGCCCAAGGGCGGCCGGGTGGCAATCGAAACAGCGAATCTGGACCTTACGGACGACTGGAACAGGGAGCACGCGGTAGTAAAAGCCGGCCGGTACGTGGTGCTCACGGTATCTGACGACGGCGTGGGGATGACTGAAGATGTTCGGTCTCGCGTTTTTGAGCCGTTCTTCACGACCAAGGAGCGCGGAACAGGCTTAGGGCTGTCGACTGTCTACGGCATCGTAAAACAAAGCGGGGGATACGTCTGGGTATACAGTGAAGCTGGACGAGGCTCCACGTTCAAGGTTTACCTGCCGCGGGTGGACGAGGCTCCTGAATCCGCCCAAGTAAGCCATGGCGACCTCTCACTGCACCGCGGCACAGAGACCATCCTGCTGGTGGAAGATGAGGACGGCGTGAGAACACTCGTTCGTGAGATGCTGCAACGCCACGGGTACGAAGTCTTAGAGACGCGGAACGCGGGCGAAGCTCTCCTTGCTTGCGAGCGTCACAACGGAGAGATTCATCTGCTACTCACCGATGTGGTGCTTACACAGATAAGCGGAAGCGAACTGGCACTGCGCCTCTCTCGAGTAAAGCCTGACATGCGAGTGCTCTACATGTCCGGCTATACAGAAGATGCTATCGTGCGTCACGGTGTGTTGAATCCAGGGATTGCATTCCTGCAGAAACCGTTCACCGCGGAAGCGCTGGCGGCGAAGGTACGCGGCATTCTCGATGAACAGGTCCAGATGTCCGGCGTTCCCACCAACACCTAGCAGCGCAGGATGTGCTGCTAGCGCTGCGGAGTACCTCCACCGCGCTCGACCGAATGGAGAGCGTCCGTGGTATGCGGCTGTGTGAGTGAGGTCTGGGGATTGATGACGTTCTCGTGGTTTGGACCGAGCCCGAGCTTGATCAGCGCACGAGAATCGGGAACCACCTTGCTTTGCCACCCGTTGTCGCTCTGAAAGCGAGTAAGAGCGCGACGAGTGGAGTCGTCCCACACACCGCTCGGTTCGCCATTAAGATAGTTCACCCTGATGAGAGCTTCTTGAATCTCCCTGACGCGTTCGGCTTCGATTGCCTGCTGGCCACGGGGACGTCTCACCGCCTTCGCTGTCACTGATTTCCTGCTTCTCTTAGCCTTCTTGGTCGTGGACGTCTTCTTTGTTGCCCGCGTAGAACCGTGCCTGGCGGAACGAGTTGTAGAACTGGCCGCCTTTCTTGCAGAACTCTTGCTGGCAGTCGTTTTTGTGCGTGCTCCAGCTAGCGGCACCCAAATCAAGCCGATACAGAGCAGCGTCAGAAGCTTGTTCATCCTGGGGGACAAATGCAAACAACACCTCGTTGGCGATCGGGCAAACTTGACCGCCCTCACCGGGTTAGGAACCACCAAGAATTGTCAACCCATGCTCCTGCCTACACAGGAGATCTATTCTGATTGTGATGCGAACAGGGCTCTCAGTGCAAGCAGCCCTTTCCCTTACCCGAAGTAAGTTGATTACATGTCCACGGCACCAGACGGTCGATATGGCTACTGCTCGGGTTGCGAAGCGTAAACCCGGGGTACTGCGTGCTCGACTGCCATGCGTAGGTCAGACTACTACGCCGGTCTAATCGGGGCACCTCTTAGCCGTTCCGGTTCGTCAGGCGGTCGCGGAAAAGCTTGTAAGAGATCTTGCGGACCGTTTCAGGAACATTCTTGTTTGACGAAAGGTGCTTCAGATCCTGCGTTAGCAGGTGCCCAAGAAGGGGGACGGAAACGTCAATCGGGCACCGTGGATTTGCTGTCAGAATCCGCATGACTGAGTAGTTCTTCATGAACTTGCGCTTGGCGGCGATGCCACGCAGAACGCTTTCCTGTACGTTCTTCATCGCGGCAAACGTTTCCACTTCCGAGTCTGTTAGCTTGGGTGATTCCAGCACGGCATTGCACACGACCCGCACGCCATCACGCACGAGTATGAAACGTTCATCTTTGTTGCCCTTCATCGCCAGTTGAACGCGCTCGCCGACAGTAAGTTTGGCAATTTTTTGAACAGGGCTCTGCCGCTCACGCTCGGGTTTTGCTGCCGCGACTGTGGCCGAAACGGCTGCGGGGGCTGATGCATTCGGCTTGAGTGAGCCGGAACCTTCGATCTCCGCCTGCTCTTCTGCCGTCCAGCCAAGCAATTGGTAGGGCTGTCCCTCGGCGGCCCGAACCTCATCGGCATGCTCCCGGAGATAGTTGGCGATCTCGATACCGAGAACGTCATCCTCAGGCGCCTCAGGGCAGCTCTGTGCTACGACAGAGGGCACGAGTTCCGACGCCTGCGCAATCCATGCCGAATCAACGTTGGAGTTGGAGGCCAATGTTTCGAGCACCGCAGCCGATCTCCGGACGCGCTTGCTCGCTAGCATCACTCGCGCGCGCTGGGCGGACGCCGTTTGAGCGAGTTCGACGACTCGGGATTCGGGAACCGAGGCATTCTCCAGCAAAGCCGGCAAGAGTGCTTCACGCAAGTTGGCCGGAGCGGAGAGATAGTCCAGCACTTCCGTGGAGGTGGAAGGATCGGTTGCGATTTCTATTGCAGAACGTTCATCCCATCCTGCCAGTGTCAATTGGGCCTGATCGCCGAAGAGAGGGTGCTTGGTGAGATAGACGAGTATCTCCACCATCTCCGCCGGGGGTAGGGACAAGCTGCCGCGAGCGGCTGATCGCATGAGCGTCGGGGGTACGGCAGACTGCCGAATGAGATCAATCATCCGCGGCATGATCTGCTCCCGTGAGTTGCTGTGGGCCTGTTCCCGCGCGCTGAATGAGTTCGGAGACTGTGGCCTCGAGTTCGTCCAGGAGGCGGGTCAGACCGCGATCGTTCCGGCCAGGCGAGCTGTTTCGCTCACGCGCGCGGCGAAATGCCGGGACGAGTTCGCCGTAGTACCAGAGCGTTTCTTCTTTGCTGGCTTTGAAACGGTCGAACACCTCGTCGCCGATCTGGCGATGATCGGTGAGGATCGTGCGCGCGTTGTGAACCTTGTCCGCCGCGGAAACCAGGCAGACGTCGAAGTCAGCAAACTTGCTGATA
Source organism: Terriglobales bacterium (assembly GCA_035629075.1). Taxonomy (GTDB): domain Bacteria; phylum Acidobacteriota; class Terriglobia; order Terriglobales; family Acidobacteriaceae; genus JAEZPW01. Next base: position 87,720 of record DASPIK010000104.1, on the reverse strand, counting down.
TGGGAAATGTAAGCCTGCTTACGCGCCATCCACGGGGGTTTAGGCAGTTCGAACGTGTCGCTGCACCCTTCTACGACGTGCTGAACGCGTTGGCCGAACCGGTTGCCAATCTCGTTCAGCATCGCTCGTCCGCCTTGGTCTTCGGCGGCGTCGTGCAGCAGAGCGGCAATGGCCAGATCTTCGTCTCCACCGGCTTCGAGAACCAAGGCAGCCACACCGAGCAGATGCGAGGCATATGGTACGTTGCCCGAGTTCTTGCGGACCTGTGAACGATGGATGTGGGAGGCGAACAGGAAAGCCTGGTCGAAGCGGTCGCCTAGCTTAGGTTGCGAAGTGCTTGAGACGTCTTCAACGTTGTGAGTCAAGACTGCCTCCCGTGAACGCTAGTCCGCCGTACCGCTCTCGTGCTCGCAGCAGCATGGGTCAGATGCCGCCGGACTGGTGTGACATGCGCAAGTTTGGCCGCGGAGCGCTTCGATACCTTCCTTGGCGATGATCGGCACCATGACGATTCCGGCGACCGGGTCAGCCCACCACCAGCCTAGAGCGGCGTTCAGGCCGAGTCCGCCCAACAGAATCGCTGAGAGATAAGCACAAATGTCAGTCTGCCGAGAATCAGCTTGCATGGCGCCACTGTTCAGGCCACTCGCCACTTTTCTTTTGGCGCGAGCGAGCAGCGGCATGACGATCAGCGAAAGAGCCGCAATGATCATACCGGCGATGCTCTCGTCCGGCTTCTCGCGCAACCAGAGTGCTTTAGCAGCGTCCCACGCGACATAGAGCGCCAGTGCGATGAAACAGCCCCCCACCAGACGAAGGGCAACTCCTTCGACGCGCTCGCGACGACTCACGTCCGCATCGGAACGCAAGCGCCAGAGCAGAACCGCTCCCGACGACATCTCAATCACCGAATCGAGCCCGAACCCGACCAGGGCGATACTGCCCGAGATGACACCCGCGACGATCGCAACAACGGCTTCCAGCGAATTCCACGCGAGTGTGAGGTACTCAAGCTTCAATCCGCGCTGCACGATATGCTCGCGGACGACTACTTCGCTTCCCATTACGCACCGCCCACGCGCACGGCGCTTTCTCCATCGCGCCGCATCAGCAGGTACGCCCGGATGAACGGATGCAGATCGCCGTCCAATACGCGGTCCACGTCCCCCATTTCCATCTTCGTGCGATGATCCTTGATCAGGCGGTAGGGTGCGAGCACGTATGATCGGATCTGCGAACCGAAATCGATGTCGAGCTTCGATGCTTCGATTTTCTTTGTCTCAGCGCGCTTCTTTTCCAGTTCGAACTCGTACAGGCGCGAGCGCAGGATGCTCATGGCGCGCTCGCGATTTTTGTGCTGCGATCGTTCGTTCTGGCAGGCCACCACGATGCCGGTCGGGATGTGGGTGAGGCGCACGGCCGAATCAGTGGTGTTGACATGCTGACCGCCCTTCCCGCCGGAACGATAGGTGTCGATCTTCAGGTCTTCCTGCTTAATGTCAACGTTGATGCTTTCGTCGATCTCGGGCGAGACAAACACGCTCGCAAACGAGGTGTGCCGACGGTGCGCCTGATCGAAAGGCGAAATACGCACCAGGCGGTGAACGCCTATCTCGCTGGTCATTAACCCGAACGCGTAGTCGCCTGTGATCGAGAATGTAGCCGACTTGATACCAGCTTCTTCACCGGGCTGATAGTCATTCAGCACGGCCTGAAAGCCCTGGCGCTCGGCCCACCGCAGGTACATGCGCATGAGCATCTCGGCCCAGTCCTGCGACTCAGTTCCGCCCGCACCCGGGTGAATCGTAACGATTGCATTTCGGGCATCGTTTTCGCCCGACAGGAGAGTTTCTGTTTCAAGCTTGTCAACGACAACACGAAGGCCGTCGATCTCTTCGCGGAGATCATCAGCGACACTTTCGCCTTCCCGCGCTAGCTCGAAATACGCGTCGATTTCTTCTACACGCCGCACAAGGTCAGCTTCAGTGGCCAGCTCGTCTTCGAGCCGCTTGCGCTGCCGCATGACCGTTTGGGATCTTTCGGGATTGGACCACAGATTTGGGTCCGAGGCTTGCTTCTCTATCTCCGCGAGTTCCTCACGCACTTTGGGGACGTCAAAGATACTCCCGCAGATCGCGCACTTTGTCCTTTAGCGCGACGTATTCCTGTTCGAGTTCCTCAACCATTTCGACCTGTTGGACCGCTCAGGCGAGCGGCGATTTGAGAGTCTGGCTCGCACGCCGAGTGCGACAGCCACTGCTGCAATTATCGCACAGAGGTACGCGAACACATCCCCGTGACGAGTATAGAACGTGGTGGCACTTACAACCCCGAACGGCACGTCCAACACAGTGCGGACATCCCGCGGAGCTGTCATCACCACTCGGCCGAATGGGTCGACAACGCCTGTGATTCCCGTGTTAGTTGCCCTCAGAAGCCACCGATTGTTCTCGATTGCCCTCATTCGTGCCTGGTTCAGGTGCTGTTCGGGTGCCCCGTAATATCCAAACCATCCGTCGTTGGACATGTTGATGAATATGCCTGCCCCGTTTGCGGCAAACTCGCGTATCTCTCCGGGAAAGATAGATTCGTAGCAGATGAACACTCCAGCCTTGTAATCCCCGAGGTCAAAAGGCGTACGGACTGTGCCAGGCACGAAGTTACCGACCTCGCGGGTAAGTTTATCCACGAAACTCCCGAGCAAAACCTTGAATGGAACGTACTCTCCAAATGGAACCAAGTGGATTTTGTCGTACCGGGCGGCCCACTCTCCTGTTGGTGTGATCAGTGCCGCCGAGTTGTAGATATCGTCAGCTCGGCGCATCTCTGGCGCGTTGTTCTTTCCGACAGTCCCGATGATCAGGTGAGCGTTCGCCTGCCTTGCAATGTCGCCGGCTGCCTGCCGAAACACCGGGTCGTCGATAAAGAACGGCGCAGGTGATTCCGCCCAAACAACGACCGATGGACGCGGTTCGCCGGGCATTAGGTTCTTCTCGTCAGGGACGCTGTCCTCGCGCATGAATCGAAGTGTTTGCTGAAACTGCTCGTTAGTCCATTGATCCAAAATTGGAATGTTTTCCTGCACGAGACGAGCCGTTTCCGGTGCAGCGAGGGCCGGCGGCTTGATCAGGACCGATGACTGAACGAGAATTGAAACAAGAACAGCACAGACGAGAATGATGATCCTCTGGCGGCGCTTGGCCAAGAACGCCGCTGCAAAGGCGGTGTTGACCAGCATGATCTCGAAGGACAGTCCATAAACGCCGGTGATGGTAGCGATTCGTCCAAGGGGAATGTTGTCTACCTGGACGGTCCCGAGCGGGTCCCACGGGAAACCGAGGATCTTTGCACGATGAAGTTCGACCGCTACCCACAGGAACGGAGCAGCGATAAGTGCCCACGTGATCCAGGGTTTCTTTGCCTGCGGGCCACCGACCGCAAAGCCGAACAGAAGCCCAAACAGACCGAAGTTCGCCCCAAGCGCCAGACAGAACAGGATCAGCACGCCTATGGACGTCACGACATCCAGGCCGCCGTACCGGTGCATCACGTGAAAGATCCAGAAGCACGTGCCAGCAGCCCAGATTGCCCCGCTGAGCCACGCGAGCAGGAAACCCTGCCATGCACTAGCGGGCACGAGCGACGTGCCCAGTGACTCGGGGAGGCGCACCGTCTCAGATTCTCTCGCCCGGCACAGCGCGACGAGCAGGGGCGCAAACGCAATCCAACACAGGAAATTCAGATTGGGAGAGGGATAGATTAGTACCTGCAGCACTCCGGACAGAGCCGCTAATGCCCACGCACTCCTGTGAATCGTCCGCACGAAAAAAGTGTAACAGAGCACCTCTCAAAGGTGGCTGAAGAGACCATCAGTTGTTTGGCCGTGGACGGACGATCGCCGCTGGAACATGTGTCCTACAATGGTCGCTTGAATCCTAACGCTGACAATTTACGTGTGGTGCTGGTGGCGACGCGCAATCCGTTAAACATCGGGGCGGCTGCGCGAGCCATGAGTAATTTCGGATTTCTACATTTACGTGTTGTTAATCCGTACGAAGTGGCATTCAGGGAAGCGAAATCTGCAGTTGGAGCGTCGGAGTTGTTGGCCAACGCTGAACAGTGCAAGACGGTCGCAGAGGCGGTTGCGGACTGCTCGTTAGTGGTGGGAACAACCGCGGTGCGCGAACGGGAATTGCACCACGCGGTGCGCAGGCTGGATCATGGCTCATCGCTGATCGATAAGGAGTTGGCGAGGGGCAAAGTTGCAATGCTGTTCGGTTCGGAAAAAGTCGGCTTATCTAATCGTGACCTGAGCCACTGTCACTGGCTGATGAGGATTCCGACACGGGAAGAACATATTTCGATGAACCTGGGGCAGGCGGTAGCGGTCTGCTTGTACGAACTTGTGCGCGAAGGACCGGCACTGGAAAGCAAGCCCGTTAGTGAGCAAGCCAGCGCGGCGGATTCGGAGCGGATCACCTCGGTGCTGATGAAAGCTCTATCGCTTAGCGGCTATGTGGAACCGCGTGCGACGTCGGCAACGGAAGAGAAGGTACGGAGATTAGTACGACGTCTGAACCTGAGTGCGCTTGATGCCACGGTGTGGCTGGGGATGTTGCGCCAGATCCTGTGGAAGTTGAAGGAAAAGTAAACTGGTTTCCAATACTGGACGCGCCAGTGAAAAGCTCAGGATTCATGCAGTCTTTCGTAGTCCTGTGGCACGTTAGAACTGTGCGACTGCGCAGAACGCTGAGCGATGATGTGAAGCAGCAACATGACAATTGTTGTCGTCAATGGCACGATCAGCCCTGAACGAAGCGACTGGAACCGAGTGGACACAAAGCCAACTGTGGATGGTAAGGTCGCACCGCCGAGACCAGCGAGGGCAAACATGTATGGTGCGACGCGAACGGACGACGATCCGAACGCGGGTGACAGTTGGGCAATAGCTATCGGATAAACGGAAGCGAAGCCGAAACCGGCTAATACAGCGGCAATGAAAATGAGCGGAAGCGCCGAGGCCGCAATTAGGATCAGGGTTCCCAGCGCGGCGAACAACAGGCCGAGGGTAGCAAGTTTCAGTTCAGGGATCGCCTTCATCAGAACGGGGGACAGAGCGCGTCCGGCGAGTAGCGCGCCCCAAAAGAAAGACGGGGCCAGCAGCCACCCGGACGAATCAGTCGTCCCTATACGCTGGGCGAAAGAAGCGATCCACCCAGCAATGGCATTTTCGGTTCCGACGTAGAGGAAGAAGATCGCCCCCAGCGTGAATAGCGCAGTACTATCTAGATTGACGCGGGTCTGCCCAGAGTGCTCCACAACTGGTGGTTTGGCGGCGGCGACGCCGGGCGTGGTGGCAAGAGCCACCGCGACTGTTACGATCGTGAATGCGAGCACAAACAAAAACGATGAGTTGGACTCAGCACGTTCAAATGTTGTGAGAAAAACGGGGCACAGGATAGCGCCCAGTCCCCAAAAGAGATTCAGCACGTTGAGGGCGGCAGCGCGCCGGTCAGCGGCGGCGTCAGATACCCAAAGATTTGTCGCGGGAATCGTGATACCCAAGCCGATGCCGTAAGTGAACGTGGCCGCTAGCGCAAACGGCCAGACGGCCACAGCGAGCACAATCACACCGGCAGCCAGCACTGCATATCCGAAAACCAGAGCGGCGCGGAAGCCGAAACGGCGAGTCACGGTTCCGGACAACGCAACCCCCAGCATGGATCCGAGAAACTGTGCTGTGAAGAGATACCCGGATTGTGCATCGGTCAGCAGCCATCGCGCAGTTAGCCAGGGTAAAATCGGGCCGAGCAGCGTTGTGACCACGCCGGTGAGCAGGAATCCGGCGTAAAGCGGAGCCGAAGCTGGCGTTCGCAAGTCAGGCAGTCGAATTCCGGGAGCCATTCGCAACAGCATACAGGCCAATGGCCGTGTTGGACTAGCGCACCTCGGAGGCCCATGTGTCTGCCCACCGCAGCGGGAGTAGTACTTTCGTCATGCGTGGCTTTTCAGCCGTTCGGCGTCAAATTGTGTTTCTTCCGAAACCTATTGCGACGGCTTGGGTTCTTAGCGGCAGGAGTGAACCACGGCCGGGAACGCTTCTGGTCGATAGCAGACCGATGCGCATTTGCTGTCTTTCTCGGGTGCGCCACTCGTCGCGGGAAAGGAGCTCTTATGCCGGGATGGTCGAAAGTCGCGGCTGCTTCATTCGTAGCAATCATACTCATGTTCTCGTTACAGTCGTTCGCGGATGACGACCCGCCAGGGCGTGTCGCTCGCCTAAGTCACCTGAGCGGTGACGTGTCGATGCAACCCGGTGGGGTGGATGACTGGACCACAGCAAAACTGAACCGTCCGCTCACAAGCGGAGACCGCCTGTGGACCGCACAGGATTCGCGCGCCGAAATGCACATCGGAAACGCGGCGCTGAGGCTCGATCAAGAAACAAGCTTCACGCTTTCCAATCTCGACGACAACAGGGTGCAGGTCCAGGTCGCGCAGGGCAGTCTGAACGTCCGGGTGCGGAAGCTGTACGATGACGAAACGTTCGAGATCAATACTCCGAATTTCACGGTGAATCTGCTTCGAGCCGGCGATTACCGCATCAACGTGAACAACGATGCGGATATCAGCGTGATGATCGTGCGGACAGGCTCAGCGCAAGTGGAGGGCGGGGGCCAGTCTGTGACGGTGCACCCGCGCCAGCAGGTTACGTTCCGCGATAGCGAAAATCCAACATACGATGTTGCGAGTGCGCCGGGTTCTGACGATTTCGATGAGTGGTGTTACGCACGCAATCGGCGCGAGGACAAAGCGCTGTCAGCACAGTATGTCGGTCGCGACGTGATCGGGTATGAGGATCTTGACGATTACGGCGCGTGGCGAACGTATGGCAGCTATGGCCGGGTCTGGGTTCCGGTCAGAGTCGCGCCGGGATGGGCACCCTACCGGTACGGACACTGGGAGTGGATTTATCCATGGGGCTGGACGTGGATCGATGATGCGCCTTGGGGATTCGCGCCTTTCCACTACGGACGATGGGTGCATGCGTCGTTCGGCTGGGCGTGGGTGCCGGGTCCGGTATATGTGAGGCCGGTGTATGCGCCCGCGTTGGTGGCGTGGATCGGAGGCCGGAGTTGGGGCGTCGGTGTGTCGTTTGGCGGCGGCTGGGGTTATGGGTGGTTGCCGCTGGGGCCGCGCGAGCCGTTCATCCCATGGTATCGGGGGAGCAGGCACTACTGGTCGCGGGTGAATGTGCGTAATACGTACATCAGCAACACGTACATCACGAACGTCTACAACAGCTACAGCAGTTGCCGGGGCAATTGCTCGGACCGAAGAGGGCCACACATTCGATACGCAAACCGAGTGGCGCCGAACGGCGTGACGGTCGTGGATCGGGATACGCTGGTCGGGTCGCGGCATGTTGGCCGCAATGCCATGCCGGTGAATCCGGATGCGATCCGCAGAGCGCCGGTGCTGGCCAACCTGGATGCCACCCCCTCGAGGGAGAGCGTACTGGGCGGGCGTGGCGCGGGACGTGTAAATCGTCCACCGGAGAGAGCGTTCGCAAGACCGGTAGTGACGAGGTCTGCGGCACCAAGGCCGGTTCCGTTCGAGAGGCAAGTGGGCCTGTTCAACGAGAATCGAATGAAGCAGGGAGATTTGTCGCCGGAGCGAAGGGGTATCCGCGATCCACGTGCCACGGGTGGAGTGGATGTTGCGAGGCCCGATCGAGTGGAGGCGCGCGATCGCGTGCCGAGGCCACCGAGTGCCGGCGGAAGAGAGGGCTTGTCCAGGGCGGTTGAAAGAGAAGGCCCGGATTCGAGGGGCATGCGACCTGACAGACTGGAGCGCGGGCTGGAACCAGGCGCAGCGAGACGCGAAGTGCCGCGTCCTCCTGAACGCGGGACACGGATGACAATGGACAACTGGGGCGATTCAAGACCGGCGCGAACGGTACCGCGCCCGCCGCAGGGAGACAGGCCGGATCGGCGAACCGAGGCAGGGCCAGGGCCGAGGTCGAATCGCGAAGAGTCGTTTGGTAGCGAGGCGAGAGTGCCGCGTCCGTCGGTCGAACGGCCAGGGCAGTCACGGTCTCCAATAGATCGCGAAGCCAGGGAAACGTCGCGATCCCCATTGGATCGTGAGGCGAGGGAAGTGCCCGGGCCACGTGCCACGGTTCCGCGCGCGCCGGAAAGCAGGCAGGAAGACAGGGGCTGGAGGTCGCCGGAAAGCAGGCAGGAAGACAGGGCCTGGCGTGCGCCGGAAGGGAATTCTGGAAGGGATGTGGGACGCGGCCGGCAGGAAGTGCCAATTCAACGCGCACCCGAGATGCGTGAGCGGCCTTCCGGGAATTACGGTGGGGGCGGAAGAGCAACTCCTGCTCCACGCGGCAATTCATCGCATGGTGGCGGCGGGGGCGAGCGCCATCGGCCAGGCCGAGGGAACTGATTTATGAGGGAACTGATTTACTGGATGGTGTGAAACAAATACAGGGTCTATGAAGCGGAGCGAACTGCTCCGCTTTTTTTATTGTTGACTGCGCGGGCGAGTCTGCGTGCGGCGCGTCGGCACGAAATTTGTCGAGGCCCGGCGCGACGGTATTTATCTGGTACACCTGAAGGAAAGATTTGTTGAGAAATAAAGGTTTAGGAGACGACTGCACCTAAAGATGTGCTTTCAGATGACAAAGCTGTGTGCTGCTGTTTCGGGGTAAGTCCGTTCAGGTAAAAACGGGGCTAGAATAGAAGCGCAAGGGCCGCCGTTCAGCGCGGGACAGAGGTTCTTCCCATGGCTGTGTTCAACGTCCCAACCCGCCTTGCATTTCAGACCATTCTTGTGGCTACAAGTTTTTCCGCGTCTTCGCGGCCTGCGCTGGCGTGGGCGGGCGCAGTTGCACGGCGAGCGGGTGGGAAAGTGATCGTTGCGCACGTCAAGACTCCTCGTTGGCAAGTGGTGAACCCGCACGCCGTTCATCCAGCGCTGTGCCAGCCAACACGCTCCGCGGAGAAGAAGCTGTGTTCGCTTCTGAAATCAGCCGACTTGCGCGGAGTTGAGATTGACACTCTGCTCAAAGAGGGGGATTTCAGAGAGGTCCTGTGTTCTATTGCCCATGAGCGCGGAGCAGAGTTGCTGGTGGTCGGAACGAAGGGACGGCGGGGGCTAGGGAAGTTGCTTTTCGGATCGACTGCGGAAGACGTTTGTCGCGTGGCCCCGTGCCCGATTGTACTGGTGGGTCCGAAGGTGGGAGCGGAGCAGGAACCAAGCATCTCGCGCATTCTGTTTCCCACGGACTTAAGTGCACCTTCGTTGGGAGCACTGCCGATCGTGCTGGCCCTGGCAGAGCAACATGAATCGAAACTTCGACTCGTGCGGATGCTGGAGGAAGGTGGCGACGATGGCGGGCGCGAGTTTGCGCTGAAACAGTTGGAGAGCGAGTTCGGACCGTTGCTGACACACCGAACACGACTCTCGCACGAACCGGAATTTGCGGTTGAGACGGGTCCTGCTGCCGCAAGTATACGCAGAATTGCACGGGAATGGCCGGCGGACCTAATCGCGGTGGGAACGCATCGACCAGGGACATTGGCGTCTCATCTTCCGGGTGATCTGGTTTACGACATTGCTTGTGATGCGCACTGTCCCGTATTGACGATCAGCGACTAGCTTGCGGGCAGGACCTAAGTTTTGTTCGGACTGGAGCGAGACGGGCGATAGCGCAAAGCACGGCTGGTTTGAGGAGTGAAGTATGAACAGGCGCAAGCGGGTGCTGATTGTTGACAAGGATGAAGGGGTGCTCATCTCGCTGGAGCATCTGCTGGAAGACGAAGGGTTCGACACGAGAACGACGTGGAGCGCTCGCGAGGCGCTTGAGTACGCATTGTCACAACGATGCGACTTGCTGGTCATGGGCGATCAGTTGCCGGACCTTAGCTGCGAGCAACTTCTCAGGGAGATTCAACGGAACAGCGGTGTCCCTTCGGTGCTTGTGATCGCTTCCGCGGCTCCCCAAACGCCGGCGGTAGCGTCTTACTTCATGTCGCTGGGGGCGGCGGGCGCTGTCCGCAAGCGGAACCTGGGAGAAGTTGTTGATCGGGTGAAAGCATTGTGCTCGCAGACTCCGACCGTTGCTGTACGTGCAGCGTGATGGAGAACTCGGGCTCGTTCTGAGCCGGAGTTGTGGAGGTGAGGGATGCCTGTCCTGATCCTGACCCTGATTGCGGTGGTCGTATTCATCGGCACGTTTCTGCTGATGGCCTTCGCCAATGCCGCAGAGGAGCGCCAGCTTCAAAGGATTCGCGCGGAGATACCCGGCGCTCCATTCCGCGTGCTGTCGGTCTGCGATGCCTTCGAAGCTGAATACGCGCCGCTGTGGGAGACGCAAGTGCCGGCGCTAACGCTCGTCGCGTCGGAGAGTTCGAACGGAGTTGCCCTGCAGAAACTCTGGGCATTTTACCGGCGTTCATCGAGACAGTTCCCGGAGATATACGAAGGAACAAGTTTTCAGCAGTGGCTGGCGTTTCTGCAAACGGCTGAACTGATTGCAGTCGGCAATAAGCGGGTTGTTATCACGAAGGAAGGCTTGGATTTCTTGAAATTCCGGGTAGTCGCGAAAGTTGCTGCTTAGGAGGCCGAGGCGTGCAGGAAAGGCGCCTGCCGGTTGGACCTTTATGATCGAGGCCTTGGTCATCATCGTGGCGCTTGGTGGGCTTGAGATCGTGCTTTGGTGCTTGGACCGAAGGCATCAGGAGAAGCAAATCGAGTTGCTCGAATCGATTTGGTCTGAGTTGGCGATTCGAAACGCGCTTGAAGAGGAGAAACTCGAAAAGGCACCGACAACGGCTAAGTAAGCCGCCCGAGGTGTCGCCTTACGGGTTGGCGTGATTGTTTGCGTGTACAAACCCAGCCCTTTCGGGCTGGGTTCATGAATGCCCCCCTTGCGAGATTTCAACTGGTCCTGGCCTAACACGAAGCAAGCCCGGGTTAAGCTACCGCTACTAATTGCCTTCCCTCGGTCTGTCTTGCTGGTATGGCGCCTGCAAGTACCTTCGCGCCTCTTCGAGGGCTCCCTGAGTATTGTCATTGGTTTGGAGCGCCTGCCGATATTCATTGGTCGCACGATCCCGCTGCCCGGTGATGTCAAAGATCTTGCCCAATTGAATGTGGCTCCAGACCTCCGTCCACCTAGGCTCCCCATCGCCATTGAGCGATTCACGGTACGCGTTTGCAGCAGCCTGGTAGTTACGCTGCAGGAAGAAAACCTCCGCGATGCGGTAGTGCGCTAGCGAACTGTTCTTGTTCGTGTCGAGCGCTCTTTGGAATTCCTTCAGGGCTTCTGCCAGATCGCCGGTCTGTACGAGACCTTGACCGCGCATGATAGAACTGCGGACTTTCAGCTCTGGAGAATTCTCGAGAACCCGGTTGCTCGGATCGATCGAGATTCGGCGCGGACGGCCGTAAGTATCCACCGAGTAGGCGGAGTTCGTGCCTACGACCTCGATGCGTTTCATTTCCGTCCTGCCGTCAGTGTCAATTTTCAACTCGACAGGCATGCGGAACAGGTCAAGGTCTTGCGCGATCTCTCCGACAACGCGGAATCCTTTACCGCTACCCAAACGATAAATGGTGTACTTGTTCTTGAATTCTGGCGCACCAGTTGAGTCAAGCCACTGGGTGAAAAACCACGTTAGCTTATCTCCGTAGTGCTGCTCGGCGACGGACTGGAAGTCCTGCACGGTCACCGATTTCCAGGCGTATTGGCTCGCGAACTGACGCATCGTTTTGTCGAACGCTGCGTCACCTATTACCCAGCGCAGCATGTTGAGGATGACTGCGCCCTTCTCCGTCGTAAGGGCCTGGAATTCCGGTGAAAACGTATCAAGCGTGCTAACCCGAGACAGAGGCACGGCCTCATACGCGAGTGCGCCCACTTCCATGTCTTTTACAGCTTCCTGGTACCCAGTTTGCCCCGCGGCGGCTTCTATGTACCGGGCTTCGGAGAAGCGGGCAAATCCATCGCTGAGCCACCAATCGTCACGAGTGGCCGGGCTAATGAGCGCTCCCCACCACTGATGCGCGATCGTGTTCGCCAGCAGGCGATAGTTGATTTTCTCCGTGATCGTTCGCGAAGCCATCGCTGCGATCTCCGGCGCCCATGCGGAGGGAACCGTGTCGTCCGGCATTTCGACAATGTTCAGTGTGTTCGAGACCGCCGGACCGTACTGCAGCGTGAAAAAGTTAAACTCCTTCTCTGCCGTTTCGGCATATGGCCCAACAAGGTTCTTGCGAGCAGGAGAAAAATACACATTCAGCTTCAGCCCACCAGCGTTTACCACGCTTTGACTGAATTGCCCGGCAAAGATCGTGCCCGGGAAGCTAGGCTTCGTCCATGCGAACGTGTTGGTGACGAACCCCGGTGACACTGTGAAGGGTGGTTCACGCGGAGGCTCGGGTTCCGCCGGCTTCTTAGAAGGTCTTGCCGGTTTCTTTCGCGGCCGCTGTTGTTTCGCTTGAGCGTAGATCAGCCTCGGTCCAGAGGCCTCAGCTTCGTCAGGGAACTCGTACGCAGTTGTGGTGCGCGCTTCAGGTGCGGCCTGAAGCCCACTGCCCACAACGGTGTACCCAGCGGGTGCGCTGATGCGCATCGTCGCGGTGAATCGGTTCGTGCCGTACCCGACCAGCGGGAACCACCTGCCGGCATATAGCAGGTATGAGGTCTGCTCGCCGATGTAGGCGAGTTTGAGACCTGGAACCGGGCTGTCGTCACCCGACAATAATGTGCCCTCATAGTCGAACGTCAAGGTGCTGCTTTGGCCGCTTGCAAGGCCAGCAGGAAGGGCGACACGGATAGTCGAGTCCTGGGTGACGCGCTCTGCCGTCAGCGTTTGTCCCTTTTCATCAACGATTCTTGTTGGGCGGAGTGCGTTATTGAGCTCGAAAGTCGCTACGCTGATGTCTTCGAGCGCTGTGAATGTCACCTTTGCACGCGCCACCAACCGGTGTGTCTTCGGCTGCAGTTCGGCGTTGATCAGATAATTATCGACGCGAATTCGCTGTCTCTCCTGCGCGTGAGCCGGAAACGCTGCTCCCAGCATTACGAGCAGGCCGAGCAAGGCCGGAATAGCACGCCGAAACAGCCGTGTTGCCGATCGCATGAAAACTTCTCCTGAAGTGCCGGCGCACCTGTCAGAAGGCGCCGGTATCGAGCGGGAGTCTCCACGGACAAAGTCCGTTGTGCGGCCGAACGGCCGTCGCGGTGAGTACCCGCTACGTTTGATGAAAATGACAGAATAAAAGATGCGGTGCACCGTTCTCAGTGCAATTCTAAACGACTGCTTCCCGTCGATCACGTAAACTCCGCATTATTTCGTGCGCTGCACGGTCTGCTGCCGTCATACCAGGTGGAGAGGCGAGGTGCAGCTTCTGCCTGACTTCCGCCATAGCTTTCTGCATCGCACTGCGATCCGGCCCTTCTGGGATGATCTTCCGCAACTCTTGAACCACCCGTTCCGCTGTGAACTCATCCTGCACTATCTCCGGAATCACCTCGCGACCGGCGATCAGGTTCACCATCCCGAAATGGGGAACCTTCACCAGTCTCCGGCCGAGTTTCCAAGTCAGATCAGACACGCGATAAACCATAACGAACGGCGTACCGATCAGCGCCGCTTCGACTGTTGCCGTTCCGCTGGCAACCACGCCAGCGCGGGCATGGGCCAGCGCGGCCCGGGCGCCATCGTACACGCACGACACATTGACGCCGTTCCCGGGAGACAACAGCTCGTTCATCAAACCGCTGAGCCATCCCTGGTCGAGCGTCGAAGCAACCGGTACTAAGAACTGATATTCATCGGTATTTCTTGCCAGTTCCTGCGCTGCCCGCAACATCTCGGGGAAGTTCATCAGGACTTCCTTGCGACGGCTTCCGGGCAACAACGCAATCCACTGCTTCTCAGAATTCAACCCGTTTTCTGCCGCAAAGTTGTCTCTCGAAATGGTGGGCGTCGGCAGATCGGCCAGCGGATGCCCCACGTACTCAGCGTTGACGCCGCGCTCCCGATAAAACTGCTCTTCGAACGGAAATATAACGAGCATCTTGCTGACGTACTTCTGTACGAGCTTGATACGTCCCTGTCGCCAAGCCCAGAGCTGGGGGCTGACGAAATAGAAGACCGGGATGCCACGCCGGTGCAGCTGACGAGCCAACCGGAAGTTGAAATCTGGGAAATCGATAAGGATGGCCGCTGAAGGCCTGCGTTCGTCCACAGCTCGAATGAGCTTGCGGAATCTGCCATAGATTCTCGGCAGGTGGCTGACGACCTCAGCCAATCCGACTACACTTACGTCGCGCGCGTCAACGACTGTCTGAAAGCCCGCCGCACGCATGCGCTCGCTGCCAAGGCCGAAAAATTCGAGATCCGGCCTTACACGACGCAATGCCTCTATGAGCTGCGCGCCATATGTTTCGCCGCTGGCTTCGCCCGCGGAAATGAGAATCGAAAGTTTCGAAGTTCGAGTTTCGAGTATCAAGGCTCTCTGTCAACACGCGGTTTCTACAGAGTCGCTGACCCGAGCCACCAAGGCCCGATAAACGGTTCAGAAATGTCGAAACTGGAAACCAGACACTTGGAGTAGTTCTTCAGTCGTCCCCGCCGACCGTGATCCCCGGGGTTCCGCTCCCGGCCTGTGCAGAAGCCGGCACGGGCACTTCCTGATCCTTGTACTGTAACTGATAGAGCTTCCAGTATATACCGCGGTGGGCGAGCAGTTCCTGGTGCGTGCCCTCTTCCCGTACTCGGCCCTTGTGCATGACGATGATCTTGTCCGCGCGCTGGACTGTCGAAAGCCGATGGGCAATGATCAGTGAGGTACGGCCCTCAACCAACCGAGTGAGTGCCTCGCGCACGCGGAACTCGGTTTCGGTGTCCACACTGGATGTGGCCTCGTCGAGGATTAGAATCTTCGGGTCGTGTGCCAGCGCGCGAGCAAACGAGATGAGCTGCTTCTGGCCTGTGGAAAGCGTACTGCCGCGCTCTCGAACCTTCTCTTTGAAACCGTCCGGCAGCGTCCGGATGAAGTCTGCGACGTTAACTTCTTCCGCCGCTCGTTCTACGCGTTCGTCGTCGATCCATGAGGACCCGAGGCGAATGTTCTGCTCAACTGTGCCGGAGAACAGGAAGGGGTCCTGCAATACAACGCCGAAGCGACGACGCAGAGCATTCAGGTCCAACTCGCGAATATCGACGCCATCGATGCGGATTGCGCCATTCTGAACATCATAAAACCGCAATAGCAGCGAGATGAGGGTAGTCTTGCCGGCCCCGGTGTGGCCGACCACAGCAACGGTCTGACTCGGTTCAAGCGTGAAGGAGACATCCCGCAACACCCAGTCGGGCTCGCCGGGCTTCGAACCTGAGATGGTCTGTGGCTGTTCTTCGCCTTCGTCAGGGAAAGGAACAGTCCGATAAGCGAACCAGACGTGGTCGAACTCGATTCGGCCGGGACCTGTAACCTGTTTCGGATTCGCCGGTGACGTAATCTCGATCGGCGTGTCGAGCAGCTTGAAGATGCGCTCGCTGGAAGCCATCGCGGACTGCAGAATGTTGTACTTCTCGCTTAGGTCCTGGATGGGTCGGAAGAAGCGCTGGGAATACTGCATGAATGCCACCAAGGTTCCCAGTTCGACAACTCCGCGCAAGACCTGTCCTCCGCCAAACCAGATAACACAGGCAATGGCAATGGCGGATAGCGTTTCAACGACCGGGTAGTACACCGCGTAGGACATGATGGCGTCCTTGAACGCCTTCATGTGCATAGCGTTGATATGCTCAAATCTGCTGTACGCTTTACGTTCCCGATTGAAGAGCTGGAGCACGACCATCCCGGTTACGTGCTCCTGCAGGTAGGCGTTGATTCGAGCGATTGCTACGCGGATTCGCCTGTAGCTGTCCCGTACGCGCCGACGAAATATCATCGTGGCGACAAAGATCGGTGGCAAAACAGCGAAGGTGATTAGCGCCAAGCGCCAATCCATGTACAGCATGATGGCGATAATGCCGCCCAACACAAACACATCTTCAAAGATCGACACAACGCCCGAAGTGAACATTTCGTTCAAGGCGTCGACGTCTGTCGTGGTGCGAGTCACCAGGCGTCCGACTGGGTTCTTGTCGAAGAACCCTATATGCATTCGTTGAAGATGGCGGAAAAGATGGCTGCGCAGGTCGAACATGACCTTTTGCCCAGTCCACTGCATGAAGTAGGTCTGAATGAACTCGAGCAGAAAACTTGCCAGCAGCGTCGCGACAAAAAGGCCGGCGATCTGAGTTATGCCGGTATAAGGATTCGTGCTGAGCCATTGAGCCAGCCAGGACTCTGTGCCGTCGCCCGTGGAGCGGACAAGGTATTTATCTACGGCGATTTTCGTTAGGTAAGGACCTATGACATCCGTGCCCGCTTTCAGGATGATGGCCGTGATAGCGATCGCCACCTGCCACCAGTAAGGGCGTAGGTAGGTCAGCAGCCTTTGCATCAACCGGCTGTCGTAAGCTTTTCCTAGTACTTCTTCTTCGTGGTAGTTCTTGGCCGCCATCTGTCCCTATTTTAGATGGTCAGGGCTGAACAGAGGGCGCACATTCCTCCACTTCAGTCTGCGTCACAATTTTCTTAGTACCAGTGCCGAGTTTTTCGATCCGAAAGCTATGCAGTTACATACGGCGCGCTCGATCTCCACACGGCGGCCCTGATCGGGGACGTAATCCAGATCGCACTCAGGATCTGGAGTGTCCAGGTTGATCGTGGGCGGAATCTGACTGTGGCGCATGGCTACAAGGGTTGCGGCGATTCCGGCTGCTCCGCAGGCGCCTTGTGGGTGTCCGATCTGTGACTTGAGCGCCGACATCGGTACGCGATGGGATCGAGAATCCAAGGCCAGTTTCAGAGCCCGCGTTTCTATACGGTCGTTCAACTCTGTCGAGGTACCGTGCAGATTGACATAGTCGATCTGTTCGGGATCGACCTTGGCATCCATCATCGCAAGCCCGATCGCCCTGGCTGGTTCTTCGCCACACTCGGCCAACCGCACCCGATGAAAAGCCTCGCAGGTGGAACCGTATCCGGCTACCTCGGCGTAAACTCTTGCCCCCCGCGCCCGAGCATATTCGTATTCTTCCACCATGAACATCCATGCGCCCTCCCCTAAAACGAAGCCGTCACGATCCTTCGAGAATGGACGAGAACCCCGTTCGGGGGCGTGGTTCCAAGAGGACGTGAGAATGCGCATGAGGGTGAATCCCTTCATGATCCCCGGTGCAATCGGCGCATCGACTCCGCCGACGAGCAGTGCCGGAACCGTACCCAATCTGATGTGCATGAGCGCATAACCGAAAGCATCGGTTGAAGAGGTGCAGCCGGTTGTTACAACGTGGCTCGGGCCGCGAAAGCCAAAGCGCATGCTGACTTCGCTCGACAGAGTGCCCATAGTTCCGCTGGGAATGCAGAACAGGCTCACTTGCTTGATGTGCCCGGTCAACCACAATCGCACCTGTTCTTCCGAGAACTCCTGCGCGCCTCCTCCGGATCCGAGGATCACGCCTACCCGCCGCTTTTCAATTAGAGCCATGCTGGTCGGGTCGATCCCGGCATCGTGCAGGGCCTCACTGGACGCCGCGAGAGCGAGCGGCACTACGCGAGAGACATGCTTTCGTTCTTTGGCGTCTACCCAAGCAAGTTCGTCGAAATCGGTAATCTCACCTGCGATCTGGACTGGAAGCTCGTTCGCATCGAAGCGCGAAATCCTTTTCACGCCACTTTTTCCAGCGAGAATTGCCCGGCAGAAAGCTTCATTGCCAATTCCGTTTGGGCTGACTACACCCATGCCAGTGATGACAGCTCTTCTCAGCATGACGGCTATTCAGATGCCGGACTGAAAGGGTGAGTTACAGGCCAGTTCGGGGCGGAGTCCGATAATGCGATAATTGCGTGGTGCCGCTAGGGCTTTACATCTCCGTTCCGTTCTGCCGGACCAAGTGTACGTTCTGCAACTTCGCCTCCGGGGTGTTTTCCCGTGAAGCGTACGAACGTTATGTGGAAAGAATCTGCATGGATGTGCGGCAGGCTCGCTCAACAGCGGACAGAATCGGCGGCGAGTTCGATCGATTTGCCGATTCTATCTACCTGGGAGGCGGCACTCCCACTGTCCTGACACCGGAGCATCTGGCGCGCATCTTCAACGCGGTACGAGAAACATTTCAAGTATCACCTGAAGCCGAAATCACGGTGGAGTGCGCTCCCGGTACGCTTACGCCGGAGATGCTGGACACCCTGCTTCGATGTGGAGTGAACCGTGTGAGCCTCGGAGTGCAGTCGTTCGTGGATCAGGAATCACGCTCGGTTGGACGACTCCACACACGCGAGATCACGCTGTCAGATATCGCACAGCTTCGCTCCGCAGGGATCTCGAACATCAGCCTAGACCTTATCGCTGGTCTCCCGCACCAGACGTCTGAGAGTTGGGCATACTCTCTCGGCGAAACTGCGAACTCGGGCGTGCCTCACGTGAGCGTTTACATGCTTGAGGTGGATGAGGATTCGCGACTTGGGCGGGAGTTGATGGCGGGTGGCACGCGCTATCACGCGCACTTCGTTCCTGCCGACGATCTCACCGCTGACCTGTACATTCAGGCAGTCGAGACGTTGAACTCGGCGGGGGTGGCTCAATACGAGATTTCCAATTTCGGACGCACCGCTTACCAGTCACGACACAACCTGAAATACTGGACTCGCCAGCCGTACATGGGATTTGGGGTGGACGCTCACTCTATGCTGGAAGCGGCAACCGACCCCTACGTTCTGCTTGGCGCAGAAGACGCTCTGAACGAGCAACAAGCGGATAGTGGACAGGCAGGCGAGGCCCCCTGCGCCGTCAGCCAAGCGGGTGTGGATGCTGTGCGCTTCTCGACTTCCGATTCGATCGAAGCGTATATGAAGGGTGTGCCGATGAGACGTACACTCGTCCGAACGAGGGAGGCTCTCGAAGAGGAGTTCTTCCTGGGGTTGCGACTCAATCGTGGTGTGAACCTGAGAGAACTGAATAAAAGATATCGCCTCCCGGCATCGTTGAACACAGCCATCGCCGACCTGACTTCATGGGGCTTGCTCGCCAGAGAGGCCGAATTGTTGCGCCTCACGGATCGAGGCAGACTGCTTTCTAATGAAGTTTTCCAGCGATTCATCACCGCTCCGGTACCCCAATAACCGTTAAATCCGTGTCGTCTCGCAGCGTCCCAGTGCTAGACTTTTCTTTCCGCCTTCATGCGAGGACGAACCTAAATCATGTACGAAAGATCTGTGTCAGAAGCGGACCAGCCGAAGCGATTTCTCGTCGACTTGCGCAGCGATACCGTGACGAAGCCCACGCCAGAGATGCGTCGGGCGATGTTTGAGGCTGAGGTCGGCGACGACGTTTACGCCGAAGATCCGACGATCAACCGCATCGAGCAGCGTGCAGCCGAAATTTTTGGGCGCGAAGCGGCCATTTTCGTACCGACCGGAAGCATGGGGAACCAGATTGCCTTGAAGGTTCACACGCGTCCCGGACAGGAGATCATTTGCGACGAACGCGGCCATATCTACAACTATGAAATGGCCATGCTGGCACATTTCTCCGGTTGCGTTGCGCGCACGATTGCTGGCGAAGACGGCATTCTGACTTGGGATCAGATCAGGCGGAAGATCTCGCCGCCGACCTACTACATGGCTCAGACCGGCCTGATCGAGTTGGAGAACACGCACAACATGGCAGGCGGCACCGTGTACCCACAGGAGGTGGCGGACGAGATCTGTGACCGGGCGCACGAACTTGGAATCCCCGTCCACCTCGACGGCGCTCGTGTTTTCAATGCCGCCGTGGCGCTGGGCAAGCCGGTTTCGGAAGTCACGAAGAAATACGATTCCGTGATGTTCTGTCTTTCTAAAGGCCTCGGCGCCCCCGTTGGATCGATGTTGGTAGGCAGCAAGAAGTTCATTGAGATGGCGCGTATCTACCGCAAAGCGCTGGGCGGTGGCATGAGGCAGGCGGGAATCCTGGCCGCTGCCGGTCTGATTGCTTTGGAGAAGATGCCCGCACGATTGAACGAGGATCACGCGAACGCAAAGTTCCTGGCAAAAGGTCTGGCTGAAGTTCCGGGAATCGAGATCGACTCGGCGAAGGTCCAGACGAACATCCTCATTTTCGACATTAGCGGAACTGGAATGAAGTCGGACGAGTTCACCCGCAAGCTTGCCGAGCGGCAAGTGCTTGCTGGAGGCGTGAATCCCGAATTGGTGCGCTTTGTGACGCACATGGACGTCGACCGAGCCGGTTGCGAAAGAGCCTTGGAAGTGGTTCGCAGTATCTGCGCAGGACGTTCAAGCGCTACGGTTTGCTAGAAGGCACCAATGGGTATGGTTGCAGTGCCCTAGTTAAATTCGAGGTCGAAGGTGCCCTTAAGAGTTGAAAGCACAGCTTTAGCAAGTTGCCGCGCCGAGCACGTGTGGCGCGCATTTTCAGACACGGCCACATGGCCGATCTGGAACCCGGTGATCGGTAGCGCGTATTTTATCCAGGGACAGCCTTGGCAGCCCGGGAGCACGTTGAAACTGCAGATCGTCCATCCGATCTCGTTCACCCTCCAGCCGAGCGTCCGGGCCTGCGAGCCGCCCGGATGGGTTCATCTCGGAGGTGGAGGCATGGGGGCGGTCGGCGATCTAGCATTCAGCTTTGAGCCGCAGGCGGACGGAGCCACGCTGCTGCGTGCGCGCTCGGAATTCAGCGGTCCCGCCATGTTCTTCGTCTCCGAGCGAATGATCGGCGATGTCAAGCGCGTGTTCGATGAGTGGCTCTACTCCCTCCGAAACGAGGCGGAGCGCATTGCCATAGCCCAGGCAGTCGCGGTGCAGGCGACGGCTCAGCATGAGCTGACCGCGCAAACCGATCCGGTGACGGTTCAAGCTGAACCGGTTGCGGCACAGGAGTTCTCAGAAAAGGCTGAACTTGCAGAGCAGGCCGACATCAACCGCGTGCAGGCCGAAGCCGAGCCGGTTGGTGAAGGTTCGGACGGAAGCGAACCAAAGTCACAACTCTAAACAGCTCTCCTGACCGCGACCATGGCTCTAACTATCGAGGGCCAGCAGACAAGTCTCGGGCAACAGGCCAGCTCTTCTCAGCAGCTGCAAGGACGTGCTCGTCGCACGTCCTTTGTCCCTACGCTGAACCCACCCTTGCGAACCGCTGCATCCGTCAGCGGCTACGCCTGCATCTCACCTCGGTTACGATAACAGGCCTTTCTGTGGCTCTCCTGCGTACTGTGCGGTTGTGCCTTCGAGGCGCGAGATTTCTCAAAGAGGAACAAAGGTAATGGCGACAATGGCGGCGAACGGTGTCAGTGTGGGCAGCCGTTTGGATTTTCAGTTCACGGAAGAACAGCAGCAGCTTCGTAAGAGCGTGCGCGAGTTTGCCGAGCGTGAGATCGGTCCACACGTCATGGAGTGGGACGAGGCATCTCGCTTCCCACTGGAGACGGTGAAAGAACTCGGGAAACTAGGTCTCATGGGCATCATCTTCCCGCCTGAATACGGCGGCGCGGGAATGGGCTACATAGAGTATGTGACCGCGATTGAGGAACTGTCGCGAGTTGATGGCTCGGTCGGCATCATTGTGGCTGCGCATACGTCTTTATGCAGCAATCACATTTTCATCGCCGGTTCCGAGGAGCAAAAGCGTAAGTACATTCCGAAACTCGCCACAGGAGAGTTTATCGGTGCTTGGGGCCTGACGGAGCCAGGCTCGGGCTCCGATGCAGGCTCGGCGCGGATGAGCGCAGTCCGCAAGGGCGACGGCTGGGTACTGAACGGCACGAAGACTTTTTGCACCAATGGTCATTACGCCGACGTGCTAGTCGTACTCGCTGTCACAGACCGAACGGCGGGAACACATGGGTTATCAGCGTTCATCATTGAGAAAGACACAAAGGGTTTCCGGCCCGGCAAGAAGGAGAACAAACTGGGCCTGCGCGCGAGTGACACGGCTGAACTGATTTTTGAAGACTGCTTTGTGCCCAATTCTGCGCTCTGCGGGAAGGAAGGCGACGGGTTCATTGATGCGATGCGCGTCCTTGATGGTGGCCGAATCTCGATTGCTGCGCTGGGTCTTGGAATGGCTCAGGGGGCGTTCGAGTCGGCGCTGAAGTATTCGAAGCAGCGAAAACAATTTGGAAAGTCCATTAGCGAGTTCCAGGCC
Source organism: Terriglobales bacterium (assembly GCA_035629075.1). Lineage (GTDB taxonomy): Bacteria > Acidobacteriota > Terriglobia > Terriglobales > Acidobacteriaceae > JAEZPW01. The sequence continues at coordinate 65,441 of DASPIK010000104.1, read as the reverse complement.
ATTCAGTGGAAACTTGCTGACATGGCGACGGAAGTCGACGCTGCCCGGTTGCTCACGCTTCGAGCTGCGGCGATGAAAGACGCAGGGAAGAAGACGACGCTCGAGTCATCAATGGCCAAGCTGTTTACCAGCGAAGTCGCCGTGAAATGCGCGAACGAGTCAGTGCAGATTCACGGCGGATACGGGTTTATCAAGGACTACCCAGCCGAAAAATTCTATCGAGACGTCAAGCTGTGCACCATCGGCGAAGGTACCAGCGAGATCCAAAGGCTGGTGATTGCACGACAGTTGCTTCAAGACGGCGGATTTTAGATAGGTTCTGTCTGCGCGAATTCGGCCGTGCCTGCGGCACTTATCATCCTCGTATTGCATACCCCGCACTTCGTGCGGGGCTAAATTCGCCGCGTGCCTCAGGCACGCCCTGAAGGTTAGTCTTTCTTCGCGAATATCTCCGCGTCGGAGCGTCGAATGTAATTGGCTTCGAGCAGGTCGGGTCCAACAACCTGTCCCTCTTGAATTTTGAGCCAGCCCAGACACGCGTATTCACCGGCCTGGGGACGCTCGACCTGCATGACTCGCATATGGAAGCGTGCCAGTTCGGCCAAGTCTGCATCTGGCGTAATCAACTGTGCTGAGCTGTTGTGTTCCAGCAAGTGCGCGAAGTCCGTCTGTGTCATTAAGGATTCGCGGACCATTGCTGCCTTTCCGCCCGTCACGTCGTATTCCCCGACGTACACTTCTTTTCGCGCCGCATCCAGCACGGTTATCACCCGACCATCCTCATGGCTTGCGGCGGCAAGCGCTTCAAGTACAGAAACCGAAGCGATCGGACCGGGGAGGATCTCTGCTAAACCCTTGACGGCAGATAATCCCACGCGCAGCCCAGTGAACGATCCTGGACCTGAAGCGACGGCGTATGCCTTGAGATCGCTCTTCTTTCGTCCGTGCTTTTGCAGCATGCTCATCAGTGCGGGAATGAGTTGTGCTGAATATGTGCCGCCACTGAGTGGAACGTTTTCGAGTACCTCAAAAGAACTGCCAGTTTGAGCAAGGCAGACACTGCCATTTCGACCTGAAGTATCGATTCCAAGGATCAGCATTTACGAGACCCCCGATGGCTGGTCCTGGCAGAGTTCGATGAGCACCCCGCCGGCGCTCGAAGGATGAACGAAGATGTAGGCATGTCCACCGGCACCGACCTTTATCTCGTCAGAGATGAATCGGGTTCCGGCGGCTTTCATGCGTTCGACCGTTGAAACGAGATTGTCCACTCGCAGCGCGACGTGATGCAGTCCTTCACCACGCTTCGCGAGGAATCGTGCGATCGGCGACTCGTCCGACGTTGGCTCAAGCAACTCAATTCGACTCTCGCCCACGGGGATCATGGCAAGTTGAACTTTCTCGGACTCGACGGTCTCTTCGGGCATGATCCTCATGCCGAGGTCCTCGTAGAACTTTTTCGCCGCAGCGAGCGATTTCACCGCAATTCCCAGATGATCGATCGTAAACATCAATTCTTCCCCAGAGTTCCTATAATTTCTTCGACGAGCGTGTACGGATCACGCTTATGCTCGGCAACTTCTTCGGCGTACCGCGATGCTGCTCCGTCGTTCAAGTGCTCGCGCAAGACCTGTTCCATAAGCGAGTCCCGGAGCATCTCGATGATACGTTCGCGCCAGTTCTCAACGCGCTTGCGATGGGCGAGCCCATTCTGCCGCAGGAATGTGTAGTAGCTTGAAATCGCCTCCACAAGCTCAGCGATGCCTTTGCCTTCGCTTGCGACCGTTTTCACGATAGGAGGAGTCCACTTGTCAGCTCGCGAAGCCAACGATTGCAGAGCACGAATCTCACGTTCAACGCGCTCGGCACCCTCGCGGTCGGCTTTGTTGATCACGAAAATGTCGGCGATCTCCATGATGCCGGCCTTGATGGATTGCACGTCGTCACCCATCCCGGGAACGAGAATGACGACGGTTAGGTCCGCGAGGCGGACGATGTCAACCTCATCCTGACCGACCCCGACGGTTTCGACGAGGATCACGTCTCGCCCGCTCGCGTCCAGAACCGTGGTCACGTCAGCCGTTGTGCGTGCCAGCCCGCCGAGCGAGCCACGAGTCGCCATGCTGCGGATGTAAATGCCTGGATCTGAGTGGTGCGATTGCATACGGATGCGGTCGCCTAAAATCGCTCCGCCGGTGTAGGGACTTGTGGGATCAACGGCGACGATACCGACTGTCTTCTGCTGGTTGCGGAACTCGCGCGCAAGATGATCGACAAGGGTGCTTTTTCCAGCGCCAGGAGCGCCGGTCAAACCGATCACCTGTGCTCTGCCGCTGTAGGGAAAAAGTGCTTTGAGGAGCGCAGGTGAGTCGGGCGCGCGATTCTCGACGGCGGTAATGGCGCGCGCCATGGCTCGCATGTCGCCCGAGCGGATACGGCCAGTCCAGTTCTGCGTGTCGTTCTTCAAGACAATAGTTTCGGGTCTCGAGGTCAAAGTTTGCAAGCGAAAGGAACCTTCGCAACCGTCAGTATGGATCGGCACTGATTACGGAATGCCCACGAATCCTTAGGCGGACCCACCCTCCCCTGGATATGTCGAAAACAGGGTGGTTGCTGCCAATATATTGTCAGAAAAGCGGTTACTGACGGCGTGGGCGCCCATCTGGAGTTGATTAGCAGGTGTTCGCACTCCCTACCTCGATGATAGCTGCTGCAATCGCGAAAACCGACAGGGGCGCGTACATTGTTTTGGGAATGGATTCGTAGGCTTACAAGAGAAGGACGGGAGTGAAGTACTTGACAGGCGAACACGAGAGTAGTGCGCCAGAGTCGATAGTGGTTCGGCAAGCAGTTTTTTCGGACGTGGCGGCGATTGTGGAGCTGGAACGCACAGCACCCACAGCAGCCCACTGGCGTCCGGATGACTACGCACGAATTTTTGATCGGGGCGCTGTTCCGCGAGTGGCACTAGTGCTGGAGGCGGAGACTCGTGTCGTCGGCTTTCTAGTAGCCGTCAACCTTGGCAGCGATTGGGAGATAGAGAACGTTGTAGTGGCCGAAGACGCACGAGGCCGCGGACTAGGATCGCGACTGGTCGAGGCATTCGTTGATAGGGTAAGGCGGCGGGGTGAGACCACTGTGTTCCTGGAAGTACGTGAGTCGAACAGATCGGCGCGATCGCTATATGAGAAGTGTGGATTCACAATTGCCGGACGCCGGAGATCGTACTATTCTCAGCCGCTCGAAGACGCGGTAGTGTATCGCCTCGACATTCGTTCAGAGGATAGCGAAATTCGAACAAGGTAAGCCTTGGGCCAGCACGCCAGCACAGGATTTGTGGTTAGCTCACCTGACGTTGGTAACTCTTGTAAGGGATTGAAGCAGTGCAGGGCGTGTGATAGCGTGTTTGGGTTCCGGCACTAACCAGGAGGGATGTACTGGATGGCTTCTCAGGTACGCGACCTGCTCATGGCCAACAACGAGGAATTCCGTCGTCTGGCGCAGGAGCACGCGCAATATTCTCAGCGTCTCGAGTCACTTTCCACCAACAAGTATCTTTCCGATGATGAGAAGGTTGAAGAGGTACGGCTCAAAAAGCTAAAACTGAAGCTCAAGGATCAGATGGAGGAGCTCGAGCGACAGTTCAGGCAGAATAATCAGGTCGCTTAATACCTGTCACGAATTCTTCGCCCCCGGCGGAAACGCTGGGGGCTTTGTGTTTTGTAGGGCGCATTAGTGATAGGTGATTAGCGAGGCGTGGACAAGCCGGGAAGAAAACAGCTTTCAGCTCTCAGTTGGCAGCTCTCAGTTTTCCGAGGGTGGTGGTACGAGTCGTCAAACGAGCAGTTCTTGTTGCTGCCAAGGCGCGGTCATTACTGGCATTTCCGAGCTGAGATCAAGCACGAGCTTCTCAAGAATGAAGCGCTTGCTGGGCGGATTCGACCGCAATGCCAAGTCTGCTTTGGCGATCAGGCGCAATCCTCTGGTCAGTTCCCGGCGTGACTTGAAGCGGCGTGCTTGACGGATCACGTCCTCGGCAGCAAACGGCGGTACACGGAACCCCTGCCAAAGAACCTGCCAGAGCGCGCGTGAATCCCTAACGTTCTTTTCAGAAATTACGAGCATCTGGCGATAGGTTTTCGCCAACATGTAGAGGTGCCCTATGGCCGCCTCGTCGCCATCACCGGTGGAGATGATCGCCTCCAGCACCTCAAGAGCCTTCACGCGGTTCTTCGCAGAAATTGCATCCGTCAGTTCGTAGAAGGAGCGCTGCTTGGCCGCCAGCACCATGGTTTCAACGTCGCCCAGCGTGATTCGCTTCTTCTCGCCGACGTAAAGGGTCAGCTTCTCCAACTCATTGGCGATCATCATCATATCGCCGCCAAGTGCGTCAACGAGCTCGCGGGCAGCATCGTTGTCCACTTTGACGGAATGCGCGCTTGCCGTCTCGATCGCCCAGCGCATGGCCTCACTCTCTTCGACCCGGGCCAGTTCCACGATTCCACAATATTGGCCAAGCGTTTCGCGGATGCGCTCGAAGCGGTTTTTGTCGTCGAGATCCATGCGGCGCAGGTCGGCTGGGATGTTCAGGTGGTCGGCGATGAACACGATCAGAGCGTCAGGATTCGGGTTTGCGCAGTACTCCTCAATCGCTTTGAATTCGTTGTCGTGGGAACCGCGCCCATAGAGCTGCTTCACGCCACGAACGAAGAACACTTGGAACGGCGCCATGAGCGACGGGGTGCGCGCGCGGTCGAGCACTTCGACAAGGTCGGATTCGGCGAGATCCATCTCGTAAAGGCAGAACTCGCGCATTTCGGTCGGAACTAGATGCTGAAGCACTGCATCGCGGCACCTTTTGCGAAAGAAAGCCTCGTCGCCGACCAGCACGTAAGCCGGCTTCATCTTGCGCGCTTTGACGTCGGAAACGAAGCGCTCAGTGGGGGCGAAACTCCGCATCAGAACGCCTCCAGTACGTTGCTCACCAACGTGCGAGCGAACTCGCGCGACAGGCGGTCCATCGCTGGACCTTCTTCCTGAAAGAAGCTTGAGAGCTCGCGCGAGACTTGGTACTGCTCGCGGAAGACGTAGTTCGGATTCTCGAAAATCGTGTGTCCCTGTCGATCTGCAAGCCGAACCCTCATCGCAATCGCAACTAAAACTGTGGACGCTCGGCCTGTTCTGGAGTCGAAGGTGACAGGCGCGATCTGCACATTGGTGACAGCTCCGGTCAGGATTGCGTCGCCTTCGGTTTCCGGCTGGCTGACGATACGGTACTGTGTGCGCGTCACGAATTCACGCACCACGGCCTGAGTGAGAATCTGTTCAAGCTTATATTGCTGCGTCTGATTGACGAACGCAGGAATGGTGATTGTGCGCACGTGGGTGGGGAGGCGACTCGCCTTACCCGCGACGCGGTACCCGCAGGCGGTCATGCCGATACTGATGACCAGCAACGAACAGGCAGCAGCCCACCGCCTGGGTCGATTCATTGAACCTTGCCTTTCGGGCGCGCGGCCATAAGGCTTTCAGCACATTCGACGGCAGTATTCGCGATGACCCTGAGGTTATCAGCAGCAGCCCAGAGCCAGAATCCATTTTCGCGCTCGGCGTCACGGCGCACCGAAACCAAAATCCCCTCCTGCCCGGCGGCATTGACATTGCTGGGGGAATCTTCCGCCACTCGGGCTACGGTCACGTGGTCGCCCGTCAATGCCTGTGCCAAGTCGCCAGCCGAAGCCGGATCGTCGGTCTCAATGTAAACAGAGAAGGCGTGCCCGTGAAAGCTGGGAGCCTGAACGAGCATCAGCGAAGGTACGACGGCGCCTTCTGCCGTGATCTTCTTGAAATGGCGCAGGATTCTCGCTTCCACAGATTCCATGGTCGGTGAAGACTTCTCACCGTACCGGGCGATCATGTTGAAGGCCACCTGCGCGTCGAAAACTTGCTTCGGCAACTCACGGAATGACAGCAGGTTGACGGTTTGTTCGTGGAGTTCGTCCATGCCACGCCGGCCGTGCTCAGAAGCGGGTTCGATGACCACTGCCGCTACTGTTCGCAAACGCCGCAAATGTGCAGCTCGCGTCAAGAGCAAGGCTAAAACTTGTGCCGCCGGATGGGCCGCGATCACAGGCGCAGGCTGCAGTTCGGGTGTGATCGGCTGGCTGAGTTCACGCTCCAGCCATGGCGAGCGCACGGTGGCACCGGGCTCGTTTTCCAGTGCATAGGAGAGGTCAATGATGGCGCAACCTGCGTCTTTGGCCAGCACCCAGTTTCGCTTCGTAAATGCTTCTTCCGAAGCGAAGAAGGCGAAGTCCACTCCGGTGAACTGGTCACGCGCGACACTCTGAACGAAGCTCACTTCCTCGCCAACAGCTTCGAGCTGGCCCAGCGACTCCTCGTCATCGAGGAGGCGGACGTCCGACGGGAAGTTGCGGTCATTCAGCACGTCAGCCACTTCTTTACCCTTGAGCGTGGCGGCGCCTACGATGGCTACACGAAACATTCCAGATTTCATTGAAGTTCCGAAGCTTCCCTATATGGCGGAGGCGGAGGCGCTGTGGGCCGCCGGAAGACGTAGAAGAGGCGGGCCAGCACGCCTGACAGCATGTACGCCAGTGCCAGGAAGAAAAGTACGTATTGCGAGAAGAACCACGTCCCAGCGATCAAGCCGCCGATCAGAATTATGAGGTGGAACGGATGGCGGTGGCGCAAATCGATGTCTTTGAAGCTATAAAAGCGCCAGGTGCTGACCATCAAAAATCCTACTGCGATTACGAATACTACCCACACCGCAGCTTCCCACCACGCCGTGAGTGGCTGGCCATCGGCAAAATGAACCACGGCGGCAATCACGCCCGCGCCAGCAGGTATGGGCATACCGACGAAGTACTTCTTGCCGGGCCTGCCGGGATTCGAAGGCTGCGGGTTTTTCTGAATGTTAAAACGGGCCAATCGCGAGGCCCCAGCTATTAGGAATAAGAAAGTCGCGATGGCACCCAACTGTATGAGGCGTGACCGAAGATCAGCATTGATGTCCAGCGGAAGAAGCCGGAACCCCCATATCCAAGCAAGGATCGCGGGAGCAAGACCGAACGTGATGACGTCGGCCAGCGAGTCCAGTTCACGGCCGAAATCGCTGGTTGTGTTGGTCATGCGCGCAATGCGACCGTCTAACCCGTCGAAGAGTATGGCAAACCCAATTGCCTTGGCTGCAACGTCGAAGTGCCACGGTTCTGCGACACTGCCCTGAACCGCCTGGGAGATCGCGTAATAGCCCGCAGCTATGTTGAGGCTGGTGAACAGCGAAGGGAGAATATACATGCCCTTGCGGAACCGCCCGTTCTTGCGCCGTGGCTGAACTAAGCTGCCAAGCTCTAATTTCCCTTCGACACTCATGCTTTTCCATTCTCCCGGAGCTCGGATGAACCGGCGCCAACAGCTTCAGGGGCAGCCGGCTGGAAGTCGGCCAGTACGGTGGACCCGCCGCGGACCCGGTCGCCGACCTTCACCCGGAGTGCGACGGTGGGCTCCATAATGACGTCCATCCGTGAGCTGAACTTCATTAGACCGATACGCTCGCCACGTGCAACCGGGTCCCCGATCTTTTTCGTGAACACGACCCGACGCGCGAGCAAACCGGCGATCTGTTTGAAAACGAGCGTCTGTCCTTCGCCATTTACCGTGACGATATTTTGCTCGTTCTGCTCGGAGGATATCGCCCCCATAGCGTTTCCGAACTTGCCGCGCCGGTATTCCGATGAAGCAATAACGCCGGCAATGGGGGAGCGGTTTACGTGGACATCGAAAACGTTAAGAAAGATGCTGATCCGCTTGCGAGGAGCGCCGCCCCATTCGATCGTCGAAACGTCTGTGACCTTACCGTCAGCGGGGGAAACAATGAGACCGGCTTCGCCAGGAATCTCTCGCTCGGGATCTCTAAAGAACCAGAGAAAGAATGCGGCGAGAAGCAGCGGAAGCGCAGCCCAAGCCGGGGAAGCGAGCCATCCTACGACAACGGCCACTGCGAACAAGCCAAGCGCGTAATGAATGCCGTCTCTGACCATGAGGAATATTCAATTATAAGCCGCGAGGTCGGGAGGACTGGAGCAAAATGCGACTGCTCAACGAGATGTTCGCGCGGCCGTTCCTTCGAGTGCCGTTTGGCGCGAGTCAGGGTGCAGCGAGGAAGATGTTGAGAAATGAGCAAAGCACAACGGCAAGCCATGCGGCTTGCCGTCACCTAATGGAGGAAAACTCTGCTACTTAGCCGGCGTTTCGCCAATTGCTTTCAAACGTGCGTGCAAGCGCGATTTATAGCGGGAAGCGGTATTGTCGTGAATGACGCCCTTCTGGGTCGCCTTATCCAGGACGGAAACGGCCTGCCGGTACTGCTGCTCAGCAGCTTCCTTGTTGCCAGTCGCAACGGCTTCGCGGAAACGACGCAGGGCGAGGCGCAGGTGCGATTTGTTCGCACGATTGATAGCAGTGCGCTTCTCGGTTTGCCGGGCGCGCTTCAAAGCCGAAAAATGATTTGCCATAAACTCCTGAATCTTCCTCAGCGGAAATCTGCAAGTGAACTGAATCTCGTATTTTAAGGCAGGGAAGCAGGATGGTCAACCCACCAAGGATGTATTGATCTGCCGTGATTTACGATTGAAAAACACAGTGCGTTCGCATGTGTCCAGATCGGCCTGAGTGGGTCAGGTGTGTACCTGAGGTGTGCTGAGGCGAAATAGACTCTGGACTCGCTCGAAACGGGAGTGTAAATCCTGCTACACTGAACGCAAATTTAAAGGTAGGCCGATCGCGGGCTTGGCAATGCCAAGTTACTGGTTAAGTTAGCGTTGCGAAGCATCGATTGGGTTTACTGAAGAGAGAAGCTGGCGATCGTTTTGAATGTAACAAGCGCGCCAGCGAACGGTTATGTTGTTCGGTCGCGAAGACAAAGTCCCACAGTTCAGACTGGCGGTCGTCCAGTACGTGATCCTGGCGATCTTCTTGATACTTGGATACGGACTTTGGCGCTTGCAGGTCGCGGACAACGAATACTACGCTCGGCTCGCCGAACAGAATCGCGTTCGCCAGATACCCATCCTTGCACCGCGCGGGAGAATCCTCGACCGCGAGGGGCGCACAATCGTAGACAACTATCCTTCGTTCTCCGCATTGCTGCTGCGCGATCAGATGAAGGATCTCTACGCGGATGCGGACAAGATCGCCGCTGGGTTGCACATGGACCCACAGGAAGTCCGCGACCGTATCGCGAAGTTTGCGAAATCGCCGTCGTACAAGCCCATCATCCTGAAAGACGACATTACGCCCGATGAATTGGCGTTTATAGAAGCCCACAGGAACGAACTACCGGAACTCGACACGATCATGTCGCACCGGCGTTTGTATCCGAAAAACGGGTTCATGGCGCACCTGATTGGCTATGTGGGCGAGGTGAGCGATGAGATGCTCAACATGGCGGCCTTTGAGTTCTACAACCCTGGCGACGTGGTGGGAATGAGCGGTGTTGAGCGCCAGTATAACGACCTGCTGATGGGCAAGAACGGATCTCGAAACGCGATTGTCACGGCTCGTGGCAAGGAAGTAGGGGTGATGAGCGAGACCCCGGCGGTTCCGGGAAAGCCGCTGAAACTCACGATCGACCTCGACATTCAAATCGCCGCTGAGCAGGCTTTGGAAGGCAAGAACGGAGCCATTGTCGCGATGGACCCGCGTACGGGTGAGGTCCTGGCAATGGTGAGCCGGCCGACGTTCGATCCAAATTCGTTTGCGGTCCGTATAAGTCGCAAAGAATGGAATGCTCTCATCACCGATCCTGCGAAGCCGCTGCTGAATAAGGCGATCCAGGCACAACTTGCGCCGGGCTCGGTTTTCAAGATCGTCATGGCAGTCGCCGGTGCACAGGAAGGGATCACCCAGGACATGCGGGTGAACTGCGGCGCAGGCGGGACCTTTTACGGACGATTCTTCAAATGCTGGGTGTCAGGCAACGCGCCTGCCCACGGGTCAGTTGACCTAAGCAAGGCGATATACCAGTCCTGTGACACATTCTTCTACACGCTGGGCGAGCGGCTGGGGATCGGAAGGATTGCCAAGTACGCGACGATGTTTGGTCTCGGGCAGAAGACCGGTATCGATTTACCCCAGGAAGTAAATGGAGTGATGCCCTCCGAGCAGTGGAAGATTAAGACGTTTAAGCAGAAGTGGTATGCAGGGGAGACCATCTCTGTTGCGATCGGGCAGGGCGCTGTGGCTACTTCACCAGTACAACTGATGAGGGCAATCGGGGCAATCACGACCGGCGGCAGGTTGGTTCGCCCTCACGTGGCGTACTCCGATGACATTCCGGCAGAGATGAAGCACAACCTGAACACGACGGTGCCGGAATTGGCACAGGTTCCCATCGACGCGAAGAATTGGGAAGTGATCACCGATGCCATGCAGAACGTGGTCAACCCGGTCGGAACAGCGCCGAGCGCACACCTGAACAATATCGACTTCGCTGGGAAGACCGGCTCGGCCCAGACGATTTCGAATGCCGCGCTGGCTAAGCTTTCGGGTGACAGGTCCAGATTCAGAGATAACGGCTGGTTCGTGGGAGTGACGCCGCGGAGAAACCCTGAAATTGTGGTTTCCGTCCTTGTGGAACAGGGAGAACACGGCTATCTTGCTGCGCGCATTGCTTCCGAGGTGATTAAGGCGTACGTCGAGAAGCAGAAGAAGCGCGACGTTAAGTATGCCGAGAAGTTCAAGCCGGGCACTCCGGAGAACAGCCAGGCGGTTTCACATATCCAGGCAGTCGATGCAAAGACGCCGGCGACGGATAAGTCCGCTAAAAACAGAAGGCCCGAAAGCAGCACGGCAGGATCGGAATATGCCGAGATTGGCGGCGTGTGGAGCGAACCCAAGGAAGGAGAGGAGCACTTGGGGGCGGGCAGGTTCAGGGTGAAGCTGGCGCCAAGGCGCGTTGGACCAGTGGCTAGTGCGGTGGTCAGGTGATCGTCGCCGGGAGCGAAATACGCGGAGAGCGCGAAGGTTCTGCGGAGGGGGCAAACGAAAGGTATAAGCGTGTTTTAGAGTGACGGGCCGAAAAGCAGGTTCTTCGACTCCGGCCGCGACCGCACCAAAAGCAGGCGCGGAAAAACCAATCGCGGCCTCCGCTCAGGATGACACTATTTTTGAAATGAGTAAGTAAGGCTTCGGAACTGATTGCTGGTGGATGTTTGCTGATCAGTGAGAATCACATTTGAAACGCTACGTTACATTCCGTGACTTCGACTGGTTGCTGCTGGGTTACGTTCTTGTGATCTGTGTCTTGGGCATTGTGCAGATCTATAGCGCGACCCATGGCACAAAGTTCGCGGGCTCACACATAAAGCAGATGTACTGGGTGTCTGGCGGTCTTGTGGCGATGTTCATCATGAGCCGCGTCAACTATCACACGCTTCTGGACAAAGTGCCCTGGATGTACGTGCTGTCGATCGTGGCACTTGTGGCCGTGGCGGTATTTGGGCGCAAGTATATGGGCGCGAGACGATGGATCATGCTGCCCGGCGGATGGCACTTTCAGCCGTCGGAGTGGGTGAAACTCGTTCTAATTCTCGCGATGGGGAAGTACTTCAGTGAGGCTCGGGGCATAGAGGAGGAAGGAAAGCTATCCGATATGATTCGGGCGGGGTTATTGATCGGAGTACCGATGTTATTCGTGCTCCGGCAGCCCGATCTCGGGACGTCGCTGACCTATGTGCCGATCGCGTTAATGGGCCTGTTTCTGGGCGGGCTGAGAGCCAAACACGCGATTGTGGTATTGCTACTTGGAATACTCCTGGCGCCGGCGATCTGGCACTATGGGCTTAAGGATTACCAAAAAGAGCGCCTTACGACGTTCATCGAGCCGGAAGCCGATTCCCAGAACGCTGGTTACCAGGTGATTCAGTCGCTCATCGCGATCGGATCGGGAGGGATTTGGGGCAAGGGGGCGGCACAAGGATCCCAGACGCAAGGAGCGTTCCTGCCCGTACCGCATACGGACTTCATCTTCGCGGCCTGGTGCGAGGAGCACGGGTTGGTGGGCGCAGCGTTCGTTTTACTGCTATACTTTTTGGTGCTGATGCGCATGATCGCGAACGCGCAGACGGCGCCTGACCGCGCTGGCGCTTTCGTCATAATGGGTGTGGTAGCTGTACTGGCTTTCCATATTCTGGTCAACGTCGGCATGGTGGTCGGCTTCATGCCGGTCACCGGAATACCGCTACCGCTAATGAGTTACGGCGGATCATCGGTGCTATTTACGTTCTTGGCGCTGGGCATCGTAATGAACATCCGTATGCGCCGGTTCGTGAATTAGAGTACAGGCGCCGCCCACGAGTGCGGCGAAACGCAGTTCAAGATCAAAGTTGCCCCGTGAAGGGGAGGAAATACCAGCAAGATTTCGAGTGCCCTCACGAAAAGAGGGCGTGTGCCGGCCGTGATGTGAGGGGCCGGACGGGTTTAGCAAACGGCGCGGCGGGGCGGTAACGGCCCCCTCAATGTACAAACGGTTTCGCCGCCTGGCATCTCCGGGTGTCATTGAGAAGTGAGGTCACACTCCGCAGGCGCCCCGCGACAGGTGCAGACAATTTCCAGGATTCGCAAACGGATTTACCCAACTGCAAACTTTCGTGGACACGGCCATTCGCCGTCGCGAGCGAGGGAAGGCACCCGTGTGCCTTCCGGAGCAACGCGGGCAGGCGGTTGTGTAGTTTGACTCGATCCCACCAGGAACCCCTCACATGCTGCCGGTAAGCCGCTGAAAAGCGACGACCGGAGATAGCATGACAAAAGAAATGTACGTGTCTTCGACGCCACACGAGACCAAGGTGGCGGTGGTCGAGGATGATCAACTCGCTGAAATATTTTTCGAGCGCGAGAATGAGTACACCCTAGCAGGTTCGATTTACAAAGGTCGCGTCACCCGCGTGCTGCCTGGCATGCAGTCCGCGTTCGTTGACATTGGGCTTGAGCGCGATGCCTTCCTTTATGTTTCCGATTTCCTTGATCTCGGGGAAGAAGACGAAGAGTTCGATGCCGTCCCTACCCGTCCCGAGACTTACGTCACCAACAAACCGCAACCTGAGCCGCGCCACTACGAATTTCAGAAGGAATTCCAAGTACCCGAGCCTCCGCGTTCACAGGCACCGCGCCCTGTAATGCAAGAGCCCGCAGACGGGGCTTACAGCGAACTCGATACGGGCGCGGACTCTGCTGAACTCGATAGCGAAAATGCTCGTGGGGGTTTCCGCAGCCGCCGGCGCCGTCGGGGACGTCGTGGCCGTGGGTTCCCCGAGTCGAAGTTCGATCGCGGTCCACAGCGCGAAGACACTCGCGCAGAACTCCCAATCGTAGAGGATTTCGGTCCGCCTGCCGGGTACGAGCCGGTTCTCCTGCCGGGAGAATCGATTTCCAAGTATCGCAAGCCCGAAAGCAACATACCTGATCTTGACGCGGACACGGATGTGGCGGAAAGCGGGGCGGAAGACGATCAGTTCGGTGAATCCGGTGTCGGAGACTTTTCGACCGGTTCTGATGCAGCTTCGTTCGTCATCGAGGGTGGATTTGACAGCCCTGATATCGAGACAAGGTTCGCCGAGCCCGAAGGGGTCCCTGCTTCCGAGCTTGCCAAAGAAGCATTGAAAGTGCCCGAGGCGGATACACCCCGACCAGTGCCTGCGTCGGTTCCTACACCGTTCGTTCTGCCCGGCGAAAGCATCGCGAAATATAACAAGACGGCAAAGAAGGAAGAGATTGAACAGCAGGTAGCCGAGAAGGCAGACGAGGTACACGTATCGGAATTGGCACCGCCGCCGGCGCCGGAACTTCCGCCCGTGACCGGAACAACCGCGGGGCGAGAGACCACTGGTTTCAGCTATCGAGGTCCTATCGTTCTCCCGGGCGAGAAGATTGCTAAATATCAGCCGAAGGACGAAGTAGAGACTGCGCCTAAACCTGGCCTGCTGGAGGAAAGCGCCGACGAGACGACAGCCAGCGCAGAACTTCAGGCGACTGGCGAGCAGCCACCGGTCACGGAGCAGTTGACCACCATCTCAGCAGAGTCCGAGGAGCAGAGTTCTTCGCCCTGCATCGATTCTGATGAGAATGCGAGCCAAGGGCAGGCGGTGGAACAACTAACCGAGGAGGTTGGTTCTGAGCGCAAAAGGAAGCGCCAGGAGGGGCCCCGGACGGAAGTGCGTATGGAACGTCGCACTCCGGTCGCGCCGTTTATATTGCCGGGCGAGTCCATAGCGAAATACCGCCGGATATCGGAAGCCGCAGCCGAACCCGCTGCCAGCACGCTGGAAGAGCAGGCGGCTTCGATTGTGAGTGAGAATGAGCCACTTTCCGTGACACTCGATCGACAGCTCGAAGGTGACGTCTCGCAGTCTTCGGAGCAGGACGCGGCCAGCGACGTTGAGCCCGAGATCAGCGTTGGCGAGCACGGCGCAATTGGCGGCACCGTTCCAGCGGAACCCGGTACCGAGACGAATTATGAAGAGATGAACGTGGCTGCTACTTTCGGCGGAGAGGCCACCCAGTCGCCTGAGGACACCGCTACTGCCGCCGAAGCAGGCGAACAATCCGAAAGTTCGGCAGATTCGGAAGCCGAGGCCGAATCGGCAAAGTACGAGCAGATGAACGTGGCGAGCACGTTCGGCGGAGAGGCGATCGAGACCGAAGGCCAACAGGCCGTCGAGGCGGAAACCGTTGCCGCAGAAGACGCGAGTACGGAAGCGCCGGAGGTCGATGTAGAGAACGAGAACACGTCGGCCGAGGGTGAATGGCCGGAAATGCCGGCCCGGTCCTACGACACGGTTGAGGAGCGGCACGGCTATTCGGCGGGAGCCGGACATACGCTGGAGCATGAAGAGATAGAAGAGGACGAATCAGAGTACGAGCCCCTGGCTGAAGAAGAGGACGACTCCGATTTCGTCGAAATGGAGGAGCAGACGCTTCATGCAACGGATGAGCCTCATGTGCGTGGAATCGTTGGTGGCGACTTCGAAGAAGCTAACGGTCTAACTGACGCCGTTGAAGACGCACTGCTCGATCATGAAACTGCTGCGTCGGCGTACCCGGAAGACGCCGTTGTGGAAGACAACGGCATTGAGATTGAGACTACCGGCGAACTGGACGACGATGAATTCGAAGAGTCGGAACTTGAAGCCGACGTTGTCGATGACGAAGCGGCACCGGGAACTGCGCACGAAGCTCATGCTACTGCTGGGTCGTATCCGCAGCATCCCATGCGTCCCGGATATGATCGTCGGCCTGGAAGAGGGCGTCGTGGCGGCCGGCGCATACGGGGCGGCCCACGGCGAGAAGCTCCGCGCCCGATCCCCCAGATCAGCGATCTGCTCAAGGAAGGACAGGAAGTCCTGATCCAGATCGCAAAAGAGCCGATCGGCAAAAAGGGCGCACGTATTACCAGCCACATCGCTTTGCCGGGACGGTACTTGGTCTACATGCCGACGGTCAACCACATCGGGGTATCACGCAAGATTAACTCTGACGAAGAGCGCCAGCGCCTGAAGCGAATCATGCTCAGCGAGCGCGAGGGCGGTCACGGCGGATTTATCGTGCGCACGGCTGCGGAGGGAATCACCGAAGAAGAACTGCGCGCCGACATTCGCTTCCTCAAGAACCTGTGGCACGACATCAAGACGCGCTCGGAAAACAGCAAGGCTCCGGCGCTGATCTACCACGATCTGAACCTCGTCGAGCGTGTCCTGAGAGATCAGGTCACGGCGGATTTCGCGGCGATCTGGGTGGACAATGAGGCCGAATACGAGCGCGTACTGCGCTTTGCGCAACGCTTCCAGCCGCAGCTGGTTCGGAAGGTTAAGCTCTATACCAAGAACACACCTCTGTACGACCAGTTCGGAATTCAGGAGGAAATCAATAAGGCGCTGAAATCGAAAGTCTGGTTGAAGAGCGGTGGGTACATCGTGATTAACCAGACCGAAGCGCTCGTCGCGATCGACGTTAACACGGGGAAGTATGTGGGGAAGACGACCCGACTGGAAGACACGATCGTGAAAACGAACATCGATGCGATCCGTGAGATTGTGCGCCAGGTCCGGTTGCGCGACTTGGGCGGCATCATCGTGATCGATTTCATCGACATGGACGAGCGCAAGAACCGTCAGAAAGTCATGCAGGCGCTTGAAGAGGCCATGAAGGCGGACCGTGCGCCGTCGAAGGTCTTGGCGTTCAATGACTTCGGCCTTGTGGCAATCACCCGAAAGCGCGTAAAGCAGTCTCTGGAACGCACGCTCGGGGAGCCTTGCTCGTACTGTACAGGAACGGGTCTGGTCAAATCGCTGCACACGATGTGCAACGAGATCTATGTCGAGATGCGGAAAATGGCGTCCCATCTGGAACGCGAAGACGTGATCCTGCGGGTCAACCCAGAACTTGCCAAAGCGCTGAAAGCTAATGGCGGGAAGTGGATTCAAGAGATGGAGGAGCTTACCAGAAGGACAATTCTGGTGAAATCCGATCCGTTGCTGCATCAGGAGAACTTTGACATTCAGGGCTGATCAACATGAGTAGCCATAAGGGGTCGCGCAGTCGCGGCCCCTTTTTCATTTTGTGCAAAGTTATCCCAACTTTCCGCACCAGGCGAAAGTGCTCTGTCGATTGATGCCGAAGACATGTTTCTCATTTTTTCAAAGGCCGCATTGCCGTGTTAACCTTTGCATCAACACTGCTTGTGAGGTCGTTACGCCAGCAGACCTGATCGAATGGCGGACAATTGCGTTGCCAACCAGTGTTGCACCTGAGGGTTCCGGCTAGTCATGCGACATAGACCATTCATGGTTCTAACTGGGGGCGGAGCCACGAACCATGGCCGCCGGCGCTGGGTCGCGTACCTGCTCGCGGTAGTAGTGTCTGCGCTGATGCTGTGGCCCAGTCTGAAAGTGCCTGACGCACATGCCAGCCCGGTATTTCTGTTCTTCTACATTGCCGTTGTATTTGTTGCCTGGTTTGGTGGACTGGGGCCGGCGCTCGCTTCTGCGATCCTGACAGCACTGGAGAGCTGGTACTTCATACTCCCCACAGCGAAATCGTTTGATCTACCTTCAAGCGGCGACGTTATACGTCTCTTAACTTATCTGGCGACTGCAACGGCAACAGCCATGGTTGTGGCGCACCTGCGTGAGCTCAGAGCGCGAACCCTCGCGCTGCTTACAGCAGAACAGCAAGCCAGAAACGCAGCAGCGGAGGCGGAGCGAAGAAACGCATCGTTGTTGGAGAGTATCGGCGATGCTTTCTATTCAGTTGATGCCGACTGGCGTTTTACGTACCTGAACAGTCATGCGGAGCGCGTTCTCCGTAGGACGAGACAGGATTTAATCGGAAAATCGATATGGGATGAATTCCCGGAAACGCGCGGAACCGTTCTGGAAGAGAGCTACAGGAACGTAGTTAACCAAGACGAAGCTCAAAGCTTCGAGTTCTACTACGCCCCTCTATCGATATGGGCTGAGGTACGTGCTTATCCCAGAGACGATGGTGGGGTATCGGTCTTCTTCCAAGACGTCTCCGACCGCCACCGACTCATAGCCGAGGTTGAATCCAATGCACAACGATTCGAGAAGACCTTCAACCTAGCGGCTGCTGGAATTGCCCATGTCGCGCTGGATGGACGCTGGTTGCGCGTGAATCAACGCATGTGCGAGATCGTTGGCTACACACAGGCAGAGTTACTCAGCAAAACGTTCCAGGACATCACGCACCCGGAAGATCTCGAAAAGGACGTTCAACTGTACGATCGGGTGAAGGCCGGTGAGATCGACCGCTACACGCTTGAGAAGCGATACCTACACAAGAACGGATCGACTATCTGGGTGAGTCTCAGCGTGTCGCTAATGGAAGAGACCGGCGGCGAAAAGTACGCCATAGGCGTCGTGGAGGATATTAGCGAGCACAAGTACGCGGAAGAAGAGTTAAGCAAAGCGAACGCGATCATTGAGTCGTCCCACGATGCCATTTACTCGATGACTCTTGAAGGCGTCATAACCAGTTGGAACGCAGCCGCTGCACGGCTTTACGGATATACGAAGGAAGAAGCGATCGGAAGTTCGATGTCGCTGGTGGTGCCCACTGAGCGCCAGGCAGAGCTTTTGAACTTTTTCTCTCGCCTGGCAAAGGGAGAGGAAGTCGGACACTATGATACTGTCCGCAAGCGCAAGGACGGCTCGCTGGTTGATGTCTCGGTGAACATATCACCCGTGCTTGATGACAGCGGCCGGGTAGTCGAAGCTTCGATCGTGGCACGGGACATAACCCAACTCAAGCTGCGTACCTCCGAGCTAGAGTCGGTCCTGAAGAATGCACCAGTAGGATTTGCCTTCTTTGACCGGGAGCACCGGTACCTCCGCGTTAACGAAGCACTCGCCGCAATCAACGGGCTACCACCCGAAGCTCACCTCGGAAAACCCATAAGCGAGGTTCTGCCCGTCAACGCGCAGTTCGTCGATCCTATTCTGGATGATGTCTTCCGGACGGGTCGCACGATCGAAAGAGAAATCACAGGCGAGACCCCGAAAGAACCGGGAGTTCCAAGGACGTGGATTACGGGTTTTTATCCCGTGTATACAAGTGGCGCGGAGCCGGTTGCCGTAGGAGCTTATGTTGTTGAGATCACCGATCGTAAGCGGGCCGAGGAGCGTTTGCGAGAAAGCGAGGAACGGTTCCGGGCACTAGCGGATAACATGTCCCAACTGGCGTGGATGGCCGATCCAAGTGGGTCGATTTTCTGGTACAACCGGCGCTGGTTCGACTATACAGGCACGACGCTCGAGGAGATGCAAGGTTGGGGATGGCAAAGTGTTCACCACCCCGATCACGTGAAGCGGGTTGTCGAGAAAATCAGGCGCTGTTTCGAGAGCGGCGATGTATGGGAAGACTTGTTCCCGATACGCGGCAGAGATGGCGAGTACCGCTGGTTCCTCTCACGAGCCGTACCGATTCGAGATGAAAAGGGTCGCGTGCTCCGGTGGTTTGGTACGAACACCGATGTAACCGATCAGCGCAGAGCGGAAGATGTTTTGCGGGAGCGCGGGCAACAACTCATCCATGCCAATCAACTCGCTGAAACGCGATTGGCGCAGTTCCGAACCACAATCGACAGCATGACGGAAGGGGTTTACGTAGGCGGCGCTAATGGTGAACCGCTGCTGACGAACCCAGCATTCCTTCGGATCTACGGCTTTCCACCCGATTCGCCGCTCGAGAGTATCTGGAAACTTGCCGTGCTGCTGGAAGCGCACGACCTGGATGGAAATCTTGTTCCTCCATCTGAGTGGCCAGTAACCCAGGTTCTAAATGGGCAGACGGTCAGCCATCGTGAACTCGTGGTACGGCGAACAGATACCGGTAAAGAGATGGTGCTGAGTCACAATGGCGCTCCTGTGCGCGACGAGAGCGGTCGGGTCATCATGGTTGTTGTGACAGTCGAAGATGTGACTGCGATAAAAAATGCGCAAAAGGCGCTCTTACAGAGTGAGAAACTAGCTTCGGTCGGCCGCATGGCAGCAACGATTGCCCATGAGATCAATAATCCACTCGAGACAATCATGAATGCCGTTTACCTCGCGGCGTCGCATCCGGATCTTCCGGAATCTGCGCTGAAGCACTTGACCATGGCGGAAAGCGAGTTGGAGCGCGTAGCACACATCACGAGGCAGACACTCGGCTTCTATAGAGAGCCCGGCGCTCCGACGATGGTGTGCCTTTCCGAGGTTGTGAAGAGTGTTATCGATCTTTTTGCGCCGCGCTTAAAGGCCAGAGACATAAGAGTTCAAGAAGAAATCCAGCAAGGTGTTGAGATCAAGGCGATCAAAGGTGAGCTACGACAAATTATCTCCAATATGCTGTCGAACAGCATAGACGCGATGAACGGCTCCGGGTCGCTGCACGTCCGAATACGACCTTTCACACTGGATGGAGAGCGCAAATTCGTTCGAATCACGATGGGCGACACCGGCAGCGGAATCGCTCCCGAGCATCTTGCCACTATCTTCGAACCTTTTTTCACGACCAAAGCTGAACTTGGCACGGGTTTGGGGTTGTGGGTCACGCGAGAATTGGTTCAGAAGCACGGCGGACATATCCGGGTACGCAGCAAGAAAGGGCGGGGAACCGTCTTCAATTTGTGGTTCCCGATGCCGTTTTCGTCGAGCCTTATGGCGGCAGACTGAAGATCCGACGCGCCTATGCTCAGGATCTGCTTGCCGAGGCAGCGACCGGGGTACACGATTGACGCACTGGGATTCCACTCCTCCACTTCCGCAGCGGTGAGTAATATCGAAGCCGCATATTGAGCGTAAACACCGCAACATATTGTGGTTTTTCCTGTCGCAAGTGCCGCTAATCGTACTAAACCGGCCGCAAGTTACCGTAGTACATACCCCAAAAACACCGAAGAAACCGGGTGAAACCCTAAGAACTGCTTGACTCGTACATACCCCCGCCTGATATAACCAGCACGCTTCAAGTTTCCCCCCGAGACAACAAACGCCTCCAGGCGTGCAGATGTGATTGCTGCCAGGGATAGGCGTGCGCGTATCCGTGGTATTGCGCCATAGGTAACAGTGCCGGAGCGAATATCACGAGACACGATGTATCGCGAGCAGAATAGGCGCTGAAATCTGATGTTCGCCGTTGGTCGCGAGTCCTCGGACTTGAAAGGCCATGTACCAACGGGAAGGTACTTTTTTTCTGGAAAGGGCTAATGTATGGCCGAAGCACCGGAAGTAATGAACATCCGTCAGGCTTCCGATTACCTGGGGGTCAGCCCTGACACGCTTTACAAATACGTTTCCGAGGAGCGAATCCCGGCGTTCAAGCTTGGAAACAGGTGGCGATTCAAGAAAACGATTTTGGATCAGTGGATGGAGCGGCAAAGCACGGCGGGTGAAGGCCGGGGAAAAAAGAAGCCGAAGAGCGCGGTCGTAGGACGGTAAAACATGTTCGGACTCGGTGGGACAAAGACAATCGTCGGACTCGATATCGGATCGAGCGCTATCAAGGCCGTAGAACTGAAGCGCACGCGCGGAGAGATCGGGGTAGCACATCTTGCGATGGAGCCGCTGGCTACTGACGTAGTCGTGGACTCCATGATTATGGATAGTCCAAGCGTCGCCAGCGCGATCGCACAGATCTTTACTGAGAACGGGATCAAAGCTAAGTCCGTCGCGACGTCGGTAAGCGGACACTCGGTGATCGTGAAGAGGATCGGGGTTCCGGCAATGCCGGAACAGGAGCTTGCCGACAGCATCCAGACTGAGGCCGCTCAGCACATACCGTTCGACATCGGAGACGTGAACATCGATTACCAGGTGCTGTCGGACGATGGCGGGCGGCAGATGGACGTGTTGTTGGTCGCGGTGAAGAAAGACAAGATCCTCAACTACACGAACGTACTGTCGATGGCGGGCAAGACACCTGCTGTGGTGGACATCGACGTCTTCGCGCTCCAGAACTGCTACGAATACAACTACGATCCGTCACCGAATGCGACAGTCGCGCTACTAAACCTTGGCGCGAGCGTGATGAACATCGCCATCGTGAAGGGGACCACGCCGCTGTTTACGCGCGACGTCAGCGTTGGAGGCAATCAGTACACCGACTCCTTGCAGAAGGAACTGGATCTGAGCTTCGACGATGCGGAGGCGTTCAAACTGGGGCGCAGGGTGGGGACGGTCAGCGAAGACGCCAAAGTGCCAATCCTGCAGCAGGTGACCGAGATCATCGTGCTTGAGATCCAGAAGACGTTTGATTTCTTCCGTGCCACGGCTGCGGGTGAGCACATTGAACGAATTTATATGGCAGGCGGTTCGTGCAAGGTGCCGGGACTCATGGAGGCGCTCAGACAGGAATTTGCGCTTCCTGTCGAGTACCTGAATCCCTTTCAGAAAATTGCGTACGAGCAGAGTGCGCCGGCGGCGGCGCTGATCGAGCAGAACCCGGGCCAGCTTGCAGTGGCGGTCGGATTGGCCCTGAGGAGTTTTGAAGACCTATGATTCGGATCAATCTGCTGGGTGCCACAAAACAGAAGAAGGGCAAACGAGCGGCAATCAGCGGCGGTGAATCCGCTACCGGTGTCCTGCTTGGTTCACTCCTGATCGTGCTCATCGCATTGGGAGGCAACGGGGCTTATTACTGGAAGTTGCAGCACGATGCCGACAGCCTCCAGAACCGGTTGAGTGCGGCCGAGAATGAGAACCTGCGCCTCTCGCAAGTCAAGGCAGTTTACCTGGAACGCGAGAAGATTAAGAACAACTACAAGCGCCGGGTAGATGTAATCGATCAGCTTCGAACGAACCAGTTCGGTCCGGTCAGCCTGTTGAACACTATCTCCAATACGATCAACAGCACGGACGAGGTCTGGTTGAACACGATGAACGACGACGGCAAGGCGATCACGCTTAAAGGCGTAGCGTTGAGCGTTCACGGCGTAGCCGACCTCATTCGAAATCTCCAGAGAACGGGCTACTTCAAGACCGTCGAAATCAAGGAGACGTTTCAGGACGATAGCGTGAAGGACATGCAGGCGTTCCTGTTCACGATCATTTGCGAGAAACAGCCGGCGCAGAAGTCTTAACGTCGCGTTGATGGCGCAGTCTGTAAGAGGCTGCGCAACACGGGTAAAGACATGGCGAAGTTCACAGAAATGCCGCGGAAGGCGCAACTTGGAATCGTCGCGGTGCTGGGGCTGGTTGCGAGCGTCGCGCTCTACTTCGTTGTTTACAAGAGCATGAGCGACGAGAACCGTGCGAACGAAGTGAAGTTGCAGGCCAAGATCGCGGAAAACAACACGTTGCGGCCTTATGAACAGAAGTTGCCCGAGTTGAACCGGACCGTTGATGCTTTGAAACTGCAACTCGAGAATCTGCAGAAGATCGTGCCCGATGAGAAAGAGGCGGACCAGTTCATGCACGCGATGCAGAACGAAGCTCGAAGGGCCGGCATCGAGGTTCGCAGATATGAAGCGAAGCCGACGACAACTCGCGAGTTCTACACAGAGGTGCCGTTCGACATGGAACTGGATGGCCCCTATTACGCGATGCTGAACTTTTTCGATCGCGTGTCCAAGCTCGAGCGAATCATCAACATTTCGAATTTGCAGGTCGGGGCCGTCAAGGGCGGCGACGTGAAGGGCAAGAAAACGTACCACTACGGGCCGCGCGAAAGCGTTATTTCGACATGCATGGCAACGACCTTCTTCAGCCACGAAACGAATCAGCCGGCAAAGCCAACCGGCCCGGCTAGGAAAAAGTGATTATGGTCAGGACAGCGATTTCAGTTCTGGTCTTGTTTTCGGCGACGGCGTTTGCTCAGCAGAGCGCCGTGACGACGATCAACAACGTGCGCAACAGCCTTAACTCAGCTACTTCGCCGTTGGAGCAGCAGCGAAACGCTGCGATTCGGCAGGCCACGGGCGCCACAACGGCGAGTACTGCAAACATCCCCTCCCGCGCAGTCACGCCCGCGCCGCAACCGGTCAGTCCAGCGGACAGCCAGGAAACGCGCGGAAGCGGAAAGACGACGCGAGTAATGCGAGGCAAGCGCGACCCGTTCGTAAGCATCATTCGGACCGAATCGGTTGAAGGCCGGGTTTGCGCAGCGGGCAAGAAGTGTCTGGTCATCGGTCAGGTTGAACTCAAGGGCATCGTGCGTTCAGCGGCCGGCACTATCGCCGTAGTCGAGAACGCGCAACGCAAGACGTACTTTCTGCGCGAGAACGACCCGGTATTCAACGGAAGGTTGGTAAGGATCGCGGCAGATCACGTGGTGTTTCGTGAAACAGTCGTGGACAGAGTGGGACGGCAGAGCTCGCGGGATATCGTAAAGCGAATAGTTAAGCCCGCTGTCTAAGGGTCAAACGCCAGCCGTTCGCGAGCTGGCTGTAGGTAGTTTCAGCAGTGATTAAGCGGCGTAGAAAAGATTAGCCGCACACGCATCGCGGGTCATGCGTGAGGAGATGGGGAAATGAAGCTGAAGCAACTGCTCGGTTTGGTGATAGCGGTCCTGCTGTGCAGCACGATGGCTGCGGCGGCCGGTTCGCAATTGACGAACGTCAGCGTGGTCGCACAGGGCAACAGCACCAACGTCACCATGCGCGCGACGGGCACTTTCGGCCACAAGGAATACAAGGCGAGTGAGGGCCTTCTGCTGGTGGACCTGACGGGTGTGTCCGCGGGCAAGCTTCACAATCGCGAGCGCAGTTTCCAAGTTCCCGGCGTCAAGTCCTATCGCGTCGTCGGCTACAAAGGAATGGGCGGGACTGACATTGCAAGGCTCGAGCTTCGACTCACGCCTGGTGCTGATGCAAAGGTGACGGAGACAGGCGGTGGCGTGATCATTACTGTCACGCCGGCACCTGGGACTGCCGCGCCCACGACTGTTGCAGAGGAAACGAAGCCGGTCGCGACGCCTGGTGATGCCATCGCTGAGAAGAAGCCGGCAACGCCGAAGCCTGTCCAGCCCACGGCGCAGGCACTTGGATTGACCAAGGTGCGCGAGTTGTCGGTCATGCGCGGGATCGAGGGCATGGAAGTCGAGATTACTGCGACGGGGCCGATTACAGCGACCGCTATGACGCTGACCAGCCCTAGCCGCATCGTGCTTGATATCCCGAACGCCGTTCCTGCGGGGCGTCCGAGGCCGATTCAGGTGAATTCAGGTGATATTCGCAACGTGCGTATCGCGCAGTTCCAGGCCACGCCTCCGGTGACGCGCGTCGTTGTAGATTTGGTGTCGGCTCAGGACTACGAGATAAAGGAAAGCGGTGCCAAACTGGTGCTGAAGTTGTATGCACCGGGAGTCATGGCGAAACGAAAGTCGGTGCCCGCCGTTGTTCCGGCCACTGGAAGTACAACTCCAGTACAGGCAGCCTCGACACCAGCCATGCCGAAGCCGGAGCCGACAAAGCAAGCTGCCCTGAATTCGGCAGCTCCAGTTGCGCCGAGCGCAAAACCGGCGTCTTCCGCACCTGCACAGTCGGACCCATCGAAGGCATTGATCGCAAGTGCGAACTCACCGATCGCCAAGGGGGACTCCGAACGTTCCGCACAAGCGCAGCCGGTTGTGTTTGTCGAACCGAAATACGAGGCGAAAGCTGAAAGTAATCAGGCACCGCAGATGATGGCCGCTAACGCTGTTGCGCCGCAGTCGGCGGCACAGCAACCGGCGCCTGCAACGTCCGGTGCGCCTCAGCGCGCCGTCAATTTTGCAGCGGAACAACGGCAGGGAGTCAATGAAGAGGTTGTTCAGAAGCCGCGTTATACCGGTGAGCCCATCTCGGTGAACCTGAAAGACGTGGACCTGAAGGATTTCTTCAGACTGATTCACGAAATCAGCGGACTGAACATCGTGCTTGACCCGAGCGTAAGTGGCACGCTCACTCTGGTACTCGACGACGTGCCGTGGGATCAGGCGTTAGATATCGTACTCAAGAACAACAGTCTGGATCGCCAACTCGAGGGCAATGTTCTTCGAATCGCTACCATCGATAACCTGCGAAAGGAAGCCCAGGCACGCCGTCTGCAGGCTGAAGCGCAGGCACTCGCTGTCGACAAGGTCAACGTTACACGTTTCCTGAGCTATGCACATGCGAAGGACGTAATGCCGACAGTGAAAAAGCTGCTGTCGAGCCGTGGTGACATCATTGCCGACGAACGCACGAATGCACTGGTGATTCAGGATATTCCCAATGTCATTCCAGAAATCGATCGCCTGCTGATGCAATTGGATCGCAAGACCCAGGAAGTCGAGATCGATGCTCGTGTAGTCGCGGCGACTCGCACCTTCGCGCGCGACATCGGCACGCAGCTTGGCTTCGGCTGGGGCAACGGACCGAGCGCGATCGGCGGCATTCGCACTGCAGGCGACAGCCCACTGATCGACAATGTCCCGACTAATCCCATGTATTTCCTGAATAAGGAACGCCAGATACCGCTGTTCTCGAATCTTGCGAACCCGGACGCGACTAGCGGACTTTCGTTCCTGAATGCAACGAACAACTATCGCGTTGACTTCCTGCTTTCGATGGCGGAGTCTCGCGGATTGCTGAAGATCCTTTCACGGCCGCGCGTGGTGACGCAGAACAACATCCAGGCGCTGGTCAAGCAGGGCTTCCGGATTCCGGTGGTTACACAGGGTCAGTTGGGCGGACCGTCCAGCGTAACCTATATCGAAGCTGTGCTGCGTTTGACCGTTACTCCGCAGATTACGGTCGAGAACACAATTTTCCTGAACGTTGACATCGAGAACACCACGCCTGACTTCAGCCGCGAGATATTGGGCAACCCGGTGTTCCTGACTCAGCAGGCCACAACACAGGTACTGGTGACGAACGGCGGAACCGTGATGATCGGTGGCGTCATTCAGACACAGAACTCGGTCAACGTTACGCAAGTCCCGTTGCTTGGAAACATCCCGGTTCTTGGAAATTTGTTCAAGCGCCGAGCGGTAGAAAACTCCACGCAGGAACTGATTTTCATCATCACACCGAAGATCGTTCAGACCTAGACGCGTAATATGGTTGAAGGCCTCCGGACGCCGGAGGCCTTTTTTGTATCTGGAAATCTTGTTTTATGAAACAAACTCTAGTGTTGCAGGAGCGGAAATGGACTATTTGGGGCGACAGCAGAAGACACTGGAGTTAATGCGGCGAGAAAAGGTGGATGCACTGCTGGTCACCCACCTGCCTAACGTTTGCTACCTGTGTGGGTTTACTGGAAGCGCCGCGGTGCTGGCGATTGCAGGCAGACGAATCGCCCTCTTTACCGATGGACGTTATACGGCACAAGCACGTGAAGAGACTCGGGGAGCGAAGGTAGTTATAGCGAAAGGGCCGGCACTTACCGCTGCAGCCAAGTGGTTGGAGAAATCACGGCCGAAGGTGGTTGGAGTCGAGGCCGAACACCTGACTCTCAGCTTGAGTTCTGCGCTTAAAAAGTTGTTGCCACCGAAAGCACGTCTTCGTGAAACGCGCGGCTTAGTCGAGCGCTTTCGCATTATCAAGGAACCTGGAGAGGTCGAGCGAATTCGCGCGGCGGTTGTACTTGGTGCCAGCTTGCTTGACGCTGCTCTGAAAGTTCTGAAGCCGGGAATTGCTGAAACGCGCGTTGCGGCGGAGATCGAGTACGCCGCAAGACAGGCTGGCGCGGCTGGAATGTCGTTCGATACGATAGTGGCGTCGGGGCCGCGCTCGGCTTTACCGCACGGCCGGGCGTCGGATGCGGCAGTCCCGCGTAACGGGTTCGTCGTCATGGACTTCGGTGTTATACTCGCCGGTTATTGTTCCGATATGACGCGTACCGTCCATGTGGGGCGGATGCCACGGCAACAGCGGCAGATGTACGAGGCGGTACGCGAGGCGCAACAAGCAGGAATCGATGCGGTCCGGGCCGGGGTGGACGTGGGTCGTGTCGATGCTGCCGCACGAAAAGTGCTGGCACGCGCGGGGTTGGGGAAGTACTTCACACATTCAACTGGACACGGACTGGGGTTGGAGATTCACGAGTTACCACGTGTGGCTCGGGGAGTCGCAGATGTGCTCGAAGCCGGCACAGTCATAACGATTGAGCCAGGCGTTTACGTGCCTGGCGTCGGCGGGGTCCGCATAGAGGACGTGGTCGTTGTGACCGAGGGTGGCTGCGAGGTATTGACTCCTGCAAGCAAGGAGTTGGTAGTTCTGTAGATTCTTCCGCAACTAAAACGCGAGATGCTGATCTAGATCATTCAGGCGAAGCAGTCGGCGCCAGAAGGAGCCGGGAAACCGGCGTGAATACGATGAATCCTAAAGAGATCAAAGAGCTTATTGAGCTGCTGGTCGAGAAAGACATCGCCGAGTTTGAACTCGAGCGCGGCGACCTCAAGCTTCGCGTCAAACGGGCTACCGAGGCTCAGCAGAGTCCCACCGCAGCTCCGACTCAGTATGCGGCTGCACCGCAGATGGCATATGCCGCCGCTGCAGCCACGCCGACTGGCCAGCATGCGAACGCACCAACTGCTGCGCCGTCTTCAGCATCGGCTCCAGTCTCTGCACCGGCGGTCGTCGAAGAAGAACTGCACATTGTTCGCTCGCCGATCGTGGGTACGTTCTACGAAGCGCCATCACCGGGTGCGCCCGCTTTTGTGAAGGTTGGCGATACGGTGAAGGCCTGACAGCCGCTTTGCATAGTCGAAGCGATGAAGCTGATGAACGAGATCGAGGCCGATGCGAGCGGCGAGATCGTTAAGATGTACGTCAGCAATTCGCAGCCGGTTGAGTACGGTCAGGCGTTGTTCGGCATTCGGGCAAGATAAGAAACTGTCGAAGGGGACTCTGTTTGTCAGTGGGCGGCGGTGGGGCGCCGCCCTAAATGCAACTGACGCTCACTCATGTTCAAGAAAATACTTATCGCCAATCGAGGCGAAATCGCGCTTCGCGTGATCTGCGCCTGCAAAGAACTTGGGATCAAGGCTGTCGCCATTTACAGTGAGGCGGACCGCAATTCATTGCATGTGCGTTTCGCGGACGAGGCAATCTGCATTGGCCCGCCTAGATTGTCAGAGAGCTATTTAAATATACCTGCTGTTATCAGTGCGGCAGAGATTGCGAACGTAGACGCAATTCATCCCGGATACGGGCTCCTCAGTGAGAACGCCAACTTCGCCGAAGTGTGCGAGACTTGCGGCATCAAGTTCATCGGCCCTCCACCAGAAATCACACGCTTGATGGGCGAAAAGGAAAAAGCTCGCGCCACGATGAAGAAACATGGCGTGCCGATCCTGCCGGGTTCTGAGGGCATTGTGGCTTCCGCTCAGGAGGCAATGGAATGGGCGAAGCAGGTCGGTTTTCCGGTAATTGTGAAGGCATCCGCAGGGGGCGGTGGACGCGGCATGCGCGTGATCCGGAACGAGCAGGAACTGCCGAATTTATACCACCAGGCACATTCGGAAGCAGCGGCGGCGTTTGGGAACGGCGATCTTTACATGGAGAAGTTCATCGAAAGGCCCCGGCACATCGAATTCCAGGTGCTCGGGGATCAGCACGGCACCGTCGTCAGCTTAGGTGAGCGCGAGTGCTCGATTCAGCGGCGCCACCAGAAGCTCCTCGAAGAGTCGCCCTCGCCGCGAGTAACGCCGGAACTGCGTGCCTCGATTGGCGCCACTCTCCAGAGTACGCTCTCGTCGATTGGGTACGTGAATGCCGGCACGATTGAGTTCCTCATGGACGAGGACGGCGTACTGTATTTCATCGAGATGAACACGCGCATACAGGTCGAGCATCCTGTAACAGAGATGGTGACCGATGTGGATCTGGTGAAGAGCCAGATATTACTCGCCGCCGGAGAAAAGATGTGCGACGTCTTGCGTGGACCTGTGGTGCACAGAGGGCACGCCATCGAGTGCCGCATCAACGCGGAGCACCCAGAGAAGTTCACGCCTTCGGCGGGGAAGATAACGGTGTGGAATCCGCCGGGCGGTACGGGCGTGCGTGTGGATACAGCCTCGTACGCGGAAGCTGTTGTGCCGCCGTACTACGATTCGCTAATCGCGAAGTTGATTGTTCGGGGTAAGGACCGACAGGAAGCGATTGCTCGCATGGCGCGCGCTCTCGAGATGTTCATCGTCGAAGGCATTCACACGAGCATTCCGCTGCACCGCCGGATTGTTGCCGATTCGGACTTCCAGGCGGGAAACCTCGATACGAAATTCATGGAACGGTTCCTGGGGCCTAAGTAGTAGAATCCGCCTCGTGGACCGAGCTAGACAGATCAGGGCGATGGCAGCGAACGCTCTTGTGCTCGCTTTCATGCTCGTTGCCCTTTAGCTCAGCGCCGCTTCGAGGAAGGCCCCTATAAGGGTTTCACCAAGTCTTCTATCGAGCACATCATCGTCGAGCTGGAAAAGCCCTTTGTGGTCAGAGAGGCGACTGGCGTGGTCAGGATGAAGGACTACGGATCTCTTGAGGGTGTCCTGGTCGAGTTTCGTGGCCCTGACGATTCGGATGTTTTGACCTCCAAACTGACCGATAAGAAGGGTCGCTTTAGAGCGGTTGGCCTTTCACCTGGGACATATAAGTTCAACGCGACGAAGGACGGCTTTCAATCTGTAGCAGGGGTGGTGGTCGTATCACCGAAGGCAAAACGAAGCGCGAGTATCAGGATTGACATGCCGATTGGCGTGTGACCACATGGACCGCAGACCAATTCAACTACCACATCTTTACGCCATCATCGACGCGGGCTGTTTTGCTGGTTCGAACGACCGGACGAAGGCACTGGTCGATTACGCTCTGGAACTCGCGACGGCTGGCGTGACCCTGATGCAGTACCGAGCGAAAGAACTGTCTAGTCGCGAGATCCTGAGCCATGTTCGCGAGTTGCGGCGGGCGTTGGGCGAACGTGTTCGTCTCGTCATGAATGATCGTGCGGACCTCTGTCTCGCGGCGGGTTTCGACGGCGTTCACGTCGGGCAGGACGACCTTGCTCCGGTCGACGTACGCCACGTTGTGGGTGACAAGGCGATTGTCGGCTACTCAACTCACAATCCGCAACAAGTGCTCGAAGCAGATGCAATGCCGGTCGACTACATAGCCGTTGGTCCAGTTTTTGCGACCTCAAGCAAGGCCAATCCTGATCCGGTGATTGGGTTGAAAGGCGTGCGCACTGCTCGGCAACTGACTGCTAAACCGCTGGTGGCAATCGGGGGCATCACGCGGACGAACTGTCGCGAGGTGATTGATGCAGGGGCGGATTCAATCGCCGTGATCTCCGACCTATTCCAAGATGGTCGTACGGCGGCAGAAGAGTACCTTCGATTGCTGGCTCGGTGACACCGCCACATTCTTCTCGACGACCATTCCTAAAACTGTGCTCCTGATGTAAATTCATTCAACCTCGATGGCGTGCGGCTTACATGCCGCGAAATACAGCCATGTAGCTTTACTTCGCCTCGAATGACGGTGGGCCCTTCGCTTCGCTCAGGGTGGTAGCAGTGGGGAGAACGGTAGTGGAAGGAGCAACGTGAGCACCAGAACATTGCAAACGCCTGCGTCTGGCAGCCAGGACCAGGAACTCGTAAAGGGACTTGGCTTAACAAGCGCGACAACCCTCGTGATGGGCTCAATGATTGGCTCCGGCATATTCATTGTCTCAGCCGATATCGCGCGCCTGGTTGACTCGCCTGCTCTCCTGATCACCGCCTGGCTCGTGACAGGGTTTATGACCATCACGGGCGCACTGGCCTACGGTGAACTTGCCGCGATGATGCCCCGTGCAGGTGGGCAGTACGTCTATCTCCGCGAATCGCTCGGACCACTTTGGGGCTTTCTCTACGGTTGGACGCTCTTCCTGGTGATTCAAACGGGAACGATCGCTGCCGTTGGGGTCGCTTTCGGTAAGTTCCTCGGCTTTTTCTTACCGAGCATCTCCGCGACGAACTGGATATGGCATATCGGACGGGTACCCCCAATCCCGGTTGGCCCCATGGTCCTCGGGAACATGGACGTCGGATTGAATACGCAAAACCTGATCGCGATTCTGTCAATCGTGGTACTCACGGTAGTCAACGTGTTTGGAGTGAGGACGGGTGCAATCGTTCAGAACATTTTTACGTTCACGAAGGCTGCTGCGCTTTTCGGACTGATCATTGTTGGCGTCACGATAGGGCGAAATGCCGACGCTATCGCCGCAAACTTCGGACCTGCGTGGCAGAACTTCTGGCAAAACGCCTGGAACGCGTGGCATCCCGTGCAGGTTGGCGTGGGCGGGCCAATGGCTTTTGTCGGTACGCTGACCATTGTTGCCGTCGCGCAGGTTGGATCGCTTTTTTCGTCCGATGCATGGAATAACGTGACGTTCACCGCCGGAGAGGTGAAGAACCCCAGCCGAAACCTTCCGTTGGCATTGGCTATGGGAACCGGCTTCGTAATCCTGATGTACGTGCTCTGCAATTTCATTTACCTGATGGCGCTGCCGATGAACGGTGACCCGCAGGGCACGACCGAGGTGGCTCGAGGCATCAAGTACGCGGCGGAGGACCGGGTAGGTACGGCGGTGATGCAGTCGATGTTCGGAGCCGCGGGCGGAGCGGCGATGGCGATCGCCATTCTGATCTCGACGTTCGGATGCAATAACGGCCTGATTCTTGCGGGAGCGCGGGTGTACTACGCGATGGCCAAAGATGGCTTGTTTTTCCGCAGCGTTTCCAGGTTGCATCCGAAGTACAAAACTCCGGTGGTGTCGCTGGGGGTACAGGCTGTCTGGTGCAGCATTTTGTGCCTGTCGGGATCGTACGGGCAGTTGCTCGACTACATCATCTTCGCGGTGCTTGTGTTTTACGTGTTGACCATTCTGGGGCTGTTCGTGCTCAGGTCGAAGAGACCAAAGGCGGAAAGACCGTACCGAGCGATTGGGTATCCGTTCTTGCCCGCGATTTATATCGCTATGGCGGTCTATATAGATGTCGTATTATTGCGCTATAAGCCCCAGTATACGTGGCCGGGTTTGCTGATTGTTTTGTTGGGAATCCCGGTTTATTTCATTTGGCGTCGGCGAAATCCCGCTACGCAAGGGGCTTAGCATCGCAGAATTCTGCCGTCGCAATGCTGGTCGTAGGAAGTGTGGAACTTAAGGAGAAACGAATCTCATGGCTAACCTGTTCGCGACCAAGCCGCTCGACCTGCTGTTGAACGAGGCGAGTGAGACAGGTGAACACACCTTAAGGCGTGCGTTGGGACCCTTGAACCTGATTACGTTGGGCATCGGCGCGATTATTGGAGCCGGCATTTTTGTGCTGACCGGACAGGCCGCTGCCGAGCACGCTGGCCCAGCGATCATGCTGTCCTTCGTTCTTGCCGGCGTTGCTTGTGCGTTTGCAGGACTGTGCTACGCCGAATTCGCATCGCTCATCCCAATCGCCGGATCGGCATACACCTACGGTTACGCAACGCTGGGCGAAATTTTTGCGTGGATCATCGGTTGGGATCTGGTTCTTGAATACGCGCTTGGCGCGGCGACGGTCGCGTCGGGTTGGAGCGGCTACTTCGTCAGTCTCCTGCAGGACCTCGGAATTTATATCCCGCCACAGTTCACGGCCGTGCCTGGAGCCAAGCTGGTCTTCTACAACGAGAGGTGGATGGCGTTATCCAGCCTGCCTGCTGGAATCAGCCCCGACGCTCTGCCACAAGCAACCGGTGTCTTCAACCTGGTGGCGTTCCTGATTGTTCTGGTTGTCACGGCAGTTTTGGTGGTCGGGATTAAGGAATCTGCCAACCTGAATTCGTTAATCGTCATTGTGAAACTCGCGATCGTACTCATCTTCATAGCGATAGCGGGTATCTTCGTGGCCAGGCATCCCGAAATTGCCGCGATGAATTGGAAAGATTTCATCCCGACAAATACCGGCGAATATGGCAGCTTCGGGTTATCGGGAATCGCAACCGGCGCGGCGGTGGTGTTTTTCGCTTATATCGGTTTCGACGCCGTTTCTACGGCTGCGCAGGAAGCCAAGAACCCGCAACGCGACATGCCCATTGGCATCCTGGGTTCGCTGGTGATCTGCACCATCCTGTACATCCTTGTATCTGGTCTGCTGACCGCCGTGGTCAATTATCGCCAGTTGAATGTTCCGGACCCGGTCGCAGTGGGAATTGACGCGACAAATATTGGCTGGACCATCACGCTTGGCGATCACGTCATAAAGTTGAGTAGTGTTCTCGTCAAGGGCGGAGCGATTTTTGGGCTATTCACGGTGATGCTGGTCATGTTGCTCGGCCAGTCTCGCGTCTTCTATTCAATGTCCCGCGACGGACTGCTCTGGAAGTGGGCAGGCGCGATTCACCCGCGGTTCCGCACACCTTGGATTTCGACAATCATCGTGGGACTGTGCGTCGCTTTTCTGCCGGCACTGCTGCCGATCAGCGACCTGAGCCATCTTGTGAGCATCGGAACGTTGCTGGCTTTCGTCATCGTTTCAGGTGGCGTCTGGATTCTGCGTAGGAAGAGGCCGGAGCTTCACAGGCCGTTCAAGACACCGTGGGTTCCGTTCGTGCCCATCATGGGCATGCTTGTCTCGCTCTATCTGATGTTCAGTCTGCCGTGGGTTACCTGGGAGCGGTTGCTCATCTGGCTTGCGCTGGGACTAGTCATATATCTGCTGTATGGCCGTACTCACAGTCGAGTTCAGGCGGCCTTGGGCGGCAAGCCTACTTCTCCTGCCAAAACACCCGTAGGCGACTGATAGCGTCAAAGTCGAGCACTGAAGCCCTCCGAACATTTGGAGGGCTTTTTTGCTGCGCGTGTACAATTCAGGAACAATTCAGGAACTCTGAAACCAGACTCTGCGTAGAACAGGTGTAAGTAGCGGAGACATAATCATGCTAAAGCGGTTCAGCACCCTTATCGCGATTCTCATCACCTGCCTGCCCGCCTTCGCACAAAACACAGCGCGAATGGACGAGATAGCAAAGTACTACTTCGAAACGAAACAATTTATGGGGTCGGCCCTGGTGGCTCGCGGCGGTGACGTCGTTTTCGATAAGAGCTACGGTTACGCCAATCTCGAGTGGCAAACGCCGTTCGCACCCGACACGAAGTTCCGGTTGGGTTCCATCACGAAGCAGTTCACCGCAGTGTCCATTCTGCTGCTGCAGGAACGCGGCCAGTTGAATGTGAACGACCCGATCAAGAAGTATCTTCCAGACGCTCCGGCCGCGTGGGACGGCGTTACGTTGCATCATCTGCTTACACACACCTCGGGAATTCCGAACTTTACGGATGGCCCTGAATACGCCCTCCTAAAGTTTTCAGCAACCACGCCCGAGAAGACCATGAAGGTGTTCTGGGACAAGCCGCTCGAGTTTCAACCCGGAGAGAGATACAAGTACTGCAACTCCGGCTACATACTTCTCGGCTACGTGGTGGAGAAAGTGTCGGGCAAGGCGTACGCAGATTTCCTGCAGGAGAACATTTTCAAGCCGCTTGGCATGGCCGAAACCGGGTACGATTCCAATACGGCCATCCTTCCACATCGCGCGATAGGATACGTGCCTACAAACACAGGCCTTGCGATTGCCGAGTACGTAAACATGACAGTGCCTTTTGCCGCTGGCGGACTGTATTCCACCACTCGCGACCTGGTCAAATGGGAGGAGGGCCTATTCGGCGGCAAGGTGATTTCCGCGGCTTCCTTGAAGCAAATGACAACTCCGTTCAAGGGTGGCTATGGCTACGGAGTCTGGATCCACGATGGCGGCTCTGAAGTCTCTCACGGCGGCGGCATCGAAGGGTTTAACACCGATCTGCGTTACTTTCCGCAGGAAAAGTTGACGGTCGTGGTGCTCTCGAACCTGAATGGACCTGCGCACGAAGTGGGGGAGTATGTTGCCAAGGTGGCGCGCGGCAAGGCTGTGGTGCTGCCCATTGATCGAAAGGAAGTGAAGCTGTCGGCAACCACTCTGCAGCGCTACGTAGGAAAGTACGAGATTCAGCCGGGCTTTGTGCTTGCAGTGACTCTCGAAGGCGACCAACTGATGACACAGGCTACTGGGCAGGTGAAATTGCCCATATTCGCAGAAACCGACACCCGGTTCTTCCTGAAAATAGTTAAAGCGGACCTGGAATTTGTTTCTGGGCAAGACGGCAAGGTGACTCACGCCATGTTGTACCAGAACGGCGCTGAGATGAAGTGCGTTCGCATCGAGTAGTCAAACCATTTCTTCTGGCCCTCCGGTGTGCCGGAGGGCTTTTGTCGTTAGGAATGTGATTCCTTTGTCTTCGAGTCAGGAGTTTTGATCTACAATCGCGGCGATGAAAGGCTACCGTAATCTCAGACTGATCGGGTTGGCGTTGCTGGTGTTTTTGGGCGTCGGCACGACGGGCTTTCACGTCATCGAAGGCTGGTCGTGGTTCGACGGCTTCTACATGACTTTAACGACGTTCACCACGATCGGTTATCAGGAAACCCATCCCCTGTCCCCTTCCGGACGAGTGTTCAATGTGTTCCTGATCATCTCGGGGGTTTCGTTAGTGTTTTTGGGGATCGGGACCCTCACGCAGGCTTTGGTAGAATTCGAACTCCGTGATCTGTTCGGAAGGCGCAGGATGGAACGAGAAATCGAGCGGCTAAGCGGGCACTACATCATATGCGGGGCCGGACGCGTTGGCCGCAGTGTGGCAAAGGAACTGAATCGCAAGTCTGTACCATTTGTCGTGGTGGACACGAATGAGGCCAAGATTGCCAAGTACGTCGCCGAGGGCTGGCTGACGTTGATTGGTGATGGAACGCAGGAAACAACACTGCGGAAAGTGCAGGTGCAGAAGGCTGCGGGACTTGTTGCGGCCACGACGACGGATGCTACAAACATCTATATCGTGCTGACCGCACGAGGACTGAATCCCAAGCTGAAAATCATTGCTCGAGCGAGCGAGGAAGATGCCGAAAAGCACCTCAAAACAGCAGGTGCCGACTCGGTCATCTCTCCATATCATTTCGCAGGGCATCGCATCGCGCAGGCATTTCTTCGCCCGCACGTCCTCGACTTTCTGGACAGCGCCACGGTTCATCTCGGCATGGATCTTGAGATCGCACAGATCGCTATCGCTGCCGGATCGAGGTTTGTCGGGCAGTCGCTCGCCGAGTCGCACATACGTCACGACATGGGCGTGATCGTGCTTGCTATCAAGCGCGGAGATGAGATGCGGGTCGGCCCTTCACGCGATGACCTCATGGAAGCGGGGGACGTGTTGATCGCCATGGGTGATCCCTCCGGCCTTAGAAGGCTCGAAGAAACCGCACATGACGAGTCGGCCAGGACGAGCCGCAGATAACCATGAAGATCACGAGCACGGAGGAGATGCGCGCGATTGATCGCGCTACCAGCGAGCGTTTCGGCGTGCCATCACTGACGCTCATGGAGAACGCGGGTTCAGCGGTCGCCGATGTCGCCATGCGGCGGTTTCCTCACGCGCAGGATTTTGTCGTGGTCTGTGGAAAGGGCAACAACGGGGGCGATGGCTTCGTTGCTGCTCGCAAGCTGAAAGAGGCAGGGAAGGGCGTCGGCGTTGTCCTGCTGGCGAAGGCGGAAGAGATTCGTGGTGATGCCGCGGCCATGTTGGACCGGATGGCGCTGCCGTTCGTGAGTGTCACATCTGCAGAAGAATTGGACCGCGAACTTATGCCCATGCTGGAGCGCGGCGACGTCATCATTGACGCAATTCTGGGCACAGGGTTTCGTCCGCCAGTCGCAGGTCTGTACGGTGAGGCAATCAATGCCATTAACCGAGTTACAGCGCCGGTAATTTCGATAGATATTCCGTCGGGTGCAGGGTCGGACTCAACCGTGTTGCGCCAGAACGGTGTTATCGCGCGATCGGACGTGATCGTTACTTTCACTGCGCCGCGCCCTGCCCACGTGTTCGGGTTGCTAACGACAGGCCCAACGGTTTGCGCACCGATCGGTTCGCCCGATCAGGCAGTCGTATCTGAGCTTCGGCTGAATCTGACCACGCGAAGAGATTTCGCTGCATTCTTTGCGCCTCGGACGCCGGACGGGCACAAAGGCATTTACGGACATGCCTTACTGATCGGGGGTTCGGTGGGGAAGGCCGGAGCGGCAGCGATGGCCGGGATATCGGCTCTCCGAGTTGGCGCGGGGCTGTCAACGGTTGCGACCCCCAAGTCGGCATTACCCACGGTGGCAGGCTATGGTTTCGAACTGATGACTGAGCCGTTGGAAGAAACGGATGCCGGCAGCATCGCGCTCAGTGCTCTGGAATACGGGCGACTCGACAGGGTCATCAGCGGCAAGGATGTTGTCGCCATCGGCCCCGGCATCTCACGACATGCCGATACCGAACAGTTCGTGCTCGCTGCTGTTGCTCGCTGTGACAAGCCAACGGTGATCGACGCGGATGGTTTGAACGCATTCGAAGGCGCTGCCCATTTTTTAGACGGTAGCTTGCGACCGCTGATCCTGACTCCGCACCCAGGCGAGATGGCCCGGCTCACGGGGCAGAGCACAAAAGACGTTCAGTCGAACAGGTTGCAAGTTGCACGCGACTTCGCACGTGAACGCAAGTGCATCGTTGTGCTGAAAGGGCATCGATCGCTGGTTGCTCTGCCGGATGGAACGGTTTGGGTCAACCCAACCGGAAACCCTGGTATGGCAACCGGAGGCACTGGAGACGTGCTCACGGGAATGGTGGCCGGTCTCATTGCGCAGAATCGAGATGACGTGGCTGGCGCTGTGATCGCTGCTGTTTACCTGCACGGACTCGCTGGAGACGTGGCGCGCGAGCGCATGGGCGAACAATCCATGATTGCTGGGGACCTGATTACGGCATTGCCGGAGGCGATCCGGCGGGTGCGTCAGTCGGCCGCCGAACCCTGGGTGGAGTTTTAACGCAAATGGAAAAACAGTTTGAAACGCACTCGGCCGAGGAAACCATTGCACTTGGCCGGACTGTAGCCGAGTACCTGGCACCTCCTAAAATCGTTTTGCTGCGCGGAGATCTCGGAGCCGGTAAAACTACTCTGGTAAAGGGAATCGCCCAGGCTTTTGAAGCTGCTGAAGAAGAGGACGTCACCAGTCCGACGTTTACGCTCGTTCACGAGTATCGGGGCCCCCGCGCGACGCTTTATCACATCGACCTTTACCGCATTGAATCCGAGCGCGAGCTCGACACGCTCGGGCTGGATGACCTAGTCGATCCCAATAACGTGCTCCTGATCGAATGGGGCGAAAAGTTCGAGCGCTATGCGGACGGAAACGACGTGGAAATCGCGATTGAAAGGCTAAGCGAGAACGACAGAAGAATCACGCTGAGCGCGAGCGACATCTCCATGATGATCCGCGACTTCTGATCCAGTCTCGCTGAACCAGTGCCGCCTAGAACCCCATGATGTTGTAACCGCAGTCCACGTAGATCGTTTCACCAGTGATACCGGTACTCAGGTCTGAGGCCAGGAAAAGCGCGGTAGAGCCCACTTCATCGACTTCGACGTTCCGTTGAAGAGGGGCTTTCTCGGCCTGCACGCCCAGCATTTCGCCGAAACCGGCAATACCTCGTGCGGCCAGTGTCTTGATCGGTCCTGCGGAGATGGCATTGACGCGGACCTTCTGGCGTCCAAGGTCATAAGCGAGATAACGCACGCTGGCCTCGAGCGCTGCCTTGGCTACACCCATGACGTTGTAATGAGGTACGACTTTTTCTGCCCCGTAGTAAGTCAGTGTCATAACACTGCCGTTTTCATTCATCAGGGGAGCCGCTGCGCGGGAGACGGCGATCAGGGAGTAGACGCTGATATCGTGGGCGATGCGGAAGGCTTCCCGGGATGTTTGAAGGAAGTCATCTTTCAATGCTTCTTGCGGAGCGAAGGCAACGCTGTGGACCAGGATGTCAAGCGTCGCGTAGCGTTCTTTCAACTTGCCAAAGAGTTGGTTGATCTCGTCGTCGCGAGAAACATCGCACTGAAAAGCCTCTGCACCGGGCAGAGAAGAGATGAGATCTTCGGCTTCAAGTCGGACGCGCTCGTTCTGATAAGTGACTGCAAGCCTTGCGCCCGCCTGATGCAGACGCTGCGTGATTCCCCAAGCGATGCTGCGTTTGTTAGCTACGCCGAAGACTACGGCAGTTTTGTCTTTCAGGCTAACGGACACTAGCTCTTTCACCCTCCATCTTGGACTCAGCATACCACGTGGAGAAGAAATCACCAGCGAATTACATCGACGCGGTCAGCTATCATCGCGTTGCGATGTTATTCAGCGGCAGCACCCTTTTGTGCTTCAACCTGCACTCGTGGCTCCGAAACGGCCACGCTGATGAGAGGAAAGCGAGGAAGTACAGGCTGCCGATTATGGCGAATGCAGCAGTCAGGCTGTAGCGATGCGCGACCGCACCAACGACGAGTCCGAGCGTGAGTTGCAGTCCGACCGCCGCGAGTCCGAAAGTGTTCTGAACCCTGCCCATGAAGTGCTTCGGGACAACTTCCATCAAACTGCTGTTAAGTGCGACTCCACCTACTCCGCGAGCTGATCCGCAGATTGCATACAAAACCACCCCAATCGCGAGCCAATGCGAGAACGGAGCCAGATAGATGCTGGCCGCTAACAAGAACATCGATACGGCAATGGAGCGCCGCACTCCGTACTTCTGGACGATGTTCGCCGTGTACGCAACACTGATGAATGCGCCGATACCCCAGCCTGCGTTAAGCCAGCCGTACCCGTATGCTCCGGCGTGCAGGATGCGTTCGCTTAGTGGCGCTGTGACAACGTTCTGCGTAAGCATGGCGCCGATGAACAGCGACCAGCTTGTGCCCACGAGCACGACATAGCGGTTCTGCCTCAGGTATCGGACAGATTGCCGGATTTCATGAACGAAGCGCGCGAACACACCGTCCACATGGGCCAGTTCCGCGATAAGTTCAGGGGGCTTCTCGATGACGTGCCGTCCCTTTCGCACAGCGCTGTAGCAGAGGAAGGATGCTACGTACGTAAGCACGTCAATCAGCAATATTCCTCCGAGCCCTATGTGGTTATAGAGGAATCCGACTGCGGCGCCGGCGATGAGCCATCCGCCCTGCACGCCAGCCATGATGAACGTGTTCGCATTTACATACTCGGACTCAGGCGTCAGTTCCTGGAGCAATGCGCTGATTGTTGGCCAGAACATCCAGAACCCGGCCGAAACCAGAACACTCATCAGGTACAAATGCCATAGTTGAACCTGGTTCCTGAAGACGAGCACGGCGACGGCAAGAATCAACAGGCCGCGCACCACGTCGAGTAACATGATGAGCCTGCGGCGGTCTTCGCGGTCGATGACTACTCCGCCGAACGGCAACAGCAGCATCGAAGGAATCGTCTGCAAAACCACCAGCGTCCCTAGTGCCACTTCGGAATGTGTGGCCTGAAGTATGTACCAGATCACGGCTGCCGAGTTCATGCCGCTGCCGATCATCGACACAACATTGGCCAGGAACACGAGTCGCAGCGATCGTTTTTGCAGCAGGGAACGCATTCTCTCCAATGTACCGAAAAAGGAAGCGAGGTGCAGCGGGATTTGCGAGGCAGTCCGAACCGGTAAGCACTTGCATCTAAGTAAGTGCAGGAAAGTACAAGCTTTCGTAAATTGTGGAGGGTTAGCTGGCTGCACTGCCCAATCGTGCTGAAGGGATAGCTCGAGCCGTGCTCTGCATAACCGTGGCGCTCGCGGGTACTGTTGCTGCGGCTCCGGCTCCGCGCGACTCCGGAAGCGGAAAGAAGCTCCCCACAACCCAGCCAGTGTATCTCGAAGGCCGTGTGATGGAGTTTACGTTCGTGCCGGGAAAGCGTGTGTTCCCCATCGGACCATGGAAGATTCCGGCAAAGCTGGAACGTGACAAGCCTCGTGATCCGCGCCCGAACCTCTACATTTTCGCACCCGGAACCCAGTACACAGCCGAGTTCGCGCCACAATACAACCACAACGAGATAATTAGCGCTTTGCCAGTCAAAGCCGAGCCACGCGATTGGGATATCTACTGGGCCATCGTGCTGGATCCTGCATTCAAGGACGACATTCAAGGTGAGCAGCAGTTGGTATTGGCGACCCAGCAGGGCTTCGAGATACCTGAAGGTTTGGCGTTTGAAGACATACCTGGGGCTACGTTCCTGCGGGAGTTTTTGAAGATACAAGGCCTTGAAGGTTTGGACAAATATCGGCGGCCAGATGGCGCGTTGCCGCGGGTGATTATCGTTCCAGCTCACCTCTCGATCCGGGCCGCAGCATCAGATCCGAGCGCGCCGCCGCCAGCCAAGCGCAGCCTTGCCACTGCACTCTCATCCATCCTTCGAAGGCAAAAGCCAGCCGAGAAGCCTGCCCAGTCGGGCAAGCAGCCCTGAGATCAGGACCTCCCCGTGGCCCAGATTAGGGAGCAGTTTCGTCCGTCACACGTCAACGTGTAGTTCACGCTTGCTGTGACATTCAGCGAGAGCTAGCATTCACCCGGGAGAGTCTGGACAGAGATCCCCGATAGGAATGCGAGCAGCCTGACAAAGCCGTCCCGCTCGCACGCATCTCGGAAGTTGCTTTGCTCCGGGCTAAACGGATATGCCGGAATCACCCGGCGTGGAGGTGTGTATGAAAGGGTGGCGCTTTACCGCTGTATTCGTATGTGTACTCTTCTTAGCAGTCGCGGCGAATGCACAACTAGCAAAAATCTTGATTCCTGCGGGTACGCCGGAGGATCAAGCGATCCAGGCGATCACCAATGAAGGCGATGCCCAGAAGCGCACCGCGATGTGGGACGACTTCGTCACCAAGTTCAAAGACAATCCACAAGCTGTTGCGTACGGCAATTGGCAGCTTTCCCAGATATACAGCGCTGATGGCGATAACGCGAAAGGATTGGAGTATGGCGACAAGGCTCTTGCAGCCATGCCGAACAACCTTGACATACTCGTAGCGAACGCCGGTATCGCGCAGCAGATGAAGAATACCTCGAAAGTGATGGAATATGCGGCACGGGGCGGCAAGGCCTTCAACGGCGTAGGCAGCCAGCCGAAGCCCGAGGGCATGACGGATGAGCAGTTCGCGTCGAAGATTGCCGAAGAGAAGAGTTCAGCGCAGCAGAGTTACGAGTTCCTCGAGATTTCAGCATATAACGTGGTCGCAGGTGAACAGGACCCGAAGGCGCGCCTGAACTACATTGAGCAATACACCGAAGCCTTTCCGGAATCTCGTTTCTCTGAAAATGTGAACGCTTTCGCGATCATGTCCGTGCAGCAGATGAACAATCCGGCGCTGCTGAACGAATTCGCGGAGAAAGCGCTCGCAAAGAATCAAAACAGCCTTTCGACGCTCATCTTGCTCGCCAATGCGTTTTCAGAGGACCAGAGCCCATCAAGTGCTGCGAAGGCAGCAACCTACGCCCGCAAGGCCATCGAGCTAGCGAAAGCAGACGATCCGAGCGCAGATAAGCAGCGGAAGATGTCTGCGGGAGTGGCGCACTCCGCGCTCGGTTACGCGTTGCTGAAAGAAGACAAAACGACACAGGCGATCGCCGAGTTGAAGACAGCCGCGACGATGCTTAAGGACAACCCGGCGGCTTACTCGACAGTGCTGTACCGGCTCGGTTTCGCGTATGCCAAAACTCAGCAATACGTTGATGCGAAGCCGGTTTTGGCCGAAGCTGCCGAAATTGAAGGACCATTCCAACAGGCTTCGAAAGAATTGCTGGAGAAGGTCGCCACAGCGAAACCTGTGGCGAAGAAGCCGGTACGTAAACACTAAAAGTGGACGGACGCAAAATGCATGGGTAGCCCGCAAAGGCTACCCATTATTGTTGGCACAGAACATTCAGTTCGCACGAACGTCGCAGGACGGGCGGTTTCGCACCGAGCCGTGTAGCGCTCGCAAGATTAGCTGACTAGCGCTTCACCAGTTCTTCTGAGAGTAGTTGCGCTTTGAGCGCCAAACGGTAAGCACGTTCAATGTCGCCGTCCGTATCTGCGGCCCGAGATTGCGTTAAGAACGTCCGGATCTGCTGTAGAGCAGCCTGCTCATCTGAGTTGAGCTGGCGCGTAATGCTGCGGAGGTTGCTCTCAGTCGTGTCACGCAGTTGAGTGGTAGCGCGCCTTTGCTGCGAAGCTTCGTCTTCTGGAATTCCAGCCGAAAGCTGACCGTTCAGCGTTGTCTCGCTGCCTTCGTTGACCACTGTCTTATCTCTTGGGTCCGTAGGCTTTTTGGCGGTCTGTCGTTTCCGCGGTTTCGGCTTGGGTTTCGCAGCTATCGGAGGTGGCGGTACCTCGACTTTGACAAAAGCATTCGTCGAAGCGCGCAGGCCGCGGTCGTCGGTGACCGTACAGCTAACTGTGACTGATCCTGCCGTTAAGCCCGTCGTGTCCAGTTTTACAGTCGATCC
The DNA here is from genome assembly GCA_035629075.1 of Terriglobales bacterium. GTDB lineage: Bacteria > Acidobacteriota > Terriglobia > Terriglobales > Acidobacteriaceae > JAEZPW01. The sequence continues at coordinate 21,482 of DASPIK010000104.1, read as the reverse complement.
AGCAGTCGCACCGGCCAGCGCCGGACCCGCTCCGGTGATGAGCCCTGCACTCGGAACGCAGTTATACATCAACGGACGGTTGTCTGGACTGCTGCCAAGGCATGTAATGATGGCCGGCTCGCCCGACTTCACGGTGCCTGGTTTGGTAGTGCAGGAAACTCGAGGCGGCTGCGCCTGACCTTCCGGCTGCGGCTCTTGCTGCTGCGTGATTGTGGGTGCTTGCTGCTGCGGGGATGGCACTGGAGGTCGCTTCTTCTTGCAGCCGCCCAAAAAGAGCAGCGGGAGCAGTGATACGATCGCGAGTTTTCTCCAAGTCAAACGCATGCTGTTGTTGTTTTAAAACTTTGCAGCGATAAGGGCAACCCTCATCCGTCGAACGAAATTCGTCAACTCCTCGCGGTAGCCTCCTCCAACGCATCCTTGCGCATGTCGAGCAGAGGCAGGCGCAAGCGAAACGTAGTGCCTTTTCCGTCGACCGACTCGAAATCCACGGAACCGTTGTGCATTTGCATCACGCGATAAGTCATCGCTAACCCAATGCCGCTACCCTTCTTCTTCGTCGTGAAGTAGAGGTTGAAAATCTTGTCCCGAATGTCGGCTGGAATTCCTCCGCCCTGGTCTTGAATCTCTACCTGTGCAGACCCGTCATCTCGCAGAGCTGCGATTCTCAAGGTTCCGCCGCTTGCCATGGCTTGTACTCCGTTGAGCACGACGTTTAGTAGGGCTTGCTTGACCAGGTCGGAATCGACCTTCACGGGCAGCGGTTCCGGCGACATGTTCCGCACAATGTACACGCCGTGCGTTTCTGCTTCCGGACCAGCAAGACTGGCGACGTCATCGAGAATTTTTCGGAGATCAGTATCAGCCAACCGAAGCTCCATCGGGCGCGTGAAGTCCACGAGAGTGGCCACTACGCGGTCCAGCCGCTGGATCTCGCTCCCAATTACATCCATGTGGCGTCGGGTATCGGGATCCAGTTGCTGAAGCTTCTCGCGCAAAACCTCAAGGTGCACGACAATCGCGTTGATCGGGTTCTTGACTTCATGCGCAACGCCGGACGTCAGCCGCCCTATCGCAGCCAATCGGCGTGATAGCTCGATCTCATCTTCGATCTTCCGAACCGACTCAGCATCGCGCAGCGTCAAAAGCGCGCCAATCTTCTCTCCGCGTTCTTCGATGAAGTCGAGTGACGCCTGCACGCGCCGCCCGTTAGCGTTCTCGACCTCCACCTGCGCAATGGATTCGTGGTACCGGAATGATTCCCTCACGAGCGTGCTGAGCGGAGATGAATCGGTGAAGATATCGTAAACGCTGTGGCCCAGCATCTCGCCACGGGGGCGGCCAGCGAACTGCTCCGCTGAGGCACTGACGAGCACGACGCGCGCGTCCTTTGTGAACAGCATCAAGCCGTCTTCGAGATTCGCCATGATCTGGTCGAGGTTCTCCTTCAGCGCGGAGAAAACCTCCTTTACATCGCGCATCTGGCGGCCCAAGCGGTCGATCTTTGTCGTTACTACCCCGTACTCGTCGCTGCGTGGTTTTTCTGGCTCTGCGGACACGTCGATTTCGCCTGCCGTCATCCGGTCGAGTCGGGCTCCGATTGCATGTAACGGGCGAAGAGCGAGATTAGACAGTCCGGCGGCGAGGAGCAGGGAAACGAATATGGAGATGGCCGAAAAAATCAGCGCCCGATTCAATTGCGGCTCAAGATCGCTCTTGAGCAGCACAGTTGAGAGTCCAACACGAACATCGCCGAACGGTGCTCCATTGCGTTGTAAGGAAAGGCGAACGACGTAGACCTTGGGCTCGCCATAGACCACCCGAATCTGTTTCCAGAATCCGCCTTCCCTGACGGTTGAGAACTCCTCGCGCTCCGGCAGTTTCTGTCCCTGTTGGTCTGAGTCCGTATGGAGCAACGCAACCCCGTTCGCATCGACAATGGCGGTGTCATAAATAATAGGGGAATAGCCGACGATCGACTGGAACAGGGAGTTGAGACCTGGGTCGGTCTCAAGAGATTCTTGGATGGCCTCTCGAACTGCCGCAGGATTGTTCACGTCAATCCTGCTTGAGTTCAGATCAATTTCAAGCGCCTCACGGGCGGCATTGAATACTTCGTGGGCCACGAACTCGCAATCAGAATAGGAGTCGTTAACCCGCGCGCGCACCGTCTGCGAGACATAAATGTACGCAAACACCGCAACCAAGGCCACCACCATCGCCGTGATTGCCAGTACTAGTTTCGTCTTGAGTCGCAGGCGCGGCATCAAACTAACACTTCAGTCGTTCGATTCGTCAAGAACTTAGGGCTGTCCCACTTCGGCAGGCACATTTTGAGTGCCGTACTCTTTCAACTTGTTGTGCAATGTCTTGAGGCTGATGCCCAGGATTTCGGCCGCGCGCGTCTTATTATTGTTCGTCGCTTCCAGGGTCTTCAGGATCAGCAGACGTTCCGCTTCTTCCACGGTTGTGCCGACACCAAGGCGTACTGCATTCGCTTCCTGCACAGCTTGTCGAACCGCACTCTGGCCGAAGCCCGGTGGCAAGTGCGCCGGTTCAACGATGGATCCGCCACAAACAATCACGGCGCGCTCCAGCATGTTTCGGAGTTCGCGAACGTTCCCGGGCCAGTTGTAGCTCTGGAACGCCTGCAAGACGGCCTCGCTAACCATTCCGATGTTGCGGCCGTGCTTTTCGTTCATATCCGTGAGCAAGCCCTGCACCAAGTCGGGGAGGTCCTCTTTGTGCTCTCTCAAGGGTGGCATGTGAATGTTGAAGACATTCAGCCTGTAATAAAGGTCATTCCGCAGTTCGCCCTTGGAGACCGCCTCCTCTGGAACTTTGTTGGTTGCCGCGAGTACTCGGACGTCCACGGGGGTTTCGACTTTGCTGCCGAGCCGGCGCAGCTTCCGGTCTTCCAGCACACGGAGCAGCTTGGCCTGCGTAGGTACCGGCATTTCACCGATCTCGTCCAGAAGCAGTGTGCCTCCTTCGGCCAGTTCGAAGCACCCTGTGCGGCGTTCTAGTGCGCCCGTGAAAGCACCTTTCTCGTGACCGAATATTTCACTCTCGATGAGCGTTTCAGGAATCGCAGCACAGTTGATGGCTACGAACGGCTTGGGTTTCCGCGGACTGAGGTCGTGGATCGTACGGGCGACAAGCTCCTTGCCGGTGCCACTCTCACCCGTGATCAGCACTGAGGCCGTGCTGGGAGCGACCTGCTCGATGAGGCGAAAGATCTCCTGCATCTTGCGAGACGAACCGATCAGGGATCCCAATAGACCTTTGTCGCGCAATGTCCGGCGGTAGACTTCTTTCTCAATCTTGTCCGTTTGCGATTGCGTGGCTTTTTGGAGGACGTTTCGCAGGCGCGCGATTCGGCTCGGGTTCAGAGGCTTTTCGATGAAGTCATAGGCGTGCAGCTTCATAGCAGTCACGGCCTCATCAACATTGCCCTGACCTGTGAAGACAATGACTGCGACCTGCTCTCCTACGCGCTCCAACAACTCCATGCCGGTCATCCGCGGCATCTTCAGGTCGGTTATGACCACGGCTGGAGAGCACGCTGTGACTTTCTCCAAGCCTTCCAAGCCATCCCGCGCGGTTTCCGTTCGATAGCCCCAGGCCGAGATCAGCTCCGCAAGGCCTGATCGCTCGTTCTCTTCGTCTTCTACAATAAGGACTTTTTGCTGGCTCATATTCACAGTCGAGAGACCCCGCCTCTTGTGGACGCGGTTCCTTGCTTTCGGAGTACAACCTCAGTAGGATGCGTGGACCTTATTTCTTGCCAATTCGGACCAAATCCGCCATCACTCTTGAAGAAGGGCGATATGCACTGTTCCATCATAGCGGACTCCGTGGGGGAGGGCACTTCACGTTTCAGAGGCGAGAGCTGTTGTTGCTCGGAACTCCAGCCTCGTCTGCCAAAACATCGAAGATCCGAACTGCTTCGGCTTTCGAACGTGCAATGAAATTGAGGGTTCCACGCATTCTGGGCCGTCAGTTCAGCAGTTTCCCCCAGCAATATCGAGCCGTGTACTCGAAGTAAATATCGCTTTTTGATGTATTTAGGTTTCCAGCATCAGGCGAATGCAGTAGAATTTCGTACTCGGGAGGACAGAGACTTTCGTGTGACCAGTCTCAGTTCTCGTTGAGATCCGGTTCTCGGCGGTCAATACGGAGGATTTTGCATGTCCATAACGAAAGTAGTGAAGGGTCGTGTGATGAAAGCATTGTTGGCGCTGGCGCTCATAGCGGCAACCTCCTCCGCAGTGCTTGCACAGGACACGACACCGTCCAAGGTCGACATTTTCGGCGGTTATTCCTGGGCGAGCCCCGGGCGGATTGGGGCGAATCAGAACCAGGGCGTGCCCGGCACATCCTTCAAGCTGGAAGGCGAGAACGGCTTTGGAGTGTCGGTTACCTACAATGCGCATAAATTCGTCGGATTCACAGCCGACATTGGGGGACATTACAGCGACCAGGCGAACTTCAGCACGTTCATGTTTGGCCCGAAGTTCATGTACCGCACCGAGCGCATCACGCCGTTTGGTGAGCTGTTGGTCGGCTTGGCACGGTTGTCTCCAGAAGGCCGCGATAGCGCCCATGGACTCGGTGTTGCCGTTGGCGGTGGCATAGACCTGAACATTGCGAAGCGCGTTGCCTGGCGTGTCATTCAAGCCGACTACATTCGGCAACAGCACAATCTCAGCAGTGGGCTGGGCGTCGGCTTCTTGAACGGCGCGCGTGTCCGCGGTGGTTTGGTGTTCATGCTGGGTGGCATGGAGCCACTTACTCCGCCATCCGCTTCGTGCTCTGTCCAGCCGACAGAAGTTATGGCCGGGGAGCCAGTTACGGCCACCATCAATGCCACGGGCTTCAATCCTAAGCACACCATCAATTACGACTGGAAGAGCAGCGGCGGAAAGGTGACCGGCAAGGACACCACTGCGAACATCGACACGACCGGCATGGCACCGGGTACTTACACCGTGACCGGCACGGCGACCGATCCCCGCGTCAAGAGGAACAACGTCGCGAGCTGCAACGCGACCTTCACGATCAAGGAACCGCCGAGGAATCCGCCGACGATCTCCTGCTCGGCGAATCCGACCACGGTTACGTCCGGCGACGCCTCCACGATCACCTGCCAGGGCAACAGCCCTGACAACCGTCCGATCACCTATAGTTGCACGTCAACTGCTGGCCGCATCAGCGGCACCGGCGCAACAGTGCAGCTTGATACGGCCGGTGCACCAGCAGGTCCGATTACAGTTAATTGCACGGCGACCGACGACCGCGGGCTGAGTGCCTCGACGACGACCAGCGTCAACGTCGAAGTTCCGCCGCCGCCGCCGACTGCCAGCAAACTGAACGAGATCGCGTTCCCGAACACAAAGCTGCCGGCACGCGTCGACAACACTGCAAAGGCGGTTCTGGACGATGTCGCTCTGCGTCTGCAGCGCGAGCCTGATGCAAGGGCTGTCATCGTCGGCTACATGGATCCAGCCGAGCAGAAGACCGCCAAGCGGCTTCGCATTAAGGACCTTGCCGCTCAGCGAGCTGTGAATACGAAGGAATACCTGGTCACCGACAAGGGTATTGATCCTGGCCGGATCGACGTACGCACGGGAACCGCTGGTGGTACTCGCGCGGAAATCTATCTGGTTCCTGCAGGAGCTACCTTCAACGTCGAAAACACGACCCCGGTGAGCGAAACCGTGAAGCCGCAGGTCGAAAAAAGGCGTCCAAGGCGATGACGAAGTAACTGTTGAGCAGAGCAGCAGTTGATGATAAAAGGCCGGTTGGCCCGCGCGAGCGCGCACGGAAGCGTACTCATGGCGGTGTCCGACCGGCCCTCTTTATTTTCGAGCCTTCGGTAACTTTGCGATTCCGTCATTTCATCTCACACTTCAGGCGGCGCGGGATCGCGCTCACTTTGCGGTAATGGAACGATCACCTGAATCGGGGGTCTAATCGATTGATGCGTGCCAAGCCGATGCGCGACGTCATCCGAGTTGTCTGCTTTTTTCTTTGCTTTCTTCCGCTTGTCGTATCCGCCCAATGGACTCCGGTAGGCCCGGATGGCGGAGACGTCCGCACGCTCGCTTATGATCCAAAAAATCCTGATCGACTGATTCTCGGTACTAGTGCGGGCCAGTTGTATGTGTCCAACGACGCAGGCCGGTCATGGTCTCGCTTCGCTCGTTTGGGAGGCGGGAACGATTACGTGCTCGACAATATTGAGATCGACCCGACAGACTCCCGGACGATGTACGTTGCAGCTTGGAGCGTCGAGGACCAGTTAAAGAGCGGCGATCTCTTCCGGACGCGAGATGGCGGAAAGACTTGGACGGCGTTGCCGGCCATGCATGGAAAATCCATTCGCGCATTGGCGACTTCGGTTTCTGATCGTCGTATTGTGGTTGTCGGAGCGCTTGATGGGGTTTTCCGAAGCAGGGACGGCGGGGACAGCTGGGAACGTATCTCGCCGGCGAACCACGCCGAAATCAAGAACATTGAGTCCATTGCCATCGATCCGCGCGATCCCAATGTGATCTATGCCGGAACCTGGCACCTGGCTTGGAAAACCTCGGATGGTGGGGTTAGCTGGCGCCCGATCAAGAATGGCGTAGTTGATGACTCCGACGTCTTTTCGATCATCGTGGATCGCCAGAACTCTTCCGTTGTTTACCTCAGCGCATGTTCCGGTATTTACAAGAGCGAATCCGCCGCGGAACTCTTCAAAAAGATACAGGGCATCCCGTTTTCAGCGCGGCGCACGCGCGTTCTGCAGCAGGACCCGAACGATACCAACGTAGTCTACGCAGGTACGACCGAGGGTCTGTGGAAGACGACCGACGCTGGCAAGACATGGAAACGCGTGACCGCTCCAAACATCATCGTGAATGACGTGCTGGTTGATCCGCGGCAGTCCACCCACGTTCTGCTCGCGACCGACCGTAGCGGAGTGCTTGCGAGCCGAGACGGCGCACAAACCTTTACAGCATCGAATCGTGGTTTTTCTCACCGCCAGGTTTCCGCAGTCGTCGTTGATCGAAACGATCCGGATACGCTCTATGCCGGAGTCGTCAACGACAAGGAGTTCGGCGGCATTTTTGTGTCTTCCAACGGCGGCTCCGACTGGAAGCAGCTCACCGACGGCTTGGCCGGGAAGGACGTGTTCACGCTTGCCCAAGCCGAGAACGGTGCGCTTGTCGCCGGTACAAACAGAGGCGTATTCATGTTGCCTCGGGGCGAACGCGTGTGGCGCCCAATCAACACAATTGTGACCGAGAAGCAGGTGAAGGTTGCGCCGGCGAAGAAAAGTAAGAAGTCCAAGGCTCAGCCAACTTACAAAACCCAAGTGGTCAAATCGGAGTTAACGGCGCGTGTCTCGCAGATCTCGATTGAGAAAGGAATGTGGTTTGCAGCAACCTCAAATGGTCTCTACTCCTCGGAGGACAGCGGTCGCAGCTGGCGCGCCGTAGATATTGCCGGCCATCGCAGCTTCCTGGGTGTTCAAGTTTTGGACGATGCCGTTGTTGCCGCGACGCTCAACGCTGTTGCCGTGTCCCGGGACAAGGGAGCTACATGGAAGGTGAGCTCAATGCCGAAATGGGTACATGCCATCTTCAGTGTGGCAATCACTCCGGACGGGATTTGGGCCGCAAGCCGCGAAGGTGCTCTAAGGTCGGCGGACTGGGGTGGAAGTTGGGAGCACGTTCTGGGCGGCCTCCCAGGACGCAATGTCGCGGCGGTGACCTACGATGCACAACTCGCACGACTGCGGGCCACCAGCTTTTCCGGGGAACTGTTCGAGAGCCGCGATGCGGGGCAAACCTGGAAGCGTGTTCAGGCTGGCTGGGTGGTTCGCAACGTTGCTTCAGGAGGCGGAAAAGTGCTTGCGATCACTGCCTTCGATGGATTGCTCATGATGCGGGAACCGGAACCCGGCGCGGTCGTCGGCGGCGGAGGTGGCAGCACTCGCTAAGGCAAGCTCTGACATCAACCTTCGCGCGTGACAAGAAGGCTCCCGGCCAGGGAGCCTTCGTCGTCTTTGCAGCACTCACGTTCTGATAACCAGACACCGTAACCGTGAAGCAGCTACTCAGACTCGCAAAAAATACACACCCAGAGCTGATTCTGAACTGTAACTGTTTGAAATTACGGCGCGAAGAGTGGCATCCGATGTGCCTTATCGTCAGATGTGGCTTTATAGGTAAAGGAGATGGCTCATGAGTGTGCCGCTGTTTCGACGTACATTGGCAGTGGTGCTGATTCTGGTCGCATTGGCGCTGGTAAGCGGCTGCAGCAAGGTGCCGGGCAGTGCAGAGGTGGCGCAGACAGAAAAGACCGCAGTTGCTGAAGCTTCGCATGGTGATTCGCTGCCGTTCTCGAGTCACGGCGCGGAAACGAACAACGCAGCGCGGAGTGAAACAGGAAGCTCCCTGGTTCCCGACAAAGCGGAGGAACCTGCGCTGGTTCCAGACCAGGTCAAGGTACCGGCGGGCAGTTCGATTTCCATCCGATTACAGTCCTCCGTATCAAGTGCAACAGCGCAGTCTGGCGACCACTTCGATGCAGTTCTCGATGCCCCATTAGTGGTGAATGGCCGTACGGTCGCCGGGAAGGGCACGCCCGTCGTTGGACGCGTAGCGCAAGCTCGGCGATCTGGTCGCCTGCATAATTCCGGCTATCTGCGGCTCACGTTAGCGTCGATTGAAATCAAAGGCAGACAAGTTCCCGTGACGACTTCCAGCGTCTCCGCGCAAGGTGGTGCGCACAAAAAGCGCAATGTCGCATTGATCGGCGGCGGCGCTGGCGGAGGGGCCCTCATCGGAGCGCTTGCCGGTGGTGGCAAAGGAGCACTGATCGGAAGCGCAGTCGGTGCCGCCGCAGGGACAACAGGTGCGTATGCGACGGGCAAGAAAGACGTTTCATTTGGAGCGGAACGCCGTCTCACTTTCCGGCTGACCCAGTCCGTGACTTTGGACTAAAGATTCTTCTGGCAGTGGCGAAGGGCCTCCCACATCGGGAGGCCTTTTTGTCAGGTGCGCGTTCTTGCCTTCTGCGATTGGGACCGAGGTCGGATAAGGAACTCCCGATTTGTGAAAGTGAAGGTGATATTCACTTCCATCGAAAATCATTTTCAATAAAGCAGTTTCTGGGCTCGCGATGGGTTAGCTTCGAGTTATTGAATTTGTCGATCTCTGCAGCGACTACTCGGTTTGCTGATCCGGCAATATGCTCGAAATGGCTGTGTTTACGCGCCATTTTGGGAATTGGTCACGTTCCTTGAAACGGGAATTCCCTCAATGGGAGAAACGCGTCTCCGACGTCCGCGAACGCACCGTCTGCAATCAGGTACAAAGCTTTTCATAACAGTCAGTTAGCAGTTTGTTTCCAAAACGGAAAGGAGTATGCTTCTCCGCGTCTTGGCATGCCCATATTGGGCATAGTCAGTGTGAATTGCCGCCATGAAGCAAGTTCTGACCAAAACGCAGCCGAGCAAAGTGTCACCCGAGCTCGAACTGTTCCGCGCGGCGCTGGATGCCAGCCCCCATGGAATCATGCTGCGCAAAGGCGAAGAAGATCTGTATCGCAATGACGCATGGGAGCGGCTTACTGCTCCAAGCGAGGGCCGCTCGGATTGCCCCAGCGCGGTGCGCGATATCCGTAGAGCAGGGTATGTCTTCAACTACAACGGCGAGAACATCGAAGTCACGATTGCTCAGGACGTGACTGAGCGTATAAGCGTTGAGGCACAACTTCGAGAAGCGCAGAAACTTGAAGCCCTGGGAAGGTGGGTCGGTGGTGTTGTACACGACTTCAACAATCTGCTGACCGCGATCATGCTCTACTCGGACTTGCTGGCTCAGCACATTCCCTCGTCAGGCGCACCGGCTGCCTATAACCAGGAAGTACGGATGGCGGTCAAACGGGGAACCGGTCTGATTTCGCAGCTCCTGTCATTTGCGCGTCAACAGCAGTCGGAAGCTGACGTGTTCTCGCTCAATGCCCTAATTCGCGCTGTCCGGGACGTGCTGCAGCGAATGATCGGTGAGGATGTCGAGATAGTGTTTCAGCTTTCCGAGTCGCCCTGCGGCGTCAAGGTTGTACCCTCGCAGATCGAGCAGGTTCTATTCAACCTTGCCCTGAACTCGCGAGATGCCATGCCGACCGGTGGCACGTTGACCATTCGCACGGAGGAACGTTTTTCTACAACGGCGGAAGCGCAGGTTGCGCTGGTTATTTTGGATACGGGCTGTGGAATGGATAAGGCTACTCTTTCCCGCGTTTTCGAGCCGTTCTTCACCACAAAACCCGAGGGCAAGGGAACAGGTCTGGGACTCACGACCGTTCATTCCATCGTGACACAATGCGGCGGCAGTGTTTGCGTTGAGAGCGAGCCTGGGAAGGGTACCTGTGTCACCGTGCTACTGCCCAGCAGGGAATTGGAGCCCAACCCTGTCACGGACGAGGCTGTAGCTTCAGATCTACCCTGCGGATCGGAATCAGTGCTCGTCGTGGAAGACGACTCAGCCGTGCGCGAGTCCTTACGCGAAGTACTCACGACCTGTGGGTACGACGTGCTGGTCGCGGCAGATGGTCCGCAGGCCATTGAAGTGGCGGAGGGCCTTGCGCACCCTGTTGATCTTTTAATTACCGATCTTGTCCTGCCGGGGATGAGTGGTCGGGATGTGGCCAGCCAACTGCGAGCTGCGAACCCCGACATGGTCACTCTGTTCATCTCCGGTTACGAGCAACCCCAAACGGCGATCAGCGCCGAACACAACGTCTTTTCCAAACCATTCAGCAGGGAAGCTCTGGCGCGCAAGGTTCGCCAAGAGCTCGACTTGCACAAGCCTGGCTCCGTGGGGCAAGGGAATGAACGGACCGGGGGGAGGTAAGCGTATGGTAGCTGCTGTCCAACCATTACAGGCCAGCCGGCAGGTACCCGTTGCGAACCTGTTGGTCGTCGATGACGAGCGCGCCATCCGCGAAGGGTGTCGCGAAGCTGCGCAATCTATCGGCTGCAACGCGTTCAGCGCTGAAACAGCGGAGAGCGCCTACAAGATTCTTGAGTTGCAGAGCATAGATGTCGTTCTCCTAGACTTGAAATTACCCGGCGCGGGAGGTCTGGAAGCGCTGAGGCAGATCAAGATTCGCAGGCCAGACGCCATCGTCATCATTGTCACCGGTTATGCCAGTGTCCACTCGGCTGTGCAGGCTATGAAACTCGGTGCGTACGACTACATCACCAAGCCTTTCAGCCTGCACGAACTGAAAATGATGCTTGAGCATGTCACTGAGGAGCTCAAGTCCAACGCTGAACGGCGGGCAGTACGTGACAAACTGCGTTCCCGGCAGGGTTTCGGGTCCATCATTGGTCAGTCTTCCGAAATGGAGCGGCTGTACCGCATTATCGGGAAGGCGGCACAAAGCACTCACCCCGTGCTCATTCTCGGCGAAAGCGGTACGGGAAAAGAGTTGGTGGCGCGCTCAATCCACTTCTCAGGACCTTTCAAGGACAAGCCTTTCATCCCCGTAGACTGTGGCGCGCTTGTCCCAACCCTGATCGAAAGCGAACTTTTCGGATACGTGAGAGGTGCATTTACCGGCGCGACACGATCCAAAGATGGGCTGCTCGCGGTTGCTGAAGGTGGAACTGTATTCCTCGACGAGATAGGAGAACTTCCGCTCGACCTGCAGTCGAAGCTGTTGAGGGCTCTGCAGGAGAAGGAGATTAGGCCCGTTGGCAGCACTCGTCGAATTCCCATTAACGTGCGGATTCTAGCCGCGACCAATCGCAATCTGGAGTCGGCTGTAGCCGAAGGCAAGTTCCGCAAGGATCTTTATTTCCGCCTTAATGTACTTACGCTAAGAATCCCGCCGCTCCGAGAGCGCAAACAGGACATACCGATACTGGCCGAACACTTCCTGGAGCGCATGGACCAGATCGGGGGGCTGAAGCGCGTCTTGAGCGAAGAAGCCGTCAGGGCGCTTATGGCTTATGATTGGCCGGGCAATGTGCGAGAGCTTGAAAACTGCATAGAAAGAGCATGTACGATGAGTTCCGGACCTGTACTGCAAATCGGAGATCTCTCGTCCGCCGTGCAGAATTCGAGATTCCCTACGCCTTCACCCTCACCCGCACACGGGTTGAACTCTCCAAAGATTGTTCCCATAGCTGAACTCGAGAAGCACGCGATTCTAAGTACTATCGATCAGCTAAATGGGGACAAGTTGATGGCTGCACGTTTGCTGGGCATTGGCAAGACGACCCTCTACCGAAAGTTGAAGGAGTACGGTTCTCAAGCTTAGAAGAGAAGGTGAATCAATCCGCAATGGGATGCGGCGGCCAAGGTGCCGCCGCTCACTTTTTGAAGATCGCATTCAGGGTCAAGCTACCCCCCAACGCTGCGATTGTCATTGCAAGCGCTTCAAGTTCTGAGCACCATGCCATCCTTGACCGGTGCGTGGCATGTCCTTTCACGTACGAGATTCCCCGCCAAACCTTAATCCTGCATCCACGTCCAGAAAACCTCTTCGCCGCAACGCGATGAATTGCAAAGCAGTTGCGCGATTCAGGGAGGCATCCCGAGTTCGAAGCAAGTGATCTAACGTCTGCACAGGCGTACAAACGCCGGGTGCAAAGCACAGAGAACAGATGCCAACTACGACACAGAACTCGACGCGTGCCGCGGCGGTGGTCACGCACACTGTAACCGAGATTTTGCCCGACCGAGAAGCAATCGCTGTTCGGGTAGGTGAGCTTGGGGACTGGTTCCATAACCTGGATCTCCATGGTGTGCAGACTGCCCCTAATCACTTCCTCGGTGACTTTCCGAACGTTAAATGGAAGCACATCTCGTCGGCCTTCCCGCAGGACATGAGCGGAGCAACAGTTCTCGATGTCGGATGCAACGCTGGCTTTTATTGCCTCGAGATGAAAAGGCGCGGTGCGGAGCGCGTGGTCGGTGTCGATGTGGATGAACGCTACCTTCGGCAGGCACGCTTCGCGGCAGAGACTCTCGGCTACGAGATCGAGTTCCAGAAGAGGTCAGTTTACGAGGTGGACGCCATCCCGGGGCAGTTCGATTACGTTCTGTTCTTGGGCGTGTTCTACCACCTCAGATACCCGTTGTTCGCTTTGGACAAAGTTATCAAGAAGGTTCGGGGCAAGCTCGTTTTCCAGACAATGATCCGCGGTTCAGAGAACGCGAGAACTTGGGAGACGAATTACCACTTCTGGAACAAAGAGATTTTCCGCGATCCCGATTATCCCTGCATGTACTTCGTCGAGAACAGCTATGCGAACGATCCGACGAACTGGTGGATACCGAACCGTGGCGCCGCTGAAGCAATGCTGCGAAGCTCGGGCCTGCAGATTGTCAGCCACCCGGAGCCGGAAACGTGGGTGTGCACTCCCATGAATGTGGCGCGCGACGGGCAGTACATCCTGGATTTGGAGTTGGCTGGAACTTTGTAATCGCAGACTCGTCTCGCGGCGACGATCGCAGAGACATTCGACCTGAGCGAAGGGCTAGACAGGGGCGCTACACGCGAACTGAAAGGAGAGTCATGGTCGAAGCGGTGATGCTATGGAACGAGCCGAACAATCTTTCACACTGGGATTTCAAGATAGATCCCACGTGGAAGATGTTTGCCGACATGGCCATCGCGGGCGCGAAAGCAGTTCGCGAAGTCAATCCAGAGTTGAAGATCGTGCTCGGCGGCATCTCGCCGATTGATCCTAATTTCGTCCAACTCATGGCCTCTTATGGCGTGCTGGATGCGGTCGACATCATCGCGGTGCATGGGTTCCCGCTCGACTGGAATCACTGGAGCATTCACGAGTGGCCACACAAAATTGAAGAGATTCGCGCTGTGACCAGCAAGCCGATCTGGGTGTCCGAAGCCGGAGCGTCATCATTCGGCGCGGAGGAAATCCAGGTTTTCGGACTGCAGAAGACGGCTGAGTTGCTGGTCCCCTTAGTCGAGCGCGTGCATTGGTATAGCCTCTTCGATCTGCCGGCGACCTGGACCGCGACGACTCGCCACAAGGAATCGGAAGGCAGTGCTTACTATAGGCACTACTACATGGGCCTGGTACGAGAAGACGGTACGCCCAAACAGTCCGCGTTCTGCTTCCCCGAAGGACTTGGCGTCTGTCAGTGGTTCCATTTTGAAGACCATCGACTCGACGTCGCGGTTGAGTGGCTCAGGAAACTGAACGTCCGACATTTGCGCACTGGCGTGAGTTGGGCCGACTGGTTCCGGCCCAATTCGGAGGCATGGTTCGATCGGCAAATGGCTGCGATCGGCGACTTCGAGACTACGCTTACACTTTGTTTCACGCCTGAACATCTCGGCATTGCGCCGCATTATACGAGTCCGCCGAAGTCTCCGCAGGAATTCGCGAATTTTGCTACTTGGGCTGTACGCAGGTATGCGGCACCGAGGTCCCGCAGCCGAGCAAACTTGGGTGCAGGCGGCATTTGCGATGGCGTAGGTGTTGGGGCAACAGAGTGAAAAGAACGATGACAAAGAACGTTCTGGTAACAGGTGGAGCAGGCTTTCTCGGATCGCATCTAGTCGATGCCCTGGTGGAGCAGGGGTGCTCAGTCCGAATCTACGACAACCTGACCGAGCAGGTGCACCAGGGGCGTGTCCCTTCCTACATTGCCGAGGAAGTAGAACTTATTCGCGGAGACATGTGCGATATCGACCTGCTGCGAAAGGCTCTTCGCGGGATCGATGTCGTGTACCACCTGGCCGCTGCGGTGGGCGTGGGCCAGTCCATGTACGAGATCTCACATTACATGGGGACCAATACGCAGGGAACCGCAAACCTGTTGCAGGTCATTCTCGACTCGAAATGCAAACTGGAGAAGCTGGTTGTTGCCTCCTCGATGTCGATTTACGGCGAGGGGAAGTACCTTTGTGGCGACTGCGGTGAGCAGGCTCCTCCTCCGCGGCCAAATGAACAACTGCGCCGGAAGGACTGGGAAGCCCGGTGCCCACAGTGTGGCAGCTTACTGAGTCCGATAGCGACGGACGAATCAAAGCCGTTGCAGTGCACGTCGATCTACGCCTTGTCGAAAAAGGACCAGGAGGAAATGTGCCTGCTGTTTGGCCGTACCTACGGACTGCCTGTGGTAGCACTCCGTTACTTCAACATCTACGGGCCTCGTCAGGCACTCTCAAATCCCTACACCGGCGTAGCAGCTATCTTTGCCTCTCGCCTGCTGAATAAAAAAGCGCCCCTTGTTTTTGAGGACGGCACGCAAATGCGAGATTTTGTGAGTGTTCACGACGTGGTTCGGGCGAACCTTTTAGCACTGGAAAGCGAACAGGCGAATGGAATGGCGTTGAACGTGGGGTCGGGCCGGCCAATCTCGATTCGCGAGATTGCATCCGTGCTGGCCTCGGCTCTCGGATCCGACATAGAGCCAGAGATTACAGGCAAATATCGCGCGGGCGACATTCGGCACTGCTTCGCGGACATTTCTGCTGCATCCCGAGTCCTCGGATACAAACCGCAGGTTGAATTCACCGACGGCATTCGTGAACTCGTTAGTTGGCTGCGGTCCCAAAGTGCTCAGGATCGGGCGGCTGAGGCGGTACAGCAACTGAATGTTTATGGGTTAACAGCTTGAATTACACCCCTGGGGAAGTGAAAGAACAACGATGAAGAAGTCTGACCGATTCCGTTCCGTGCTTATTTTCGGGGGTGCCGGGTTCATCGGCTCGAATTGGGCTTACCGCCTGTTGGACACAACGGACGCGAAGGTTCACATCTTCGACAATCTCTCCCGCCGCGGAGTGCGCCACAACCTGGCATCCTTGCAAAAGGCGGCTGGAAATTCGGGCCGATTGCAGATCACGGTTGGAGACGTCCGGGATGCCGCAATGGTTGAACGAGTGGTGCGTCACGCGACCGAGATCTACAACTTTGCCGCACAAGTGGCTGTCACCACCTCTCTTTCTGACCCGCGGCTGGACTTCGAAGTCAACGTCGGTGGCACATTCAACATCCTGGAAGCTGCACGCAAGAGCGGACGCAGACCGTTCATCCTGTTCACGTCGACGAACAAAGTGTACGGGGACATGAACCTGCGCAACCTGGCAGTCACGAGCAAGCGATATCGCTACGTCGATTGTGTTGGCGTATCGGAGTCACAGCCTCTCGACTTTCACTCCCCGTACGGCTGCTCGAAAGGAGCTGCCGATCAGTATGTTCGGGACTACGCGCGAATGTTTGATATGCCCACGGTCGTGTTGCGAATGTCCTGCATTGCCGGGCCGCGACAGTTCGGGAACGAAGATCAGGGGTGGGTGGCGCATTTCCTTTACAGCGCACTTCGAAACGAGCCGCTGATCGTATACGGCGATGGAAGGCAGGTCCGCGACGTCCTCTGTGTCCATGACCTGCTGCGCGTTTTTGAGGCTGTTAGGGCTGCGCAGCCGATCACCGAAGGTCAGATTTACAACGTCGGGGGCGGCCCGAGCAACACAGTGTCGTTGCTCGAGTTGATCGAAGAGATCGAGCGGCTCACCGGACACAAGCCGCGCCACGAAATGGATCACCGTAGGCCGGGAGATCAGCTCATCTATGTGACCGATTTCAGCAAGCTGCGACGAGATACTGGATGGGAGCCGCAATACAGCGTCTCCCAGACCCTACAGGAGATATGGGCGTGGTGGAAGAAGAACCGTGAAGTGATAGCGCCGGTCACCATACCTCATTTTGCGTCATCGCAGCTCGAGCATGTGCCGGGGACTGCAGCATGAAATACGCGCTCGTAAATCCGAACTGGAACTTCAAGGGATCCACGTATTTCGGCTGCCACGAGCCGCACTACCCACTCGAATTGCTGTTCGCATTCGAAAAGATTCGCGATGCCGGCCACGAACCGCTGTTGATCGACGCACAAAACGACGATTTTACGATCGAGGAAGTGAACTCACGGCTATTGTCATTCGGCCCGGATTTTCTAGTAATCCCGACCGCGCCGTCCTACCTGTTTTGGCGGTGTCCCCCACCGGAGCTGCGCGTGCCGCGGCAGTGGTTTTCTGAACTGAAGTGCAAAGCTGTCAGGATCGCCATCGGCCCACATTCGTCAGCAACACCAGCCGCAGTGATTCGCAAACTCGACATCGACGTAGCGATGCGGGGAGAGCCGGATATAACTCTCGCTGAACTCGCGTCGAAGTCTTGGTCACAAATAGAAGGCTGCTGCTGGCGCGATGACAGTGGAGTTCACGTTACGCCTAGTTTGGGTGTGACCGACATGCGGACGCTGAGCGCACTCGACTTCAAGAACTACAACGTGGAAAGACACAAGCACAGGCACCACGTCTTCTGGGGTGAGGGGCACGGAGCAGAACTAGAGTTTGCTCGCGGCTGTCCCTGGGCCTGCAGTTTCTGTAACAAGACACTGTTCCGCAACAAATTCCGGGAGCGAAGTGTCGAAGCGTTGCTCGCAGAGATCGACACCCTGATTGTCCGAGGGGTCGATTACGTATATTTCATCGACGAGATCTTCGGTGTTGGCAAGAACGTACGCCGCCTGCTTGAAGGCATTGCCGAACGAAACGTAAGCATAGGGTTCCAGAGCCGGATCGACCTTTGGGACGAAGACTCACTTGACCTGCTCGGGCGCGCTCGGACGATCTCAATCGAGTGCGGTATCGAGTCGATCACGGACGAAGGCCGCGACGATCTTAACAAGAATTGCCGCCTCTCGACCGAGCGGCTATCTGAATTGCTGATCTATGCGCGTCAACGCATTCCGTGGGTGCAGGCTAACCTGATCCTGACAGAGAAAGACGACAAGGACGAGATCCGCCGCTGGCAGGAGAAGCTTAAAGCTAATGGCGTGTGGGTTAGCGAACCGGTGCCAATGTTCCCGTTCCCTGGGACTCCCCTTTACGCACATATGTTCGGTTCTCCGGACGACCAGGCGTGGGAACGCGCCCATCACTATTACACCTCCGCTTTTGGAGGGAAGGGGTACAGCGACATTCAGGAGCAGCAGCCAGCTGCCATTGAGGATCTGGAATGCACGTGTTAGTCACCGCCGACACGATTGGTGGTGTCTGGACCTATGTTCGCGAACTTGTTACGGGTCTAGTGCGCCGCGACGTGCGTGTAACGCTCGTATCATTTGGCGCAATCCCTACCGCTCAGCAGACCTCGTGGATGGATGGACTTTCCGGCCTGGACTTCCGCGCAACCGGCTTTCCACTTGAGTGGATGCAGGATGCTGAACAGGACATTGAGATCTCATCGGAGTATCTGGATTCGATAGTTCGTGAGGTGAAGCCTGACATTTTGCACCTCAACCAGTACTGCTACGGAGCCTTGAGAATCGACGTTCCTCGTATCGTGGTCGCCCACAGCGACGTCGTGAGTTGGTGGGTGGCTGTTCACGGCGAGGAACCTCGAGAAAGTCGCTGGACGAACTGGTACCGCGAAACGGTGCGGCAGGGAATAGTGTCTGCCAACGCTGTGGTCGCACCTTCGAAGTGGATGCTGGATGCGCTTACCACTCACTACACCAAACCTGCTCAGGCTTCTGTGATTTACAACGGAAGAAATCCGCACCTGTTCAATCCGCACATCACCAAGGAAGGTTACGTTGTCGCGGTCGGCAGATTGTGGGACGGCGGCAAGCAAGTCAATCTCTTGACTAACATCGATCCGCCGGTTCCGGTCTGCATTGCTGGCTCGCAAGAGCATCCCGACTCAGTGCATCGCACCAGCAAACAGGCTAGGGGTGGTAGGAAGGTGCGATTTAAGGGGATGCAAAGCGAGTCGCAATTACGGCATCTCTATGCACGAGCGTCCATATATGCGGCAACATCGCGGTACGAGCCTTTCGGCCTTGCTCCCCTGGAGGCGGCCCTGTCGCGATGTGCCATCGTCGCCAACAACATCCCGAGTTTTCATGAGATATGGGGTGACGCGGCGTGCTACTTCGACCTGAATCAACCAGTCAGTTTGCAGGAGAAGATTGAGCGCCTGTGCAAAGACGAAACGCTGCGGGTTGAGTTTGCGAACCGGGCTTACACACTCGCGCGCGAACGCTATACGGGCGAGCGCATGGTGGAATCGTACATTTCTCTGTATGAGACCGTCGTAGCAGCGGAGGCTGCCGCCGCATGAGCAAGCTTTCAGTTCGATTCTTCGCTCATTCCTGGGTTTCCGACTGGAACCACGGGAACGCTCACTTTTTGCGCGGCCTTGCTCGAGCGCTCGTGCGATCAGGTCACGATGTAAGGTGCTACGAACAACTCGGTTCATGGTCGCTCAAGAACCTAGTCCACCTCGAGGGCGAAAGGGCAGCCGACGCGATTGACGGATTTCGTAGCAAGTTCCCGGAACTAGATGTTCGTTTTTACAACGACGACGCGAACATGCTGACTTTCTTCCGCCGCGAACTGAGCGGCGCCGACGTCGTCATCATTCACGAATGGAATGAGCCATTGGTTGTGAACTCGGTCCTGAGCCTCAAGAAGGAACTGAAGTTCCGTGCTCTGTTTCACGATACACATCACCGCGCGTACACCAATGCCGGCGAAATACTCCGCTTTCGTCTGCATGACTTCGATGGCGTTCTCGCCTTCGGAGACAGCATAAAGCGCATTTATCTCGACGGTTTTGGTATTCCTCGGGCTTGGACTTTTCACGAAGCGGCTGATATCGCGAACTTCAAACCCCTCGAGCGAGAGAAACAGAATGACGTAGTCTGGGTCGGCAATTGGGGAGATGAGGAGCGTAGCCGGGAACTGCAGGAGTTCCTGATCGGCCCCGCGGAGGCCTTGAGCGGGAGAAAGTTCGTTGTGCATGGAGTTCGATATCCGAAGTACGGCCTTGACCAGTTGTCCGCCGTTGGAATCGAGTACCGGGGCTACCTGCCGAATTTGAACTCTCCTGAAGTGTACGCACAAAGCAAAATTAGTCTTCATGTGCCGCGCCGGCAGTACGCCAATGGCCTGAGCGGCGTGCCGACGATTCGCGTCTTCGAAGCGCTGGCCTGTGGGATTCCGCTCGTATGTTCGCCATGGACGGACGTTGAGGGCCTGTTTTGTCCCGGTCGGGACTACGTCGTTGTTCCTGATGGCGCAAGCATGGTCTCAGAACTTGCGCGCCTGCTCGATGACGGAGCCGCCCGGAGACAAATGGGTGAGAACGGCCGAGCGACGGTGTTGGCGCGACACACATGCGAGCACCGGGCTGAGCAGTTGGTCGAAATCTGCGAGGAACTGAACAGGTGAGAATCTTCGTTTTCGGGTCGAGCATTACCTCTTCCTATTGGAACGGGGCTGCTACTTATTATCGCGGTATCTACCGAGGGCTTGCGCTGCTCGAGCATGAGGTCACGTTCGCCGAACCGGACATCTATGGCCGCCAGCAGAACAGGGATGCTTACGACGTTGATTACGCCGAGGTGATCGTTTATCAAACACCGCGCGATATCGAGCAGCTTGTGATGCGCGCGGCGGACGCAGACCTGGTGATTAAACATAGCGGGGTAGGCGCTGATGACGGGGTGCTCGAGGCTCGGGTCATCCAGTGCGCTTCGTCACGAACCCTCGTTGTCTTCTGGGATGTAGATGCTCCGGCGACATTGTCGCGAGTTGAGCGAGATCAATCGGACCCATTTCGCAAACTCATTCCGCAATACGACTTAATCTTCACCTACGGCGGAGGCCCACCAGTCGTAAGTCATTACCTGAGACTCGGAGCTGCGAATTGCCACCCGATCTACAACGCCCTTGATCCTGACACGCATTATCGTGTGGCAGCTGATCCCGCACTGGTATGCGATCTCGCATTCATTGGCAATCGTCTGCCCGATCGTGAACGCCGGGTTGAAGAGTTCTTTCTGCGCGCGGCTGAACTGGCGCCAGAAATGCGCTTCATTCTCGGTGGTGAAGGGTGGGCGGGGAAGCTGCTGCCTGGAAACGTGAGATGGATCGGTCATGTCGGAACCGGCGATCACAACCGGGTCAATTGTTCGGCGCGAATGGTGCTTAACATCAATCGCGAATCGATGGCCGACGTGGGTTTCTCTCCGCCAACTCGGGTGTTTGAGGCTGCCGGTGCAGGGGCCTGCCTGATCACAGATGCGTGGGCTGGGATCGAAGTGTTCTTTGATCCACACGAAGAGATACTAGTGGCACGGTCGGCCGAGGACGTGGTCCGCTACCTTCGTGAGGTAGGCCGAGAGCGGGCTGAAGTCATTGGTGAGGCCATGCGTTCAAAGGTGCTGCGTGGGCATACCTATGCACTGCGTGCTCGCCAGGTGCACGAGATCCTACATGCAGTAACCGGTCCCGGAAGCAGAACGCACGCAAGTGATACGGTGAAAGTGCCGGCGTGAGGATACTCGAGTGAAAATCGTTATCTTCGGGCTGTCAATTACGTCGTCTTGGGGCAACGGACACGCAACCACGTTTCGCGCCCT
>DASPIK010000103.1:0-64738 GCA_035629075.1 Terriglobales bacterium | reverse complement strand
GCCACCGGCACGACCGGCACGACCGGATCAACTGCAGGCACCACTGGATCTACTACGGGTACCACCGGGGCTGATCCGAGTTCGACGGGCGCTGCTGCAGGCACGTCTGACATGAGCGGCCAGTCCGGTACTACTGGTACTACGGGCACCGCTGGCACTACTGGCGACCAGAGCGCAACGGGTACGACGGGCACCACTGGCGACCAGGGCGCGACTGGTACGACCAGCGACCAAAGTGCTGGCGGCACTGCCGCTGGACAGGATCAGACAACCGGCGCCGCAGACACGGCTAGCGGCGCTCTCCCGCAAACGGCCAGCCCGCTGCCACTGCTGGCACTTCTGGGCCTCGGCTCCTTTGCAGTAGGCGCTATTAGGCGCTGGTACAGATAGCACCAAGCGCCAACCCTGGCGCGCAACTTCGTCTAAGTATTTCGGAATGCGTCGAAGAGGCCCCGGTATAAAAACCGGGCCTTTTCTTTTGTGTGGGCGGAATCCCGCGACATCGTCGATTTGCCTTTTTCCTGCTCGTTGTCGAACCTGTCTTGCTTTTGCATTTTCTCGATTGACCTACTCCGAAGCCTGGAAGGAAAATCACTCAGCCCATGCTCTTCTATCTTTCAGGTTCTATCGAGTACGCTTCCGATCAAGGCAAGAGTTGGAGGCAGGCCCTTACCCCGTCTATCCTTACGCTCGGTCACCACGTTTACGACCCGGCTGCCGACGAACAGAAAAACCTGACTGAAGAAGAGGTTCGCGATTTTCGGTCTTGGAAGACGACTGCGGAAGAGCGCTTTCGTGGCGTAATCCGGAAGATTATCGCGTGGGATCTGGACTGGGTCGAGAAATACTCGGACTGCGTGATCGCGCTGTGGGACGAAGCTGCCCAGCGTGGTGCAGGCACAGCGGCGGAAATCACGGTCGCGCACAGGCGTGGCATACCCGTTTACTTGGTGTGTGGCATGCCCCGCGAGCAGATCAGCGGATGGATTCTCGGCTGCGCAACAGAGATCTTCTCCAACTTCGACGAGTTGAAGACATTCATTCGCCAACATCACACAGCACCAGCAGCCATAAACGAACATCGCGCATCCTGTATGGGCACACGATGAGCAGGCTGCGACTAAACTGGTGGTAACTGAAGTTCCAGGAATTTAAAACTGCATTCCACAGGCTGATATGAATTTTTCTAAAGGTACTCTGGGCTGGATTGAAGTGATCTGTGGTCCCATGTTTAGCGGCAAGAGCGAAGAACTGATTCGCCGCCTTCGTCGAGCCGAAATCGCACGCCAACGGGTTCAGATATTCAAGCCCGGCATCGATCAGCGCTATTCGGAAGACCATATCGTTTCTCACAGCGAGTTGAAGATTCGCTCCGAATGCGTGCGAGATGCCGCTGATATTGAGAAAAGGCTGGATTGGCGCACGGAAGTGATTGGCATTGATGAAGCTCAGTTCCTGGGCATGGAACTGGTAGAGCTGGTCATTCGCCTCGCTGATATGGGCAAGCGAATCATCATCGCCGGCCTTGATACTGACTACCTCGGACGTCCGTTTCACCCGATCCCGGAACTGCTCGCCGTTGCGGACGAGATAACTAAGGACCTCGCCATATGCATGCGCTGCGGCAATCCGGCGAAGCACACGCAACGCCTGGTCGCCAGCGACGAATTGGTTGTGGTCGGCGCTGCCGGCATGTACGAAGCCCGTTGCCGTCGGTGCTTCGAACCAAACCTCGCCAAGTTGGAAGCGGAACATAACAAGTCGATGGCCGCCGGGAACTCGAAGGGCTAGACTTCAATCGAGAGCACAAGCAAAAAAGCCGCCCCGCATGGGACGGCTTTTCGTTCTCAGCGTTCGATCTTACGTATCGAGTGAATCTTCGGCTGCAGGTTCGAGGAAATAGTTGCGACACGCCCACTCTATTGATTCGTAGCTCAGAACCGGCTCCCGAGACACATACTTCGAAGCCCATACGATCTGCTGGACGACATCTCGCGGATAACACGCGCGAAGAGGCTGCTTCATCTCGTTTTGAATAATGGATATCGCGTGGTCCACGACCTCTTTGCTGTACTCCAGCCGGTATTCTTTGCAGACATTCTCGAAAATCTTGTGGAACTGCTCGGGAGGGACAAAAGTCACCTTGATCTTAGTCTGGATGCGACGGAGAAACGCTTCGTCAACTAATTTCCCGGGATCGAGGTTGGTCGCGAATACGACGAACAGGTCGAACGGGATCTCCATTTTCTTGCCACCCGCAAGTGTCAGGAAATCGATATGCCGGTCAAGGGGCACGACCCACCTGTTCAACAACTCAGAAGGGCTGATGCGTTGACGTCCGAAATCATCGATGATCAGCAGACCGTTATTGGCTTTCAACTGGACCGGAGCGGTATAGAACCGGGCAGTTGGATTGAACTGCAGATCAAGCATTTCCACCGTCAACTCGCCACCAACGAGCACGCGCGGCCGCCGGCAAAATACCCAACGCTGGTCATGACCGTGATGCGCGGGCTGATCGCTCACTCGATGTACGAGCGGATCGTAGACCGTGATGATCTGCCCATCGAGTTCCACGGCGTGAGGGATCCAGACGCTTTCGCGAAACAGCAAACGTGTAAGTGTTTCGGCTATGGTCGTTTTGCCGGTTCCTGTTGAACCATAGAGAAAGATGGCCCGCCCTGACGTGAGCGCTGTGCCCAGCCGCAATAGCATGTGCGGCTCTAGAACGAGATGCTGAAAAGCGGCCTGAACGTCGGCAGGTTTCACCTGAAGTTTTCGAATGCTCTGAGCACGCACCCTCGCAACGTAGTCTGTGAACGACACCGGTGCGGGCCCCGCATACCCATTGACCGCCAGCAGTTCCAACGCGCGATTCTTCCCGCCGGAGGTAGTGTTAATTCGATGCACAGCTCCGGTCATACCCGTGACCTCAACGACCTGCTCCTTCCTCAATCGCTGGAATAGTTCATCCGCGATATTGAGAGTCACGTGCATCTGCTCAGCCAATTGGCTAAGCGAAAGTTCGCCCTGCAAGTAGAGAATTTTGAGCGCGAGGTCCTCCAGGACCGACCGCCGAACTCCAAGGTCGTGCACGTGGGAGGGCGTCGGCATCGCCGCGGTACTCATAGAACCTCCTGAAGAGGAAATCCAGAACTGCTGATTTCTTCCGATTAGATGCAAGTTCCTGCGGAATGCGTGAAGGCCAGACAAGAGCCGCAACATAGAATAGCCATTTTTTGTGTGTAGTAAAGCACGATCATGGTTCGGGCCCAATATCTATGCCCTTCGTAAGGCGTTTCGCTACTCGGAAGTAACCCCCTGTTCCCGATATAGAACCGGAAAATGTGTTGCGCAATCTGCACTTATCGGCGAGACTGTTGCCGCTTTGTAAATACACGGCCGGGACGTCATAACATCCCCTATCCCCCAGACCCGGCTAAATGAAAGCTGCGTTAGCTGTGCTCGGAGGAGGCTCGAACGTGAGCTCAGGGGAAAACCCTCAGGATGGATTAAACGTGGTCTGCAGATACGCGGATCAGCGGGATTGGTTCTTCTCCATCCTGGCCAACAAACTCGGCGAGGACTTTTCCTTCATTCAGGCGTCAGCGGACGAACTCGGCGCGTCGCACGATTGCGACGTTATGGTCGTCGGCCTGCCTGCTCCCGATGCCCCCGAGTTTTCTGCCACTCTCGCTGCGCTGCAGCGGGCAGCTCTTAATCCAGCCGAAATTCCTGTTGTGGCCTTTCTCAGGGCGCCCGATCGCGAAGTAATGCGCGATGTTGTTTCTGCCGGCGCATACGACTATTTCGTTGAAACGGGCAGCCTGGACGAACTGCGCATTGTATTGCGTCGCGCCTCCCAGTTCCACGACCTGAATCGCGAGGCCGCGCGCCTACGTGCATCTGCCCAAAAAGCAGTATTTTCGTCAGTTATCACCTGCGATCCTAAGATGATCGCGATCTGCCGACTGGCGTCCCGGGTATCTGATAGCGATTCGAGCATTCTGATCACCGGGGAAACTGGCACAGGAAAAGAACTGCTGGCTCACGCGATTCACCAGCAAGGCCCGCGTGCCCGCCAACCGTTTGTGGCCGTTGCTTGCTCCTCTCTTCCCGAAACGCTGATCGAAGCGGAACTGTTCGGGCACGAAAAGGGTGCGTTCACAGGTGCTGTTGCCGCTCGCCGCGGACGGTTCGAAGCCGCCGAGCGCGGAACCATCTTCCTGGACGAGATCGGCGAACTTACACCCAATCTGCAGGTAAAGCTGCTCAGAGTTCTCCAAGAGCGCACCTTCGAACGTCTTGGAAGCAACCATCCGCGGCAAATGCTCGCGCGCGTAATTTGCGCGACGAACGCAGATTTACCGGAACTCGTCAAAGCCGGAAAGTTTCGGCTCGACCTGTACTACCGACTGAATACTATAGAGATTCCGTTACCCCCATTGCGCGACCGCCGCGACGACATCGTCTTGCTGGCGCACAGCTTTCTGCAGGCCTCAGCAGAACGCCATCACCGCCCTGCCCGACGAATTGCCCCTGCCGCGCTGGCTGCATTGCAGGAGTACGACTGGCCTGGCAATATTCGCGAACTGCAGAACGTAGTCGAGCGCGCTGTTGTGCTCAGCGACTCCCGTGAGATTCACATTGAGCACTTGCCCGATTGTTTTTGGGCTTGGGGACAGGACTGCGGCGGAATCACCTTCGAAGAAGAAGTCCGAAAGTTCAAGCGCCGGTTGATTCAGCGTACCCTGATCGAATTCGGCAACAACAAACTCCAGGCGGCACGCTCTCTGAAAATTGCCCGCTCTTCCCTGCACCGGCTGCTATCGGAGCTTGACATCGCCGAGCCGGGTCTCGATGCCGGCCAAGAAGAAAATACAGGCATTGAGGAACTTCAAGCCTGGAGAGGTCCGAAAAAGAACGATGTCGCCTGAACCCGGCACTGACGTCCTGTACTCGCAATCTTGCCGCTGACAGATCCTGCGTTTCGACGTAACATCATGTTGTGCGACCCCGTAGCTCAATTGGATAGAGCATCAGACTTCGGATCTGAGGGTTGGGGGTTCAAGTCCCTCCGGGGTCGCCACTTTGCAGTCCACGCCGCGCCATTGACCCAGCTACCAGATACCTCCTGTTGTCCGACGCCGTCACTAGCAGCCTGCGGCATATGACCGACTCCAGTCCGCCGCATCCAAGATGTTATTGCCCGGGGCCCAACAGCTGGCTTATTCGCACACGCCCACATGGTGCGGCGATGGCAAGCTGCAATATCGCCGAACAGCCAAACCAGGGTACTAACCTAAGCGAGGAGATATGACAACTCTGACCGCGAGTCCAGTTCGTAACCTCCCTTGCCTTGTCGATGGCGAATGGCTCTCGCAGGGTGACCCCGTTGAGATTCACTCGCCATTCGATAATTCACTGGTGGGGACCACAACGCGCGTGTCGGCGGAGCGACTCGAGCGCGCGACGCAGGCCGCCGTGCGGGCTTTCGAAACCACTCGCAAGATGCCTTCTTACGAGCGCCAGCGAATTCTGCGAACCGTCGCCGAAGGCATCGCCCGCCACAAAGATGACTTTGCACGGCTTATGGCACTCGAAGCCGCCAAACCTCTCAAGGCCGCACGCGTTGAGGTGGAGCGGGCTATCTTGACGTTTTCCGTAGCGTCGGAAGAGGCAACGCGCACTTATGGCGAGTACTTGCCGCTGGACGTGACGCCCTCAACGGACGGCGGTTGGGGGCTTGTTAAGCGCTTCCCTCTCGGACCAATATCAGCTATCACTCCGTTCAATTTTCCGCTCAACCTGGTTGCACACAAGGTTGCGCCGGCGATTGCCGCCGGCTGCAGCATGGTGCTCAAACCGGCGCCACAAACTCCACTCTGCTCCATGCTTCTGGCGCAAATCGTGCAAGAAGCGGGACTTCCTAAAGGCGCCCTGAATGTGGTTTACCTGACCAACGAAGATGCCGCGTCGCTCGCCAGGGACGAGCGGTTCAAGCTTTTGAGTTTTACCGGCAGCTCGGCGGTTGGTTGGAGTCTTAAGTCTCAAGCAGGTAAAAAGCGGGTCGCGCTAGAACTCGGAGGTAATGCCGGCTGCATCATTCACGACGACGCCGATATCACTGACGCAGCCAGTCGATGCGTGGCCGGCGCTTTCGGATATGCCGGACAAAGTTGTATATCGGTGCAGCGCATACTGGTGCATCGGGACGTTTTCGCTTCGTTCACAGACAATCTTGTAGCTGGCGCGAAGGCGCTGAAGATCGGTGATCCTATGGACGCGACGGTGGATGTCGGGCCTCTCATTCGTGAATCCGACGCTATTCGCGCGCACACGTGGGTTAAGGAGGCGATCGAACACGGCGCAACACTGTTGTGCGGCGGCAATCGCAAAAACAGCTTACTTGAACCTACCGTCATCACCGGCACGACACCGAAGATGCGCGTCAACTGCGAAGAGATATTTGCACCCGTCGTTACCGTGGAACCGTATGACGATTTCGCTGAAGCGATTCGGAACATCAACGATTCTCCTTACGGACTGCAGGCGGGCTTGTTCACGCGAGATGCGCGCCTGATCTTCGCTGCGTTCGAGGAGTTGCAGGTAGGCGCCATGATAGCAGGGGACATACCAAGCTGGCGCGTAGACAACATGCCCTACGGCGGAGTGAAAGATTCCGGCACCGGTCGCGAGGGATTGCGGTTCGCCATTGAGGAAATGACCGAGCGAAAACTTTTGGTTATGAATCTTAAATGAAAGTGGCGCGAGCCCGCACAGGCGAAAGCGAAGTGGCCGCTTCGGCCATGGCGTGCAACTGCAGGTCAAGATGACTAGCTCGCATGTGCTGTTCCGCATTTCTCGTCGGGCGGCTTCAACCCGTACTGTCGAATTTTGTAGAGCAGTGCTTTGTAGCTGATTCTGAGGAGCGCAGCGGCTTTCTGCCGGTGCCAATTGGTCTGCTCCAGGACCCTCGCGATTGCCTCTGCTTCAGCCTCATTCTTGACCGATCGCGCAAGGGATTTCAGTCCGATCTGGTCCGGCATGGGATGCTCCGCGCGAAGGCCATTGGTTGACCGATCGGATCGCAATTCCAACAGCGCTGCGGTTTCATCTGCAAGCACGAGATATCGTTTGACGAAGTTCTCAAGCTGTCGCAAGTTCCCGGGCCAGGAGTACTCAACGCACGCACGCATCAAGCGCTGGTTGAACGGAACCGGCTGCCTTCCATATCTCTCCGCCATGCGATTCATGAAATGCTTAAGAAGTAGAGGTATTTCTTTCTTACGTTCTCGAAGCGGCGGAACGTTCAGAGTGAAGCCGTTCAGCCGATAATATAGATCTTCGCGAAGCCGTTTCGTCGCCAGCGCTTCTTGAATATTGATGTTGGTGGCGGCAAGGATTCGCACATCCGCCTTTACCGTCTTCGAACTGCCCAAGCGCGAGAATTGATGATCCTGCAGAACATGAAGAAGTTTTGCTTGTAGAGCGGGGGGCATCTCGCCGATCTCGTCAAGAAGGATCGTGCCTCCTTCGCACAGTTCAAATTTGCCGGGTTTAGCCTTAACAGCCCCCGTGAATGCCCCAGGTTCGTATCCGAAGAGTTCGCTTTCCAACAGTTCATTCGGAACAGCCGCGCAGTTCACTTTCAGAAATGTCTGGTTTGCGCGCGGGGACATGCGGTGAATGAGCAGCGAAAGGACTTCTTTCCCGCTACCGCTCTCCCCGACCAGCAGTACGGGCATATCGAAGGTTGCCACAAGGGAGCACTGCTCTCGGACGCGCCGCATGGCCGGACTTCCGCAGATGAACGAAATGTTGTCGTCGAGTTCGACGATCTCCGGCGGCTCGTCAAGCGGCGCGGAGCAAGGAGTTTCAACAGCGAGCAACTCGCGCACGATGTTCAGCAGTTCTTCCTTTTCGAATGGCTTGCAAAGATAATCAATGGCGCCACAACGCACAGCCTGAGCGATCTTGCGGCTATCCCCCACACACGACAGCATTATGACCTTCAGGTCAGGATGCATGTCACGCGCCCGTTGCAACATCGCTAGGCCATCCATTCCCGGCATGAGTAGATCCAGTAACACGAGATCAGGAAGCGGCTGGTGGTGAAGCCGATCTAGTGCCTCCTTAGCGTTCGGAACGGTCTCAATACGGTAGGATTCGACCTCGAGGAGCGTCCGCAAGTATCGGAGCATGCTCGGTTCATCATCTACGATCAGGATCGTCGACGTTGTTGGAACCACAGACTGCAGTGTGGTCATCGCGTACCTCCCACTTCAGCACCTACTCCGCTCCCTATAGGTAGAAGGAAGGAAAACCTGCTACCCGCCCCGGGTTCGCTCTCTACCCAAATCACGCCTCCGTGAAGGTGGACCAAGCGCCTCGCGATCGCCAGTCCCAACCCGGTTCCATGAGGCTCATCCTCAACTGCCAAGCGAAAGAAGTCTCGAAAAATGTCACTGTGGAACTCGGGAGCGATGCCGGGTCCGTTATCGATCACAGTGACGCGCACCGAGTTAGGGTTGGCCGGACGATTCTGTCTGCGCTCTCCGCTTCGTGACTGGCTCGATACGCAAGACCGGCGCTCCCAGCAGTGCAACCCTGTGCGAACCAACACCGTAGACCCACGCGGGGAGAATTTGAGCGCATTGTCCAGCAGATTCGATGTGATGTGCTGGACTTTGTAGTAGTCAAAAGCAAACGGCCGCACCGCTGCGTCCGTGGCAACTAGTAGGGCTACTTCCCTTTCCTGAAATCGACCTCGCCAGACCTCAGTTATGTCTTTAATGCAGTCAGCAATATCACCGATACTCAAGGTGAGCTGTAACGGTGTTGTCTGCGCTGCGCTGAAAGTAATGAAATCCTTTATAAACCGCTGAAGGCGGGCTTCGTTCCGCTTCATCTCGTGCAGCATTTCACGCTGACGACGGTTCAACTTCCCGAGCTTCTCGCCGAGCAGTAGGTCGATGTAGCCACCGAGGACCGCCAGTGGGGTTTTGAGATCGTGCGCCGCAGTGGAGAGATTCTTGCACCAGCGCTGGAGATCGTCCTGCGTGGCAACTGGCAACTCACCGAGAAAGCGATTATGAAATCCGTCTTCGTTTCCGCTTATCCTGGTATCGTCGCGCAGAAAGCGACCACCTATCCGATCACCACCTTGAGCGTGCGACACCATCGATGAATGCCCCCGTGGAACCTCGATGTAGGAAGGTCAGCGAATGTTTGCGCAACCACTCCTGTTTGTGAGTGGTGGGCCAGAATTGTTTGACATTCTAGACCACAACCTTCGTCGCGGGGCAAGCTTTTATGTCTGATACGGGAGGATGCGGGATGAAAACAATTTCAGATTCATCGCTACTTTCCCGCTCGC
The DNA here is from genome assembly GCA_035629075.1 of Terriglobales bacterium. Lineage (GTDB taxonomy): Bacteria > Acidobacteriota > Terriglobia > Terriglobales > Acidobacteriaceae > JAEZPW01. The sequence goes on along the minus strand of DASPIK010000103.1, from coordinate 55,359 downwards.
TGGGAATGCACGTTCCACAAGGTAGCCTCGGCAAGGCCTGAATATTCCACACGCGATACAGTTTTGCTGCTGTTTGTGCTCAGCGGGGCTGTACGCAGATGCAGAGGCCTTCTCATATTTTTTATCCGCGTGGGCCTTGCAACTTGTTCAGATCAGATCCAAAACTTGAACGTCACGACGCACTTTCTTCCACCTCAGCATGTTTTGCGATGTCAATGATCGATTCCACGATATAGTCGTGTTCCTCTTCAGTCATATCGTGGTAGAGAGGAAGAATCATAGTACGCTCTGCTGCCGCATTCGTTTCGGGCAGTCGATCGTCCCAGTAACGATGTCGAAACGGCGTTTCACGATGAACTGCCGTCATCCCCCGACGCACAGAAATTCTCCTATGGCGCATCAACCTGATGAATGTGTTACGTGTCACGGGAGCCGATGCAGATAGGCGCACGATGTAGGACTGGTAATTGCTTCGGCAGTGATTCGGTTCCAGTAAAGGCGCCAGCCATGGAACACACCGGAGATTCCTTGTATAACGGTCTGCGAGTTCACGCCGGCGGGCAATCAAGTGATCAAGACGCGAGAGTTGGGCAATCCCGATCGCGGCTTGCAGATCCGTCATGCATGTGTTGAATCCGAGTTCATCACCGTCCAGCGAACTGAACACGGTGCCAAGTTCGCGTGAACCGGCGATATCGATGGCGAAGTGTCGCAACCTGCGAATTCGTCCTGCAAGTTCGGTGTCGGACGTGGTGATCATTCCACCTTCGCCAGTCGTCAGTAGTTGGTCTTGGTAAAAACTGAAACATGCCGCGTTCGAATGAGGCGCTCCAATGCGGCTCCCATCATACATGCTACCAATTGCACACCCAGCGTCTTCAATCAGGTAAAGGCCGTGCCGTGCCGCAACTTCGCCCATCTCCGAAAGAGGCGCGGCCATTCCGACCTGGTGTGCGACTACAACAGCCCGTGCCCGCGGCGTGATGCTCTCTTCCAACAGGCGGGCGTCCAGCGTGCAGGTGTCACGCGAAACGTCGACAAAAACCAGTGAAGCGCCAGCGTGTCGAACCGCATCCGCCGTTGGGCAAAGTGAGAGACTCGGGCAGAGTACCTCGTCACCTCGCATTACACCCAGCGCGAGCAGTGTTAGGTGGACGGCGGCGGTGCAGGACGACACGGCGATGGCGTGCGCAGCCCCAACGTACTCTGCGAAGGCGCGCTCGAACTCGGCGACACGGGGTCCTTGGGCCAGCCAGCCGCTCCTGAGCACTTCAACGACCGCCTTTTCCTCCTCCTGTGCGATCAGAGTTTTCGACACCGGAATCGCGGGACGAGTTCGCTGTAGCAACTGCATCTTGCCTGCCTGTCGCCAATCTGTCATCCGACTCGCCTCACGTCGGCAAGACGGGCTCCTGCGACGAAGAGTTCGAACTTGTGCAACGCGAATGACGTCGCGCGAGATCCACCCGACGTCAATTGAGCAGGGCCATACGACCGGTAAAGAGCTTGGAGGCCTGCCCAGGAAAGCCTAGTTCGCAGAATCCACGTGCATTGCTAGACGCTAGGCATCGGACAACACTGGCCGACTTGCAATTGCATCTCCAAGCCGTCTTGGGCTGACATTATGTCTGGCGCAAACTGGTGGACACGTCTGTGCTGGTCGCGGACACAGGTATGCGCGCGAAGCACAGTAGTGAAAAGGTTTAACGTCTCGCCACATGCGGCGTGGGCAGTTGAATCAAGAACTTGGTCTGGAGTTTTTCTGTCCTCCTCTGAGGTACTCGCCGCCGACGTTCAATCGAAAACAGTCTTCCCTTCCCAAGACGGGCAAAGGACAGATAGTTCCGTTTCATGGGAACTTTTGTCGCCAAAGGCGCTGTCGACCAATGATCGGATTACGACACTAGCGATGAGGTTTCAATCGCCACATTGAGGAATCCTGTCTGAATTACCCACAAAATCGATAAGTGATCCATCGCCTTCGTGGACTGTTTCGGACATTCGGCAGTGCAACTGCGAATGGCGGCTGGTTTGCTAAGTAATTTGCGCGGTGATTCGTTTTCGCGGTGAAGAGACTTCAGCCGCGTCATCTGTCTTCCGCCGCTGCGAAATTAGCCCTAATGGGACTAAGAGGGCGAAGCTATAGAAACACAGGACATCGCCTCCATGCCAGAAGCCCCAGTAAACAGCGATCACGTCTCCAAAGAAACCGAGTGGTACGCGGTCCAGACGCGGGCCAAACACGAAAGAAAAGTCGGAGCGGAGCTGCAGAGGAAATCTATAACGACTTATGTCCCTACCATTCGTGAGGTCCACCGATGGAGCGACAGGCGTGCCGTAGTAGACGTTCCCTTGTTCCCCTGCTACGCCTTCATTCGTGCATCCCTCACAGCGACCCTTCGGCTAGCAACGCTCCAGACCGCTGGCGTGCTGAAGTTTGTCGGCTTCAACAAGGGCCCCGCACCAATTCCCGACTCGCAAATGGACAGTGTCGTGGCAGTGCTAAGCCACAACGTCCCGTTTTCCTCTTGCGGTTTCATCACGGTCGGAAAGAGGGTGCGCATTCGTGGTGGTGCGCTGGACGGTGTGGAGGGCGTGCTAGTTGGGCGCAATGGGGACCGCAGGCTCATTGTTTCCATTGAATTGATTCAGCAGTCACTTGAAGTAGTGATTGAGGGTTACGATGTGGAGCCCGTTTGAGCTCCCCCACTGGCCCGTTCAGCTAGCGCCAAAGCACTGGCGCTCCGGAGTCCTCATATGTTGACGATCAACACTCGCACGATACTCTTTGTAGTGGTCACGACAGTGTTGTTCGCGACTGCACATGCACAGCAGGCGGGCACCCGATTCAACGGGGCCGGAATTGCTTCTGGCACTGGTGGATCAGGTACAACTCCCGTCGACGTTCCAAACACAAAGGAACCGAACGCCGGACCAGGGCCGACCGACTTTGTTATCGGAGCTGAAGATGTGCTCTCGATCAACGTGTGGAAAGAGCCAGAACTTTCGCACGCTCAGCTCCGCGTTCGGTCCGACGGCAAAATTTCTCTTCCGCTGGTTGGGGATATTCAAGCGAGTGGAAGAACTACCCAGCAAGTGCAGACGGAATTGGCAGACCGGCTCCGCGAATACATCGCGTCGCCAGTTGTGACTGTAATGGTTCGTGAGGTTCGAAGTCGGTCGTTCAACGTTTTAGGCGAGGTCATGAGACCGGGAACTTTCCCGCTTCAGAAATCAACGACGGTGGTCGATGCGATCGCGCTCGCCGGCGGATTTCGTGAATGGGCCAAGGTCAAATCGATCTATGTGCTGCGCCGAGATGCCGGCGGCACTTCACAACGCCTACCGTTCAATTACAAAAAGGCAATTCGTGGAAACGGCGGCGACTTCGAATTGCAGTCGAGAGACACGATCGTAGTGCCATAGAAGCCGTGCGTTTACATATACAAATACTTGTCGTGGTGTTTTCTGCCGCTATCGCTTGCGCGCAAGACGACGGCCGCTTTCCCGGGAGTGACAAAGGCGGCACGTCGCGCGGTGAAACTGACCAAGGGCGAACGGCGGGTGAACAACCTGGCTCGGTGTCTGTGCCGCCCGAGATACGTGGCAGATCTTCATCGCTCATTAGCTCTTCAGCCAGCCGGCACAATGCCAACCTGATTATTGGTGGCCTGACTCTCATGTCGTCGTTCGACGACAACGCTCTGACCCGCAGCACTAATCGTGTCGGCGACATGCAGTACGTTGTTTCATCGAGTTTAGCGGTCGAATACTTGAGACCACGAACTTCGTGGACAGTTGAATATGCGGGTGGCGTTGCTTTGAATCAGAAGATTGGTGCTCGAAACGTTGCCACTCACGCAGTTAAAGGAGAGATGGTCCACACACTGGGCCGACACTTAGGGATTGCGCTACACCATACTTACAGCGTGTTGTCCAATCCATTCACGACGCCATCGATGACTGAAGTTCACGTTGATGGTGACACATACGCTTCGGGGGTCCTGCCAACTGCCACCAGAAAGATGGCTCAGGTAGGGGCAGATCTCGAGTGGCAGATGAGCCCCGACGCCATGATCGCTGTAAGCGGCAGTGCCTCAAGGCTTCGTTTTGATAGCCCGAACGCTCGGTTCCTCGTGCCATCCGATGCTTATGGCATGCGCATCTACCACGGGCGCCAGTTAACACGCCGCACTTCGATCGGCATATCGGCTCGCTTTCAGGCCTTCAACTTCCCCGCAGAACACGGATCCACCACAGCCCAGACTATCCAATATTTCCACGTATTTCGGCTTAGTAGACACTTTGAACTTATGGCCTACGGAGGTCCTCAGCATACAAGTACGCGCAACGAAACGATCGCACCCGGTTTCTCCTCGAACGACTGGGTCGCCTCGGGCGGTGCTGCTATTGCTTGGCATCGTTCGCGGTTTACGACGCGGCTCGGATTTGAGGACACGGTGAGCGATGGCGGCGGTTTGACCCGAGCGGTGCGGTTCAGGGGATACAGGCTGGAACTCCAAGCGCGCCTGAAGCGCAATACGCATCTCGGAATTAGCGCTAGCACAGGGAGGGCGCGCGCCCTGGAAACCGAATTTGCCGAAATTAGCCGGTTTCGGACGTACCTGGGGGCGGTTTATTTGCAGCACCAACTTCGACACGATCTCACCTGGAACCTGCGATATGAATATGCCCACCAGGTACAACACGCGATCGAGCCTATCAACCAGGTCATAGATCGTAACCGCGTTCAGATGGGCTTCTCTTACGAGTTCGTGCGGCCATGGGGCCGATAATCATGAGCGAAGAACTGGAACAGAACAGCAGCGGAAATTGGGAAAAGTACTGGGACATCGTCAAGAGACGACGCTGGTGGATCATCTTGCCGGGTGTCCTTTTCTGGGCGGCTGCCGTGACGGCTAGCTGGCTTATACCTCCGAAGTACCGGTCCGAGACCGTCATTCTCGTCGAGCAACCCTCGGTTCCGGCGCAGTACGTGACTCCAAACGTCACGGTCAATCTCCAAACACGCCTGCGAAGCTTGAGTGAACAGATCCTGAGCCGCACACGCTTACTCCGAATCGTGCAGGACATGCATTTGTATCCTAAGTTTGGTCAGGACCTCGACAGAGTCGTTGAACAAATGAGGAAAGACATCCTGATCGAGTTGGTAGGATCGCAGGAACGGAACGAAGTTACCGGCTTCAAGATCTCCTATTCTGCTTCGGATCCACATCTTGCGCAGGAGGTAGCTGGTCGACTAACTTCGCTGTTTATTAACGAAAATTTGCGTAGTCAGCAGGAACTGTCTGAAGGCACAACCGAGTTCCTGCAATCGGAATTGGAATCGGCGCGCAAGAATCTCGAGAAACAAGAGGCAGAGCTGCGCGATTTTCGAACGCGCTTCCTCGGTGAACTCCCTGAACAGGCGCAAGGTAACATGCAGATCCTCAGCGGTCTCCAGGCCCGCAGGGATGGAGCCAGTCAGGCGCTCAACCACGCGGAACAGCAGAAGCTCTATTTGAGTTCTTTGATCGAGCAGTACAGGGCCCCCCGCACCGCGCTTGATCCGACCGGAAAGGCTAAATCCACAAACGAACAACAGATCGAATCCCTGCAGTCTCAATTGGCAGAGGCTCGGGCGCGTTATACAGGCAGACATCCCGATGTACTTCGACTCCAGGAACAGATCGCGAACGCGCAACAATTGAAGCGCGCTATGGATCAGCAGGCCAAGACTGCCCCGCCCGAACGTGAGAAGCTGGACGATGCGTCAACTGAAACGCCTGTTCTGCAATTGCAAGGACAATTGCGAGCAACCGAGCTTGAAATCGCAAATCGAAAGAAACAGATCCAAGAGGTCGAACGTCAGATCGACGATTACCAAACACGCCTGAACATGGCGCCGGTACGAGAACAGCAGTTTGCCTCATTAACACGAAACTACAACCAGTCGCGCACGAACTATGAATCGCTGCTCGCTAAGAAGATGCAGTCCCAAATGGCAGCAAACTTGGAAAAGCGGCAACAGGGCGAGCAGTTTCGCGTACTCGACCCACCGAGCTTCCCGAGAAAGCCATACTTCCCAAAGCGACTCTACTTGGTGTTGGGAGGCCTCGCGGCCGGCATCGCCACCGGCCTGGCATTCGTCATCGGACTCGAACTACTGTACGCGCGTATCCACCAGGAGCAGGACATCCTCGAGTTGGGACACTCAGTGTTCGGAACAGTGCCGCCCCTACCTACCGAGGACGAACTGCAATCGACTCGGCGATTGAGGAGATTAGAGTTCACTACTGCCGCGTTCATCGCGGCCCTTATCCCAGCAGTAACCGCCATTACCTATCTGAAGGGGTGACCATGTACGCCGAGTTCTATGGCCTGACACAGAACCCCTTCGATCTGACTCCTGATCCTGCTTTCTTCTGGCCCATGCCGTGCCATGAAGAAGCTCTCGCAACGCTTTGGTACGGCTTACAGCAACGCAAGGGCTTCATCGTCATCACTGGCGAAGTGGGTACCGGCAAAACCTTGTTATTACGCTGCTTGCTTCGAGGTCTGTCGCGACAGCAGGCGCAGGTTAGCTACATTTTCAACCCTCGGCTTACAGCGCTCGAGTTTCTGCACTACATGGCCGCTGACTTCGGTGTAGGCGGACGCAGGTCCAAATCCGAGTTGCTCTGGGAACTCAATCGCTGGCTAATCACTAATCACAACAAAGGCTCAATGAGCGTTCTCATCGTCGACGAAGCTCATCTGTTGGACTGGGATGTGCTCGAAGAGATTCGGTTGTTGACGAACCTGGAGACTGCACAGCACAAGCTGATTCAAATCGTGCTGTCCGGACAACCAGAGCTACAAGAAAAACTCGATCGCTCAGAGTTGCGACAGTTGAAACAAAGGATTGTATTTCAGACGAAGCTGCTGCCGATGACTGAGGCACAGACTTGTTCCTATATCTGGCAGAGGCTGCAAAAAGCCGGCATGAGTGTTCCCGAGGCAGTGTTCCCAAAGTCGATATGCGGCACTGTGTTCCGCTTATCGGGCGGAATTCCACGACTGATCAACACGATTTGCGAAAACGCCCTTATCTCTGGCTTTGCACGGCAGGTGACCACCGTCACGACAGACATCATCCGCGAAAGCGCCGAAGATTGTGGTTTGAGCAGCAGCGATGTGACCACCGTCGACGGTTGGCCCGCAGAACACGAGCGCGATAGCAGGCATTGCCGCACGGCCTCAGTCAGCTCGAACGCGAACTTACGCACCAAGGTATTTCCATGAGTCGGGTTTTTGAAGCTTTGCAGGAAGCACAGCGGCGGCGCGGCTCTCGAGCAGCGCAAAATCCGTGGGAACTCCCGCTCGTGCCCGAGGCCCAAATTGGCGAGGATCCGCCGCTTAGGACGACGGATACGCGGTCGGTGGCGGGAGCGACTGAAGCTGGACTCATCGCCATAGATACCAAACCTGAGAATCGGGTGGTTGCTTTGAGTTCCTGTGATAGCTTGGGATCCGACAAGTTCCGGTTCTTAGCTAGCCAACTGAGAATCGCGCAAAAGACTCGCGCCTTACACCGCATTGTGATTACCAGCAGCGTCAGCGGGGAAGGAAAGAGTCTGGTTTGCGCCAATCTCGGTATAGCCTTGGCGAAAGACGCTGGACAACGCACGCTCCTCATCGATGCGGATCATCGGAGAGGCACACTCACAGAGTTGTTCAACTCGCAATCATGTCCAGGGCTGCGCGACTGGTCGCGGAAAACAGAATCTCTTCGCCCCTTCGTAAGGCGCGATCCGGTACTTCCGCTATGGTTCCTGCCTACAGGTATCGATGGTGACCACCTGAACGTTAAGCCCGAGGTCCTCTCGGAAGCTCTTGCAGGGGTGACTGACGGGTTCGATGTGGTGCTGATCGATTCTCCGCCTCTTGTTCTGGCTGACGCAACCATCTGGATGACGGTGGCTGACACCTGTTTGCTGATCGCAAGGCAGGGCAAGACCCCGAAAAAGATGTTGACGAATGCACTCTCGACCGTTCCTGCGGATAAGGTGCTTGGAATCGTGCTGAACGAATGCAGAGATTCTACTCAGAAGTACTACCACGAGTATTACCGAAGGGGTACCTCGGCCCAGTCAGATTGATCGCCCGTCGCTGTCACTGTCGCTCCATTCCTCTGAACCCATGCTGCACCGGGAGGCCTCATGAAAGGGATTATTCTCGCTGGCGGCACCGGGTCGCGCCTCTACCCGCTGACCCGGGTGACCAACAAGCACCTGCTGCCCGTGTACGACAAGCCGATGATTTACTATCCGCTTACCCTTCTTGTGGATGCGGAAATCACGGACATTCTCATCGTGACCGGCGGCAATAACGCTGGCGACTTCCTGAGACTATTGAAGAACGGCAGCGATTTCGGCCTGCAGCAGCTCAACTTTGCCTATCAGGATGGCGAAGCGGGCATAGCAGACGCATTGCGCCTCGCTGAGTATTTTGCAGATGGCGATAAGATATGTGTTGTGCTGGGAGACAACATCATCGAAGGCAGCATCGAAGCGGCTAAGAACGCTTTCGAACACCAGGACCTTGGCGCGAAGATTTTGTTGAAACAAGTACAAGATCCGGAGCGCTTCGGTGTTCCCGTTTTCGAAAATGGTCAGATCATCAGGATTGATGAAAAGCCCAAGCACCCTCTCTCCCCATATGCTGTGATCGGGGTGTACTTCTACGATGCCACCGTTTTTGAGCGCATTCGGAATCTCACGCCGTCCAAGCGGGGCGAATACGAAATCAGTGACATTAACAATTCCTATATTCGTGAACAACAACTGACGTACGAGATACTCCAAGGTTGGTGGACCGACGCGGGAACTTTCGAGTCGCTATGGCAAGCGACTGACCTCGTACGCACCAAAGTCCTCCAACCGGCATTCCAATTCACAGCCATGGAGGTCCGCTGATGAAGCTGATGATTACTGGTGGCGCGGGCTTTATTGGTTCAAACTTTGTTCATCATATGCTGGACCACCACCCTGATTACCGGATCACGGTGGTCGATGCGCTCACCTATGCGGGCAATCTGAACAATCTGGACACGGCTCTCGCGAACCCTAATCTCAGCTTTGTGAAAGTGGATATCTGTGATCCGGCTGTAAGCGACGTTATAGCCGGTTGCGACCTGGTCGTGAACTTCGCTGCCGAGAGCCACGTGGATCGAAGCATTGAAGACGCTCGCCATTTCGTCCGCACAAACGTGGAAGGAACGTGGCGACTGTTAGAGGCCTGCCGAGAAACAGGAGTTCGTCGCTTCCTTCAGGTCAGCACCGATGAAGTCTATGGTTCGCTCGGAGCTGATGGCACATTCCGAGAAGATTCGCCCGTTGCACCGAGCAGTCCTTATTCGGCGACGAAGGCAGCCGCAGATCTGATGGTGATGGCATACGTCACTACTCACAAGTTCCCCGCCATAGTGACGCGATGTTCGAACAATTACGGCCCATACCAGTTTCCGGAGAAGTTCATTCCCCTGATGATCATGCAAGCGATCAAGGGGGAGTTCTTACCAATCTATGGTGACGGCACGAACATCCGAGACTGGATCCACGTGCATGACCACTGTCGCGCACTCGACCTGATTCTGCATGAAGGGTCCGACGGCGAGGTCTACAACATCGGTGGCAATTGCGAGATGAGGAACATCGACGTGGCGACTCGGATTCTCGAACTCCTTGGTCGCCCTAAGACGCTGATCAGGATGGTAGCGGATCGGCCTGGCCATGATCACAGGTATGCAGTCGACTGCTCGAAGCTGCAGACAACGCTCGGATGGAATCCGGTCTGGGACTTCGATCGCGGACTGCACGAAACGATACAGTGGTATCGGGACAACAGCCCATGGCTCGATCAGGTTCAAACCGGCGCATATCTCGAGTATTTCGATCGACAATACCTCAAGCGAAATAGCCCTAGCGACAAATCCACTTTGTCATCCCCTCGCCGCCTTCACATGATGGCCTGATCTGGCCGCTATAACGCCAGAACGCATACCAACGAACATCCCCCGGTTGAATGGAGGAAGGTTGAAACGCATTTCGGTCATCGCTCCCCTCTACAACGAGAAGGACGGAATCCCTATGCTGGCCAGGACACTTTCTGAATTGGCCACCCGTCTTGCTCCTGCTTATGAACTCGAGTGTGTGCTGGTGGACGACGGAAGCCAGGACGGAACTTTCGAGGAAGTCGGAAAGTACTTTGGCTGGTGCCCTCTTGTGGTTCAAGAGAAGCACGCGCAGAACAAGGGGCTAGGTGCGGCCGTGCGTACAGGGTTCGGCAAAGCTAGTGGCGATTACCTGGCCACCATCGACTCCGACTGCACTTTCGATCCCTTGCAGATTCCTCGAATGCTCGATGTGCTGAGGCGAGAGAGGGTGGATGTAGTCACCGCCTCTCCCTACCATCCCAAGGGCGGCGTTGAGAACGTTGCTGGGTGGCGACTGCTTCTCAGTCGCGGTGCCTCTTTCCTGTATCGAAGGCTCTGCTCCTGCAAGCTGTACTCCTACACAAGTCTGCTGCGGGTGTATCGCAAAGAAGTGATCGAAAACGTTCCGTTTGAGGCAGACGGGTTCGCTGCGACAACCGAGGTGCTCTTGCGAGCTGCGAACCGAGGTTACAGGGTCGCCGAGGTTCCCATGGTCCTTCGCACCAGAGCGATCGGAGTCTCGAAGATGAAGGTCCTTTATACGATCAGAACTCACATCGGCCTCATGATGCGAGTGCTGTGGTGGCGCATATCGGATGAACACAAGTCAGGTTCTGTGACAAGAACCAGCAAGGCAGTAAGACACCTCTAGTCGGAAGTACCTCACACCTCTGCTTCAAGATCGCGCCCCTCATTTCGCCAATTTCGGTGACAACACAAGGAGTGGAATCGGTGGAAAACTATCGTGACGTATATGCGAACAAAACGGTGCTCGTTACCGGCGGTGCCGGTGCAATCGGTTCCAATCTTTGCCGCGAACTGGCGCAATTGGGCGCTCGTGTCCTGATCCTGGACGACCTCTCCTCGGGACAACGATGGAACGTGCCTTCCTGCCCGGGTGTGCTCTTCTCGGAAGGCGACATCCTGGACGAAGTGAAACTTAAGCGCGTCTTCTTCGAACGACCGCAAATCGTATTTCATCTCGCCGCCTTCTTCGCCAACCAGAACTCGCTGGATCACCCCGAACGAGATCTGATGGTGAACGGCATGGGGACACTCCGGCTGCTGGAGTATTCGCTGTTGGGAGGCATCGAACGGTTCGTATTCGCGTCCTCCGGATGCACGGTATACGGCGGCGAAGCTCCGCTACCGTTGAAAGAAGATTACATCTCGATGAATCTCACTACTCCCTACCAGGTCACCAAAATGCTCGGGGAGCTTTACTGTAACTTCTTTCTCAATCACTACGGCCTGAAGGTAGTGAAGACCCGCTTCTTCAACAACTACGGACCGGGTGAGATCCCAGGTCAGTATCGCAACGTCGTTCCCAATTTCATCTACTACGCCATGCGGGGCCTGCCGTTGCCAATCACCGGCAATGGAGATGAAACTCGCGACTTCACCTACGTCAGCGACATTGTCGATGGGCTATTGCGCGTGGGCGTAATGGATGCGGCGGTCGGCAAAGAGTTCAATCTGGCGACGGGCAGAGAAACCCGGATCGGCGACCTGGCACAGATGATTAACCGGCTGGTTGGCAACGGAGCGGGAGTGCAGTCCGCAAGCCGCCGCAAGTGGGACAACAAGAGTCGCCGGCTCGCATCGATTGACCGCGCACGAGAGATTCTGGGCTACAACCCAACCACTCCCGTGGAAGTCGGCCTGCGCCACACAATTGCTTGGTTCGTTGAGAACTGGGCCAAAATCGACGGCAGCGCGAGTTTCGGACCGGGCGTCTCTTCCGCTGTGAGGGAGATGGTCGTCAACCAAGATGAGAAAGGCACTTCCGAGCGCAGCGCTATGGCTGCCGATTAGTTCCTTCGCGCGTACTCCCTGCCCTCGACTCAGCACCGAAGAACGACCATGGCCACGGACTCCACGCCAGAACTTCTGTTAGCAACTTCGCCGAAGCCCTCAGCTAAAGCGGCCGGTACGCTCGCGCGCTTGTTGCGTAAGTGGTGGGTAGCTTTCGCAACCTCGTCAGTTTGCGTTGTGAGCGGCCATCTCATGATCAAAGCAGGGCTGAACGCCTTACCTGCTGCGACCGCGGGTGCAAGTATCGTGGCGAAAGCCGCTCACCTTCTCTTGCAGCCTCAAATCTTTGGCGGATTAGTGATCTACCTTTTCGGGACAGTTTGCTGGATGCGTGCCGTTTCGCAAAAGGAGATCAGCTTTCTATATCCGTTGTCGAGCCTCAACTACGTGCTCGTTACCGGCGCGACGGTGCTCTTGTTCCAGGAAGTGTTGTCCGCCCGTCGTACCGCTGGGGTCCTCGTCATTGTTGTTGGAATGCTGCTGATGAACCGTCAGCGTGATGGCAACAACGCATGAATCCGAAAGTGATGATCTGGCTTAGCGTTCTGCTTAGCGCCTTCGCCCAGATCTTTCTGAAGCACGGTCTCACGAAGATACAAGCAGCCCGCAGCGGCGAATCCAGTCTTTCCGTCCTCCTCATCGGGGTCGTGCGACAGCCCTACATCTGGCTCTGGGGATTTTCGTTTGTGGTGGCCCTCATGTTGTGGCTCGCCGGCCTGCGCGAACTCGATTTGTCGTACGCATACCCGTTGGTCAGCATTGGTTATGTTGTGGTCACCATTATGTCAGCAATCGTTTTTCGCGAAAAGGTTGATGGAAACCGATGGTTGGCAGTGGCTGTGATCAGCCTGGGGGTCGTCCTCATTGCTGGGAGCTGAGAACATGCATGGCGCGGCTTTAGAAGGGCGACACGTGGGGGTCTTAGGAGGTGGGATTACCGGACTCACCTCCGCGTTCTACCTGCTTCGCCAAGGTGCGCGCGTTACCGTGTTGGAAAGCCTTCCGCAAGTCGGAGGTCTAGCTACCCACTTCAACTTCGGCAAGTTCTCGTGGGACAAGTTTTATCACTGCATATTGACGTCAGACCGGGCGCTGTTGCAGCTCATCGACGATCTCTCACTGAGCTCTGAACTGCACTGGACCGAAACCAAAACGGGCTTCTTTGTAAAAGACAAGCTCTATTCCATGAGCAGTGGACTCGACTTCCTGCTCTTTCCTCCTCTCAGCCTCTGGCAAAAAGCCCGGCTTGCGTTTGGTGTGTTGTATGCGGCGCGAATTCGAGAGGGTCGCCCGTTAGAGAACCTCCTCGCTTCGGATTGGCTCGTTCAAGTATTCGGAGCCCAAAATTACCGCAAGCTCTGGGGACCTCTTCTGAAATGCAAGTTAGGAGCATGCCGGGAAGAAACTTCCGCCGCGTTCATCTGGACTTACATTTCGCGCTACTACTCGACCCGGGACAAAACGCCAAGTCAGAAGGAGCGCCTCGGATACGTCACCGGTGGATACCGCACGGTCTTTAACCGTCTGCTGGAAGAAATCTCCAGGATGGGGGGCACCATTCTGACTGCAACTCCTGTCACGCGTGTCTTCGCCGAACCTGACGGAGTTGGGGTGACAACCGAACGCGACACCTTTCACTTCGATCACGTGATTGCAACTATCCCGAGTCGGCCACTAGCCAAAATTGCTCCTCAGCTTGACCCTGAATACAGTCGCAAGTTGACTTCGGTGAAATACTTGGGCGTTGTGTGTTTTGCACTTCTGCTGAAGAAACGACTAAGCCCCTACTACGTGTTGAACCTCACGGATGAGGACCTGCCGTTTACCGGAGTTATCGAGATGACGAACCTCATCTCGCGAGAGGAGACCGCAGGAACTTACCTGGTTTACGTGCCGAAGTACACGGTACCGGGCGATCCTCTTTTTGAAGCTCCGGAACCTGAACTGTGGGATCTTTTCAGAGCAGGGCTCAAGCGTGTCTTTCCCGACCTCAATGATTCGGACATCGAAAGCAAATTCCTGTTTCGTGAACGCCTGGTGCAACCGGTCCCTGTTATCCGGTATTCCGAGATCGTTCCGGAGATGCGTACCAGCATCAACGGCCTCTTGCTCGCCAACACCACACAGATCATCAATTCCAACCTCAATAACAACGCCATGGTGAAAATCGCCCATCAGGCGGTCCAATGCGTGCTGGATGACTGCATCGGCATGGCATTGCCGGTTTCGTTTTTACAACTGGAGCACGACCGGCGCGAATTCCCAGCACAGAAGGTGGCGGGACGTGACTTCGCATAGAACTATATTTCTTCTAGCCTTTCTATTCCTATTTGCATTCGTCACAGGAGTGACAACCCAAGCGAATGCGAGTTGTTCGGCTCCGGCCAACAAAATCGAGGCCGAGAACTGCCTTCCCGGAAATCCGGATACTGAATGGGACATCGATGGGGACGGAGACCTCTCCATACAGGGCTTTGCCACTGATATCAGTTTTAATGTTGGCACCACTGCTAATTTCAAAATCAAGACCAACGCCACGGCGTACAGGATCGACATTTACCGCATCGGTTACTACTCGGGGATGGGGGCTCGCAAAGTTGCGACGATCCAGCCTTCCGCGAACTTGCCCCAGTCACAGCCCGCATGCGTTTCGGATACGACAGCAGGGCTCGAAGGCTCTGGTTTGAGCGACTGCGGGAACTGGGCTGTTTCTGCTTCATGGCAGATTCCGGCAAATGCAGTTTCCGGCGTTTATATTGCGCTGCTAACTCGCAGTGACACTGGTGGACAAAGTCATATCATCTTTATCGTCCGCGACGACTCGAGCAATTCTGACCTTCTGTTTCAGACCTCCGACACAACGTGGCAGGCATACAACTATTACGGGCTCGGCAGTCTGTACGGTTCGAACAGCGGCCAATTCGATTCGACGAGCCGCGCATACAAGGTGAGCTATAACCGGCCATTTCTCACCAGAGGGCGCACTCCTTTTAATTGGTTCTTCGAATCCGAATACCCGATGATCCGCTGGCTGGAGGCGAACGGGTATGACGTAACCTACTTCTCCGGAGTAGATACCGATCGCTATGGCGCCCTGATCCGTCAGCACAGGGTCTTCCTGTCCGTCGGTCACGATGAATATTGGTCGGGAAACCAGAGAGGAAATGTTGAGGCGGCGCGTTCTGCCGGAGTAAACCTCGCTTTCTTCAGCGGGAACGAAGTTTTCTGGAAAACGCGATGGGAGAACAGTCGAGATGGCTCGAACACGCCATTTCGCACGCTGGTTTGTTACAAGGAGACCCACGCTAACGCGAAGATCGATCCTTCGGGAATATGGACAGGAACGTGGCGCGATTCGCGCTTCAGTCCACCGGCTGACGGCGGCCGGCCCGAAAACGGGCTGACCGGGACCCTGTTCATGGTCAATGGCACCTCATTCCACTCGATCAAAGTTCCGGCGGCCTACGGAAACATGCGTTTTTGGCGGAACACAACCGTTGCCGGACAGTCTGTCGGACAAGTAGCGACATTCCCTGTCGGTACGCTCGGTTTCGAATGGGATATTGCGAACGCCGACAACGGTGCTCGTCCAGCTGGTCTGTTTTATTTGTCGTCGGCGACCTATGACATCTCAGGCCTGTTCCTGCTTGACAACGGCTCGAACTACGGCAATGGCACAGCCACACACAACCTGACGATGTATCGCGACCCCAGCGGAGCGTTGGTGTTTGGATCCGGCACTATCCAGTGGTCGTGGGGCTTGGATTCGGAACACGATGCCACTTTCCTACAGCCTTTCCCGGCAGACATTCGCATGCAGCAGGCTACCGTCAACCTTTTCGCCGACATGGGTGTGCAGCCGGCAACTTTACAAGGCGGATTGGTTCGCGCAAATGCATCAACAGATTCAACTCCACCGAACTCGACGGTTACATCTCCCGCTGCAGGCAGCGAAGTGAACGCTGGAGAAACAGTAACCATCTCCGGCACCGCGTCCGATCCGGGAGGCGTTGTCGGTGGCATCGAAGTGTCTGTTGATGGAGGCACAACCTGGCGTCCTGCTACTGGTCGCGAAAGCTGGACCTACGACTGGATTCCGCCCGCATCGGGCACGATTAACATTAAGACCCGCGCAGTCGACGACAGCGGCAATCTGGAGGTTCCAGGAGCGGGCATCACGGTTTCGGTAGCGCCAAGACAGTGTCCTTGCAGCGTCTGGAGCACGGCTACTCCGGCAGTCGTGGACAGCGGCGACGGCAGTCCAATTGAGGTTGGCGTCAGGTTCCGTTCCGAGGTTAGCGGCGTCATCACCGGTCTTCGCTTCTACAAGAGCTCCCGGAACACAGGCACGCACGTGGCGCATCTCTGGACGAACGGCGGATCACTGCTAGCCACGGCTACGTTTAGCAATGAAACGGCTTCAGGCTGGCAGGAGGTATCCTTCCCGTTTGCCGTACCGATTAAGGCCAATACCACTTATGTCGCGTCCTACTTCGCCCCGAATGGGCATTACTCCGTAGACCCTGATTATTTTGCTTCAGCAAGCGTAGACAATCCTCCGCTTCACTTTCTCAGAGACGGCATTGATGGCGCTAATGGCGTTTTCAGGTACAGTCCGGCCGGAGGATTTCCAAATTCCACCTTCAGGGCGAGCAATTATTGGGTCGATGTCGTTTTCACAGCCGGAGGTGCCGCGGGCCCGACAGTCACGTCGATCTCTCCTGCTTCGGGAGCGACCTCAGTGAGTAGCACCACCCAAGTAACCGCAACCTTCGACAAGGCCCTGAATTCTGCGACTGTCACAAGTAGCACTTTCAGGTTATTGGATCCGGATAACACGCCGGTGCCGGCAACCGTCACGTACGATGCCGCTTCGCTCACTGCCACGCTGTCCCCGAGCTCAGCTCTTGCACCGGTCACGACCTACACCGCGGTGATCAGTGGCGGGGCTAACGGCGTGAAGGACACATCCGGGAATCCGCTGCCCTCAGACGTAGCGTGGTCGTTCACCGCCTGCTGCTCCCTTTGGGATCCGACTACTGTTCCACAAACTATCGATTCCGGTGAGACCAATCCTGTTGAACTCGGAGTCAGGTTTCGATCAGATGTGAACGGTTACGTCGCCGGTGTGCGCTTCTATAAAGCTTCCACCAACACCGGTACGCATGTGGCCCACTTGTGGACCAATAACGGGACTCTTCTTGCGTTCGCGAACTTCGCCAGCGAAACAGCCTCAGGCTGGCAGCAGGTGATGTTCCCTGCCGCAGTGGCTGTCAAAGCCAACACCACGTACGTGGTGTCATACTTCGCTCCGAACGGCCACTACTCCGTAGACTCGGGATACTTCGCGACTGCGGGTGTCGATAGTCCCCCGCTCCACTTGTTGAGAGACGGATTAGATGGAGCCAACGGGATCTTCAAGTACAGCTCGACCCCGGCTTTCCCAACCTCCACTTTCAATTCTTCAAACTACTGGGTCGAGCCCATCTTCGTCGCCGACGACGGAAGTGGTTCCGGTCTAACACTGGTTACAAAGTCGCCTGAAGCGGGCGCCACTGGAGTTGGCACTGCGTCAACGGTGCGCGCAACCTTCAACAAGGCACTCGATGTTGCGACAGTAACCAACAGTACCTTCCGCCTGCTGGATGATGCGAACAACCTGGTCGAGGCAGCGGTGACCTACAACGCGAGTACCTCTAGCGCTACGCTGACCCCGGCGTCTGCCCTAAGTCCGGCGTCGAGCTATACCGCTGTGATCACTGGGGGGGTCTCGGGAATTAAGGACACCTCAGGTCAGAGTTTGCCGTTGAGCATTTCGTGGTCGTTCAACACATGCTGTTCGGGTTGGACGACAAGCAGTACTCCGACCGACATCGATGCGGGGGATGCAAATCCAGGCGAGTATGGAGTACGGTTCCGTTCTGACGTCGACGGCTTTATTACCAGTCTTCGCTTTTACAAGAGCCCGGCCAACACTGGAACGCACGTCGGACACATCTGGACGAATAGTGGAACACTAATGGCTTCCGCGGTATTCACAAGTGAATCGGGCTCGGGTTGGCAACAGGTTACCTTCCCGTCTCCCGTTGCCATAAGTGCCAACACCACCTATGTGGCGTCCTACTATACGCCCACCGGGCACTACTCGGCTGATGACTTCTACTTCGCATCGGGTGGCCTGGACAATCCGCCACTTCACTTCCTCGGTGACGGTGTTGATGGTGCCAACGGGGTATTCTCTTACGGCAGCAGCAGTACGTTCCCCTCTTCGACGTTCAAGTCACGAAATTACTGGGTCGATGTCGTATTCGTGACCGACGCGGGGACTGTCTCCGGCCCGGTAGTGACGCTCACTTCGCCGGCTTCGGCAGCCACCGGTGTCAGCACTGGGTCGAAGATCACCGCTACCTTCAACAAGGCCCTCGATCCGACGACGGTCACCACGAGTACGTTCCGCCTGTTCAATCCTTCGAACACCGCCGTGCTCGCCTCAGTGACGTATGACGCCAACACCCTGACCGCCACACTGACACCTACGAATGCGTTGAACTTCTCCACCACTTATCGGGCTTCAATCAGCGGGGGACTGAACGGAGTAAAGGACGTTTCAGGTAACCCGCTAGCTTCGAATGTTTCATGGTCATTTACGACTGCGGCCGCTTGTCCGTGCAGTATCTGGAGCCCGACCACAGTACCCCCAACCATTGACAGCGCCGACGCAACTGCTGGCGAGTACGGTGTTCGTTTTAGATCTGATGTCGATGGCGTAATCACGGGCATCAAGTTCTACAAGTCTGCGGCTAACACAGGACCGCACATAGCCAACCTGTGGAGCAATACGGGCAATCTACTGGCGACTGCCACATTCGTAAACGAGTCGGCATCCGGCTGGCAGGAAGCACAGTTCGACACGCCTGTCGCCATCACGGCCAATACGACATACGTTGCCTCGTACTACAGTGCGTCCGGACACTATTCTCTTGCCACAAACGTTTTCCAGAATAGAAGTGTCAACAACGCACCGCTCCATGCCATACAGGACGGAAGCGACGGCGCGAATGGTGTTTATCTATACAGCAGTACCAGTGGCTTCCCCACTTCCACGTTCCAGGCGAGCAACTACTGGGTGGATGTTGTGTTCAACCTGCCCGGCGCGGTTACGTTGGCGTCTGTTGAGGTCGATCCGACTACCGTCGTAGGTGGGACAAATGCGACGGGAACTGTCACCCTCACTGCACAAGCCCCGTCTGGCGGCGCGACAATCGCCTTGTCCAGCAGCGACAGTTCCGCGCAGGTTCTTGCGTCCGTAACTGTTCCCGCTGGTGCGACCATTGCGACCTTCACAGTCACGACAACCGGTGTCTCCAGTTCCACTCCTGTAACCATCACGGCGACTTACGGGACCGCGCGGACAGCGCCCTTAACTGTAACTCCACCAGCCCTGAGCCTAGCGTCTATAACAGTGAACCCGATTAGTGTGGTGGGGGGCAACAGTTCGACTGGCACCGTTACCCTCAGCGGACCCGCCCCAACCGGCGGCGCAACCGTGACGTTGGCCAGTAACAACACTGCGGCACAGGTACCCGCGAGTGTAGTGGTTCCCGCTGCTGCCACTTCGGCGACATTCACCGTTACCACCAGTGCTGTGTCCAGTTCCACCCCTGCGACGATCACGGCCGCATTCGGGGCGGCGCAGTCGGCCACCTTGACGGTGACTCCACCCGCGCTAACCCTGTCCTCTGTGACACTGAATCCTACGACTGTGGTGGGTGGCAATAGTTCGACTGGCACCGTCACCCTCAGCGGACCTGCCCCAACGGGCGGAATAACCGTGACGCTGTCCAGCAACAACACTGCGGCGCAGGTGCCCGCAAGCGTAGTGGTTCCCGCAGCCGCCACGTCGGCGACATTCACCGTCACCACCAGTGTCGTGTCCAGCTCCACCCCTGTGACGATCACGGCCACATTCGGCGGATCTAGGACAGCAGCACTGACCGTGAATCCCGTACCGACCGCACCCTTGCAGTCGCTCACAGTAAGCCCCACCGCAGTTACTGGTGGTAATACCTCCACCGGGACCGTTCAGTTAACCACAGCTGCACCCGCGGGGGGTGCAGCTGTGGTGCTAACGAGCAGCAATACTGCGCTTGCCACCGTCCCTGCCACCGTCATCATAGCCGCAGGCACCACCTCTGCGACTTTCCCGATATCGACCACTCCGGTGGCCTCGGATGTGGCAGTGGTCATCACTGCCGCGAGCGGTACGACCAGGACAGCAAACCTGACTGTAAGGGCACCGACTTTGTCCTCGGTGACAAGATCCAGCAGCAGCGTCGTCGGCGGAAACAGTTTAACCGGCACCGTTACCTTGAACGGCGCCGCGCCGGCGGGAGGCATCTCGGTTACTCTTCAGAGCGGCAATACATCCGCCGCACAGGTGCCGGGCGCTGTGTCCGTTGCAGCCGGCGCAACAACAGCCACATTTTCCATTTCGACAAATGGCGTAGCGGTCTCTACTTCGGTGACCATCACGGGTGTGCTGACCACCACCAGGAGTACAAGTTTCAGCGTGACTCCTGCGTCTTTGACAAGTTCTTCCCTGGTTCTGAATCCAACAACAGTGACGGGCGGATCATCTTCGATCGGCACCATCACCCTTAACGGGGCTGCGCCGCCATCCGGCGCTGTAATCGCGCTCGCTAGTAGCAACACCGCAGTCGCGCAGGTCCCAACGACCGTGACGATTCCTTTCAACACTAGAAGCGTTTCCTTCACTATCACGACCAGCCCAGTCCGCAACACTTCGTCCAGGATCTCGGCCACTTACCGCAACACTACCCGTTCTGTCAGACTCACGGTCCAGTGACTTCGAACTGACACGACACTGTTCACGACATCTAGGAGACGAACCGTGCAACCGCCACAGCCAAGCAACGGTACCAGCGCTGCTGCCTCTTCTCCCGCCCCTGTGTTGGTCGATAACCGCATCGCTCTTGGTGAAGACGCCTTTCACAGTATGATCGCCGTCGAACGAAAGCGAACAGAGCGGTCTCGCAGGCCGATTCTGCTGACTCTGATCGACACCGGTAATTGTCTTTCCACGCAGAAGAATGGCAAGTTGCTTCAAAAGATACTTACGGTACTCTCGGCCGGTACCCGCGAAACTGACATTAGGGGCTGGTACAAGGATAATTGCGTAATAGGCGTGATGTTCACGGAGATTCCGACAGAACTCAAGCAGTCGATCGTCAGCACGATGTTGACACGAGTGAGCAGCACGTTGCGCGACAACTTAAGCGCTGAACAATTCAGCAATATCAACATATCGTGTCATCTGTTCCCGGATGAATGGGATCACGAACTATCCCGCCGTCCCAGCAACCCTACCCTCTATCCCGACCTCTCGAGGCGGGAGCAAGGAAATAAGCTTTCGGCGGCGGCAAAAAGGGGAATGGATATTGCCGGAAGTTTGCTGGCGCTGATGCTCCTTTCGCCGCTTTTCCTGTTCATCAGCGTAGCCATAAAGTTCACCTCTAACGGTCCTGTGTTCTTCCGTCAGGAACGTGTCGGACGGTACGGGCGTCCGTTCGTCTTCCTCAAGTTCAGGTCGATGCACGCCGACAATGACTCGACGGTTCACAAGGAGTGGTTTGCGCGTTATGTCGTCGGTCAGGAAAAGCAACGCCCATCAAAGCGTACAGGCGTGTACAAGATGACCGACGATCCGCGAATTACGCCATTCGGTCGTTTTCTGCGGCGTTCAAGCCTGGATGAGCTGCCACAGTTCATCAATGTCTTGAAGGGAGAAATGTCCCTGGTTGGCCCAAGACCACCAATCCCATACGAAGTGGACGCCTACCAAATCTGGCATCGAAGCCGCATTTTGGAGGCAAAGCCGGGAATCACCGGGCTATGGCAAGTAACGGCACGTAGCCGCGTCACATTCGATGAGATGGTCCGGCTGGACCTCCGGTACGCACGCAGTTGGTCGCTGTGGCTCGACGTAAAAATTCTGCTGCAGACGCCACGTGCTGTTCTGTTGGGAGATGGGGCGTACTGACCGGCTGTTTGCGCCTACGTGGGGCGGATTCCTGGGTCTGAGAGGTTCATCCTTGCGCGGAAACACAGACGTATCCGTCATCATCATCAATTACAACTCTGCGGCGTTCACACGCGAATGCCTGCGGACAATTTTCGAGAACACGAGACACTCGAAAGTTGAAGTCATCGTCGTCGATAACGCCTCAAATGACGGATGTGGCGAGTTCATCTCTGTCGAGTTTCCTGAAGTCATTTTCGTCCAGAGCAACCGTAACCTGGGCTTTGCTGGTGCGAACAACCTCGGGTCGACGATGGCCCGCGGAAAATATCTCCTCTTCTTGAATCCCGACACGGAGATTCGGGGCGAGGCCATCGATGCGTTGTGCGCTTTCATGGATTCGATGGTCGATGCCGGACTGGCCGGCGCCCACCTGCTGAACTCCGACGGCTCCACACAAACCACGTGCATCACAGCGTTTCCGTCCATTGCCAACCAGGTATTCGGTTTTGAGTACTTGCGGAAGAGAACGCCGCGTTCGCGTCTGTGGGGAATGAAGGCGCTCTTCGATAATCCAGGCAAACCGGTAACCGTTGATGCTATTTCAGGCGCATGCATGCTGGCGAGGAGAGAGGCTTTTGAACAGGTGATGGGGTTCACTACTGATTACTTCATGTACGGCGAGGACCTTGATCTCTGCCTGAAGATCACAAAAGCGGGTTGGAAAGTCTATTACGTCCCAGAGGCTGCAGTCGTCCACCACGGCGGTCAGAGCAGCGTGACCCGGGCTGAGGACAACTACGCCGACGTGATGATACGCCACTCAATGTACCGCTTCATGCAACTGCACCGGGGACGCTTAACTGCAGTCATGTTCAAGATTGCCACGGGTGTATTCGCAGTGGGCCGTATGGTCGTCCTCTTTGGATTCGTCCCCGCTGCCGTTATCCCGTCGTGCAGGCGCTTCGTTCTTCGTGGATGGAGAAAGTGGACAACAGTTTTCGGCTGGTGTCTTGGCCTTCACAATTGGGTCGAGCAACAACACACGAAGACCTTTGTCCACGATCTTACTGCTCCTGGAACACAGTAAGAATTCGCACAGGTGGACTATTGGGACATAGCTCGAGTGTTTACGCGCTTTTTTCGAAGGCGCAGGTTGCGAAATTTCCGCGCCCTGTTCCCCCCCTCTCAGCATTGGCGAGTGCTCGACGTAGGTGGCACACCGGCAATTTGGGAACTCATCGACTATCCAGCCGAAATCACGCTCGTGAACATTACAGACGGAAACTTCCAAAGACTAGAACAGAGTTCCCGTCGTACATTCATACCGGTCGTGGGAGATGGCCGGCACCTGAGTTTTCCCGACAAGTCCTTCGATCTAGCGTTTGCAAATTCCGTGATTGAGCACGTCGGCGGACAAACCGATGCGGCAGCATTTGCGAGGGAGATGCAGCGCGTCGGAAAGACCCTATACTGCCAGACACCAAACAAGTGGTTCTTTGTTGAGCCGCATCTTGGAACTGTCTTTCTGCATTGGTTCCCCGCCCTTCTCAGGAACTACTACGTGGTCCGATTCTGCACGATGTGGGGACTGATGAACAAACCCAACAGACGCGAAGCTAGTGACGTTGTATCCGAGATAAGGTTGCTGACCAAATCGGAACTTCGCAGCCTGTTCCCACAAGCAGAGATTCGCACGGAGCGATTCCTCTTTGTGTTTCCGAAGTCGTATATAGCACTGCAACGCGGTTGAAGATGAACATTGCCGCTCATGCTGGTCCCGGGTTCGTCAACGCAGCCGGCCTGTCCTTCACGTTGGCAATGGTGCTGCTGTTACTTGTCCTTCCACGAAAGTATGTGTTGGTGCCGATCATCGTGTTGGTCTGTTTTATGACGATGGGTGAGCATTTGATCATTGCGGGCCTTAACTTCACGATGATCCGCGTTCTGCTCATATTCGGGTGGTTGCGCCTGATCTTAAGGGGCGAGTATCGCCGCCTCCGATGGACTACCGTCGACAAACTCATCATCGCCTGGGTGTGCCTGAGAACAGTGAATTACGTTCTTGTGTGGGGGTCGTCCGCTGCCCTCGTCAACAGGCTGGGCTACGCTTACGACATTCTGGGCTCGTACTTCCTTTTTAGGTTTCTGGTGCGGAACCATCAAGACGTATATCGCGCTATTCGCTACTTGGCCGTGTTCATTGCTCCGCTCGCTGCGTTTATGATCGCCGAGAAACTCACGGGCCGTAACTCATTCGCGATCTTCGGAGCCACTCCAATCACTGAAATGCGTGAAGGCGTTGTTCGTTGCCAAGGTCCATTTGGTGTTTCGATTCTTGCCGGCACCTTCGCTGCTACTACAATGCCGCTGTTCGTTGGGGCTTGGTCCTATCGTCGATCGGCTTTCCTCTTCACCATCGCAATCAGCGCCACGCTCGTCATCACTATTACTTCCGGGTCGAGCGGGCCAGTCCTTGCTTATGCAGCCGCAGTGCTCGGCTTGTTATTTTGGCGCTTTCGCCGAAACATGAGGATGGTTCGTTGGGGAGTTGTTTTCATTCTGGTTGCGTTGCAGATCGCGATGAGCCAGCCAGTATGGTTCGTCATGGCACGGTTGACGGTGTTCTCCGGCTCAACCGGATGGTATCGCGGATTTCTTATCGATATGACGGTCCGCCACTTCACCGACTGGTTTTTGATTGGCAGCAATGCCAACGCTCAGTGGCACGGCTTTCTTGCCGACGTAACCAACCAATACATTTTGGAAGCTCTGGATGGTGGTCTCGTTGTTGCGATCCTGTTCGTCGCAATCCTAGCGTTCTCCTTTCGTGAAGTTGGAAGAGTGGTGCTGTCACAGCGTTTCACCCCGGGTGTCAGACGGCTTGCATGGGCGATGGGTGCGGCTCTGTTCGCACACTCTGTCAGTTTCTTCTCGGTTAGTTACTTTGATCAGAACGTGATCGTGTACTACCTCCTGCTGGCCGGGATCACCGTATTGAGGGTTGAACCGCATACGGCGCCGGAACGTCGCCACACTCACTCCCCATCCCGCTTCCCCTCCGAATTCCCGATGGCTGAACTGACCCGGTGATTTCTCGTCCAGGAAACAACCACGTGCAGCACTCACCTTACGTCATTATCTCGCCCATGAAGAATGAGGAGCGGTATGTTGCGCAGACTCTGGATTCGGTAGTCGGGCAGACCGCACCTCCCCTGGAATGGGTCATAGTGAACGATGGTTCGACGGACCGGTCCCCCGACATCGTTTCACAATACGCCCGACAGTATCCCTGGATACGTCTAGTACACTCCAACGCGAGCAAACGGAGCAGAGGCGGACACGTTGTCGATCTCTTTTACAAAGGTTTTGAGCACATCAAGGCCAAGCACTTCGATTTCATCGTGAAGTTAGATTGCGACTTGTCTTTCGCTGGCGATTTCTTCGCGGTAGCTCTGCAACATCTCGATGACAACCCACGGTTGGGAGTAACCAGCGGGATCAGTCACATCATGATAGACGGGCAACTTGTAGCAGAAGGCGCGGCGCCGGGGCATACACTCGGTGCCAGCAAGATCTACCGTTACTCTTGCTTTCAGGACATTGGTGGGCTGGTGCGTAGCATGGGTTGGGACGGCATCGACGAGATTAAGGCCCGAATGCTCGGTTGGGAAGCGCGGCCTATTCGAGAACTCGTAGTACTCCACCACCGACCAGAGGGCAAACAACTCGGCACTTTCGCCTCCGGACTTGAACGCGGCCGGGGATCCTACTTCATGGGCTACCACCCCATGTTTCTGATGGCGCGCGTATGTCGGCAAATCCTGCGACCTCGACATTTTGTGGATGGGATAGCGATGTTTGCAGGTTACACCTCCGCTTTGTTGAAACGAGAAGAACGCATTCCGGACAGTTCGTTCATCAACTTTCTCCGCAAACACCAGCTTCGTAAGTTACTAATGCTCAAGAGTGAGGTCTAGAGATGTGCGGTATCGCCGGTAAGTACTACTTCGGTCGCGACGGGGCCGTCGCGCCTGCCGTGATCGAAGCCATGACCGACATCGTCTCCTATCGCGGTCCGGACGACTCCGGCTTCTATATTCGTAAGAACATCGGTCTCGGATTCCGTCGGTTGAGCATTCTCGACCTCTCCTCGGCCGGTCACCAGCCAATGTGTAATGAGGACGGAACGATCTGGGTCGTTTTCAACGGAGAGATCTACAATTACAAAACCCTGCGGGCTCACCTTGAAAGCAAAGGTCACGTTTTCAAGTCCAACACCGATACCGAGGTCATCGTCCACGCATACGAAGAAGACCCCATCGACTTTGTCAGAAAGTTCTCTGGAATGTTTGCCTTCGCGATTTGGGATGAACCTCGCCAACGTCTGGTGCTGGCGCGTGACCAATTCGGGATCAAGCCTCTCTATTACTTCGAGAAAGGAAAGTTCCTCAGCTTTGCATCTGAGATCAAGTCAATTCTGCAAGATCACGACGTACCGCGGAATGTTGACGATCAGGCGCTGAGTAATTTTCTTTCGTTACATTATGTGCCGGCACCACGCACGATGTTCGCGGATATTCGAAAACTTATGCCCGGCCACATGCTTGTGGCCGAGCGTGGAACGTACAGGATCCAGAAATTCTGGGAACTGACGAAGAGTGAGCCTGTGCAGATGTCCGAGGCGGCACTCGCCGACTTCGTATATTCCGAACTGAAGGACTCTGTTCGACAACGACTTCAAAGTGATGTGCGCGTTGGAACGCTCCTCAGTGGCGGAGTGGATTCTTCGTCAATGCTAGGGCTCATGACCGAGTTGACCGGTCAGCCCGTACCGGCCTTCAGCGTTGGATACAGCGAAGACGGAGACGACGGCTTCTCAGAATTCACGTACTCACGCCTGGCAGCTTCTCGCTTTAGAGCCGACTACCACGAGATAGTGGTGACCTCGGAAATGTTCCTGGATTTTTTACCGAAGGCCATTTGGCATCAGGATGAGCCCATCGGCGAGCCCGCCGCCATACCGCTCTACTACACCTGCAGAATGGCAAAGGAGTGCGGTGTAACAGTCCTCCTTAGCGGAGAGGGTGCGGATGAATTATTCGCTGGTTACAACAGGTATTTGGGCGAGTCAGTCTCGGAGTATTACGGCCGGCTTCCGGGCATATGCCACGTGGTCGCTGAGCAGCTCTTGCGCTTGGTGCCCCGGCTTCCTCGACTGATGAAAGGGCACCACTCGATGTCGCAACGAAACTGGTGGGACCGCTATCAGTCATGGCACACCGTTTTCTCACGGGACATGAAGGCCGAATTGCTGGACAGGCGCTACTATGCAGCGGCCGACTCTTATGCGGACGCTTACGACGGATATCGTTCTTACCTGGCATCTCTGGACAATCTCGACAAACTGATGTGGCTGGATCTGAAAGTATGGCTACCCGATGACCTCCTCGTGAAAAAGGACAAAATGGGCATGGCCGCTTCAGTTGAGGCGCGAGTTCCTTTTCTCGACCACCGGTTTGCCGAGTTGATGTTCAACATACCCGCGAATATGAAGGTGAGGCATCTGACCGGCAAGTACATTTTCAAAAAGAGCATGGAAAGACTGCTACCTAAGGAGATCATTTACAGAAAGAAAGCGGGCTTCCCGACGCCGATCTCCAAGTGGATGGCCAGCGCATTTTCCAAACAGGTCGCGGATATTCTCCTCGATTCAGGAACGCGAGATCATGGATACTTCGACCGCAGGGTTGTAAAGCGACTGCTGGACGAACATGCAAGCGGTCGCATCAATCACGAGCGACTGCTATTTCCGCTGCTGAATTTTGATTTGTGGTATCGCCTCTTTTTCTCCGAAACAAAGACCGCCCAGCCCGAAAGCACCCCTGCCCGAATGTTGGTGTAACACAATCCTGATCTGCGGGAGAAGCCGGATGCGAGTGTGCATGATCACTCATTCTCTGTACGAATCTGACGGGCGCGTTATGCGTTATGCCGAGGCGCTTGCAGCACGCGGGGATGAAGTGGACGTGATTGCCCTATGCAAGAACGGGATGTCGCGCGAAGAAACCATCGCGGGCGTACACCTGTTTCGGGTGCACTCGCGAACCTTTAAAGAACAACACAAACTCGCTTTCCTGAAGCAGGTTGCGACCTTTTTTCTGAAAGCCAGCTGGATGGTTACGCGGAGACATTTCCGGAAACCGTATGACCTGCTGCACGTCCACTCCATACCAGAAACGCTTGTGTTTGCGGCATGGCTGCCGAAACTGACGGGCGCACGAGTAATCCTCGACATTCATGACATTCTGCCCGAGCTTTATGCGAGCAAGTTCGGCGCCAGCCAACGCTCGCTCGGGTTCAAGCTGATGCTCTTTCTGGAACGCTGCTCAATCGCGTTTTCCAACCACGTGATCATTGCGAATGACCTTTGGAAGGATCGCTTGGTCTCGCGATCAATGAAGACCGACAAGTGTTCCGTTTTCCTGAATTATCCGGATCGGAGAATCTTTCGGCCACTGACACGCCGGAGTTCTTCAGACAAGTTTGTCATCATGTACCCGGGGACTCTAAACAGGCACCAGGGTCTGGACGTCGCCATACGCGCATTCAACAGGATCAAGGTTGAGGTGCCAAATGCCGAGTTCCATATCTATGGTGAAGGTAGAACGCAGGGATCTCTCGTTCAGCTTGTGGAACAACTGAACCTGACCACGCGTGTAATCTTTAAGCCCATGTTGCCGTTGCGGCAAATCGCCAGCGTAATGGCGAACGCCGACTTGGCAGTAGTCCCGAAGAGGAAAGATACATTTGGGAATGAGGCCTTCAGTACGAAGATACTCGAGTTCATGTCCGTTGGCGTTCCGGTCATCGTCTCCGACACGAAAATAGATCGTTATTACTTCAATGGATCCATCGTCCAGTTCTTCCAGGATGGAGATGAGGACGACCTTGCGAAGAAGATGGTCTTGCTCATCACTGATCACAAACTGCGACAGCAGATTTCTGACAGAGCGTTCGCTTTTGTGCAGGGGTTTGATTGGGAGAGTCACAAAACCACATACCTGGGCCTGGTGGATCTTCTCGTGACCGGCACCACGCTCAAAAGTACCGAGCCCTTGGCAGAGAAGACGGCATATAAAGGTGCTGCTTAGCTCCCGAACTCCGTCTGCGACGCCTCATTGCTGATGTGTTTGCCTTAGAAGTACTCCTATTAATATCTGATTGGCTTGAATCTCCCTCGCTCTGCTTGTGATAATGCGTCCAATCCTTCGAATTGGACTCAGCATGACAAGAACCAGATTAAGTCTGATAGCGGTTGTGTTCTGCATCGCTGTCCTGGGCACCGAGGCTAATGCAGGCGTAAGGTACGTCAAGCCTGCGGCTTCAGGCGGTGCAAATACTTCCGACTGTCAAAGCAGTGCGTCTCCGTGCGCGACTGTTGGTTACGCATACACCCAAGCAAGTCCCGGAGACACAATCGAAGTAGCAGAAGGCACGTACGCCAATGAGACCATCGCACGGAAGGCGAGCATCAGTTCTAATCCGGTTACCATTCAGCCCGCCGCTGGTGCTGCCCCAAGATTCAGAGACGTCGCTATAAGGGCTTCCTACCTTGTGTGGAAAGGCCCAATGACCATGCGCACACTCGATCTTGGGGATGTCAACCTGACGAACAGAACTCAGTTTGTGACGGTTGACGGGATCACAGTGGACCACGAGCGCTCGGCCACCCCCGACTGGCGCGCCATGAAGGTCTGGGCTACTGATAACGTCACGGTAAAGAACAGCACGATCGGCAACACCCTGTCAGGCACTAATGTCGGACAGGACTCGAACCTGATTCAGTTTAGCGGCGCGACATACTCGACAAACTTCACGATCGACCGGGTCCGGTTTCATCACAACGACACGCTGAAGCCGACCGGCGCACACAATGAGTGCATCTACGCCATCAATATACAGGGCTTCAACGTAAGGAACAGCACCTTCGAATCGTGCACCTATTACGGCATTTTCTTCACAGATTTTCGTAACGGCCAGCCAAGTCTTCGTGATGTGACCATCGAAAATAACGTATTCGCGACCGGCCAGAATGATTCGGGCGCTGCATATCCCTATGCCATCGATATGCACGCCAACGTGACACCGAACAACTTCAGGTTTCGCTATAACACATTCGAGAACTGGGTGGCCTTCAGCTTCGGAGGAGCCGTTTCGAACGGCTTCGAAGTCAAGGGGAACATCTTTGGCTTGGGAGTGGTGAGCGACTCCACCATCGGAACATTCGCCTGCAAGCCAGGCGTCACGTTTTCATACAATGTCATGCCTCAGGCGTGCGGCACAAATTCCACTACTGCAAGCAGCACCGCCATTCGCTCGGGTTGGTTAGCTCCAAGTGCGACGTGGGGAGTTGCGGACGACCTTCATTTAGGGTCCACTTCTCCGGCCATCAATGCTGGCAGCCCTACCGATTGCCCAGCCACCGATCTGGACAGTAACGCTCGCCCAACTGGTACAGGTTGCGACGCCGGAGCATATAAATTCGGTTCTACTCCAGATACCCGTCCTAATCCGCCGACCGACCTGCAGGTGACTGTTTCATGAAAAAGTTCTTCATAGGTTTTTTCCTCTTGTTCGGGATCAGCTTGCAAATGATGGCTGCTCCAAACTCGGCCAATCTTTGGGTGGACACAAATGGTGGCACGTGTGTCAGACAGGCTACCGCTGGTTCTTACGTAGACTCACAGGCCTGCGCCTCGATCGACGCTGCCTGGGATCTTGCCCTTAATGGTGACGTCATTGTCATCAAGGCAGGAACGTATGGAAGCCAGACAATTAGTGGCAACAAGACGAGTCCCGGAGTAACGGTGATCGGAGAACCAGGAACCACAATTGGGGCGCTGGCCACAAATGGAGCTTTCCTGACGCTGGAAGACGTCACGGTGGATGTTGGGTCCGCTCATCGTGTGGGTTGGAGTACCGGCGCGGACAACATCACGCTCAAGAGAGTGAACTTCCACGGTCCGTTCTTTTCAGTCTCCATCGACACCAACAACATCACTTGGGATGGCGGCGAATTCGGCGTTGCCGGCCAGCAAGGCGGCCAGCGGGATTTTTGCGGAGTTGATAACGAGCCAATCACACTCAGTGGTGCAAACAATGTCACGTTCACGAACATCAAGTTTCATCCGCAATCCACGATCTCGAACTCTGCATGTAATCACATGGAGTACATCCGTATCGACTTGGGCGGCTCTAATTTCACTCTAAGAAACTCGAAATTCGATCCGGGGGATGGAAGCAACACCGCTACTATTTTTGTAACTAATCCTTCGGGAGGAGCCACATACACCGGCCTCAAACTAGAGAACAATTTCTTTGGCAGCAATGCTGCCAGTTCTGGCACGTTGCAGGTACATGGAAACATCAGCAGTTGTTCCAACTGGACGTTCGCTTACAACACCTATAAAGCTTATCCTGGTGCATGGACATGCAACATGACCGGCTTGTGGGTAGGAAACCTGGGAGCCTACGCTTCTTCGTCTCCGTGCAGCGGCACCCACGTTAAGAATGTTTGGCAGTACAACATTCCCGGTTCGTGCGGAACAGACAAATGGGTCATGGGCACAGCATTCAGCACGAATGCACTCGGCCTAGGTGGAACTGATGGATTTCGCCTGCTATCTGGCTCACCCGCGATCGATGCAGGGGAGGCGGCGGGCTATTGCACCTCTTCTCTCGGGGCAGTCGATATAGATGGACTTCGTCGTCCCGTTGGCTCTGCCTGCGACGCTGGCGCCAGTGAGTTCGGGGCAAGCAGTTCCCTTCCTCCGAACCCACCCACGTCCCCGCAGGTGACTGTTCAATAAGGGCAGTAGTTCTGCAAGAGTTCTAGGGCAGGAGTCGCTCGTTGAATGCGGCTCCTGCCCCTCGGCAACGACCACCCCTTTCCGACTCGCACCCGTCTACATAAACCGCAGCAGATCCACTCCTGGGCAGACAACGATTGTGAAATCCCATCAGCTTGTAAGTGTCGTCATCCCGACGTACAACCGCGACTATGTGGTATGCCGAGCCATTGACAGCGTTCTGCAGCAGTCTTACAAGCACGTCGAAGTCATCGTGGTAGATGACGGATCCACAGATCAGACCTACTCCTTGCTGCGCGCTTATGGCAACCAGATCCGCGTGATAACACAAACGAACTCAGGTCCCTCAGTCGCTCGCAATCGTGGAATCGCAAATGCGAACGGCGACATCGTGGCGTTCCTTGATTCCGACGATTACTGGCTGCCCACAAAACTCGCGCGTCAAGTAGAAGTACTCGAGCAAGTGGGCGATCACGTTCCGTGCTGTATTTGCAACTGCACAATCCTCTACAAAGATGGAAGCAGGAGTTCCACTTTCACTATCGCGGATACCGTACCGAACTGTCCAACTGGAGTTTGGTTCAATCCCGCTGAGGTTCTGACCACCAGATTCGTGATTTTCAGTCAAGCTGTCGCCATTCGCAGAGAATTTCTGGACCGGGTGGGAGCATTCGACGAGAACCTGCCCTTTTTCTGCGAGGACCATGAACTAGCCTTACGCCTTGCATTGGCAGGTCCTTGGGCCGTGATTCGCGACGAACTTGTAGTCTGCCAGGACGGAGGTCCCGGCAGCCTAGGTCAACGAGCTTTGCGCGAAGAGGTGCGCCTGCGATCGGATCTCGTTTACATGCGTAGCCGGATCTTGAACATCGTCGAGAGCGGTCCAACTGGCAGGCGGCTGAAGAACCTCGCACGGCGCGAACTCGGAGCAGCAAAGCGGACGCTGATCGCAGCACGATTAGCAAACCGGAAGTTCAGGGGAGCGGCGACTCTCAGCAAAGCCATCCGTGTACTGGAACGGTTCAGGCGGGCCTTATTTCGCAGAAGTCCTTCTTATCCTCGCGTCGTCGTACGCCAACTAAGCTGAGAAGAGTTTTCCACCGCACAACATCTGCATTCCAGCGGCTCTGACAAAAGGAGCGCGTTCAGATATGAAACTGCTGGTAGCAATTGCGAGTTATGGCCAAAAGAACGAC
Source organism: Terriglobales bacterium (assembly GCA_035629075.1). Taxonomy (GTDB): domain Bacteria; phylum Acidobacteriota; class Terriglobia; order Terriglobales; family Acidobacteriaceae; genus JAEZPW01. The sequence goes on along the minus strand of DASPIK010000103.1, from coordinate 22,242 downwards.
AAGTTCCTCGAACGCGTTCTTCTGGAATACCGGAGCATGCCCTACCATACTGACGTCGTGGTGTTCTCAAACATCCATAAGAACCTCGGTGCTGATGTCGAGGTCATCGTCGGTTTGCCTTGCAAGAACCCGTGGTCGCTGCCGTTCGCGCACAAAACACTCTTCGCTGAGCGCCAGAATGCATACGACCTGTTCCTTTATTCCGAAGACGATATGCTCGTCACGCAGAACAACATCGAGGCGTTCCTAGCTGCGAGCAAAGTCCTTCCCCCGAAAGAACTGGTCGGCTTCTTCCAGTACGAACAATATCCCGATGGCCGCAGGTTCTTTCCAGCCGTACACGGACATTTCCACTGGATACCGGAATCCGTAAAGTCCGTAGACGGATACCGATTCGCTCGCTTCACGAACGAGCATTCCGCTTGCTATCTTATGACTCGCTGCCAGTTGAAGGAAGCGATTGCATCTGGTGGTTTTCTGGTACCGCCACACGAGGGCAAGTACGACCTTCTGGTCACTGCCGGCACAGATCCTTACACGCAATGCGGGTTCACAAAGCTAGTTTGTATCTCCCATTTCGAGGACTTCCTGGTTGCCCACTTACCCAATCGCTACGCCGGCACAGAATTAGGTCAAGATGCGCCTGAGTTCTATCGCCAGATAGCTGCCCTTCAGTGCGTGCAACAAAACGGGAGTGCCATCAAACTGCTCGACGCAGAAACAAATGTGTTTCATTGCCGGTGGTCGAAAGACTACTATGAGTCCCCCCGTCTTGACCTGCTCGATTGCTTGCCAGCACAACTCAGCAGCCTGCTCTCGATCGGTTGCGGTTGGGGTGCAACGGAAGCCGTGCTTGTAAATGAAGGGTGCCGGGTCGTAGGCATTCCCCTGGATTCTGTCATCGGAATCTGCGCTGAGTCGCGCGGAGTCGAAACCGTGTACGGCGACCTTGAGGGCGCATTGGCTCAGTTGTCTGGCGAACGCTTCGATGCAGTACTCATGTCGGGCGTCCTCCACTTACTGCCAAACCCTCTCAAAGCTCTACAGCTTGCAGGCCGCCTTCTGTCGGATGATGGCCTGTTGATCGCCACTGTTCCGAATCTCAATCGTCTGCCCGATCTCTGGAAACGTCTGCGGCAACCGCGACGCTTTCGTCACCTCGGCGATTTTGAGAGAAGTGGTATGCATGCGTTCAACAGAAGGAGTGCCCGTCGCCTGTTCACGAACTCCGGTCTGCGAATCGCCGATGTTGTCGAGGTTGTCCCTGAGCAGTGGCGCGACATTGCGGCTCTTTCGGGAGGAATTGCGGCCCCTCTTTTCTCAACGGAATACATAGTCGTCAGTCTCAAAACCTGTCCGCGAAAGCACGGCGGCTCTGGTACCCGACTTATCGAACGTGAGACGACGCGAGTGCCGGCCGCACGCTGAGCATTGTTTAAGCCCATGTTCAAGCCCCAGCGCAGTTAAGGAGAAAGCGATTCTGGAGCCATCTAGCAATTTAACCGACCAAACAGCTACGGCCGTAATCAGTGATGGCGGCGCTGTCACATCTGGTCGGCCGGCCGCAAGCGGCTTTCGCGCGCGTATCAAGACCTTGTCGAGTTCCGGGCGTGCCGCAACCGCGATTCGTGAAGGCACGTGGAGTATTTCCGGCTATGTCGCCACCCAAGCATTTCGCACGGTCGGGACACTGATCCTGGCGCGACTTTTCCTGGAACCTGAGACATTCGGCGTCTTTGGGTTGGTAGCAGTTTTTCTTGCTGGCCTCAGCATGTTCTCCGAACTCGGAATCGTCGCGAACGTCGTACAACATGTCCGCGGCGACGATGCCAGGTTTCTTAACACCGCTTTTACGATTCAGGCTGCGCGCGGCTTGGGCATCTGGGCGATAGGATTGATCGCAGCTTATCCGCTATCTCTGTTCTATGACCAGCCCCAACTGCTTTCGTTGCTCGCCGTAGCCGGGGTCGCAGAGTTAATTCGAGGTCTGACTAGCACCTCCGCATGGACGCTTACTCGCCACGTTAGATTACGGAACATCACCCTGCTCACGGTCGCCGCCGAGGCTGTGTCATTCGCTGTCGTACTCATGTGGGCGATCTACTCGCCGTCTGCGTGGGCCCTTGTTGCTCGAAGCCTGGCCAGTGCTGTCGTTCTTACTGTCGGCAGTCACTTCATCGCCCAGCCCCGCGTCACCTTCGGATGGGACACATCGGCGGCCAGAGACATTCTGCATTTTGGTGGATGGATATCAATCTCCACTGCGGCTTACTTCCTTGGTGGTCAGAGCGAACGCCTGATCATGGGCAAGTTTGTGACCCCCGCGGAACTCGGATGTTTCTCGTTGGCTTTAATGATCTCATCCGTGCCCTCGGCAGGAATTGGCCAATTAGTAAATCAAATCTTTCTTCCAATGATGTCTCAAACCGTGCGCACCAGCCGAGCGCAAACGGTTCGTGACTTCCTTCGATCGCGACATCTTTTCTTCGGGACAGCACTCTTCGCTGGAATCGGTTTTTTTGCCTGTGGGAAGCTCGTCGCAACGCTGTTGCTTCCCCCCGCGTATCACATGGTGGGCTGGATGCTACAAGCGCTGGGGATACGTGTGGCGCTGGACCTTTTCACAGCACCGGTGTCGAGCCTGATGCTTGCCTACGGGCGCTCCAAATACGCCGCGGCTGGCAACACATTGCGGCTCATCTTGATGGTATGCGGAATCTGGGCTGCCTTCGCGTACTTTGGTATCCGCGAAGCCATAATTGTCTTGCTTGTTGCACAAGTGCTTTCATACGGTCCTCTCATCCTTGGTCTTCGAAAGGTGTTGCCTCAGGTGTGGCGAACTGAGCTTCGCTGGTACGCGTTCTTCCTCGCATTGCTCGGCGTGGCTGCCATGGTCCCTTGGCCCGCTGCCTGATTACCCGATTCCAGTTGGCCGCTTGTGCGCCACTCGAAGTAGTCATTGTCACTCTATAGGAATCTAGCCAATGAAAGTGTCCGCCGTTATTCCCACCTTCAATCGTCGTGCGTACATCAAGCGTGCGATCGACACCGTGTTCGCGCAGACCACTCCCGTCGACGAGGTCATCATTGTTGACGACGAGCGTTCGACCGATTGCATTGAAGAGGCTGTCGAGCTCTGGTACGGAACCCGTGTCCGGGTCGTCAAAGAAGGGGGAGGTCTATCCGGGGCACGCCGGCGATGCGTTCAGGAAGCGAAGGGGGAGTGGATCGCCTTTCTGGATAGCGACGACGTTTGGACTCCCGACAGAAATCGGCTGTTTTTGCAAGCTGCAGCTAAAGTGCCCTCGGACGTCGCGTGGATTTTCGGGAATATAAGGCTCGTCACGGATGAAAGCGACAGCACAACTCTTTACGAAGAGTATGGGCTAAGCTTCAACGAATGGCCTCACGTATTCGCAGACTCCATCAGCGTTCAGTTCCCGTTTCAGTTCGGACTGCTGCAAGGTAGCTTCATCCGGCGAAGCGTTTTGCTGGAGCTCGATTGTTTCAGGGAGTACTTGCAGCATTCGGAGGATGTCCTGGCAGGATTCCAGGTCGCCTGCCGATATCGATTTGCGGCTATCCCTGTCGTCGTAGGAAGTTACTACCGCACTTCAGATTTGACGCCGAACTCAGCAGTGCTGCGAGGCCTTAACGGTCCGGATTATCACCGCGCCCGAATGCTGGCGTTTGAAGCCGTAGTAAGAACCGGTAGGCGGCGACCTTGGAACGTTCGCTACGCTGCCGAAGTGCGGCGTTACTGCAAGGTGGCCGCGACAACAGATAAGGAAGTCAGAACCCTGGCCAGACAGCAGTTTCGGTTCGGCGGCATTTCGCCGAGCAGCGTTGCATTCTTTTGTGCCGCCCTCCTGGGAAGAAGAGGGATCCACATGTGGAACACGATCGCAGAAACAAGGCGTTCGCTGTCATTAAGATCACGCAACCAAGCAGCCAGTGCCAGAAATGGTAGCCACCCGGCAGCTAACGAACAAGTAATGCAGAAAAGCGCTTAGGGAGACGGTTCAATCGTATGCGTGCCAACCTGGATCGGTTATCCGCGAGTACTGTTTCAGTGCTTTTTTCCTTCAAGGCTTTTCAAGCTTTACTGTTGATGTTGACATGCTTGGCAGCTTGCTTGTTCGTTGCCCAGGCTCTTCGGTTTCTGCCCGTAACCGGGGAGAACATGTACCCAGAGTCGGCCGGAGTTCTTTCCGCTCTGAACTGGGCACACGGTATTCCTCTATATCAAGACTACCGTCTGCCGCCTCACCTTGTTACATCCTTTCCCCCGCTTTGGTACGCGTTCCTCGCGATCCCAGTGAAATTCGGCCTGCCGGACATGGATTCGCTTACGCTGTTCGGCCGAATACTGAGCCTCATCTTCCTTGTCGGCACGGTCGCGTTGACATATGCCTGGAATCGCCGGATCGGGTTCTCCTTGCCTACGGCTCTCGTTTCACCGGCTTTTTACCTTTCCTTTCCCATTCTCATTCCATGGGCAGTCACGGCTCGACCGGATTTTCCTGCTCTGTTCTTTAGTTTTTTCGCTATCTATTGGGCTGCTACGCGATCTCGTCCGGCATGGATTTGTCTGGCCGGGATAGCAGCCTCTCTTGCATTCCTCATACGGCACAATGCCGTAGCCGCTCCCATTGCCATTGTGCTCTGGCTGCTATCGTCGCGAAAATGGAAGCATTCACTTCTTTTCTGTGCTGTCTGGTTGTTGACGGTTGCCGGGACCCTTGTACCCATCCACATGTCCACGGATGGCCTCTTGCTCCTCAATTTATCGGGCGCCAAGTTCGGCTTTCTTGCGGTCACGTACGTTCGTGATGTTTGGCAACGCTTGCTGAGCACAGAGGGATACGGATTTGCTCTCATGCTGTTTGCGTTCGGCGCGTTCGGCTTCGTGGAGTCGTGCAAAAAGGCCGATCAGCGTACGCGGCTATTGACTCTATATTTGGTCGTATCGCTTGGATTAGCAGTAGTCGGGTCGGCTGCTGCGGGCGGAGGGGTCAATCATTACCTTGAACCCGCTCTGGCAATGGCTGCCCTCGTGCCATTCGCTCTCTCGCGTCTCCAGAAGGACTGGAACAAAGAATCTCCCCTTGCGTCCTTTGCAATTGTCTTTTCTCTGATTTTTCTTCTCCCTTCTCTGGACGTTCGCAGGTGGGAGTTCATGCACAACAGGCCAGAAAATCTCAAGGATGTAGTCCCCCTGGTGCAAGGCAAGGAGGTTTTCACCGACATCCCTTATCTCGCGGCGAGGACTCCGACACCAGAATCGATTGATCTTGCTTCACTGATCAACGCCGAGAGAGTAGGTGGTTGGGCGGGTTGGTCCTCGAAAAACCTCGCTCAGTCTTTGCGAGCGAGAAAATACGATGTTGTCATCCTGAGCCGACCTGTGGAAAAGACCGCTGTGCCAGACGGACGGTATCCACGCGCACCCAGGTTTGACTCCGACATTCGAGCAGCGATTTGGGACAACTACCGTTTTTGCTTCGAATTGGGCACGGTGGAGTTGGACAAAACTTACGTCTACGGCCCCACTTCGCCCGGCCCAAGCGCAACTGCTGCAACCTGTCCGTCCTGGGAAAACGCCGCTTCAAAACGATTGTCCACTGAGAGTCCGCGCGCCGCGAACTAAATCAGCAAATTAGCTAGCCATAGTCCCTCAGTACACCCCACTGGTCCCCCAAGCCGTTACGCGATGACGCGACGCGGAGGTTTCACATGCCCGGAAGCGCCCATTCGCTGCTATCTGACCAAGATCGTGCATTCCACAGCCTCGGCAAACCCCTAGGCCTGTTTACCGTCCTTTCTTTCTGTCTGCTGTTTTGGCTAAGCACAACGGCGTTTTCCCAGAACACCCCCGGACTTGTTGCCGCTTATGGATTCAATGAGGGTGCCGGCAATTCGATAACCGACGTCTCTGGCAACGGCAACAACGGCACGATCTCAGGGGCGATTTGGAACACATCGGGCCGTTACGGCGCAGCCCTGTCGTTCAACGGCAGTACCAGTCGGGTGAATGTACCCGATTCAAGTTCGCTGGATCTCACCAGCGGCATGACGCTCGAGGCGTGGGTACGTCCGAGTTCTGTAAGCAGTTGGCGTACGGTGTTGCTGAAAGAGCAGAGTGGTGGGCTTGTGTACGGACTATACGCCAACAGCAACAGCAACCGGCCCAGCGTGCATATCTACACCAGCAACGAAGATGATATTCGCGGAAACACTCGACTTGGGCTGAACACCTGGACGCACCTGGCAGCAACTTACGACGGCACCGTCCTGCGGTTGTTCGTGAACGGAACCCAGGTTAGCAGTCGGACTTTTGGTGGCAGCATCTTGACCTCAGCAGGAGCCTTGGGAATCGGTGGAAACTCCGTTTGGGGCGAGTACTTCAGCGGACTCATTGATGAAGTGCGAATTTACAATCGGGCACTGACTGCAGCGGAAATTCAAACCGACATGAACACCGCTGTAGGCGGCACGCCACCTCCCCCGCCGCCGCCCACGGATACAACGCCACCGAGCGCTTCCGTTACTGCGCCACTGAACGGTGCGACTATTTCGGGTACGACACCGCTGTCGGCGACTGCAAGCGACAACGTCGGAGTGACGGGTGTCCAGTTCTTAATCGATGGGGCATCAGTAGGCGCGGAGGACACAACGGCGCCTTACGGTATCTCGTGGGACAGCAGCACCGTGGCGAACGGCTCCCACACAATCGCCGCGCGCGCCCGTGATGCCGCCGGAAACCAAACTACAAGTGCGCCTATCTCAGTATCCGTTGCCAATTCCGCTCCACCGCCTCCGCCTATGGATACAACTCCACCGAGCGTTTCCATCACTGCTCCACAAAACGGTGCAACCGTTTCGGGTACGACAACTCTGTCGGCCAGCGCAAGCGACAACGTCGGAGTGACTGGTGTCCAGTTTCTAATCGATGGCGCGTCAATAGGCGCAGAGGACACCACGGCGCCTTACGGTATCTCGTGGGACAGCAGCACCGCGACAAACGGATTCCACGTCATCGCCGGGCGCGCTCGAGATGCCGCTGGGAATCAGACCACAAGTACAGCGATCTCAGTCTCTGTTGATAACTCCGCTCCGCCACCACCGCCTCCAACACTCGGGCTGGTGGCTGCGTACGCCTTCAACGAAGCCGCAGGTGTTTCGACCGTCGACGCTTCCGGCGTGGGCAACAACGGCACGATTTTCAACGCCACATGGAACACTGCTGGTCGGTACGGAGCTGCGCTGTCCTTCAACGGCACCAACGGCCGGGTCGATATACCGGACTCAGCTTCGCTCGATCTCACCAGCGGCATGACCCTTGAGGCTTGGATACGAGCAACTACTCTGACTAGCTGGCGCACCGTATTGCTAAAAGAACAGAGCGGCGGTCTTGTCTACGGCCTTTACGCGAACAGTGATACCAATCGTCCGAGTGCCCACGTATACATCGGCAATGAGACGGACACTCGTGGAACTACACAAATTCCTTTGAACGTCTGGACGCATGTGGCGACCACCTATGATGGAAGCGTGTTGCGGTTGTACGTGAATGGTACCCAGGCCAGCAGTCGTACGCTCGGCGGCAACATTCTGTCTTCGTCAGGCATGTTGCGAATCGGAGGCAATACTGTTTGGGGTGAGTACTTCTCTGGGCTCATCGACGAAGTGCGTCTCTATAACCGGGCGTTAACCGCGAGCGAGATCCAGACCGACATGAACACACCAATCGGATCTTCTTCGCCGCCTACCTCAGACACAACAGCTCCAACCGTTTCGGTGACAGCACCTGTGGATGGAGCAACAGTTTCAGGCGCGGTGACGCTCACGGCAAGTGCCTCAGACAACGTGGGTGTAGCAGGGGTACAGTTCGCTATCGACGGCGTACCCTATGGGAATGAAATAACCACTGCACCGTTCACTACGACTTGGGACAGCGCAACTGCAACTAACGCTTCTCACTCCATCACCGCCGTCGCGCGAGATGCTGCCGGAAACCAGTCATCATCGGGTCCCGTCACCGTCACAGTTGCGAATACGAGTGATGCGGCGCTGATCGGGTCCTGGAGTGCTCCCTTCAACTGGCCAATCGTGGCGATCAACATGGTGGTGACCCGCACGGGCGAGGTCCTGTCGTGGGACGGTCCGCCATCAAACGGAGGAACGTCAGCGCAGCTATGGAACCCAACCACTGGCGCATTCACACCAATACCCAACAATGTCACAAACATGTTCTGCAACGCTGCCGTCGTTCTAGCAGACGGGCGTATATTGGCGATCGGTGGACATGCTGACTTTGGAGTAGGGGTTCGAAATGCTGACATCTTCGACCCCGTCACCAAACTCTGGACGCCAGTGGCTCCTATGCACCATGCGCGCTGGTATCCAACCGCCACTGTGCTGCCCGACGGTCGAGTGATCGCAGTCTCCGGTTCGGATACCTGCGAGACATGCATTGCCGATATCCCGGAAATCTATGACCCCAGCACGAATACGTGGACGGAGATGCGTAACGCGAGATTCAGTGTGAACCTCTACCCGTTCTTATTTGTGTTGCCGGATGGCCGCATTTTGGAAGCAGGCACCACTCGACAGGCGACCACTACTCGGGTCCTGGATCTAAATACAGAACAGTGGACCACCATCGACTCCACCATTCGCGACGGGCACTCGGCGGTGATGTACGAGCCCGGCAAAATCATGAAATCGGGATCGGCTGCCGACGTGAGTGTATCCACTGCACCAGCGGCTTCCACGACCTTCACCCTCGATATGACCCAACCGTCCCCCGCCTGGGTGCAGACGCCCAACATGGCGTTCCCTCGAGCATTTCACAGCCTCACGATGCTTCCTGACGGCACTGTACTGACTACAGGCGGAGGATCGACTCGTGACGGCGTGAACTACGCAAATTCCGTACTCGCTGCGGAAATATGGTCCCCTGCCACCAAGACGTGGAGAACGATGGCTTCCCAGCAATATGGCCGTTTGTACCATGGAAGCGCCGTACTTTTGCTCGATGGCAGGGTTCTGGTTGCGGGCAGCGGTCGCGTTGGTCCTGATCCGCAGTTCAATGCAGAGATCTTTTCGCCGCCATATCTGTTCAAGGGAGCGCGACCTGTGATTTCTTCTTCGCCGGCCGACGCGGCCTATGGATCGAGCTTTGCGGTCGGAACGCCAGATTCGGCGTCCGTCGCCTCGGTAACTCTGTTACGCATCTCTGCGGCAACTCACGCATTCGACATGGATCAGAGATTCCTGCGCCTCAGTTTTTCGCAGACTGCTGGAGGTCTCAGCGTGACAGCTCCGGCGAACGCTAATCTGGCGCCGCCGGGATACTACGTCATGTTCATTCTGAACAGCGCCGGTGTTCCTTCTAGAGGCGCCGTGATTCGCATTCACCAGTGAGGAGATATGTTCCGACTAGCTCACCTTAAGCTCGTGTCGCTCGGCCTCGTATTCCTCTCCGTCTCGCCGATGCTTGCGCAAGCACCCAGAGGTTTGTCACCTACTCGTGAGGGGCGCAGCGACGAGACGGTTGGACTAGGGCCGGAGGCGAGAGTACTTGGCCTCCGATATCGTTGTGCTCCCGACGCGTCCCCGTCCGGGTCAGGCACGTGCGAAATCAACGTCACAAAAAACGAATTTGACGCTCTTGTCCGCGCGCTGGATCCCAACATGGCTGCTTCTAGTCGCCTTTCGCTGGCTGCAGAATATTCGCGCCTGCTCATTTTGGCCGCGGCGGCACGCGACCGCAGTCTAGACCAGTCGCCGAACGTACAAGTGCTCCAGAAATTCTCGGCGCTTCAAGTGCTAGCTGCCAGCGTTGTTCGTGACATCGCGTCCAACCCACCGCAACTTTCCTCCGAGGAGATACAGAAGTACTACCTCGACCATCAACGAGAGTACGCCGACGTCGTGGTCAGTCGCATCGCGATCGCCGCATCGGCAAAGAACACCGATGAAGAGAGGCGCTTAACGTCTGCCCGGGCTGAAGCGGCACGAAAGCGCGCCGCAGAAGGCGAGAGCTTTGAGACGCTGCAGCGAGAGATCACTGGCTTGCATCGGCAGGAACCTGGGCTGCAGGTTCGTCTGGGTCCGATCGCATGTCACACTCTTCCAGATGGACACCGCCACGTCTGCGATCTACCCCCGGGAGAAGTCTCCACAGTCCTGGCCGACGGCCCGGGTTTCTGCATCTATCGACTTGAATCGCGCAAGAAGCGCCCCTTTGCTGAAGTGCACGATCAGATTCGAACTGCGTTGCAGCGGGAGCGGGTGCAAAAAGAAATTGAGAACATCCGAACGCCGATCTCGTTCCAACTGGAAAAGCGTTATTTCGGAGAGTTGCCAGAACAGGACCTTGCTACCGAACACGGGCTGCATTTCCCCGGTGCAGTTAGCACATCCCAGCCCGCGGCAGTGCCGCATAACCACGAACATTGATGAGGAGGGCGCCGCCTCGGAATGCGCTAAGTGGCGGCCTGTCCTAAATGGCTATGTCTAGCACACCCTCGATTCTAAAGAGCGATCCGGCTTTGAAGGTGATCCAGACTTCGATACCGGAGATAAAGATTTTTGAACCGCGCCTAGCTTCGGATTTTCGTGGGTTTTTCATGGAGAGCTACAACCGAAGGTCATTTGCCGAATGTGGACTGGATCGCACATTTGTACAGGACAATCATTCGTTCTCGATTCACGGGGTTGTGAGAGGTCTTCATTACCAGAATCCACGCCCGCAGGGAAAACTCGTCCGCGTCATAACGGGTGAGATATTCGACGTTGCTGTTGATTTGCGGCGGTCCTCGCCTACATTCGGCAACAGCACCCAGGTAATTCTCTCGGCCGACAACAGACGTATGTTGTGGGTTCCTGAAGGCTTTGCACACGGTTTCCTTGTGCTCTCGGCGGGTGCAGACGTGTTGTACAAGACGACCGAATACTACGCGCCAGACTGCGAGCACACGCTGTTGTGGAGCGATCCGCAACTTGGCATCGAGTGGCCCATTACAACGACCGCCCTGGTGTCCGCCAAAGATGCCTCAGCGGCTCCTTTTTCCGCAGCGCGGTACTACGAGTGACGATGCGTCAACGAATCATGTTGCTTGGTGAAAGCGGCCAAGTTGGATATGAGTTGCGCCGCGAATTGTCTCCTCTTGGCGAGGTAACCGGTTTCGCACGAACGGCAGCAGACTTGGCGTGTCACGATCAACTTAGGAGCGTCATCCGTAATTTCGCTCCGAACGTAATCGTCAACGCAGCCGCTTACACGGCTGTGGACGCAGCTGAGAGCCATGAGGAAGAGGCGACCGCAATTAATGCAACTGCCGTGGGAGTGATTGGAACAGAGGCCGCGGCACTAGACGCTTCTGTAGTTCACTTTTCCACTGATTATGTCTTCGATGGAAACGCGTCCTCCCCGTACAGCGAGAATGCTCAACCCAATCCAATAAACGTTTACGGTCGCACAAAGCGGGAAGGCGAACTCTTGCTGACCCGGAGCGGAGCCGCACACTTTATATTGCGCACATCCTGGGTATTCGGAACAAGAGGGACCAACTTTCTCTTGTCAGTCCTGCGTCGTGCCTCTCAGGACCAGCAGTTGCGAATCGTTTGCGACCAGTTCGGCGGGCCAACGTGGTCGCGTTTCTTGGCAACTACGACGGCACAAATACTTGGAGAACTCCGTGGCATGAGTTCTTATGAGCTTCAGGAAGCGAGCGGGATCTACAACGTCACCGCCGCTGGGCAAGCAACTTGGGCGGAGTTTGCACAGGCGATCGTCGATGATGCTCCAATTTCAGAGTACGGAAAACGGCAGGGCTTGGAGTGGCTTCGCGGAATACAAATCACTCCGATCACAACCGCAGAATATCCTACCCCTGCGAAACGCCCCCCATACTCTGTCCTGTCCAATGACAAACTTCACCGCTGTTTCGACCTTCGCCTGCCGCACTGGCGAGAACAATTGAGTCTTGCCCTAAACTGAACCGCTAAGACAGCTATCAACCAGGAGAGCCGCATGCGTGAGCACACTCGCATGCGGCTCTTTAGCTTTAACGGTCAGGGAGTGGGGATTGTGCCAGCTACCTGAGTCGAGTACGCGCTCTGGGTACCGCTTGAGTTGACCGCCGTAACGACATAGTAGTAGGTCGTACCAGCAACGACGTTCGAATCCGTATAGCGAGTGCCGGTCACAGCCGTCGAGTTGAGCTTCGTGTACGGCCCCCCCGACTGCGTCGCGCGATAAACATAATAGCCAACGACGTTGGTCGAAGTGCTCGCCACCCAACTTACGGTAGCCGAGTGTGCCGTTGTCACTGACGTTCCGCTGCCGCTCAGCGGAATTGTGAGCGGCGAATTTGACCCGTTGCTGACTACCGACAGGCCGCCGTTCACGGTCCCTGCCGCTGTCGGTGCGAACCTCACGGCGAACGTCAGGCTCTGTCCGGCAGCGATCGTCGTTGGCAGAGTCAGGCCCGTCACCGAGAACCCTGCCCCAGTGACGTTAGCTTGCGAAATAGTCACACTCGATGTGCTGGCACTCAACGTCACTGTCTTCGAACTGCTGCTTCCGACACTCACCGAACCGAAGCTCAGCGACGTCGGAGTCGCTGCCAATGTGCCCGGTAGAGATGACACGCTGGTTGTGAAAACCACATCAATCCAGTAGTTGGACGCAGCCCAGGTCTGATTCGGGAAGCTGCTCGTGGCACCGTAGGCGTACACACCGTTCGCGCTGACGCTATTCTGCAACGCGTGTAGCGGCCCATTATCAGCACCGGTGCTTGCGAAGTAGTTCTGGCTGTTGGCGTAATGACCGCTTGGCGTGTGGTAAGACGCAATGTAAACGGTTCCGGCAGTGATCGGCACAGGATTCGAGAAATTCACCTGCTGCCATCCGGAAGCAGTTTCGTTCGTGAAGGTGGCCGAGGCGAGCCTTGTGCCAGTCGTGGTCCAGAGATTGCCCATGTGAGTGCCGGTGTTATTACTGCTCTTGTAGTAACGAATGCCTGTGATGTAGCCGCTCACGTCCGACTTGAACTTCACTCCCAGTTCGACCGCCTGACTGTCATTGGCATCCACCAACGGTGGTACCGTACTGCTACTCCAGATAGAGCAAGGACAGTTTAGCGTTGCTGCGATACCAGTCCCGGACAAGGCGACCGACGTGGGCGTGTTCGTGGCATTACTGACCAGCGACAAGCTGCCACTGACCGTTCCCGCAAGCGTTGGAGTGAACTTTGCTTGAAATGTAGCGCTCTGACCCGGCGAAAGCGTAACGGGCAGAGTCACGCCGCTCACGCTGAAACCGCTCCCGGTCACCGTCGCTTGCGTGATCGTGACAGGGGCAGTGCTCGCCGTTACCGTTAGATTTTGTGTAGTGCTGGCTCCCACTGTAACGTTGCCGAAAGCAAGAGTGGTCGGGTTGGCAGTAAGCGAACCGGACTGGCTTGCACCACTGCCGGTCAGGGAAATGGTGTTCGGCGAGTTCGAAGCGTTGCTGAGAATCGAAATGCTGCCGGACGCTGTGCCGGCCGCGGTCGGTGCAAACTTTACCGCCATAGTTGCGCTCTGACCTGCAGCTAGTGTTGTGGGCACAGCAAGACCGCTGACACTGAAGCCGGTTCCGGAAGCGGCGATTTGCGAGATGCTCACGCTCGCTGTGCTCGCCGTGATGGTCACATTCTGTGTAGTGCTACTGCCGACAGCAACGCTGCCGAAGCTGAGAGTGCTCGGGACATTCAAAGTGCCGGCAGGACTTACCGCAGAACCGGACAGTTGAACGGTGGTCGTTGAAGTTGCCGCATTACTGAGCAGCGCTACGCTGCCCGATGCGTTACCTGCAGTTTGCGGAGTGTACGTCACCGTGAATGACGCCGACTCGCCGGCGGACAACGTCCTCGGGAGCGACAACCCGGAGGCGCTGAACCCGGCTCCAGACACTGTCATCTGCGAAATCGCTACACTTGCACTTCCGACATTGCTAACAGTGACCGTCTGAGTGTTACTGCTCCCTACCGTCACTGTTCCGAAGCTCAGAGCTGTCGGAGTCAACGTAAGTTGGCCGGTTCCGGGCGTAGTTGTACCGGAATATTCGTATGCGCCGATGTCTATCGCTTTGCCCTGCGGGCGGACTACTCCTGCGATATCGGCGGCTACGCCGGTATTCGCACCTTTGTCGATCGCGGGGCTGGAAGCTTGCAGGGCTAGGTTCGAGTTCGCGGCATCCACAAACTGCGGGTCAAGGTTGATTGAGCTCGTAAACGGAGCGGGTATGTAGCTATCACCCCAGAACACATCGTTGATGCCCGAGATGAAAGACAAGCTGGTATTCGGAGTAATAAACTGCTGCCCCGGCTGCACAGAGATGATGTTGTTCGTTACCGCAACTGGAGTGGCGGCAGCGATGGCGCCCGAATCACCATTCCCGCGAGCGCCACAGTCATACAGGGTATTGTTCAGGATCTGGACAGTACCTGTGCCGCTGCCCCCGGCTCGGATGCATGCGTAACTCTGTTCGACTCCCCCTGGAGCAGGCCCGGTACCCACACGTTTGATCACGTTATTGTAGGCGTGTACGGCACCTGCAGACGCATCAACATTCGCAAAGCTGATTCCGTCACAGACAGCGTCATGTATGTGATTGTCATGAACACTGAGGCCGGACAGATTGCCACTTGCGCTTGAGAAGGTGAGCGCTCGACAAGACCGCGTGTTGCCGATTTCGTTCCAACCTACTTCGACGTTTGAGACGGATAAGTGCACGCTCGAGTAGCTCGCCACATTAGTGCTCGTCGTCGAGCCGCTATCGTGAACCTTGTTCGCAAGAACTTTGAAGTTACTTCCTGAACTTGCTCGAACACACGCCGCCGCTCCAGACCCGCTGGGACACGAGATATCGTTTCCGACGAGCCGCCAGTCTGTTGCGCCAACCACGTTTACAGCTCCTACCGCGGCACGCAGGTTTAATCCAGAGACGACCCACCAGCTATACGCACCTCCTGAGGCTGTTATCGCGTAATTCTGAGCCGTTGATCCAACCGTTACCGTTGCATTGGGATAAGCTACGATTGCGAATGGCTTTCCGCTCGTGCCGGCACGGTTTATGGTCAGCGTCGTTGCTGACGTCCCATTCATCGCGTACGCGATGTCGCCTGCCTGCATTGCTGCCACAGCCCGAGCGAGAGTCTTCCAGGGCTTAGCAAATGTTCCCTTCTGTGTGTCACTGCCGGTCGGCGACACAAAGAAGATCCTGCCCGCGCGTACTGTAAACGGCACGCCATTCGAACTGGCTCCCCCGACGTTCGCGACGATGTTGCCGCTTACGGCAGTAGCACTCAACTGAAACGCAACTTTCTTGTCTGACCAGACGGCGTAGGAAGCGGCAGGGATACCACCTACAGTGATGGTCGACGTGCCTCTAGTCGCTCCAAGTCCCGAGCCATAGACAGTCACCCACGCGCCATTCCCTCCCTGCCCGCCACTTCTCGGCCCGCTTTGAAGATCGCTGGCGAATATGCGCGGTGCTGTCTGTGCTTCTGCCGCAGCGCTGAGGAAGAGCGCTGCAGTAATAAGCATCGTGGAGGTAAGAAGCCTTAGGCATTTGAACTGGTTCATGAGGCCCTCGACTGCACTGATCCGGGAGTTTTCGCGCGTACAAACCGCACGATTGAATCAGCGAGAAACCTCGAGCCGCACTCTCGAGGGGCTGTGGTCCGCTGTTGTTCAGGGACGTTGTAGGTCTGTTTTTCGGCCGGCGCATAGGTGCCGTCAGGCCTTGCCCAACCGGACATGCGTGTCGAACCTTCGTTCAATCGCAAAAATGCCGGCCGTCGTTATCGGATAACAGCTTAAAGTCGGATTGCGATGTCGTGAACGAGCGAATGCCCTTATGCGTACGCGTGTTCTCGACTTATGTCGGGATGGCGTTATGTCTTAGGCGAGATAAGGCGGAACGCCAAGAAACGCTACGAACGAAAGAATCGGGCACTACACCCTACCACTCTTCGCCGCGCTGATGTGCGTGAGGGGCACCAATGGGAGTACTTCACAGAGCAGAACACACTAGACAAAATGGTTGCGCCGCGGATCAGTGAACCAGTTCGTTGTCAGTTTTTTCTAACACACGTAGTGCGCACTGCCTTGCGTATGCCGAGCAGCGCTTGCTGTTAAGAATCTCTGGGAGGGATTGATGAGGCTCAAGATTGCACTCATATTGGGGAGTTTGCTTGCAACGTTTACGGCATTGGCTCAGGAGGTCCCGCACAATGGCACTGGAAACACGCTGGCAGATTTGTACCGCCTCTCAGATGCGAAGACGTTCTCGGTGAGCCCCGAGAACCCGACCGGCGAAAAGGGCAAGGGCGGCATGGCCACACAGGGCACCGCCGCTGATGAATCCCGGGAGTTGGGGCAGGGATGGAAGGTGAACCCTTACATCATCATCGAACCTGGAAAGACTTTCGTCCTCGCCGATGTATCAGGCCCCGGAGCGATTCAGCACATCTGGATGACGCCAACAGGAAACTGGCGCTATTCGATAATCAGAATGTATTGGGACGAAGAAAAGGAGCCGTCGGTTGAAGTTCCGGTAGGCGACTTCTTCGCCATGGGATGGGGCAAGTACGCGCGCCTGTCGTCGCTCGCAATCGCGGTGAATCCCGGTAGCGCATTCAATTCCTATTGGACGATGCCTTTCAGAAAGCGGGCGCGGATCACGATGGAAAACCTGGATCGGGAATCGATGCGCCTTTACTACCAGATCGACTACGCCAAAACGCAGCTTCCTCGCGACACGGCCTATTTTCATGCCCAGTTCCGACGGGTGAACCCGCAGCCGTACAAGCAGGTTTATACGATCGTCGACAACATAAAAGGAAAGGGACATTACGTAGGCACCTACATGGCATGGGGTGTGCACAATAACGGCTGGTGGGGCGAAGGCGAAATCAAGTTTTACATGGATGGTGATAAGGATTTCCCTACCATCAATGGCACTGGCACGGAAGACTACTTCTGCGGATCTTACAATTTCGAGAACAAGGAAAAAAAGCAGTACGAAGAGTTCAGCAGTCCGTACTCCGGAATGCCACAGGTGATCCGACCCGATGGCCTGTACCAGTCACAGCAAAGGTTTGGGATGTACCGATGGCACATCACCGATCCGATCCGGTTCGACAGCGACCTGCGAGTCACCATACAGGCGCTCGGATGGCGAGATGGCGGACGATTTCTGCCGCTTCAGGATGATATTGCTTCCGTCGCCTACTGGTATCAGACAGAGCCGCACGCGAGCTTCCCGAAGCTTCCGTCGAAAGATGAACTGGAGATCAACTGACGTAACAACTAGAGTCAAAGCAGACGTGCAAAAACAAGCCAGGCCGCCCATTGGCGGCCTTTGTTGTACAACCAAAACGGTACGCAGCCAGCTATATCACGGCGAACTTGTTGCCCGGATTTGGGCATAATACGGCACCATGTTATTCGCCACAAAAATGGGGCCTGGCGATTTGCCCGCAGCGCCTCTTATATCAACAACTTACCCTAGAAATGGCCCGCACGGAAGGATTCAGAGTTGGTATCGAAAAGAAGGAGTTTGGCGCAGAGGAGAACGAAGTGCACGGCAGATTTATGGCACAGCAAAAGCGCTCGCTTGCTAGTTGATCAACTAGCCTTTACTGACTCGTTTCGGTTTCGTCAGAGCCACTTTAGCACCGCCTACCTCACGAAGCCGGAATCTGCAGGTGATTTAAGTTGAAGCCTGCGCAGACATCGTTCTGGCCTCGGTTCGGGATTGGTGAGCCGGGCGTTCACACTGATCAAGAACCTCCACCAATGCGCCACGCTGGAGTCACGCGAGGAGGGAGTGCGACGGCTGACGGCGAGAGGGGTGGAAGCTGGTCACACATCGATGACGCGCGCTCGTGGGATCCGCGACATGTTCTACGGCTGTCGCTACAAACGCAAACCTTGGTTGTGATTACTTCCGGGTAGCCCGTCAATTGGACACGGCGGACCTGAACTGAACAGCGGGGATCGATCGGGATAGTCAGCTTCTATTGCGATCTCCTATCTTCGAGCACCTCGTCTGTTGATCGCAGTCGATAGGGCCTCAATCTACCCCCGACAGTCTTGTGATCATCGAGCCACGCAGCCCACACCACAGATTACTTTCGCATGCCCCTCATTCGGCTATAGAACGCAATCGCAGAGTGAGCTCCTGCCCCCCCCCAATTGATAGACTCCGTATAAATCAACACCATGCCACTGATCCACCTCTCAGGCTCTTGCTGAACAGACTAGTCACTTCGGCGTCTCTTGGGACGGGATCAGCTCCGAACGGCATGTTTGGCCTCCGCTTTGATTGAAACTGTGAGCTGTGCGTCAGCCATGCTGAGTAGCAGAGCGCGCCCCGAGAGCTCCGCGGCATCGGGTATGTTCTCAAAGATCCAGCGGTTCAAAGGACGCTCAACGGTCGATTCCAGCAGAGTCTTGACACGTCGGCCGCCAAACAAGAGATTGTCGCCTTGTTGCATCTCCGAATGAATGTGATCAATAACCGACTGTTTGCGATCACAGGTTGTGGCCCAATCGGACTTCTTGCGATTGCGGTAGCAAAACAGTGCGGCGCGGCGCAGGTATTCGCTCTCGAGGTCAACGAGTACCGTAGGAAGCTGGCCGCGCAGATGAACGCCGACCTTGTATTTGATCCCGTCAGGCACGACACGAAATCCATGATGATGGACGCAACTGGCGGCAGAGGGGTCGACGTTCTGCTGGAGATGTCCGGACACCCCGACGCAATCAAACTCGGGTTCTCCGTTCTCCGGTCTGGCCGGCGAGCATCGTTGCTTGGCATCCCTTCAAAACCGCTGCAGATGGATTTGGCTGCGGATGTCATCTTCAAGGGCGCTACCTTGCTGGGCATCAATGGGCGACGTATGTACGAGACCTGGTATCAGATGCAAGCCCTGTTGAAGGCCGGCAAGCTCGACCTGCAGCCCGTTATTACGGACCGCATAGCCATTAAGCAAATCGTGCAGGGCATGGAACGTCTCAATGCCGGCGCCGCTAGCAAGATCCTTCTTTATCCGAACGGAGTGGTGTAGTGCTGACGGTCACGATTCGTGACCAGATGACAAATTCCGGATGCCAGCCGCGGATAGAACAGAGGTTTCATTCGTAGCTTTCAATGACATTCACGGGCGATTTGGTATCCTCTCGCAAATGCTTGCTGCGGCGAAGCGCCCCGCTGACTTTGTCGTTTTCAACGGCGATATGCTGAGTTATTTGGATGACGAGGTGCAGGTGCTCGCCCTCTTGAAGGCTGGCTCCGAAGCGTTTGCCGGCAGCAAGCCGCTGGTTTACGTGCGCGGCAACCACGAGACGCGAGGGAGCTATGCGCGCCTGCTGCGGAATTATTTGGCGCTTCCAGGCGACAGATACTACTACTCTTTCGACTGCGGCCCCGTTCACGTCACGGTCCTGGATACTGGCGAAGACAAAGTGGATTCCCACTGGGCCTATAGCGGTCTTGCCGACTTCGACCGTTATCGAAGCGAGCAAGCCGAGTGGTTACGGCACGAGATAAAAAGCCCGGCGTTCCTGAAAGCGAAGTACCGCGTTGTGCTGGCGCACATGCCATTTCCAGAGGCGAGCGGCACCGAGGAGTATCACGGAATGGCTGATGCAAACGCCAAGTTCGGGCCGCTGCTCAGAGCTGCAGGCGTGGACCTGCTGATCTCGGCACATGAACACAAATGGGCGATCATGAAGCCGGTCGAAGGCAAGCACGATTATGCGATTGTTCGAGGCGGCGGGCCGGAGCAGCCTACTCTGATCCACGTGGCTGCCGATTCGAAGACCCTAAGCGTCCAGGTTCTGCTGCAGGATGGCACTACTGCCGAATCCTACGCAATGAAGGCGCAACCCTAGAATGAAGGCGCAGGTTCCTCATGCTGATTGCAATCAAGCTTGCGCACACACTTGTATGGGCTCTATTGGCAGGTGGCATTCTTGCCTTGCCGATCCTCGGCATCGAGAAGAACTTCCGCTGGGCAAAGATCATTACCTTCGTTGTAATGATCGAATGCGTTTTACTGGCTCTGAATGACGGCAGATGCCCGATGACGGACTGGGCTGCCCAATTCACAACCGATCGCAGCCCCAACTTCGATATCTATCTGCCACAGTGGCTCGCTCGCCACAACAAACTCGTCTTTGGGTTCCTATTTCTGGCGGGCGAAGTGACGGTCGTGTCATCGTGGTGGAAGGCATCGAAAAGACGGCAGACCTACTGATCATTGCTCCCGCGATCGCAGGAAAGTACAATCTAGTACCAAGTCACAACGGCGCTGCTAATCGATGGAGTCTTGTTGGGCTTAGGTGTGCCAAACAGACGCAGCGATCCTCACCAAAATATATCGGAGACGCATTGAGGAGGATTGAAACCAGTACCTCTCGAACGCTCAATACACCTGCATCGCCCGTGCAGTCTCCTCCCTTAAGCAGGACAAGTGTTTACGTTGCGAGGATGGGCTCGCTCTTCAACTGCTGCCAACCTCAGTCAAGTTCGAATTGCGAGTGTCTCCGATACGCTGGTTGTACAAAGCTGTTGCACCCAAAGGCATATACCCGTACGTAGTTGCTCGAACGAAGTACATCGACGCTGCCTTTCAGAATGCTATCCGGGATGGTTTCAGCGTGTGCGCGCGTATCGGACAGTCATTTGAGAATTCCACTTACAGAAGTGGAGCGAGGCCTTGAGCATGCGAGTCAAGTTGGCGTGGGGAGTCGTCACTGTAATTACTGTGGGGCTTCTGATGTTGTTCAACTACTGGGCACCTTGGCAGTTCGAGAGCATGGCAGCCTACAGCGGCATCGTGCTGCTTATCTTGGGAACTGCATGCACCGTCGTCCCCTTCCGAGTTCTGGAGATAGGTAGGCGGCGAACTGGTGCTGTGATCGGAGTGACGGGACTTGCGCTCGCTGTTGGTGCACTGCTATGGCCGGCGTCACTGAAAACAACGAGCCAGTATCACTCGCGGTTCGACGCCAGGATGCCCCAATACCACTTCAGTGAGCGCCACACCATCAAGGTGCACGCCGCGCCACCTGAGGTGCTGGCTGCGTTGCAGCAGACAACCTTGGCAGATCTGGCCGCCATGGAGGTTCTCACACGGATTCGAAGTGCCGCTTTAGGTGGCGACCTGGACTTAGGCGCCAGTCAAAAGCCATTAGTCGACGCGGGCTTTCTGCGGCTGGATCAAGATGATCGCGAGGTAGTTCTAGCGATGGCTGGTCGCCCATGGGCAAATGCGGTGCCGAAGTTGCACGATCCGGCGGAATTCGAGTCGTTCAACGAGAGTGGCTCTGTGAAGATTGCTTTGAACTTCCGTGTCGAATATCTCGGGAACGGATGGTCGTCGGTGATAACCGAAACGCGCGTACTGGGCATTGGTACCGCAGGGCGACGACGGATGTCGCCGTACTGGCGGTTGATTGTTCCAGGTAGCGGACTTATCCGTCGACAGTGGCTCAGTGCAATACGCGAACGGGCTGAGCATCGCGCGTCGTCGCAGAGCTGACTTCCAATGCTTGCGCATGCGCCGCCTAATCCCGCCGGGACTCACGACATGTAGAGATGCAGCACCTATCGGCTGACATGCAAGAAAGGAAACATCTACAGTGACCCGTATCCTCTCGTTCTTTGGGAAGCCTACCACCTACAAGGTGGTGGTCGGTCTTACCGCTTGCCTGTACTTATACCTATTCGTCACTCTCCTGTTTTCTCCGGCGCAGTTTCTGGCAAGTGTCGGCGTGCCCGGCAATGAGTCGGCGTACTTCCTTGCCCGGCGTGCATCGGTGCTGATGCTTGGCTTTGCCGTAGCATCGTTTCAGGCGGCAAGGACTCGTTCGTTGGTTGCTCGGCAGGTTATCGCGATTTCCGTTGCGATAAACATGCTGGGGTTTGCTGTTCTCAGTTGTGCGGAGTACCGGCGCGGGTTTGCGAACGCCGAAATTCTGAATGCGGCGATTGTCGAATCCGTTGTGGCGACATTGTGTTTGTTGCTCTGGCTGGGAGGACGGATCTCGGCGCGCGAAGGAGAGACGCCGAAGAGACTAGTCTGTTCAGCAAGAGCCTGAGAGGTGGATCAGTGGCATGGTGTTGATTTATACGGAGTCTATCAATTGGGGGGGGCAGGAGCTCACTCTGCG
>DASPIK010000102.1:0-39659 GCA_035629075.1 Terriglobales bacterium | reverse complement strand
GAGGTGATTGTCGAACGTCTGCGGCCGATCACGAACCCGAACATGGATTCCGACCTCACCACGGCAACGGCGCTGGCAAATGCAGCCGCCTACGGCGCGCTTGCAAACGTCGCGATCAACTTGAAGTCGCTTAGCGAGCCTGAGTTCGAAGGCGACGTGACGGCGCGTCTGGACAAGGTCGGGATCAACTTCCACAGAGTGACAGCCAGCAGGTAGTCCGGAACGGGAGAGGGTAGCCGAACGGCACACAGGTATATACCCCCTCCCCCTCTCGGTCTATCAGAATCAGTCACTTGGGACGGGTGATCTGGCCTGGTCTATGAATCTAAACGGGTTAGACCTCAAGGTATTGAGGGGCAAAGACTTGGATCCGGTCTCATCCTGCTTGGAATCGTTTGTCCGTTCTCTATTTCCACTTTACAGAAACAGGCGGTCCAAACCCGACAGGTTGCGCAGGAATTTATCTGTTTCGGCGTGAGCAGGTTGCGAAGGAAACGGTTGTTGGGAGGGCTTGACGCGATTCGCCCAACCCAGTTCCGTTTCGGGATTATGGGATGTAAGCCGATTTGTCGATAGTCATCACCGAACACAACGCGTAAGCGACTGAAAGCCTTTGCCGTTATGTGTGCCGCTGGTGTCTAACTCGGCGGGGAGTGCGCATGCTCTGCGAGATACGATTTCGTTTTCTGCTGCCCATCGCGCAGACGTTTTCAGCTGCGATCTTCGGTGGGGTGGGGCTTTGGCAGCGGCACCACATCCTTAGCCAGCCTTGGCTGGGCGACCAGACAATGTGGGAAACCACTGCGCGCTTCCATGTTTGGCCATGGCCGTTCAAGTTTGCTGTGTTGACGAATGTCCCTGCATTTTTGGCGGGTGCGCTGGTGGAGTGGCCCATCGAGAGTGTTTGGTCAAGCATCCCTGAATGGATTGCGTGCTTACCGTCACTAGCGTTCGTGCCGCTGCTTTGGTATTGGGTCGGTGCTCGATTCGACGCGAAATTGCAAGCAAGCCGCCGGAAATACTGGATGCTAATGCTGGCTTTCACCGCTGTTTGCGGTTTGGGCTTATTAGTGCCCGGTCACGTTAGCTACATCCCATACGGCGTTTTGGTTTGGCTCGTTTTCACTGTGGTTGCCAAACGCAGAGGTGCGCAGGACAAACTCCTGCTGCCGACCACGCGTTGATTGTTGGCGCGAACAGGCCTTCCAGCCACCTATACCGAATCAGTGCGTGTAGTTCATGCAACGACGAAAGTTTGCGGTGGTCGTTTGTACGCTCAACAAAACAGTACGAGGCCTTGCTGTCTATCGCGTGACGGCAGCGAACAGGTCGGTATTCAGGAGCGACTGTTTAGTCTTGAAAGCCGTGAAGCCCCAAAACCCTGGCCTCATCTAAAGGCGCGGGCCACATTATGTGCCGGAAAGGACAAGGGGCAGATGAGCAATCTCACGCGTGAAGAAATGGATCGGATCATGAACGAGCATTTCGCTTACGAGGCTCAGGATGACGTTGACGGTGTGGTCAGCACGCTGACCGAAGACGTTGAGCACGATATCGTCGGCTCACCGGGCAGCCAAGTCACAGGACGTGAAGCAGCCCGCAAGTATTACGAAAGCCTTTTCGCGAACCTCAAGGGCGAATCCGCCCAGCCTGTGCGCAGGTTTTACGGGGACAACTTCATGATTGATGAAACCCTTTGGACGGGGCACGTAGTGGGGCGCGTCCTGGGGGCTCCAGGCGGGGAGGGACGCGTCAGCTTTCGCATTCTCCACCTTCTGGAATTTCGCGACGGCAAAATCTCGCGCGAGAACGTCTGGATCGATCTCGCCTCAATCATGCAGCAACTCGGCCGGGCGGAGGCTACCGCGGCTTAGGTCGGTGGCGACTTATACGCCGGTTCTATACGTGATCCAGGGCCGCACCTTCGGGTGCGGCCTCAGAGTGTTGACAGATTGGCGGTGAGTTTGAAAAGGAAGCTCGCTTCGGCGCTTTAGAGCACCCACTGCGTGGTTGCGGCGGCGGTAGAACACCCCACAACGCGCGACAGCGGCGCGTTGCGGGGACCCCGCGCCCGTCCAGATCCTTCAGCGCGCAAAAGAGGCGGGCTTCAGGATGACAACTCTGGGGTTTGTCTCAGCATCCAGGGCCACACCTTCGGGCGCGGCCTTCGCGTTCAGAGCGTCTGACTACGAATCAGAAGGTCGCGACGACCGCCCTCAATTCCGGTTCGGGATTACTGAATATAAGCTTATTTCACGTCACCTGGCGCGAAGCATCGTAGGATAGAAAGGTGATGGCAGAGAACGGACTGCCGTGCCTCGACCTGCTGGAGGCCACTCCCGAAATCCTCCGTGGCCTGATGGCCGAGCTTTCGGACGAAGATGCCCGATGGAAACCGGAGCCGGACCGTTTCTCGGTGGCAGAAGTGCTCGCGCACCTTTCGCACTCCGAAGGCCACTGCTACCGCATGCGGCTCGACCGTTTCATGAGCGAATCCCTTCCGGAGTTCGAGCCGGATGACGCGCAGATGTATCTCGATCTCTACCGCGACGCCGATCGGGAGGAGGCCTTCGACCATTTCGAGGAACAGCGCGAAAGGAATATCGAGTACCTGCGGGAGTTGCCCTCCGCCGCCGGTCAGCGAAAGGCCCTGCACCGGGAGTACGGAGAGATTACGCTCTCCGAGATGCTGCACGAATGGGCGCTGCATGACCTCGGCCACGTCCGGCAGATTGCGGAACTGGTCCGTGCCCGAAAGTATTTGGCCGGCGCGGGAGCGATGGGCCGCTCGTACAAGCTGAACCCCTGAGCCCGACAAAAGAGGTTGCGCTGGCAAGGCTAAGTGCCGCAGGACCGAGTTTGCGCCGGTCGTGCCTACGGCACTTGAATCGATTTTGCGATTGACGTCCCCAGGACTTCGTCCTGGGCTAAATTCGCTGCGTCCATCCGGGACGAGCACGACCCGTGCCGCAGCGAAACATCATATGCACACCGCCCACCTTCCGCCCCACGTCAAACAGGAAGAACGTGTTGCTTTAATCCAACCCCGGCGTCTTCTCCCGATCCAGCTTCGTGATGCGCTCGAGAAATTCCGCGAAGGGCACGGTCTGCGTTTTCTCGCTGCCGCGGGTGCGGACGTTCACAGCGTTCGCTTCGGCTTCCTTGTCGCCCATGATGAGGATGAACGGCACTTTCTGGAGCGCGTGCTCGCGGATCTTGGCGTTCATCTTTTCATTGCGGGCATCGAGTTCGACGCGGAGGCCGGCGGCCTTCAATTGGTCGGCGATTTTCGTCGCGTACTCGACGTGGCGTTCGCTGATCGGAACCAGCGCGACCTGCACCGGCGAAAGCCATACGGGGAACGCCCCGGCGTAGTGCTCGATGAGCACGCCGAAGAAGCGCTCGACGGAGCCGAACAGGGCGCGGTGGACCATCAATGGCTGGTGGCGCTGGCCGTCTTCGCCGACGTACTCGAGCTCGAAGCGCGCCGGCAGGTTGAAGTCGAACTGGACGGTCGAAAGCTGCCAGAGGCGGCCGATGGCGTCGACGAGTTTCACGTCGATCTTTGGGCCGTAGAACGCGGCCTCGCCGGGCATCGTCTTGTACTCGATGTTGCGGCGCTTGAGCACGTTTTCGAGCGAAGCCGTAGCCTGCTGCCATAGCTCGTCGCTGCCCACGAAGCTCTCGCGCTGCGCCGGATCCATGGTCGACAGCTCGACCTGGAACTTGTCGAAGCCGAAGTCACGCAGCACTTCCAGCGCGAAGTCAAGACAGCCCTCGACCTCGGACTCGATCTGCTCCGGCGTGCAGAAGATGTGCGCGTCGTCCTGGGTGAAGCCGCGCACGCGCATGAGGCCGTGCATCACGCCCGAGCGTTCGTAGCGGTACACCGTCCCGAGTTCGCCCAGACGGACCGGAAGGTCGCGATACGATTTGAGCGAGTCCTTGTAGATCAGGATGTGTCCCGGGCAATTCATCGGCTTCAGGCGGTACTCGGCGTCGTCGAGTTCCATCTCGGTGAAGAAGTTCTGCGAGTAAAAACCCTCGTGACCCGAGGTGTAGAACAACTGGCGGCGCGACACGTGGGGCGTGTACACGAGCGAATAGCCGTGTTTCAGGTACTGCTCGCGCATCCAGTCTTCCATGATCTTGCGGATCAGGCCGCCCTTCGGATGCCAGAAGATCAGGCCGGGGCCAGCGAGTTCCTGGATCGAGAACAGGTCAAGCTGCTTGGCGAGAAGGCGATGGTCGCGCTTCTTGGCCTCTTCCATCCGGTGCATGTACTCGTCCAGCTCTTTTTTCGAGTAGAACGAGGTGCCGTAGATGCGCTGGAGCTGCGGGTTCTTCTCGTCGCCGAGCCAGTACGCACCGGCGATGTTCATCAGCTTGAATGCCTTGATCTTGCCGGTGGAGGGCACATGCGGCCCGCGGCAGAAGTCCACAAACTTGCCGGTCTTGTAAAGCGACACTTCCTCCCCTGGCTTGGTGAACTCCTCGATGAAGTGGCACTTCATGAAGTCGCCTTCGCCCTTGTACTGCTCGAGAGCCTGCTCGCGGGGCAGATGCTCCTGCGCGTAGGGAATGTCGGCCTGTTGGAGTTCGGCCATCTTCTTCTCGATGCGCTCCATGTCTTCAGGCGTGAAGGGCGTTGGCCGATAGAAGTCGTAGAAGAAGCCGCTCTCGGTGGCTGGGCCGTGACCGAGCTTGGTCTCGGGGAAGAGTTCCAGAACGGCGGCAGCCATCAGGTGGGCCGACGAGTGCCGGAACACTTCCAGCGACTCGGGATCCTTTTCGGTGAGGATGCGGAGTTCGACGTCCTGGCGGATCGGCCGGGTCAGGTCGATGAGGCGCGCTTCGGTTGCCGTGGCGACCGCAGCGCCTTCACCGGCGCCCTGAGCGCCGTCTGAAAGCGGCTTGATTTCCGCAACCAGGGCTGCGCTCGCGAGCCGCGGGCTGATGGACTTGGCAATATCGAGCGCGGTGGTGCCCTGCGGGTACTCCTTTACGCTGCCGTCGGGAAGCTTGACTTTGATCATTTCCGCCATGATGAAGAGCTCAAGATGCGCGAGGAATCGCGGCTTTTCTCAGCGCGATAAAAGTAGTGCACTGAAGCATTCGAGTTTAGCACGCAGGAATGGAAGATTTTCGCACTTCGGAAGGCGGCGGCAAGCTGCCGCGGCGACAGCCGCCGGGCCGGCGGCGCTACATGGCTGGGGATTGTGCCGGCGCCGTTACCCGGAAGTACACAGTGGCAGGGTGTACGGATGTAACTAAAAAGCCAATTGCCATTGCAAGCTGGATGTGTATGATGAATCTGACGGAAATTCGACTATTTCGGTTATGGGTTCTGAGGCTGCGCTGTACTAAACCCCAGAACCCAAGGTTCTACGGCCGAGGGTTTCCCCGACCGCATTCATTAACGCGGACTCATACCGAAATTTGAAGAACGAAGTGTTTCATAGCGGCAGTACACGTGTATCCAGGCTCGAAAAATTCATAAACGCAAGAGCGCAAAGGGCATAGTAAAAATGGTCAACCCAAAATGGGCTGCTTTCCTGAAGCGATATGGCGTTGCGGCTTACAGTGCCGTGGCGGTTTTGTTCCTTGGACTCTTCCTTATCCCCTACGTCACTGCACAGACACCCGCGACCACTGAAGCGGCGAGTGCGGTGGCCAACCAGATTCAGTTCCATTATTTCGAGTTCCTCAGTTCGTCGAAATATTCCGGTGCCGAACGCATGGCGCTGTTTGCGTCGCTTGCGATCGCACTTGCCGGTCTTTGCTACGCCGGTCTGCTGGTGAAGCAGGTTCGCAATGCCGACAAGGGCACGGCGAAGATGCAGCAGATTGCCGACGCGGTTCGCTCCGGCGCCGATGCGTACTTGAAGCGACAGCTCAAGTCGGTCGCGATTCTCGTCGGTATTCTGGTGATTGCGCTGTTCCTGACGAAGGCGCTCAGCTCCGACCTTGGCATGCGTGATCCGTTTGCCTGGGGCCGCGCGGGCGCGTTCCTGATGGGCGCGTTGTTCTCCGCTCTCGTCGGCTTCGTCGGAATGCGCATGGCGACTACCGGCAACCTGCGCGTTGCCCAGGCCGCGAAGGTCGGGTTTGGCCGCGCTCTGATGCTGGGCTATCGCTCCGGCACGATCACGGGCATGTTGACCGACGGCCTCGGTCTGCTGGGCGGCACGCTGATCTTCATGATGTATGGCGAGCACGCTTATGAAGCGCTGCTGGGCTTCGGCTTCGGCGGAACCCTGCTGGCTCTGTTCATGCGCGTGGGCGGCGGCATCTACACCAAGGCCGCTGACGTGGGCGCCGACCTGGTCGGCAAGATCGAAAAGGACATTCCGGAAGACGATCCGCGCAACGCGGCGACGATCGCCGACAACGTGGGCGACAACGTGGGCGATTGCGCCGGTATGGCTGCCGACGTCTTCGAGTCCTACGAAGTTACGATTGTTGCGGCCATGATTCTGGGCTACGTCGCTTTCGGCCACAAGGGCGTCATGTTCCCGATCCTGGTCCGCGCGATCGGCGTGCTGGCCTCGATCATCTCGACTTACCTCGTACGCGCGAGCGATAAGGGCACGGTCGGCTCGGCAATGAAGTCGATCAACTTCGGCTTCTGGACCGGTTCTGGTCTGTCCGTAATCGGCTTCATGATCCTCGGCTTCCTTTACCTGCGTTTTGACGCGGGAATGGTGGCGGCCAACAAGCTGTCGGCACAGGCGTGGGAAAACATTGCTGGTCTGGGCTACTGGGCTAACCTGGGTATCGTGGGTCTTGACCTGCGTCCGGCGTACGCCTGCCTGGTCGGCGTTATCCTCTGCCTGGCACTGAACCGCACCACCGAATACTTCACTGGTACGGAGTTCAGCCCAGTTCGCGGCATGGTTCGCCACTGCACCACCGGCCACGCCACCAACATCATCGAAGGCTTCGCGATTGGTTATGAATCTGCAGTTGTGACCGGACTGGTCCTGTGCGGCGCAATCATGAGCTCCGTGCTGGTTTACTCCGGCACCAACCCGCTGTGCATCGCGTACGGCGTTGCCATGTGCGGCATCGGCATGCTGACGCTGACCGGCAACACCATCTCGATGGACGTGTTCGGACCTATCGCTGACAACGCCAACGGCATCGGCGAAATGGGTTACGAGAAAGAAGAGATGGGCGAGGCGAAGTACAACGAAGCGCGCCAGATCCTGGCCGACCTCGATGCGGTGGGCAACACCACGAAGGCCGTGACCAAGGGCGTTGCGATCGGCTCGGCCGTGATCGCGGCTGTATCGTTGTTCGCCAGCTTCATCACTGTGCTCGGATCGGGCGGCGGTGGAGAGAACGAAGCGCTCCCGACAGTGCTATTCGAGAAGGTTGCCGGACTGCTCTCAATCAGCTCGCCGAAGCTGCTGGTTGGCATGTTGATTGGCGGCGCGATCCCGATGCTGTTCTCGTCGATGACCATCCGTGCGGTCGGACGCGCAGCGTACCTGATCGTGAACGAGTGCCGCAACCAGTTCCGCAAGCCTGGCGTTATGGAAGGCACGACGCTTCCTGACTATGGCCGTGTTGTGGACATCTGCACGACCTCGGCACAGCACGAACTGATTGGCCCGGCACTGCTGGCCGTGTTCGCTCCCATCATCACCGGCTTCCTGCTTGGCCCAGTCGGCCTCGCCGGATTCCTCGGCGGCGCAATCATCGTCGGCCAGCTCATGGCTTCGTTCATGTGCAACGCCGGCGGCGCATGGGACAACACCAAGAAGATGATTGAAGACGAGCCGCGCGACGCCGTTGCCAACACTGGCAAGGGGAGCGAGAAGCACAAGGCCGCCGTCACTGGCGACACCGTTGGCGATCCGCTGAAGGACACCGCCGGCCCGGCGATCAATCCTCTGCTGAAGGTCATGAACATGGTCTCGGTACTGACGGTGCCGTTGATGGCCGTATACGACCGAAGCCTGGTGAACAGCGTTCGTCAGTTCGCGACGGAAGCTGGTTACGCGCTGCGCTCGGGCTTCGTCTATCGTGGACCGGATGTGTTCTGGGTTGGCGCGGTTGTCGTCTCGGCCGCAGTCCTGATCTGGGCGGTTCGCCGTTCGCATCAGACCAGCGAGTTCGAAAAGCTGGACGCGCAGGCTGACACGGCGATCAACCAGGCCTACGAGCCGGGCGACTAAGCATTTTGTAATTCGGTAATTTGTACTCGGGTAATTTGGCGGGCGCTTCATGCGCCCGCTTTTTTGTGTGTCTTCAATCTTGTGGTCGTGCATTTCTTCGCCACACTGGGCGTCGGATCAGCACGGCACGCCGATCGCACTCTCTTTGGCGGGAACGATAATTTCGTGTCGCCCCTACGGGGCTCGCCCGTGCCGGTTCGCTACCCAGGGCTTACGCCCTGGGCTAACGAATGCCGCCCCTGACGGGGCTCTTGTCTGAGTGAAAGACGTTCTCTATTGCGGCAATCCCCATGCGATCCCTCTACACAGTCAGAGCACACCGTGCGCTGTCTGAGTCAAAGACGTTGAACTCGCCAGCGTGGTGCGATCGGCTTATCACGCTTGTGCGCGTCTGATTCACTGTGCTGCTTGCGCGTGCCGGACGATTCTCGCGCCACCGCCTAATTACTTCAAACAGCATGGCAGCAGCTCCTCCGGCGTTTTCCCCTGCTCGCGCAAGTGGCGGATGCTGAGCGCGTCGTGGCGCTTCGCCAGTCGCACGCCGTTTTCATCGCGCAGCAAGTCGCAGTGGTAGTAGTCGGGGATGGGAAAAGACCCACATCTGCCAAAGTCGGGCAGATATGGGGCACCATCGGGATGGTGTTGGGCAGCACTGAGCGCGCGCAGGAGAAGGATCTGTCGCGCGGTCGAGCGCAGCAAGTCGGCTCCGCGCACGACTTCGGTGATCTGCATGGCGGCGTCATCCACCACGACGGCAAGTTGATAGGCCGGGACATCGTCGCGACGCCAGACGACGAAGTCGCCAAAGTCCGTCCCGGCAAGGTAGGTCTGGGAACCCTGGCGAAGATCGTCGAAGGAGACAGGTTCACCGTCTGGAACGCGGAAACGCCAGTTAACGCCTGCGGGGCTTGCGTACTCGCGCGCTTTATCGTTCCTGCAGCGGCAACGTCCGGAGTAGATCGGTTCGTCATCGCCTTCGTTCGGAGCCGACGCAGATTGAGCCAGATCTTTGCGCGAGCACGAGCATGGATAGATGTAACCACCGTCGCGAAGTGCACGCCATGCCTGCAAGTAAAATTCGCGGCGCTCGCTCTGCGAGTATGGTCCGAAAGCACCGCCGACATCCGGCCCTTCGCTCCAGCGGATGCCGAGCCAGTGCAAGTCTTCGATGAAAGCCGAAACGAACTCCGGCTTCGATCGCTGCGGATCGAGATCTTCGTTGCGCAGAAGCAGCGTGCCACCGTGCTGCAAGGCGCGCTGATACGCGGTCCAAAAAGTGCATGCATGGCCCAGATGAAGCAAGCCTGTGGGCGAGGGGGCAAGGCGGCCGCGGTATGGCCGCTGATTTTTGTTGGTTGGCTCGGTCATCAGCAGCCAATGAATAACACAGATGCCGTCAGGAGCGAAGCCAATGGCCTATGGTCTTTCTCGGCGTGAGCACAATGCATGGATCCTTCGCTGCGCTCAGGATGACAACTCGTCTCACAAACGCTGCACCTCATCGTTCGCGCACTGGCGTCGCCGGCGCACTCCGGTGTGCCACTCCTACCTGTTCGGCGGCTTGTGTGCCGGTGCGCACGCAGTCGGGCACGCCAATGCCGTGAAAAGCGTTGCCGGCGAGCGCTAGGCCTGGGAGCTTCTGGCGCAGAGCGTCGATGCGGGCGATGCGTTCGAGGTGTCCGGGCGAAGGCTGTGCCATGCAGCGGCGCCAGCGGTAGAGACGGACATCGCGCGGTTCGGCGTTTAAGCCGAGGATTTCACCCATCTCGCGGCGGATCGTACTAACGATCTGTTCGTCGCTCCAGTTCAAAACCTCTTCGTCAGCGGCACCGCCGAGAAAAGTGCGGACGATTGCTTTGTCAGCGGGTGCGCGATGCGGGAACTTATTGTGCACGAAGGTGCAGGCGAGCATTCGGCGATTCTCGCTGCGCGGAACCAGGAAGCCGAAGCCGCGGTCCTTCCTGGCGAGATCGCGCTTGTCGTAGATCAATGAGCATGTCACCGACGAGCTGTAATGAATGCCGCCCAACTCGAATGCCAGTTCGGCATGGGAATGGTCGAGCAGCCGACTCATAATGTGGGCTGGTGTGGAGAGTATCACGGAATCGAAGGTCTCACGCGATCCGTGACAGCCGACGATTTCCCAAAGACGTGACGAATCGGCGTCAGTGCGTGCCCCGTGCGGATGCGCTTCGGCGCTTCCGGAGCCTTCGTAGGTCAGGCTGACCCGCTCGACCTCGAATCCCGTCCGAATGCTGCGCTGGTCAATGTTGGCGACAAGCGCATCGACGAGCTGTTGCATGCCTTCCTTCATCGAGGAGAAGAGCGGCGGCTTGGGCTTGCCCTTCGACATGGACGCCATTCGACGGCGCGCGTCGAGCATGGCTCGCGTCAACGATCCGTGCTTGGCTTCCATTTCGACGAATCGCGGCAGCACGGCTCGCACGCTGAGGTCGCGGCACTCCCCTCCGTAAATGCCCGAGAGCAGCGGATCGGCGAGGCGGTCTACCATCTCAGCGCCGAAGTGTCGCTCGACCATGGCGGCCACGCTCTCGTCACCGTTAGCCTTGTGCGGGGCGTGAAAGAACTCCTGCGCCATGCGCAACTTCGTGCGGATAGAGAATAGCGGCGAGAAGAGCGTCGGCAGGATCTTGGTCGGAACCATGAACATGAGACCATCGGGGAGTTCAACCAGGCGGTTGTTCACTACGATGAACGTCTTGCGGTCGGCGTCGTTGGAGCCGATGATCTGATCGCCGAGGCCGAGTTCGCGGGCCAGCGCAGCGGCCCATGGCTTTTCGGTGATAAATGAATCGGGGCCGGCCTCAATAATGCAGCCGTCGGCATGGTCCGTCACCAGCACGCCGCCGAGGCGGTCAGCGCGCTCAAAGAGCACGTACTCGAGTTCCGCACCCGCGCGGCGCTGCTTTTCGAGCGTGTAAGCCGCGCTGAGGCCCGCGATTCCCCCACCGATGATTCCGATGCGCTTCATGAAAGTCAGCTAGTTGGTAACGAGTAACTAGTAATCAGTATAAAGGCATACGCTGCTGGGAGCCCGTAAACACCGCTGTCACGGCAACAGACTTGCGTTCGTCCTCATTAGTCGTACTCGTCACGACTTACTGATCACTTTCCTCACGATCTCTGCCAGCGCCCTCGCCAGCAGTGGCGAGTCGTTCAGCGATTCGGCGCGGTAGAGCTTCATGCCGCGATCCTCGGCGAACTGGCGAAACATGATGTCGATGTCGTAAAGGATTTCGACGTGATCGCAAAGAAAGCCGATGGGCTGCACGAACACGCCGCGATGGCCCTGCTGTTGCAGCGATTCGATTGTCTCTTCGACCGTTGGGCCGAGCCATGTGCCGCCGCTCATGCCCTGAGACTGGAAGGCGAAACGGATTTCAGGAACGTATGTATCAGCCGGATAGGGATTCCTCGCTTCGCTCGGAATGACAATCGGTGGTGTGGGGACGGGGCCGAGCGCCGTCGCTGCTTCGTCCGTCGATACATTGGACTGAGCATAGCTCGGTTCCTGATTCGATACACCTGACGGGGCACAGCGCCGTCCCCACACAAGCCCACATGCTCTTTCGGCAACTAATCTTGCCGTTTCGCGCGCTTGTGCTTCGTATGGATCGCCCTCGGTGATGGTACGGGTTGGAACGCTGTGAGCGGTGAAGATGATGGGCAGCGTCTCGCCAGCTTCGACGCAGGCCTTTGGCCACGATGCACAGAGGCGATCGGCAAACGCTTCGATGAGGCCGGGATGATCGTGCCAGCTCTCGACGAAGTCCAACGCGAAAGGGGCCTGGCCGGTTTCGCCGAGCAAAGCTTTCTTGTAAGCCCCTGTGCTGGTGCGCGAGTTCTGGGGCGCGAGGCAGATCACCACGGCACGTTCGATCCCATCGGCCGCCATCTGCGGAACCACGTCACGGATGTACGGCTCCCAGTTCCTCATGCCGATGTACACGGGGATTCCCAACTCGCGCTGAACGCCTTCAGCCTGCTTCTGTGTGTACTCGCGAAGAGGTGAGCGTCCGATCAGCGAGTACCGGTGCTGCACTTCTTTGACAACAGAATCCAGCAGGGGACGCCCGCCCGTTATGGAGTAGAGGAAGCAGGGAATGTCTTGCGGACTGTCGGGGGATCCGTGCGCAAGCAACAGAACGGCGGTTTTAAGGCTGAAGGTAGTCACGCAGCTCTCATCAGCGAACATTCACAGATTAGAGTATTAGCTGTTAGCCAGTAGCCCTTAGCTGTTAGCCCATAACGAATTATCTTTTACTGAGGACTGAATACTAACTAGCTTCTTTTCCTCTCAATCCGCTTCGCCGAACCAATCAACCTTTGCGGCCGGTTTGAACTTGCTTGAGAATTCGCGGACGAACTTCGCGAGGTCAATGACGTTCTGAACCGGCGTGCCGGGAAGAATGCCGTGGCCAAGGTTGAAGATGTGGCCGGGGCGTCCGCCGGCAAGTTTCAGTATTTCTTCGGCTCGCTGCTTGACTTCCTTCCAATCAGCAAAAAGCGTGACGGGATCGAGATTCCCCTGGACCGCGCCACCAACGGTCTCCCAGCCATCGTCTAGGCGAATACGCCAATCGAGACCGATCACGTCCGCACCGGTCTTCTTCATGTCATAGAGCAGAGTGGCCGTGTCGGTGCCGAAGTAGATGATGGGCACGCCCGTGGCTTTGAGGATCTGGATCAGTTGCGTGGTGCGCGGCAGCACGTACTGGCGATAATCGTCGGGGCTGAGGCAGCCGACCCAGCTATCGAAAATTTGGATGGCGTCAGCACCCGCGCGCACCTGCTCCGCCGTGTATTCGGCCAGCACCTGCACGAGCTTGGACATGAGCTGGTCCCAAGCGCCCGGCGAGCGATACATCATTTTCTTAGTCTCGATGTAGTTGCGCGAGCTGCCACCCTCAATCATGTAACTGGCGAGCGTAAACGGCGCACCGCAGAAGCCGATTACCGGCAACTTGTCTTTGAAGTGCTTAACCACGAGGCGGATCGATTCACCGACATAGGCGAGCTCGGATCCGGCATCGCGATTGAGTGCTTTGATGTCGTCGTCGGAGCGCAGGGGCTTCTCGATGACCGGGCCTTCGCCAGCTTCGAAATGAAAGCCGAGGCCCATGACCTCGAGCGGGAGCAGAAGATCGGCGAAGATGATGGCGGCATCGACGCCTAAGATTTCAGCCGCCTCAATGGTGACCTGCGCGGCCAATGTGGGCGTTTTGCAGATCTCGACCAGCGAGTGATGCTTGCGGATTGCGCGGTACTCAGGCATGTAACGGCCGGCCTGGCGCATGAACCAGGCGGGCGTCGCGGAGGCCGGCAATCCCTTGCAGGCCTTAACGAAATTGCTGTTCGGTGCGGACATGAGGTTACAAGTCTACATTGTCAGCTCTGGACTTGTCACAGGAGCAGGTGATTAGGAGGCAGCCGACTTCGGCGCCGCCTGCCTAGTTCTTCTTGTCGTCGTCCACGAGCGCCTCGACGATCAGGTCGATGGTTTCGAGTGCGCGTTTGGAGGTCAGGTTGTGATTATTCCCCATGATGGAGAACACAAGGCGGTCACCTTTTTCGGTGGTCGCATAACCTGAGAGGCAGTTGACGTGTCCAAGCGAACCGGTCTTGGCCTGCACTCGGCCGTAAGCTGGCGAGGTTTTGAAGCGCTCAGCCAGCGAACCGTCGATTCCCGCTACGGGCAGGGTATTTTCGAAGAGGGCCCTCCAGGGTTGTGTGCTGCTGTAGGTAAGCAGCTTCACCATAGCCTGAGGCGTGATGAGATTCTGACGCGAAAGCCCACTGCCGTCGAAGAAAACGTACTCGTCGTGCTGGATGCCCGCTCTGGATACGAAGCCGCGCAGTACCTCAAGCCCGCCTTCGATGGTTCCCGCCGTGCCCTTCTCGCGCCCGAGCAAGCGCAAGACGAGCTCAGCATGAAGGTTCTGACTGACCTTATTGATGACGCGCAGGTCCTCGCTGATGGGAGCGGATTCATTCGTGGCCAGCACGAGTGTCGTGGGTTGAGATGGGGGCATGAACTTGGCATCACCACCACCGGCCGGAGCCGAGGCAGTGACCGTCATGGTGTTCAGGTTTGCCAGTTCGTTGTGGCGCGCGCGCGGCTTGCCGTAGACCACAACACCACGCCTCTCGAGCATGGCGTGGAAAACCTGAGCGGCGAAGTCGGCTGAGTCCTCGATCGCCAAAGCTTCGTTGGCTCCAGCGTCGTCCGAAGGGATGTTGCCCCAGAGCATTAACTGATTCGACCCGGGTTCGCGGTTGATGAAAATTTTGCGAGGACCGGTGCCCGGCGGCGTAGTCATCACCCGGTTGTCGATACGGTAGTACTCGGAAAAGGGCTGAATGCTGACGAAGGCTTTTTCGCCCGGGCGGTCGGCGGGCATGATGCTGACGAAAATGACGTTGTCGTTCAGCGTCAGCGCTGAAACGGGAGCACCCCATTCCCACACCAGGTCATCTTGCGTCCAGCCTTCGCCATAGCGCTCGAAAGCGTAGTAAGTGTCATCGGCAACGACATCACCGTCGACGTATTTGACGCCCTTCTGAACGAGCTGATCGGCAAGGCTTTCGAGCGCGGCCAGCGGCGGAGATCTGCGCTCGGTCTTCAAGTTGTAAGGCAGTACGCGGCCGCTCAAGTTGGGATCGCCGCGGCCGACGAGTACAACATCGCCGTTGATGCGGCCGTATTTGTCGAGCACGCCCGTGGTTTCCACAGTGGTGCGGAAACGGTAATCGGGACCGACAAGGGCGAGCGCGGCGGCCGTTGTGAAAAGTTTCGTATTGGACGCAGGCGTGAACAGCTTATCGGCGTTCTGGGAATACAGCTTCTTGCCCGTGGTGAGGGAAACGACTTCGATGCCCCACATGCCACGGGATACGTCCGGCTGGCTAATGATCTTGTTGATTTTCGACGCTAAGGATTTCGAATCGGCGGCTGGAGCCACCTGCAACAGAAGCAGAAGGACGAAAAAGCTCGAAAACCAGCGGTTGCGACGCAGCACGGAGTAACCGTCCGTAGAGAATGTCCTTGGATTGTAGCGCAAAAGCGAGCGGGACGGGGTACATGGGACGCGGGACAAAGAAGGTTACAATCCTTGGCATGCGGCCATTCTTTCGATGGAACCTCGGAAAGCGTGTCCTGGAGCTAGGGCGGCGAACGCTGGTGATGGGCATTGTGAACGTGACGCCGGACTCGTTCTCTGATGGGGGACGGTACCTTAGTCCCGACGACGCGGTAGAGCACGCGCTCGGTATGCTGGAGGAGGGCGCGGACATTCTGGATATCGGAGGCGAATCGACTCGCCCGGGAGCACGGATTTCGCTATGGCCCGCGGCGGGACTGTCGAGGCCTGAATCGCAGGACGTCCCTCTGCCACCCCCGAGCGTTTCAGCGGAAGAAGAGCTTCGGCGCGTATTGCCGGTTATCCGGCAGGTGAAGCGAGCGGCGCCTGGCTGCATCATCTCGGTAGACACTTACAAAGCCGAGGTGGCAGAGCAGGCCGTGACAGCGGGCGCTGAGATCGTCAATGACGTCAGCGGTTTTCGCTGGGATCCGCGAATGGCCGTAACGGTTTCGAAGCTCGATTGCGGTGCTGTCCTCATGCACATGAGGGGGCGTCCGGAAGAATGGCGCACGCTGCCGCCGATCGAAGCGGATGAGTTGGTTGAATTGGTCTCGCGCGAGTTGCGCGAATGGACGACCGCAGCAGAACAGCAGGGTGTGACTCGTGAGCACATCGTGATCGATCCTGGCTTCGGGTTTGGCAAGAACTACGGTGAGAACTATCCGCTGCTGGCCCGACTAGAGGAGTTGCACAGTCTAGGCTATCCCCTGCTCTCCGGCACCTCGCGCAAGTCTTTTATAGGACGTACGGTGGGCCGAGGTGGTGAGACTGCTTCTCCGGGCCAGAGACTCTACGGAACGCTGGCCAGCATCACGGCGGCAGTCTTAGCTGGCGCGCACATCGTTCGCGTGCACGACGTCACTCCAGCGATTGAGGCCTGCGCCGTGGCAGACGCGATTCTGGCGGCCGTGCCGGTAGCTAAGGGCGCAAGTGGAAAGTAGCAAGGAGATCAGAACAGCTTCTGGGAATCGAGCAGGATCGTAACCGGTCCTTCGTTGGCGAGTTCGACCGTCATCATTTCCTGAAATCGCCCTGTTTCGCAGCGGAGGCCTGAACTTCGCAGCCGACACACAAAATAGTCGTACAGTTCACGTGCTTTTTCCGGGCGCGCAGCGGCGTCGAAGGACGGGCGCTTGCCACGACGGACATCTCCGAACAGCGTGAACTGAGACACGGCCAGAACCGAACCGCCTACATCCATCACGCTCAGGTTCATCTTGCCGGCTTCGTCTTCGAAGATACGCAGACCGGAAACCTTGTCGGCCAGGTAGTTGGCATCGGCTTCGGTGTCTTCATGAGCGACGCCGAGCAGAACGAGAAGGCCGTGGCCGATCTCGCCAGTGATGTCACTGTCGACGGTCACCTTCGCACGACTGACGCGTTGGACGACGGCACGCATATGGCCTTGTCATAGGTCGCGCCTGCGAGAGCTTCGAGATCCTCAAGCAGCCTTGGCGGGTGGCACCGACCTAACTGACTAAAAAGCTAATACCCCTCGCTGCTTTTTACGACAGGATTTTGAACATCGTCGCGGAACTGGCGGCCGATGGTTGTTCGCGTAGGACCACGTTCGCAAGTGCCTCCGGTGCGTCTTCGGGCAGGAGGTGAGAGGCATGCTCGAAGAAGACAGGTTCACGCGAATTTCGCAGCGAGTCACGAAGAAGGTAAGCAGGGAGCTTGGAAAGAATGGGGTCGTGCGCGCCGAAGAGGATGTCGGCGGGGGCCGAGACGTTCTTCAGTCCTTCGTAAATTGCGGCCATGGTGGCATGTGCCCCGTCCGACGGGTCGAGGAACATGCGGGTGAAGGCCTGAATGGCCGCGCGCGACTTCATGTTTGGAAATGGATACGTATAGGCTTCCAGAGCCCAGTCAGACGGGGTGCGGTGCGACCGAGACGAAATCGATGCGGTGATCGTGAGGTTTAGAACCGAGTCGAGGTACCGGCCAATTCTGCCGCTTTTTGCCAGCCTCATTTTGAACGGAATCTTGATCGTCTTCGTTCTCGTTACGGGCAGCGCCCAGGTATTGCATAGTACAAGCCGCGAAATGTTCTCGGGATGCGCCGTCGCATATCCAAGCCCGATCGGGCCTCCCCAGCCATGAGTAACGAGAGTGATATTTCGCAAACCAAGGGTCGCAATGAGCGTTGACAGGTTCTCAGTGTGGCGCACCAGCGTGTGATAAGTGGGGTCCAAGGGCTTATCTGACAAGCCGAAGCCAATGTGGTCAGGCGCGATGATATGGAACCGCTGGCTGGCTTGCCGGATCAGGTCGCGAAAAATGAAGGACCATGTCGGGTTCCCGTGCAACAGCAGCAGAACGGGTGCGTCCGATGCGCCTTCGTCCACAAGGCTCATGCGGTACTGCCCAACGTCCAGGTCGCGGGTATGGAACGGATACAGGTCGCGCAGCCACTCGGGGATGTCGGGTTGTCTTCGTTCTGTGAGCATGACACTTCGCATGAGCGGCTGATCTGAACCTCTGTTCTTTGATGTCATCAGCTCAGGAAATGCAACACGAAAGCGAGAAGAAATCCAGGATAGGAACAGCACTGGTAGGCGATTGGGTGCACGAACGTGGCGGGTACGCAGGCGCCGAACCCTGGATTTAGACAGCCAGGCTCCAGTCCGGCGACAATTCAGTGACGATTCAGCCCGCGGACGGTCGCCGACCACTTTTTGCAGCCTATGATCTGTTTACGTCTGTTGTTCCGAGCAGAAACAAACGCCGGGCTCTGCCCGTTAGCTGCATTACAATTAGAGTAGGCGGTACTGAAAGCTTAGGACGCCAGCCAAACCATGTCACTTGCCACAGGACAATTGATCGCCCGGTGGCCTGAGGTGTCGACTGTCATCGACATCCTGCTGGTCGCCGTGCTGATTTACGAGTTCCTTGTGCTGATCAAGGGCACTCGGGCTGCTCCCATGCTCGCCGGTGTGGGCATGCTGGCGATCGCGTTTTATCTTGCGCGCGCGTGGCGCCTGAGTACGGTCAATTGGCTGGTTGGGACGCTGCTTCCCTACGCGATATTCGCTTTGATCGTGGTCTTCGCGGCCGAGATTCGCCATGCACTCGCACGGCTGGGCCGCAGGCTTACGTTCTCGCGACTGTCTTCGGGTACAACGTCTGAAGCCTACGACGACATCGTCCTCGCGTCGAATTTGTTCTCGCAGAACCAGACCGGCGCTCTGATCGTGATTGAACGCGAGATCGGCCTCAGGACGTACATAGAGAGCGGAGTGCCGTTGGACGCGCGTCTGACTTACGACCTGCTGGCGACAATTTTCCGCCCAAGCGCTCCGTTGCATGATGGCGCGGTCATCGTGCAGAAGGACCGCATTGCCGCCGCTGCTTGCTTTCTGCCGCTGTCCATGAACCCTGTCCTCTCCACTCAACTTGGCACCCGCCACCGTGCCGCCATCGGTATCACCGAAGAGACCGATGCCATCGCGGTCATAGTATCGGAAGAGACTGGTGCCATCAGCATCGCTGTGGGTGGGAAGATCGAGAGGGATGTGACGGTCGAATTCCTGCGTGGGCGTCTCGGCGAACTGCTGCGTCGCTACGTTCCGGCCTCAACGCTACCCACGCCCATCACGAACGGCAACGGGGTTGACCAGCGGAACTATTCGCGTGAGGTGGAACGGCCGTGATCAAGTTTCTCAAGCGGTACGTGTTCCACAACATCGGATTGAAAGCGCTGTCACTGTTGATTGCAGTGTTG
Source organism: Terriglobales bacterium (assembly GCA_035629075.1). Lineage (GTDB taxonomy): Bacteria > Acidobacteriota > Terriglobia > Terriglobales > Acidobacteriaceae > JAEZPW01. The sequence goes on along the minus strand of DASPIK010000102.1, from coordinate 20,589 downwards.
CTCTGGATGGCGGTCGCGCGCAATCCCGTTACGGAGATTGCCGTAAACGTGCCGATTGAGTTCCAGCATGTTCCGGACAGCCTTGAGATCAGCACTGAACACATACCCGAAGTGCAGATCAGGGTACGTGGTCCGGAACGCCTGGTGCATGAGTTGGACCGTGGCGAGGTCCATGCAACGATCGATCTGGCTGGGGCTCGCCCGGGCGAGCGCACGTACGATCTGACCGGAAAACAGATCAACGTTCCCCAGGGAGTCGAGGTCACACAAGTCGTGCCGTCTCAGTTCCGAGTCAGTTTCGACCGCAGAGCCTCGAAGCAAGTAGAAGTTCGGCCGCGAGTGATTGGCACGTTTGCCTCCGGGTACCGAATTGCCAAAGTCGAGGCCGATCCCGCGCGGGTAACGATCATCGGTCCTGAAAAGAGAGTGCACTCAATCGAGAATGCCCTTACCGATCCCGTGGATGCGACGGGTGTTGTGGGGCGCGCAAGTTTCACGACGAACATCTACGTGGCGGATCCATTGGTACGAATCGCGCGGCCCAAGGGTATCCGCGTAACAGTGACGACCGAGAAGACGGGGCGGCATGGGGTAGGGCCGGTGGCGTCAGCAGAGAAACATCAATGAAGCCGCCCCAAGCGGGGCCAAGAACTGATAACATAGCGAGCCCACCCGAGCGGCGGGCTCATTTTTTTGGGGATTGCGTAAACGAATGAGGAAGTTGTTCGGCACGGACGGTATTCGCGGGATAGCGGGTGAATATCCGCTGGACGAAGGTACGACGTTTGCGATCGGGCAGGCACTCGGACACTACCTGCTGAGGTCGCATGCCGGCGCGAGGGTTGTCATTGGGCAGGACACCAGGCAATCTTCGGAGTGGATTGCGAACTCGCTGGGACGTGGCCTGATGTCTCGTGGAGTCGCGGTCGAGAGCGCAGGTGTGATAACGACCCCCGGTGTGGCCTTCCTGGCGCGCACACGCGATTTCGCTGCTGGCGTTGTGGTCTCGGCTTCACACAATCCCTGGCGCGACAATGGCATAAAGATTTTCGGCCACGACGGCTACAAGCTGCCAGACGAAGTCGAGCTCGACATCGAACGCGAAATCTTCAAGCACCTGGAGAAAACCAGCGCGGCTGAGCACGTGCCGCCTGTCCGCACCTTGCCGGGCGATCCCACCCTGCGCGAAGCCTACCTTGAATGGCTGGTCTACAGCGTGACGGAAGACCTCAGCAACATCAACGCCCTGGTGGATTGCGCAAACGGCGCAGCCACACCGATTGCACACGAAGTACTGCGGCGCTGCGGGTTGGGGGCCACATTCATCCATGATGTGCCGGATGGGCGGAACATTAACGCGGACTGTGGTGCGCTGCACCCGGAGGTGGTGGCCGCCGCTGTTCGTGACGGCAACAGTGAAAGCGCCTTGAAGCGTTATGCGCTGGGGATCACGTTTGATGGTGACGCCGACCGGGCTCTTTTTTGCGACGACGACGGAAACGTCGTGAACGGCGACGCCATACTGCTGCTCGCCGCGCGAGCCATGCAGCAACGTGGAGCACTGGTTAACGACATCGTTGTGGCAACCACGATGTCTAATATGGGACTGGAGATCGCCTTACGCCGCTCCGGTATCCAAATGCTGCGCGCTCCGGTCGGTGACAAGTACGTCCTGGAAGAAATGAAGAGATCAGGCGCGGTGCTGGGCGGCGAGCAGTCGGGTCACATCATTTTCCGAGATGGCGAGGCGACGACCGGTGATGGCCTGCTCACCGCGCTGCGAGTGATGGCGAAGATGGTCCGCAGCCGACAATCATTGGCCGAAATGGTGTCGGACCTAAAGGTGTTCCCACAAACAATCAAGAACATTCGAGTACGAGAAAAGAAGCCATTCGACCAAGTGCCAGAGATCGCGGAATCGATTCGCGAAGCCGAGAAGGAGTTAGACGGCGACGGCCGTATCGTTGTCCGCTACTCCGGGACCGAAGCGCTCGCACGGGTGATGGTGGAGGCCGAGTCTGACGAAAAAATGCGCAGGCTTACGGCCATCGTCGCTGATGCAATTCAACGGAACCTTGGGCACTAAAGGCAAAAGCACAGTTATCATCAACCTCGAAAACGGCCGCCCCACACGAAACGAGGCGGTGCTGAGGCTTGCGTTCGAACTGCGCAAGGCACGCTCGGCCGGAGCCGAGGTGCTGAAGATCATCCACGGCTACGGGTCCAGCGGCGTGGGCGGCGTGCTTCGATTCCAAGTTCAGTCCGAACTGCGCCAGAGTAAAGAACGGGGCGAAATTCGCGCTTTCTGCCCCGGCGAGCAGTGGCGAATCTCCAACGAAATTGCCTGGGATATCCTGAAGAAGTACCCGGAGCTGAAGCAGGACTCCGATCTCGGTCGCGCCAATAAAGGGATCACGATGGTGTTGTTGTAGCAACAGAGGACGCCTGGCTCGACATTCTCGTCTGCACCGATTCTGGTTTCTGCTACCCTGTTTTGCTGCACGAAAGTGAGAGCCATGCCGAAACTCAAACAGTCCTCTTTGACTTCCGCCAACGCCAACAGCGCCACCGAATTGCTTCGTTTCGCCGAGTCACGTTTCGATCAGATCATCGATGACATCCGGCAACTGGTCGAACTCGAATCCCCGAGCAACAACAAGCAGGCGGTTGACCGCTGCGGCGAGTTCATCAAGCAGCGATTTGCGGAGCTGGGCGGCAAGATCAAGGTGCACCGCCAGAAGGCGTTCGGCGACCAGCTCCAGATCGACTTCGCGGCCGATCGTCGTGCCGGTAGCAACAAGGCAGCTCCCATTCTGTTGTTAGGACACTACGACACTGTTTGGGACGTTGGGACGCTCGAGACGATGCCATTTCGCAACGAGAAAGGCCGGCTCTGGGGCCCCGGCGTTTTCGACATGAAGGCTGGCATCGCGTTCGCCCTGCATGCGATCACCGCTCTCCGCGAGGTTGCCGGCGGACTTCCGCGTCCGGTCACCGTGCTCCTGAACCCCGACGAAGAAGTCGGCAGCGAGGTGTCTCGCAAGGTCACTGAGCAGTTGGCAAGTAAGTCCGCAGCCGTCCTGGTGCTTGAACCGGCCCAGGGCCTCGATGGCAAGGTCAAGACCGCTCGCAAGGGCGTCGGCGACTTTTCGGTCAAGGTCAATGGCGTGGCCGCACACTCGGGTCTCGATTTCGAGAACGGTCAGAACGCCGTGGTAGAACTCGCCAAACAAATCGAATTCATCTCCAACTTCACCGATCTCTCGCGTGGACTAACCGTGAGCGTAAACATCGTTCGCGGCGGAACGAAGACCAACGTCGTTCCCGCTGAGGCGTCAGCCGATGTGGATGTGCGCATCGGCAAGCTGAAAGACGGCGCTGTAATTGAGAAGAAGTTCCGGTCGCTCAAGCCGTTCAATCGCAAGTGCAAATTGGAAGTCACAGGTGGTATCAATCGTCCGCCGCTGGAGCGCACCAAGGGAGTAGCTGCACTTTATGACCTGGCACGCGGCATTTACGGCGAATTCGGTGCCAACCTGGGTGAAGCGGCGGTTGGAGGCGGCTCAGACGGCAACTTCACGGGAGCGCTGGGCATACCTACGCTCGACGGTCTGGGTCCGGTTGGAGAAGGCGCCCACGCCAAGAACGAGTCCATTGTCGTGGCTGAATTGCCGAAGAGAGTGGCGCTGATTGCGGGGTTGATGGCGAGGTTGTGAACTGGACGATGACGTTTCAGTTGTCAGAGTTGTGAACTTGGAACGCTGCACGCGACGGCTCAAAGAGGCAGGCGAGATTGGTGCGCGCGCGGGTCTCCATTCTTTTGACTCTGCGTTAACACTAGCCTAGAATCGGGGTAGAGAGGCACTTAGCTTCTTATGCTCTACCCCGGGGGCTTGCACGTGCCCGTGCGGGGAACCCTCGGCGGGAGAAACATCATGTTCGGAAAAATCGGACTACCGGAAGTTCTTATTCTGCTGGCCATCGCACTGCTGATCTTCGGCCCCAGCAAGCTTGCCGATCTGGGCAAAGGTCTCGGCGAAGGCATCAAGAACTTCAAGTCGGCGGTCACAGACGGCAAAGGCGAAGCGGAAAAGAAGTAGTCTCAGTTCCTCTGAGTTTCGCCGTCGGACTGGTCTGACGTACGTCCCGGTGCCCCATCCTTCAGGAGGGTGGGTCGCTGATTGGGCGCTAACGCCAATCTCCACATCATCCCCTATTGCCAAGCAGTTTTACCTGCCCTCGTGCTCTCGGAGCATCCGACAAACCAGCGACACCGGCAGCCCAACGACGTTGAAGTAGCAGCCCTCTATGCGCGGAATCCAGCGGCTTGCGATGCCCTGGATCGCGTAAGCTCCTGCCTTGTCCATGGGCTCACCCGTTTCTATGTAGGCCCGAATATCGTCATCGCTGAGTTCCTGGAAGGTCACATCGGTCGTCTCCGCTCGGACGTCCTCGAAGTCTTGCCCCAGCAGGCACACACCTGTCGTTACCTGGTGGCGGCGGCCGGAAAGCAGCCGCAACATGCGTGCCGCGTCCTGTTTGTCTTGTGGCTTTCCGAGTATGTGCTCATCGACGATGACCACGGTGTCTGCCCCGAGCACCCGCAGACTTCCGTCGAGCACACTGGACGTGAGGGCTGCGACTTCTGGACACAGTGGAAGCGATCTGTGCTGCGGCATCTTAGGATCGCCGAACTGGGCGATTCTCTCCAGTGTGGCTATGGCTTTATCGCGTGCAAGCCGACGCGCGAATTCGGTCGGACCCTCGCCTTCACCGAGGACCTCGGGGACGTCGGCGGGACAGGTTGTGAACTCCAGCCCGGCATTGCGCAACAACTCCTGCCGGCGCGGCGATTGAGAAGCAAGAACGAGCATGGGAAGACAGTAATTGATAATGCGTATTTAGCAATTCGCAACTGACGTGTTGCAAATATCTCGCGGCAGTATAGATGGATGGAGTAGCCATTTGCAGCAGTAGATCGCGGTGGTGACTGCGGTGCGGGCGGCACATTGGCGCGGAACATCCAGCCATCCATCCTGCTGCGTTTCTCGTCACATCTCCGATGCACACGGCAGCACTGCAAACGTTGCTCTACGGCGCCACTCCGCGCGAGGAACAGACCGAGTTTCGGGTTTGGGCTCCGACGGCGAAGCGGGTCGACGTCCAACTCGAAAGCGGCGCCCTGTTCCACATGTATCCTGAGCAGGAAGGCAACTTCCAAGCGAGTGCGCCGGTCCGCGCAGGCGAACGGTACTTCTATGTTCTCGACGGTGGTCGGCCACTGCCCGATCCCGTTTCAAGATTGCTGCCCGAGGGCGTGCATGGACCTACGCAAGTCGTTGATCCTGCAGGGTTCCGCTGGTCTGACGCTGGTTGGCGTGGCCTGGACATGCCCGACTACGTCATTTACGAACTGCACGTCGGCACCTTTACTCCGGAAGGCACGTTCGATGCCGCCATCGGAAAGCTCGACTACCTCAAGGCGCTTGGCATAACCGTCGTTGAGGTCATGCCCGTTGCCGCCACTCCTGGCTGTCGCAACTGGGGATACGACGGCGTGGCGCCCTATGCGGTGCAGGCCTGCTACGGAGGGCCGGACGGCCTCAAGCGCTTCGTCGACGCCGCTCACCAACGAGGTATGGCGGTCATTCTCGACGTTGTCTACAACCACCTCGGTCCAGAGGGTAATTACTTCCGGCTGTTCGGCCCCTATTTCAACGCGAAACACACAACGCCGTGGGGTGACGCGCTCAACTTCGACGGTCCCGGCTGCGGTCCGGTTCGACGGTTCTTCATCAACAACGCGCTGTACTGGATTCACGAGTACCACATGGACGGCCTTCGCCTGGACGCTATTCAGAACATCCAGGATGACTCGCAGCGCCACATCATCGATGAGATCAACGCCGAAGTTCAGCAAGTGGCGCATGAACTTGGCCGCAACGTTTGCGTGATCGCCGAGACAGATGAAAACAAAGCGCACATAACTCGCGCTAAATCAGCAGGAGGATGGGACCTCTGCGGTCAGTGGAGCGACGATTTTCACCACTCCGTGCACACTCTGCTCACCGGGGAGAACGAGGGCTATTACGGCGACTTCGGCGTAAAAGAGCACCTCGTCCGCGCGCTCAACGAAGGCTTCGTGTACCAGGGGCAACCGTTCAAGTTCTGGAAAAATCAGCCGCGCGGCACCCGTCCCGAAGGGGTTCCAATGCCGGCCCATGTAATCTGCATTCAGAACCACGATCAGGTCGGGAACCGCGCCACTGGAGAGCGGCTGAATCACCTGGTGCCCCGCGGCGCTTGCAAGCTGGCCGCTGCACTCCTGCTGCTCGCGCCACATACGCCGCTGCTGTTCATGGGCGAGGAGTTCGCTGCCTCGTCGCCCTTCCAGTTCTTCACCGATTTCGGCGACCCCGATCTGCAGAAGGCCGTGAGCAAGGGACGCCGCGAGGAGTTCAAAGACTTCTCCACTTTCACCGGGGGGGAGTTCCCCGACCCGCAGGATCCGGCCACGTTCGACCGCTCGAAGCTACGCTGGGAGGAAGTTACACAGCAGGCGACAAAAGACGGCAATCCCACGGCTGCAAACGACGTCTTGGAGTGGTACAAGGCCCTGCTCGATCTGCGTCATCGCATCGTTATGCGCAGCGAGCGGACATGCAAAGCGGAATTGCGGGATGGCAGCATCGTGGTCCAGGTGCCTGCGAACGAGCCGAAGTTGAGGGTAATCGCGAAATTCCCGGATGCCGCAAACTCCGCTCAGCCCGATGATCTAGGCGCGTGGTCAACGGCCTTGTCATCGGCCGAGGACGGCTACTCGGTAACGGTGCTGGTCAATCAAGCGGCAACCTGATGAATGCGACGCATCGCACGTGGCGTCGACCTGAGTTCACCAGCGATACCCCATACGGATCAGCGTTCGTTCCGAGAAGGGCACATAAAGCAGCGCGGCGCAGGCTGCGAACGCCGCTCCGATGCCGATCTGCTCGACAAGCAGGAATGGCGACAGCGCCCAAAGCTGGTCAAGCGGCAGGACGACGGGGAATAGCTTCCGGAATTTCTCGCCCAGCGCCTTATAGTCGAAGGTCACAGCCGTGATCAGATATAACCGCATGGCGATACCGACCGCTGCAGTCACAAGCACAAGCGGAACTAGAACGATGGTGAGACGCCCCAGGAACCCGAAAGCGATCTCTGGGATACGTTCGAGTTGCACTAGCGCGACCCCGTAGAAGACCAGGTACATGACCTGCACCAGGCCAAACAAGAGGCGGCTGACATAACGCGATGGGCGCGGGAGTTCCTCTTCTGGTTGAGAGGTCGGCCGCGTGGCCGCAGCCGGGGGCTCAGCGGCGGATTCAGCCTGTACCGTTGCCGGTGCGGGTTCGGCCGCGGGTCGCGCAAGGGGCTCAGGTGCTGAATCGCTTATGTTGGGACGATGTTGTGTCCCGTCCGGAACGGATGGAAGACCGAGCACCGCAGCGGGTTCGCTCGGCGCAACAGCTTCGGCGGGTTTGGCAGGTGTGATCCCATTGGCTGCAACCACGTCATTGCGGACAGTGTCGTTAGGGGGAGCCAATACCTTCACCGGCGCGATAAAACGATAGCCACGCCGTGCAAGCGTTTCGACGAAGCGGGGATTACTGGCCGAGTCTCCAACCGCCTCCCGGAGTTTGTTGATGGCTGTGTTCAGTCCGTGGTCGAAATCAACAAAGGTGTCGGCTGGCCACAGTCGTGCCCGCAGTTGCTCGCGGGTGATCACCTCGCCCGGATGTTCCAGGAGCATAAGCAGAATCTGGAACGGCTGCTCCTGAATCTTGACCTTCATGCCATTCTTGCGCAGTTCACCTGAGGCGGGGTTTGCCTCATAAACGCCGAACGCATATTTGTGCCGGGCATTGTCCATTCCGCAACGCAGTTTACACCCAGCGATACAGGAGCATTGCAGATCTCAGATTGCCGATTTGAACACGGCGGAACTGCCGTTACAATCTGTGCGTGTCCTCCGAATCAGACAAGCATCGCGCGCGAGTCGCTGAAAGCATTGGTCTGGCAGTGATTGCGTTGGCCATCCTCGTGATTACGCTTTCGCGTTATGGCGCAACGGCACGTTGGAGCCTGCGCTGAACGTCATGACGCCGATGCCCGATCCTCCAGCCCCTGAAGATCCTGATCCGCTGCTTATTGCCATCGTGGGACCGACGGCCAGCGGCAAGACCGCTCTGTCATTGGCTCTGGCTGAGCAATTTGGGGGAGAGATCGTCAATTGTGATTCAGTGGCTATCTATCGCGAATTCGAAGTCGGCACGGCAAAGCCGAGTCTGGAGGAGCGCTCGCGTGCGCCGCATCACCTGATCGACATCGCTGGACCAACCGAACTGTTCACTGCCGGCGAGTACTCGCGACGAGCGCGTCAGGTGCTGGATGAAATTAAACGGCGGGGCCGACTACCGATCATCGTAGGCGGGACCGGACTCTACCTGCGGGCGCTTCTTGAAGGACTGGCGCCCGGCCCGGAGCGCTCCGAGGAGCTTCGGGACCGTCTGCGAGCACGCGGGGAGCGCAGGGGCGCGGAACATCTGCACAAGATCCTGCGGCGCCTCGACCGGGAGGCTTCGCAGCGCATTCACCCGAACGACACGCCCAAGGTCATTCGCGCCGTCGAGGTCTGCCTGACCGCCCGTCAACCGCTGACGGAGGTCTGGAAGCAGGGTCGCGATCCGCTGACCGGTTTCCGTATTCTTCGCATCGGTCTCGACCCGGAACGCAACGCTCTCTACACGCGCATCAATCTGCGCGCCGAGCGCATGTTCGAGGCCGGACTCATTGAGGAAACACGGGCGCTCTACGAAAAGTACGGCGAGGCCGCGCGGCCCATCACCTCACTCGGATATAAGCAGGCACTTCAACACATCCGCGGCGAGATCAACCGCAAGCTTGCCGTCTGGGCCGCCCAGCAGGGACACCGGAATTATGCCAAGCGCCAGATGACGTGGTTCCGCCGCGAGCCCGGCGTGCACTGGTTCAAGGGCTTCGGCGATTCGGAGGACATCCGGGCCGAAGTGGTCCAACTGGTCGATTCCGAGTCGCGGAAATAGTTCCGAAAACCACTTCACGTGTAAACCTCAGGATCGCAATCTCGTCCAATTCACCAGAGCGATGGCCGACGGACTCGAAAACGCGATAGCGCCGCTTGCGATGCTGAACAGCAACGATCGCGCCATCGTCCGGCCCGAAGATTTCGAAGCGCTAGTGCGCAACTATGAGCGCCAGGTGTTTCGGGTTCTCTACGCTCAGCTCCGCGACTCCGACGCCGCCGCAACGCTCACGCAGGAGTGCTTCCTGCGGGCGTACCAGAAGCGCGAGTCGTTTCGCGGGGAAGCCAGCGTCAGCACATGGCTGATTAAGATTGCGGTCAATCTTGCGCGCGACCACGTGAAGAGTCGCCGGCAGTCGTTCTGGCGCAGGTTGTTCGCCAACCGCAATGAGGAGACCGAATCAGCTGCCGAACAAGTGGCCGCGCCCTATGCTTCTCCGGAGCGCGTTCTGCTTGTGCGGGAGGAGTTGGCGAAGGTGATGTCGGCAGTCGAGGAGCTTTCGCCGCAGCAGCGTCTTGTTTTCACACTTCGTTTTGTTGAGGACTTAAGTCTGGAGGAAATTGCCCGCGCCTTGGATCTGGAGATTGGCACGGTTAAGGTGCACCTGTCCCGAGCGGTGGGTGCACTCAGAAAGAAACTGAAAGAAGGAAGTAAGAGATGAATTCGCATTTGACAGACGAGCAGATCACAGACTGGTTGCTGGACACGGCAGCCCCTGAGGTCCGGCAGCACATGAAATCGTGCAGCGAGTGTTCGTCAGAAGCTATGAATTTGAAGCGAGTTGTGTCGGGTTTCGCACAACTGACGCAACACGAAGCCGCAAAGGTTCAACTGAATCGGCCGGCCTTCGTGCACAGGGCGGCTGCGCCAGCCACGCACCGACTTGTCTGGGTAGCGGCAATGGTGCTGTTCGCCCTCGGGATCGTGTTGCTGACAGTTTCTCCGCTGCCGGACTCCCGGACAGCGATGGCCCCGGACGCCGCCCTTATCGAAGAAAGCGGGAGAATGGCGTACGACGGCGATGACGCCCTGTTGCTGAGCATCCAGCGCGACCTTGATTCCGATATGCCGGAAGCGTTGGCGCCAGTCGCGATTCTGACGGCCGAACGCAATCGCGCCATTCTTCGCATGTCGAGCATGACCGAAGAAGCAACCAGCGAATAGTGGACGCTTAGTCTTCAGCAATTGTTTGATACGGACAGTTTTGATCGGAGAGAAAGAATTATGAGACGAATATTGGCTATTGCGCTCCTGCTCTTGCCCTTGGGTCTGGGCGCACAGGAAATGGAGCTCTTCATCGCGCAGGCTCCCGCGCCCGGCGCGGAAAGCCCCGAGGTCATACCCGGGCCGAAGGTTAAAAGCGGGGCCAAGCTCAAAGCCGCGCCGAAAGTTCGCAAGGAATTCCGTATCCATCGGGTTGGGCCGGACCACCTCGTCTTCAATCGCATGCCGGGCGGAGCGCGATGGTGGAAGAACTCGGAGGTGGTCCAGAAACTCGGCGTCAGCGAGGCGCAGGTTCAGCAGATCGAGCGCATATTCCAGGACAGCCGCATGCGACTGATCGACGCCAAAGCCGCACTGGAAAAACAGGAAGTACAGCTCGAACCGCTCATCCAGGCAGACAATCCTGATGAAGGTCAGATCACGTCCCAAATCGAGAAAGTCGCAGCGGCCCGGGCCGAACTGGAAAAGACGAATGCGCTCATGCAGGTTGCCATCCGCCGAGTGCTTACGCTTGACCAGTGGAAGAAGCTCCAGTCCATGCAGCCCCACGCGGTTGGGCCGCACCGGATATCGATTCCTCTGCCTCCACCCGCTCCCGGAGCGCCGGTTCCAGATTTGGACTGACGCTGTTTGCATCGTTGGAACGAGGACGTGGCTGTACGGTCCTCAGTTCCCGTCCCTTCGAGCCCGCACCCTGCTGCGGGCTCTTTGTTTTGTCCGAGGTCTTCGCACTGGATTCCGCCGGTAATGGTGCTGTTGGCTGGTGCTGAGTGCCATCCGCTGAAACCTGAGTGCCTAACCGTGAGTGCTCGAATATAATCTCAGGCTTAAACCAATGAAAAGGGCCCTGTGGACCGAAGAGGGCCGATGGAGAGGGGCTTGCCCAACGACCCGCAAACCACTGAATTGACCGCAGAAACGGAGCAGACCGCGCTTGAGGCATCCAGTGCCGGCGATCCTGTGAGCGTGCCGCAAGTTGCCGAGAGCGCGATTGAGTCCCCCAAGAAAACGCTGAACATCAGCGAGATTCAAGCCATTCTGCCGCACCGCTATCCTTTCCTGCTGATCGATCGCGTGATCGACATGGAACGAAAGCAGCGCATCGTCGCGCTGAAGAACGTCACCATCAACGAGCCGTTCTTCGCGGGTCATTTTCCGGGTTTCCCGATCATGCCCGGCGTGCTGATTATTGAGGCCATTGCACAGGCCGGTGGCGCGTTGCTTCTCACGGAAGTGGAAGATCGCGACAACAAGTTGATGGTCTTCACAGGAATCGAACGTGCGAAGTTTCGCCGCCCGGTCGTACCGGGAGATCAGTTGCGCATCGAGGTTGAGGTCGTCACGTGGCGCCGCACGGCGGTGCGCATGCAGGGCAAGGCTTACGTTGACGGCAAGGTTGCCGCTGAGGCCGTTGTAACCTGCCGCCTTGTACCGCGCAAGGCGGGCGCATTGGAGGGCGCGTCGGAAGAAGAAAACTAACCACTGTAGATCGAAGGTGCCAAACCGGATTCGAGCACCACAGCGTAGGCCCCCGACAAACCGGAGTGTTTTCGAGCTGCGATTTACGATTTCAGGAGCTTCATTGATTCATCCGACAGCTGTTGTTGATCCGGCCGCGCGCGTGCCGGAATCGTGCAAGATCGGCCCTTACTGCGTCGTTGGGGCCGATGTTGAAATGGGCGAAGGCTGCGAGTTGATCTCGCACGTCGTGCTCCAGGGACCGACGAAACTGGGCAGCGGCAACAGGGTTTTCCCGTTCACGTCCATTGGCATGGGCCCGCAGGATCTTAGCTACAGAGGCGAACCCACGCGCCTCGAGGTCGGCGACCGTAACGAAATCCGTGAGTACGTGACGATCCATCGCGGCACCGTGAAGGGCGGTGGGCTGACCACCATCGGCAGCAATTGCCTCCTCATGGCCTACGCGCACGTCGCTCACGACTGCCATGTCGGGAACCACGTCATCATGGCGAACGCCGCGACACTGGCGGGACACGTCACGGTCGAAGACTATGCCGTGGTTGGCGCGCTGTCTCCGGTACATCAGTTCGTGCGGGTCGGCGCACATTCCTACATCGGCGGCGGAACGGTGATCACCCAGGACGTACTGCCGTTCTCAAAGACGGTTGCGTCGCGCGACGTCTCCGCTTATGGCATGAACAGCATTGGCCTGCGCCGGCGAGGTTTCAGCGATGAGCGGATCAAGAAACTTCATCACGCCTTCAAGGTTCTTTTGGCGTCGAAGCTGAACACCTCCCAGGCCCTCGAGAGGCTCAAGTCCGAAGGCGACCAGGGCGAAGATGTCGCGATGCTCATCTCATGGATCGAGGCGAGCCACCGAGGAGTAATCAAGTAGGAGCAAGGAACTAGCCCCATTTCGAAATCTTGACCGGAGGTATTGGACTTCCGAGTAGGGCGATAAATCATGTGCTTTGGATGGCTGGTGGCCCGGTCTAGTACACGAACACTTGCGATGGTGCCCCGTTCAAGCCTTCTTTTGGCTTGAGCGGGGTTTTTCGATTGCAGCCGCAAGATTCAGTTGAGCCTTCGCTTTACATGGCGTTGGACCGGGTTCATTACGTTTATCGGCTATGGTGATAAATGGCTGGTGGCCTATACACGAACAGTTACGATGGTGTGCTATTTAAGCCCGATTTTGGCCTGAGTGGGTTCAGGGGCTGAGGCGTCCATTCGGGATAGTGAGCGGGAATCCCTGATATCGTCCACAATCACACATCTGCGACAGAGAGTACTTCTATGTCGCCGTCCAAAGGCTCAGGGACGTAAGCGGTGATTGCGTCGGAGAACTCGTCCATCAGCGCGAGGCCGTCTAAATCGTAGTCGTTTTCGGCACGGAGCAATAGTCGGGAGCCGTCCCACTCACAACGCACGTTCTGATGCCACGGCCTGTGCGTGAACTCTTCCGTGATGTCTCGCGCTGCCTCTTCTGCGTGCGCTGCCTTCACGCATCGGCAAGCTAGTGTTATACGATACATTGTCCCTCAAGCCATTGATAGTACGAATGCTTTGTAAGCGGCACAAGCGATTACTGTTGGTAAATCGGGCTGGTGGCCCGGTCTAGTACACGAAGACTTGCGATGGTGCCCCGTTGAAGCCTTCTTTTGGCTTGAGCGGGGTTTTTTGATTGCAGCCGCAAGATTCAGTTGAGCCTTCGCTTTGCATGGCGTTGGACCGGGTTCATTACGTTTATCGGCTATGGTGATAAATGGCTGGTGGCCTATTCGCAAGACACAGTGCTCAGGTTGTTACGATTGCTGGCCGACAGTCACTTATCGGAGTTACCGAACTCAATGCAGTTTCTGCACGTTGGCGAAGAACTTCACACCATCATCGTTACCGCTCATGGGACGAGGGTCCTCAGGAAGATGACGGTATCAGACAACTTGCATCCTGTGCCGCCCGAATTCTTTGCGGTTGAGAGAGCCTTAGTGGGAGTGAAGTCACAAGTTCTTCGAGCGACACCTTGCAGGATGCCATCAATGATGTGACACAACACTGATGGTAGTTGGCGCGAATCGGCTTATATCCACCTTTCCCGATTCGGGATAGTGAGCGGAAAGCCCTGATACCAACAACAATTTTCGTTGCCCTGAAAGCGCGTATCGGTGAAGCTGTTCGCAGCCATGGACAAAAGAACTCATCAGCAGTTCCACAGAGAGAAAGGTCTCAGCACGATAGTTGCTATCGGTTTGTTCGTGGCTCTTTATAGCCTGTGGACAGACGGTGGGTACTGGCGATTGTCAGCTATAGTCGCAGCCGCGATGCTTATTATCGGTTACATCATTGGCATGAAACGAAATCCCGATAAATGAGCGAATAGTTGGTGGTAAATCGCCTTATCACCACCTATCCTGAGTACCGCCCGAACCTGTCAAGCCCCCTCTGCTGTGCATAATCCCGCAATCTTTTGAAAGCTGAAGACATGTTTCCTTCGGCACCCTGTCGGATTACACCCCTCCTACCTGCTACTCTGGAAAGAGACTCAAGCAACAGAGAATGCGCTCCGGCGACCTATAGCGAAAAAGTAATCAGAACCTAAGTTCCTTGTTTGCAGGATTTTGGTAGATCACCTTCGCGCAAAGCCGCATAAACAGCGCCTTCCCGAGATATAGGGGGAGGGGATACTTAGGTCTCCATCATCGCCCCGCTGCGGCCGCGTGCGCCTTCTGCGCAGGTTCAGGCTTGCCTTTCGGCGTGGCCTCTTCCTTGTGCATTTGCCTGCGTAGTACGAACAGGAGCGGCAGCATGGCAACAAACATGACGGCCATGATCCAGAACGCCTCGACGAACGACAGCATTGCCGCCTGCTTCTGCACGACGCCGTACATTCCGGCAAGCGCGCGGCGCGAAGCGGTCCAGGCGTCTGCACCCTGTGACATGAACCAGCCCTTCATGCCCTGCAACATCTGCTGTGTACCGATGTCGCCCAGATGAATCTGTTCAATGAGCCGGTTTTGATGGAACTGGTTTCTGCGCGCGAGGAACGTCGACATGATGGCAATGCCGAAGCTGCCGCCGATGTTCCGCATCAGGTTGAAGATGCTGGTCGCGTTCCCCATCTTCTCCTTCGAGATGCGGTTCACGCTCACGGCCATCAGCGGAATCATCATGCAGCTCAGCGCCACGCCCTGCAGAACTTGCGGCCAGAAAATGTCCCAGTAGCCCGCGTTGAGGTTCAGGCCCGAAAGGTCGTACATGGTCCACGCACCCAGCGTGAAGCCAAACGCCAGCAGTTTGCGAGCGTCGATCTTGCTGGTCAATATGCCAACGATCGGCATAGCGCACAGGCTTCCAAGCCCTCGAGGCGAAAGCGCCAGTCCTGCGTCGTACGCCGGATATCCGAGCAGCGTTTGCAGATAGATCGGCAGCAGCACCAGGCTGGCATAAAGGATGAAGCCGATCATCGTGATCAGGAACACGCCGGCAGCAAACGTCCGGTCTCGCAGGGCGCGAAGGTCGACAATCGGGTGTTCCGTCGTGAGCTCACGAATGACGAAGAGCACCAGGCCGCCAACACACAGCGTCGTGAAGAAGCGTATGTAGTCCGACGAAAACCAGTCATTCTTCTGACCCGTATCGAGCACAACCTGCAGCGTGCCGAAGCCGAGCGCCAGGAATCCCATGCCCCAGAGATCGACGCCTCCCTTGGGCTTCCTGATGTACGGCGGATCGAACACGAACGCCCTCATCAGAACCAGCGAGAGAACCCCAACGGGCACGTTCAGGTAGAAGATCCAGCGCCAACTGTAATTGTCGGTGATCCAACCGCCCAGCGCGGGACCGAGAATTGGCGCGAGGATAATCCCCAGACCGTACGCGGCCATCGCCGAGCCGTGCTTTTCCTTCGGGAAGCTCTCCAGCAGGACGGCTTGCGCCATCGGCTGCATGCCGCCGCCGGTCGCGCCCTGCAACACACGGAAGATGATCAGTGCGGGCAAACTGGTCGCCATCGCGCAGCAGACGGACGTCACCGTGAACCCGGCCACGCACGTCAGCATCATGCGGCGGCGGCCAAACCGGTTGGCCAACCACCCGGACATAGGGAGGATGACAGCGTTTGCGACCAGGTACGACGTGACTACCCACGTGCCTTCATCGACCGTAGCTGTCAGGTTGCCGGCTATGTGTGGAATCGAGACGTTGACGACGGTGGTGTCGAGAATTTCCATGAAGGTCGCGAGCATGACCGACACGGTGATAATCCACGGGTTGATGTGCCTGGGCCGGTGAGGTTCCATAACGCTCGTCGTACGCGAAACGGCTACGCACCGCTGAACACAGCGTTGTACGGAATCTCATGCCCGCGTTTCTGTGACGTGTGATACCGAGGGAAGTGCGGAAAGGAACGGATGAACGAATGATCGGATGAACGCATGACCTTTTAGATCATCCGTCCATCCGTTCATACGATCTGGTTACTTGTGCAGCACGAGCACATCTACACGCGACGCGTTGTTGCTCTGGCGGTACAAGCGTTGAGTGGCCTTCTGGAAATCAGTCGGCTTAGCCAGATAGATGTTCTCCACGAACTTCTGCGGGTTGATGTCCACCAGCGGGAACCACGTGCTCTGCACCTGCACCATGATGCGATGTCCGCGGCGAAACGTGTGGTTCACGTCCGGCATCACGAACTCGACCTTGGTGGCTTTGCCGGGCTCGAATGGCTCCGGCTTTTCGAAGCTGTTGCGGAAGCGCCCACGCATGGGTTCACCTCGCACCAACTGCTGATATCCACCCATTTTGATGTTTGCCGGGTTCGGTTCATAGTCCGGCGCGTCATCCGGGTAGACGTCAATCAGCTTAACGACAAAATCCGAATCTGTTCCGGTTGTCGATACAAACAGCGACGGCTTCACCGGTCCGGCCAGCGTCACGTCCTCTTCCAGCGGCTCCGTCTGGTAAGTAAGGACATCCGGGCGACGGCCCTGCAACCGCTGATCGGCCGTCATGTACGTGCGCTCCATGCTCATTGAGGTCTGGTCGATAAACGGTACGGGCTTCGCCGGATCGCTGACGTACTCGTCAAAGGGTCCGCAGCGGTTCCCACCCAGCGGTTCAGAGCTGGTTTGGGTACGGGACTGTGTCGCGGCCCCGCATGTCATGGCCTCTTGCAGATCAAAACTCAATCTCCCGTTCGTACCGAAATACAGCGACTTCTTCACTGCTTTCGGCGGCGGCCAAGCATCGTATTTCTGCCATTCGTTGCGCCCGGTCTCGAACACCCACGCGCGCGGGAAGTCGAGCTGGCCGTTGCCCTTCAGGTGATATTCAAAGAAAGGCAGCTCGATGTTCTGCCGATAGAATTCCGACGTCTTTGACCCGAACCGCACATCTCCTAGCCTGTCGCCGTCGCTACGCTCCCAACCTCCATGAAACCACGGACCCATGACCATCGTCGGTGGGACCGCAGGATTGTTCTTTGCGATGGCTTCGGCGGTATTCAACGCGCCCCATACATCCTCAGCATCGAACCAGCCTCCGACAGTCAGCGTCGCCGGTTTTATGTTCTTCAGATACTGCGGAGCATTGCGCGCCTTCCAGAATGCGTCGTAGTTCGGATGCGCCACAACATCGTTCCAGAACTTCACCTGGTTCTTGTAGTAGCTGTCATTGACCTTCGACAGCGGCTCAACATTATTAAGGAAGAAGTTGTAGCCGTCCGGCGTGCCGGGTTCGAAATCTCGGTCCCACTTGGTGGTGAGCTGCGGGCGCGGCTTGCCGAACACGATCATGAAATTGAACATGTGCGGCAGCCACAGCGCGCCGTTGTGATGAAAATCATCGCCGAGGAACCAGTCCCCAATCGGGGCCTGAGGCGATCCGGCCTTCAACGCCGGATGAGGATCGATAAGACCCATCGACACGTAGAAACCCGGATAGGAAATGCCCCACATTCCGACCTTGCCGTTGTTGAACCGCACATTCTTCACCAGCCAGTCGATCGAGTCATACGTATCGCTTGCTTCATCAATGTCTTTGTTGGACTTCTTCGCGGGATTGTAGGGTCGCACATCAACGAATTCGCCTTCCGACATGAACCGGCCGCGCACGTCCTGGTAGGCAAAGATGTACTTCGCGCGCGTAAACAGCTCGTTCGGCCCGAGCGGGCTGCGATAATTTTCCGTTCCGTAAGGCCCAACGTTGTAGGGCGTGCGATCGAACATGATGGGGTAGGTGTTCGTCGCAGAAGCATCCTTGGGAACGTAAACCGCCGTGAACAGGCGCACGCCGTCACGCATCGCAATACGATGTTCATACTTCGTATAGTTCGCGCGGACCCACTCGGCGAGTTCCTTCTCTTTGTCGGTCTTCGGGCCATTCTGTGCGCCCGCCAGCGCACTCAACAGCAACAGAATAAAAACAGCCCAGGTCGTACGCATGCGCGCACGCATCGGGTAAAGGAGTGCCATCAAAACCTCCACGTTATGAAGCAAAGCCCAACTTGGGATTACAGCATAGGGACGCCAGCCAGAGCAAAGAGTGAGCGGAGGAGCGCGAGCAGGCCAGCCCGCACTGGCAGCCGGCGCGCCGCCGCGCTACAACGCAAGAGCGGCTGGAAGGTTCCAGCCGCTCTCAACTACAATTTGCGTTTTGAATCTGCAGTTTATTAGAAATCTGCAACTACCCGAGTATCTTCGCCACGTCCTTCGCGAAGTAGGTCAGCACGATGTCGGCGCCGGCGCGCTTTATCGACAGTAGCGACTCCATCATCACGCGCTCGCGGTCAATCCAGCCATTCCGAGCGGCCGCCTCGATCATGGCGTACTCGCCCGAGACCTGGTACGCCGCAAGCGGTAGGTCGAACCGCTGCCGCGCTTCGTGAATCACGTCGAGATACGGCATGGCCGGCTTGACCATGATCATGTCCGCGCCCTCGGCGATATCCAGTTCGATCTCGCGCATGGCCTCGCGCATGTTGGCCGGGTCCATCTGGTAGCTGCGTCGGTCGCCGAAGGCGGGCGCGCTGTCGGCGGCTTCGCGGAACGGCCCATAAAAACCGCTGGCGAACTTGGCTGCGTAGCTGAGCACCGGAACGTTAACGAATCCCGCTTCGTCCAGCGCGTCGCGAATCGCTTCCACGCGGCCGTCCATCATGTCCGAAGGTGCAATGATGTCCATGCCCGCGCGCGCCTGCGATACGGCAGTCTTGGCCAGAATGTCGAGCGTTGCGTCGTTCACGATTTCGTAGTCCGTCGCGGCCGCGGGCGCGCTCGCGGCTACACCGCCGGAAGTCGTGAATCCCACGGATTGCGGCGTGCTCACCGGCTTGATGATTCCGCAATGACCGTGTGACATGTACTCGCACAGACAAACGTCGCCCACAACCATCAGGCCCGGCACTTCGCGCTTGATCGCTCGTGTGGCCTGCTGCACGATGCCGTCGTCGATCCACGCTCCCGTAGCCTTCTCGTCCTTGCTCGCCGGAAGCCCGAAAAGGATCACCGCCGGAATGCCGAGCGCCTTAACCTCTCGCGCTTCCTTCACTGCCTCGTCAACCGAGAGATTGAACACGCCGGGCATGGAGCGCACTTCCTTGCGCACGCCCTCTCCGGGGCAGACGAACAGCGGATAGATGAAGCCCTCAGGCGTAAGCCGTGTTTCGCGAACAAAGGAACGCATCGCTTCGCTCTGGCGCAACCGGCGAAGACGAGTGATCGGAAAATTCATGGGATCATGCCTTTCGGTGGACTAGTTAGATTCTACCAAACCAGAGCACTCCAGAGCCTGTCAGAAGAGACTACCACCCGCCTTGAACGCGAGTCTCGAAGTACTCAATCAGCCGCGCCTCGGCTAGGTTCCGAAGCGCTTTGCGGAAGCCGGGCGACCAGCCACACCATACTTCCGGTTTCCAGATAGGTCATCACCATCACGGTTTATCCAGTTGCCGTGACCCTGAGCCAACACCTGCTCGACGATTGTTCCCGACCACCACTCGATCGTCTGTTCCCCGAGTCGACCTACGACTCCGAACTGGGAAGTTGCTTGAAGGTCGAATTCCGCCTTCCCCTCCTGCGCTCTCTTGCGAAAGAAATTACGGAACCGCGTCGCGACGGTAAGTAGCGGCGCACGCCCATTGTCGTCCGCGATCAGGCACATGTCGCGAACAAGCAAAAGCGGCAGGGGGTCGCTATCTGGGACTTGCCATACCCTATCGAGAGTTTCTCTGTCCCACTTTTGTGTGTCGATCAAAGGTGCTCCGTACGTGCGATGCAAGCCGCATTCGGCCGAGGTGAACAGAATAAGATAATCTTCGGAAATCCGTTAGCTTCGTATCGTGTTCCACCCAGCATCGCAAGTAGGAGTCAGTCCGCTCATTCCGGCGCAAGCGGACGCTCCCCGCTTGGGCTGTTGCCCAAGTGCTCTTTTCTGTTTTTGCGCGTCCTTACGCAGCTTTCGCGGCCCGGGTGCGGGGAGCTGCCTTCCTCCGCTTTTCCGGTGCTTGCGTGCATGCACCCGGAATCCAGTCAAGGAATCCGTTGAACGCACGAGCTTCGAGCAGGCGCGTCACGGCGTCTGAGGTCAGCGTACCGATGCCGTCCCATCCCTCATCGATCCCCGCGAGTCTGGCCGCCTTTTTGAGCACGTCTACGGTCGAGGTCAAGCCCATCTCCCCGCCGAAAGAATTGGCCGTTCTGCACCAGAGCTGCGTCCAGCGCTCGCGAAACAACTGGTCTTTTATGGCTCGCTGAAATGCCCGGCTGGCATTCCCGCCTTTTATGCCTCGTGATTGAAGTAGACTAGC
>DASPIK010000101.1:0-4677 GCA_035629075.1 Terriglobales bacterium | reverse complement strand
CCATCGCGGCGCCCCGCCCATCAAAACCCGTCTCCGAAAGTTTGTGTCGCGCGGATTACAGCAGTCGTCGAGGTCTACTCTCAGTGGCTGGAGCACGCGAGGCCCGAGCTGTTCAACTGTTTCCGAGCGGCCTGGTTCGCGAGTTCGTCGCAGCGGTTGTTGAGGTCATGATTGGCGTGGCCTTTTACCCATTCCCAGTGAAGGTCGTGACGCGCGCAGGCCTCGTCCAACTCAAGCCATAGATCCTTGTTCAGCACGGGCGCGGCTTTTGAGCCTTTGCCACGTATCCACCCGTTGCGCTTCCAACTGTGGATCCAGGTCGTGATGCCGTTCTTAACGTACTGCGAGTCGGTCACGACCGTCACGCTGCATCGCTCTTTCAGCGCGGCGAGACCGCGGATGACCGCCATCAACTCCATGCGATTGTTCGTGGTGTGGGCCTCGCAGCCGTACATTTCGCGGGTTACGCTGTTGAACCGCAGAATGGCGGCCCACCCGCCGGGACCGGGATTGCCGATGCAAGCGCCATCGCTTATGAGAGTTACCTTCTTGAGCTCCATCTAGGACCAATATAACCGAGGGAACTCCAGGATTGGATGATTGTGCGCTTGGATGATTTGATGACTGGGCTATGTGGAGCATCGACAATGAACATCGGCTCGTCGTTCACCCGTGATGGCACGATCTCCTGATACGAAGATGGCCGATGGCTTCTGGCCAGTCAACAAGTCTCCAATCATCAAATCACGCGATCTCTTCACTTGCTTAGCTGCTCTTTGACGATCTCGCTGACCATCTTGCCCTCGACCCGCACCCCGCTGGCCTGGAACTTGCCCATGCTGGCTTTCATGACCATGCCCATGTCTTTCATGGTGGGTGCGCCCATCTCGGCGATGGTGGCCTGCACCACGGCCCGGATCTCGTCGGTGCTGGCCGACTTCGGCATATAGGTCTCGATGAGCTGGATCTCCTGGGCTTCTTTCTGAGCCAGTTCCGGACGGCCACCCTTCGTGAACTGCTCCATCGAGTCCTTGCGCTGCTTGATCATGGTGCTCAGGACTTGGAGGCTTTCGCTGTCTTCGAGTGGCTGACGTTTCTCGATTTCTCTGTTCTTAAGCGCGGACTTCATCATGCGTAGCGTGGAGAGGCGCTGTTCATCGCGCGCCCGCATGGCGTCGGTCATGTCTTTCTGAATTTGCTCTGCAATGCTCATGGCGGGAATTATAGAAGGAGCTGGAAGAGAGAGAGAGAGAGAGTGTGTGTGTGTGATCACGCCTCAGGAGACATCAACTCAGGAGATATAAAGAGTATCCCCAGGGCATTGCTCGCGTGAGGCTTCTGAAGCACACTCCTCCCCATTCAGTCTGATCTCCATCTATGAGGTCACCTGCAGCAAAATCTCCTTTCCGCCTGGGAGGACTATATGTCGCGCACCGAGTTAGCTCCGAACACGTATCACGTGTTCGCACTGAAATAGACATACTGCGGCGCTCTCGCCAATAGCCAAGAACGTACTTATTGCCCGGCGCAGCATTGCGCAGCCCTGGATGAGGATGAGATGAGCACGCAGCCGACTCGCCCGCCCAAAGCCGACGCCTACGATTTGAGAAACGCAGCACTCCATCCCGCATGGATGGCGTTCATACGTTACTGTCAGACGATCTCGTTTGGAGAGATCACCACACTCAAGATACAGGACGGCTTGCCCGTCATGGCGGAGGCCGTGACCAAGAAGATCAAGTTCGTGCCATAAACAGTTCGCCAATACTCGTGCCGAGTACAGGTTGGCTCGAGCACCACAAATAAAGGACGTTCGGCTGACCGAACATATCGGAGGCCGCCGGATGGGTTTCGTCCCAGTCGGCGGCTTTTCTTTTGCCGTGATTCGAGAAGGAGTTCGAGATGGACTGGACAACCGGATGGATCTCCGCCCCGATAGTGAGGCTCTGGATGCCGCGGAGTAGCTCCGGAGAGGCTTAGGTCCGCTCCGCATTTCGGGCTCCCCAAACAACGTTCGCATTGAAAAGGAGAGAAGCCGATGAATCAGAGACCCACCACCTACACCTCCCTGATCGCTGTTGCCCTTGCGATGGTTTTGCTCGCAATGCCATCAAGCCTGCTGGCCAATGACGATCATGACGTGCAAGTCTATCCTCGCAACTCCACTCCCTTCGGGATGACGTACGGCGACTGGTCTGCCGCCTCGTGGCAATGGCTATTTTCGTTGCCCGTGAGCAGTATCCCTGGCCTGGGCGGGGGAGATTGCCTGGTCGGCCAGAAGTCCGGCCCGATGTTCTTCGCCCCTGCGAGTTTCGGCGAGCCCCTGACGATCTCGTGCACGATTCCCGCCTCAAAGGCGATTTTCATCGTGCTACTCTCGCCGGAGTGTTCAACGCTGGAGCCACCCCCATTCGCCGGCAGCAATCCGCAGGAGTTGCGCGAATGCGCTGGCGGTTTCGCAGACGGTACGGACCTGAACAGTCTTGAACTTACCGTTGACGGCAAACCAGTGCGCAACCTGCGCCGTTTTCGAACCCAGACCCCTTATTTCGACTTCGTCATGCCGGCGTCGGACAACATTCTCGGCCAGCCAGGTGTGACTGCGGGTTCCTCGGTTGCAGACGGTTACGTTGTGATACTGAAGCCACTGCCCGTAGGCAGCCATGTGATTCGATTTGGAGGTGGCTGGAACTCCGGCCCGGGTGCCGGATTCACCGCGAGGACCACGTTGAACCTGACTGTGGAGTGAGGATCGGCGTGGCTAACCAAATCACTCGAAGGCCGCTGCCGCGGACTTGCTGCAGCGGCTTCTGTTCCTCGGACGATAGTGGACCCGATCGCCGATCGCGTTCGTGCCCGATCCGCTGATTACGCTTTCGCCGCTCTGGCCTGTGGTTGCGTGCAGTACTTGCAATGCGAGGCTCCCGCGGCAATAACCTCTAAGCAGTGCGGGCATTCCTTTGTCTCGGGGGTAGGAGCTGGCTTCACCAGCATCTTGCCGAGCATGAACACCACGAAGGCGATCACAATGAAGTCGACCACCGCGCCGATGAAGTCGCCGATAAGAAACTTCTGACTGCCCACGGTG
Source organism: Terriglobales bacterium (assembly GCA_035629075.1). GTDB lineage: Bacteria > Acidobacteriota > Terriglobia > Terriglobales > Acidobacteriaceae > JAEZPW01. Next base: position 1,589 of record DASPIK010000101.1, on the reverse strand, counting down.
AACGCCCACTGCTTCCAGTCGATCGCGGGCATCACAAGACCGATCAGCGGCATGATGAGATCGGTGACCAGGGCCGTCACCACTTTGCCGATCGCCGCGCCCAGGATGAAGGCAATGGCCAACGCCATCACGTTGTACTTCTGCAGGAACGCTTTGAATTCCTGATACATGATGTCCTCCAACGATGTCGTTTCAGAGGGGCCGCAGTTCTGCCGCAGCATTGTGCCACAAAGAAGTCAGGTCTACAGGCACTTGCATTGCCCCCAAGGTGTTTTGCGCCCAAATCCGGCATTCTGTTTAGCAATTGGTAAAATGAATCCTGTGCGGAAGTACTGGGAAAATCCTGCTGCGAAGACGGAAATGCCTGCCGGCGTGCGGGTTCCTGCCGAGTTTCTGATCGGCAACGTGCGCGTGGCCCCGGCCACCGTGTTGGCCCCCATGGCGGGCGTCACCGACACCGTTTTCCGGCGCTTCATTCGCGAGATGGGCGGGTGCGGTCTGCTCATGACCGAATTCACCTCGGCCGATGGAATGCTCCGCGCCTGGAATGACAAGGCTAAGCGCTACCTCTATTTCGAGAAAAACGAGCACCCCATCTCAGCCCAGCTATTCGGCAGCAATCCGCCGGTGATGGCCGATGCCGCACGCCAGATCGAGCAACTGGGCTTCGACCTGGTGGACCTCAACCTTGGCTGCCCGGCCAAGAAAGTCGTGAAGTGCAACGGAGGCTCCGGCCTGCTGCGCGACCTGCCGCTGATCCGGTCGATCTTTGAAGCCGTCCGCGCGGCCATCAGCATCCCGTTCACGGTCAAGTTCCGCATTGGCTGGAACGACGAAGAAGTGGTCTGCGTTGAGTTGGCAAAGATGGCTGAAGAGTGCGGCCTGAACGCCGTCGCCCTTCACGCCCGCACTCGCGAGCAAGGCTACGGCGGCAACGCCCGCTGGGAGTACATCGCGGCCGTTAAAGACGCTGTGAAGATTCCCGTCATCGGCAACGGCGACATCCGCTCGCCCGAAGACGCCGTCCGCATGGTCGCCGAAACCGGCTGCGACGCCGTCATGGTCGGCCGCACCGCCGCTTCGAACCCTTGGATCTTTCGCCAGATTGAGCAGTACACCGCCACCGGCGCCTACGACGAACCCAGCGAAGCCGACCGCTACCGCATGATCCGCACCTACTTCGAAATGCTCGTGAAAGAGCAGGTCGTCGGCGCCGAAGGCAAGATGAAGCAGTTCGCCTCGTGGTTCACCCACGGCGTGCGCAACGGCGCCCACCTGCGCAAGGCCATCTACGAGGCGAAGACGCGGCAGAATATTCTCGATGCGGTCGAGAAGTTCTTTGAGCCGGCGCTGGTTTAGGGCCGAATCGTTTAAGGAGTCCCGTTTCGGGATAGTGAGCGGGAAGCCCTGTTATCGACAGCTATCCAATGTCGCCAGCGTTGTTTCGTCGTTCTTGGATCGTGGTGACAGCGAATGAAAGGGGGAGTGACAAGGCCAGCACTTCGGTGTAAAGCCAGCCGACAAGAAAAAAGAACGTGTACACGACTTCCCCCCCACGCACGTAGTGAACATCGTGGTCGCGCCAAGTC
>DASPIK010000100.1:0-17530 GCA_035629075.1 Terriglobales bacterium | reverse complement strand
TGGCCGTCGATTTCGGCCCTGAGCTTTTCATTCTGCTCGCGCGTAAGCCAGCCTTTGACGTTGACGAGGTAGTTTTCAAACCGTGCGATCGGGTCGCGCTTCTGCCAGTACTCAAACAGGTCACGCGGGACATACTGCGCGGCGTCGTGGATAGCGTGGCCCTTCATGCGCATCATCTTGGCTTCAATCAGCGTCGGCCCTTCGCCGCGACGAGCACGCTCGCAGGCTTCGTGCGCAGCGTCGTACACCTGGCACGGATCGGTGCCGTCGATGATCACGCCTGGGATGCCGTAAGCAATGGCGCGCTCGGCGAGGTCCTTGACGCGGAACTGCATGGCGCTTGGTGTCGAGTACCCCCAAAGATTGTTCTCCACGATCAGCACCAGTCCAAGCTTCTGCACGGCGGCGAAGTTGATGGCTTCGTAAGTGACTCCGGTGCTCTGACCGCCGTCGCCGATGTAGGTCATCACAGCGATATTCCGGCCCTGTAACCGTGCGCCAAGCGCTACGCCGCTGAGGACGGGAATCAAGTCGCCCAAAGTCGAGATCGGCGCGACCACGTTGTGCTCGCGGATGTCCCCGAAATGCGAGGAGGCGTCGCGGCCATGTGTTGGCGAACCAGCCTTCGCCATGTACTGCATCATGATGTCTCGCGCCGGGAATCCGCGCACCAGCAACGCTCCCTGGTTGCGGATCATGGGCCCCAGCCACTCATCTTTCCTGAGCGCGTAAGCCGACGCGCAGGAGCACCCCTCCTGGCCTAGTCCGAAATAGACGCCGCCAACAACCTTCCCCTGCTTGTAGAGGTTCTCCAGCGCGGCTTCCATAGCGCGGTTCAACAGCATCCAGCGGTAGATCTCAATGTGCTGCTCCGGCGTGAGGTACTTGGACTCGCGAATCGGGGGCACCGGGGCGTTCAAATCGCCGCGAACGTCGTAGTGGCACTCGTCGCAGTCACCCACCTGAAACACTTCGAAGTCTGCCTGTTCCAGACGAAAATCCTGGATGTTGTAACAACGAAGCGACGAGGCTGCTTCGGCGTAGCCCTTGCCGCCGGACGGCAAGGTTGTGTCGCCGAATGTTTTCCCGGCGTTTGGGCCTCGATTGACTCCGCTGGATTCCAATTCGAGCTGCGGGACCTTCGGGGTCCCTGATTTCTCCGCTTTCGCTGGGGCACTCTTCTTTGTAGGCATGATTTTCAGCCGGTCATCTTACTCCCGAAAAGCAGTTGGATGCAGCTCACCCGGTCTCACAGCAATCTTCCGCCTGCCACTCTCGGACTCTCCAACAACCGCCTGTGCCGGACTTTCATCTGACCTACTGCCGAAAGGCAGTGTACCCGGAGCGCCACTCTGAACCTCATCGGAGAAAGTGAGCTATGAAGCTACGCAAACTTGCCTCGGTGCTAACCATATGCGTCTTGCTGGTCCTCGCGTCGCCAAGCGTGTGGGCTCAGGATGGCGCCGCCCTCTATAAGTCGAACTGCGCCGGCTGTCACAAAGCCGACGGAAGCGGCAACCAAGCGATCAAGGCTCCCGCGGTGAAAGGAAAGGCCGATGCCGTGGCGAAGACCGTAAACGAAAACGCGAAGCACGCACCACTAAAGAAGAAGCTCAGCGACGAACAAGTTAAGGCCATCACCGAGTACGTCAGGAATCTCAAGTAGAAGGGATGATCGGATGAACGCATGACCGGATGATTTGAGAAGCTCCGTGAGCGGATGATCAGACGGTTCTGGTCGTGCGTTCATTCGTTCATACGTTTATCCGATCGTCAGTTATTCCACATGGCCGCGAGGAATGCTGCCCCGAACTTTGCCGCCTTCCTGGGCCCCACTCCTTCAACGGCGGCGAGCGCCTGAAACGACCGCGGAGCGCGTCGCGCCACGTCTTCCAGCACCTCATCCCGCAAAATGAAATATTCCGGATAGTTTTGCTCAGCAGAAATCTGAGTGCGAGCGGCGAAGAGGCGCTCCAAACGTGTGCGAGCGGCAGTATCAAGCAACTCGGACGCCTTCGGCCTAACGACAGGCGCGGCTGCACGGTCAAGCGGAGGGGGCACGGTCGCCGCTGCTACACGCTTCGGTGCCGCTTCCCGCTTCGTTCGCTCTTGCTGTGATACCGGTAACGCCCCGGGCTGCTGGGTAGGCTTGGGCTCCGTGCGCGGTTTTGAATGTGGCGCCGTCGTTCCAATTGCGTTCAGGAACGCCTCTCCGAATTTCGCCGCTTTCGTAGGACCAAAGCCCTTGATGCCTGCAAGTTCTTCCAGATTTGACGGCGCATGGCGCGCAATCTCGCGCAGGACCTTATCGTGACAAATGCAGAAAGCGGGCCAGTTGTTCTCACGGGCGATCCGCAAACGCACTTCTTTCAGCGCCGATAACCGCATATCCCCCGCAGCATCGAGCGGAGCAACGACATCGGACAGGGTGGGATCATCTGCGCTCGCCTGACGAGCCTTCGCGCGGACAGCTCGCGAATTCTTATCTAAGGCTCGCGGGTTCGTGCCAAGAGCGCGAGAGTTGTTCGCGCTGGCACTATCTGGCAGCCGCAGTCGAATGATTTCGCGATCGCCGTCAGGCACGTATCGATGATGCGCGTCGTTGGTGCAGACGTCGCAACCGCAATTTGTGATCGCCGTGCTCTCGCCAAAGTAGTCGAGGATTTGGCGACGTCGGCAGCGCATCGTATCGGCATAAGCGAGCATGCGGTCTAGCTTAAGGCGGGCGTGCTTCTGCAGGCGGGTCACTTCGGACGCCTTTAACGCTGTGTTGTTGTCTCCGATGTTCTGGATGAAGAACTCCTGCGTGCGCAGGTCCCAACTGCTGTAGAAGAGAATGCAGTTGGCCGGCTTGCCGTCGCGGCCCGCGCGTCCGGCTTCCTGGTAATAGGCCTCTACACTGCCCGGCAGGTTGTAGTGCACCACGGATCGCAGGTCGGGCTTATTGATTCCCATACCAAAAGCATTCGTCGCCACCACAATGGAATCCTCGGCCATGAAGCGGGCCTGGCTGCGGGTCCTCTGCGCCGGCTCCATCCCCGCGTGATAGGCAGTTACGGAGCGATCGGGGAATTCGTCTTCCAGGAGTGCCGTGAGCAGTTCCACGTTCTTGCGCGTCGAGCAATAGACGATGCCGCTGCCGTGCCGTCCGCGAAGGAACCGCAGCAGCGCCGCATCCTTGTCGCCCATGCGCTCGAACTTGCGGGAAGCGTACGTGAGATTCGGTCGATCAAAACCGGTCACATGCATGCGGGGCGCGCGGAGGCCCAGCATGCCGACAATGTCCTGCTGTACCTGCGGTGTCGCAGTAGCCGTGACTGCCACCGTAACCGGCGACCCGAGCTGTTCGCGCACTTCGGCCAGCTTCATGTATTCCGGGCGGAAGTCGTGTCCCCAGAAGCTGACACAGTGCGCTTCATCCACAACGAAGAGCTTGGGTCGCAGCCGCGGTAAGAGCCGCTGGAACGACCCGGCCGAGAACCGTTCTGGCGCGATGTAAAGCAGTCCCGCGAAGCCCTGCTCCAGGCTATGCAATACGTCTCTTTGTTGCTCCCATGCCTGCGAACTGTTCAGGAGCATGGCCGGTATCTTGAGCTTGCGAAGATATTGCACCTGGTCGGCCATCAGCGAAATGAGCGGCGAGACGATGATGGTCAGCCCGCGTAACGCGACTGCCGGCAACTGAAAACAGAGGCTCTTACCGGCACCCGTGGGCATCACGCAAATGACATCCTGCCCGGCGAGGATGTCCTCAACGATCTCGCGCTGATGGGGCCGGAACCGCTTCAGTCCGAAAACCGATTGCAAGATGTGGTCGAGAGAATGCATGGGCCGAAAAGGCAGAGTAGCAGGAAAGGAGGGCGGAGGTGGAGAGAGTTTCGGTCCCTTTCCGGAAACTAGAACACTTGGCGCTGACAAGTGACCGAAACGGGGAATGGGTAAGAGTAGGATGATAAGCAATGATTAATGAGTGATAACGACTAGTGTTGCGTAACAATGCGAAATGTACGACGCAAATGGCTGCTGGTCATCACCGTGACAGTGGCGATATTCGCACTATCGCCGGGCTGGCTAGGCCAGTCGATCTGGCTGGCGACGGCGCTGGCAAATACACTCGTCGTGCTGCTCGTCGTCGGAGGGCTTGGGTGGTTTGCCTACCGCATTTGCCTCGCACCGAGAGTGAAGCTTCGCCGCCTGCACCGGATCCGCGTGCGCCAGGGACGACGGCATCCGTTAGCGTGAAACTCGCCAACAGTATTCGTCATCCATTGCGCAGACGAAACCAGGGACGCCTGGCTGCGCTAGACGTGAGCGTCCGAAGCGTGGGGACCAAAGGCGTCAAGAAGGAGCCACTTATGCCGAAGTACGTGATCGAACGGGAAATCCCAGGAATTGGACAGTTCACTCCTGATCAGCTGCAGGCCGCCTCGCAAACCTCGTGCAACGTTCTCAGAAAATTGGGACCGGAGATCCAGTGGGTTCATAGTTACGTCACCGGAGACAAGTTGTATTGCGTGTATATCTCGCCCAACGAACAACTGATCCGTCAACACGCTTCGGAAGGCGGTTTCCCGGCAAACCGCGTATCGGAGGTCAAGGAAGTGATCGATCCGACGACAGCCGAGGTCAAGAAGGAAGGAGCCGCACGGTAAGATCCTGAATGATTGAGATAAACGCGACCGATCGCGTTTTCGTGCTAACGGGCGCGGGCATCAGCGCTGAAAGTGGCATTCCGACCTTTCGCGATTTCAAGGGCCTCTGGCGAGGCGTCAGGCCCGAAGATGTGGCGACGCCAGAGGCTTGGGCTCGCGATCCCAGGATCGTGTGGCAGTTCTATTCTGAACGTCGGCGGCAAGCGCTAACCTGCAAGCCGAACCCTGCACATCTCGCGCTCGCCGGGCTGGAGCGGCAACTCGGTGAACGTCTGTTCGTGTGCACGCAAAACGTTGACAACCTGCACGAGCAGGCTGGTTCGAAGCGCGTGGTCCACATGCATGGCGAGCTCTTCAAGAGCCGTTGCGAGCGGAACTGCGCCGACACCCCGTTTGACGACGAGCGCGTGTATCGAGCAGGTGAGGAGATTGCCCGATGCAAGTGTGGCGGACGCATACGCCCTCATGTCTGCTGGTTCGGTGAGATGCCATACGAGCTGGACGCCATTTTCAATGCGCTTGAGAACTGCACGGTGTTCATTACAGTGGGCAGCTCCGGACTGGTGGAGCCCGCAGCGAGTTTCGCCATCTGGGCTGGGCGAAACACGGGAGCGCCCGCGCGTCGCTACTACATTGGCGCGGAGACACCTGCAAATTACGTCTATTTCGACAAGTGTTTCGTAGCAAAAGCAGGGGAACTGCTTCCTGCCCTCTTTAGGGCTGAGAACAATGTCGAACCTTCCGCAAGCCCATCGCGGGCATCATCTCGCAGATAGCGATCCCTCGCCGCTCGGGAAGACAACGCTGTCTTGTCAACCTACTTGAGCCTTACATTAGAATTCCCGATTGCTCGAACCGCAGAGTCGCGCCAGAATACCTGCACTCGCATGAACACTCTGGAACTGCACAACATTGGCAAAGCCTATGACAACTTTGTTGCGGTTGACGATCTTTCGTTCGCAATCGCACCCGGCCAGATTTACGGCCTATTGGGGCCGAACGGTGCCGGGAAAACGAGCACCATCCGCATGATGATCGGGATCACGCTGCCAGACAGTGGCGAAGTCCGCATGTTCGGCGAACCGCTGGGACGCCGGCATCTTGCGCGCATTGGCTACTTGCCCGAAGAACGTGGCCTCTACAAAAAGATGAAGCTACTTGAGCACCTGGTGCTCCTGGCGGAGTTGAAAGGCGTAAGCGCAGCGGATGCGGTGGCAAAAGCGAAACGTTGGTGCGAACGCCTCGACCTGACCCCCTGGCTTGACAAGAAGGTTGAGGAACTGTCGAAAGGCATGCAGCAGAAGGTGCAGTTCATCAGTGCGCTGCTGCATGAGCCCGATTTCATCATCATGGACGAACCGTTCAGCGGTCTCGACCCCGCTAACGCCGTCGCTCTCAAAGATGTGCTGGTGGAATTGAAACAGGCGGGAAAGACGATCCTTTTTTCGACGCACCGAATGGACCAGGTCGAGCGCTTGTGCGACGCCATTTGCCTCATCAACCATGGACAGGCCGTGCTTGAAGGCGAACTGAAAGAGGTCAAGGCTCGTTATGGCCGGCGCAGCGTGCAACTGCAATACGAAGGCAGCGATGGCTTCCTTACTGACTCCGCCCTGGTGCTTTCAGCAAACAACTACGGCAATTTCGTCGAGGTGAAATTGCAACCGACAGCGGACTCCCAGGACCTGCTTAAGCTGGTGGCTTCTCGCGCACGCGTTACGCGATTCGAGCTGATGGAACCGTCGCTGGAAGAAATATTCATCGACGTGGTCGGGAAAGCGAAGGAGCGGGCACATGCGTAATATTTGGCTGATCATCAAGCGCGAATACCTCGAGAAGGTCCGCACGAAGTCGTTCCTGATCTCGACCTTGGCGATGCCGATCATCATTGGAATCTTTATCCTGCCCGGCCGCATGGCGAGCATGAAGATCGGCGACACCAGGCAGATCGTCATCGTTACGGCTGAACGCTCACTCGGCGAGAAGATTCAGCAGGAACTCGAAAGGCCATCCGGCAAGTCCGAAGGGGAGGAGTCAGCACGCGAACTGACCGGTGGATACAAGGTCGAGGTCAGCAACGATCTCTCGGAAGCCCAGCGCAACAGCCTTCGCGAGCGCACGACTAGAAAGGAGATCGACGGGTACGTCTGGCTAGGACCAGAGGAAATTGCAAGCCGCAAGGTGAGCTACAGCCGCCGTGAAACAGGCGACTTCATGGATCAGGGGGCGGTGCGCAGCGCCATTCGTAATGCGCTGGCCGTGCAAGCGCTCGAAAGTCACGGCGTGCCCCCGGAGCAGGCCGCTGACGTCCTCAAGCCCCTGCAACTCGAAGTGGTGCAGGTGAATGGCGGTCAGGAGAAAAAAGTCAACGCAACCGCCGCCTTCGCCGCAACGTTCGCGTTGGTCATGCTCCTTTACAGCACGGTACTGTTCTACGGCATCGCCGTGATGCGATCGGTGATCGAGGAGAAGTCTTCGCGCATCATCGAAGTGCTGCTCTCATCGGTCACGCCGACAGAATTGATGATGGGCAAGGTCATAGGCGTGGGTGCCGTCGGGCTAACACAGATCGGCATGTGGGCCGTCATGGCCTCGATCGTTGCCGCACCCGGCGCCATCGCGGCGGATGTCTTCCGCAAAGCACAGATCTCGCCCGTCGCGATCTTCAGCTTTGCGGCATTTTTCCTGCTTGGCTACTTCCTATACGCCACGATTTACGCGGCGTTGGGCGCAGTCGTCAATACCGAGCAGGAAGGCCAACAGATGCAGATCATCATCATGTTGCCGCTCATTCTGGCGCTTTCACTGGTGATGCTCGTCTTCCGCGACCCGAATGGCACGGTCGCAACGTGGGTGTCCATGATCCCGCTGGTCGCTCCCGTGTTGATGTACTTGCGAATCGTGATTCAGACACCGCCGTTGTGGCAGATTGTGCTATGCCTGGGGATCATGGTTGCGACCGTGTTCGGGTTGCTCGTGCTGTGCTCGCGCATTTATCGGGTCGGTATCCTCATGTACGGCAAACGCGCCACATTGCCCGAGATCATGAAGTGGCTTAAGTATGCGGGTGTGTAGCGAAATGTGTGTGTGGTGGGAAGGCCGGGTTTGCGAACCCGGCCTTTTTGTGTGATGGGGGACTAGGATGGGTGGGGGGAATTCGACCGTACCCACTCGGCGCGTCTTGGGTAGCCACCCAGGACAACGTCCTGGCTAAGTTCGGGTGTTCCTTCGGGACTAATCCTCGACTCTGAGAATAGTCAGACCAATTTGGCACCCCGTCACACGATTGCCGGTAATTGGGTCGGCCCGATCACGGGCACAGGTCGGATAGTGCCGAAGGCCTCGCGATAGGGCCGAATGAACGCTCTGCGCATAACTACGACGCGTCCGCTGCGCTCAACGGCGACGGTCATGGTCCGGGCGCAATCCGAGCAGAGCCAGAAGTGCTGCATCGTTTCCGGCGCATGCCCGTTTTTGCAACCGGTCGCGCCGGCGTTGCAATGTTGCGACGGCATACGGAACAGCTTGCCCGCACCGACATAGCGAAAAACTACGGAACACTCCGGGTTCGCACACTTGGCCAGCATCGGACCTCCATCGAACAACGGCTAGGGGTCAAGACGGGTGCCTGCGCACGCTTGCTGAACAGAGAGGGGGAGAGCATCGCGAACGCCCCCCCGCCCTGACCGAAACCGTTAATCTGCCTGCGCGTTCATCAGGTGCAAGCGGCATGCCAGAGAACCGGGGTCAGAGATGAGAATTCACTCAGAAACATAGAGCGGCAATTCAAGCCCTTCCGGTCCCACATGTAAAATCGTGACGTGACCACCTCCGCCACCTCTGTACCGGCTGCCCGAGAGGAAGAGAAATCCTTCACCCTTGGCCAGCGCATCAGCCTCTGGCTTGTGTCCGCGCTGGGATATCTTGCGATTCGCCTGATCTGTCCGACACTGCGCATCCGCATCTCCACCGCCGAGGGTGGCCCCTCAGAAACTCACATGCACCCGGCCATCTACACGTTCTGGCACCGGTGCGTTTTTCCGGCCACGTATTTCTATCGCCATCGCGGAATCGCCGTGATGACCAGCAAGAGCTTCGACGGCGAATACATTGCGCGCATCATCGAGCGCTTCGGCTTTCCGGCGGTGCGCGGATCGAGTTCACGAGGCGGCGTGCGCGCACTCCTCGGCATGCACAAGCTTATCGATAAGGGCCAGAGCGTAGCGTTCACCATCGATGGCCCACGCGGCCCCCTTTATGTGGCAAAGCCCGGACCGGTGCTGTTAGCACGCAACACCGGAGCGCCAATCTATTGCTTTCACATTGCCCTGGAGAAGGCCTGGGTGCTGAATTCCTGGGACCGTTTCATGATTCCGAAACCGTTCTCGCGAGCCGTAGTGCGAATTGGAAAGCTGATCCACGTCCCCCCGGACATCAGCGGCGAGCAGGTTTCGGAGTACCACGCGATGATGCAGGCTGAACTTGATCGCGTGAGGAAAGCTGCCGAAGAAGAAATGCCGGGCACGGAAGTGAGAGCCTGACAACTTACGTCGGCGGCTGCACAGTCTCCTCAGGTGCGATCGGGTGAACAAGTTCTAATTTGAGGCGGGTGGCCGACCGATAGCGCCTCTGTTGGCAGTACACTATTCTCCGTTCGGTACTTTCGATCGGATCAACTGAAGTGAATTCAACACTCCCCTGAAAGGAAAGTTACATCTGTGACTGCGAGCACGAACCCTGCTGTGTCAATCGTGATGGGCTCGGATTCTGACCTGGAAATTATGCGCGAAGCGGCCAAAGCCCTGGATGGCTTCGGCATTCCTTACGAAATCGACGTGACTTCGGCACATCGGTCGCCAGCCCGAACCAGCGAATACGCGCGCAACGCCGCGCAACGCGGTATCAAAGTGATCATCGCGGGTGCGGGCGGGGCAGCCCACTTGGCCGGAGTGATTGCGGCAGAGACGACGCTGCCTGTGATCGGCGTGCCCATCCCGTCCACATCGCTGCAAGGTTTCGATTCGCTGCTGTCGATCGTGCAAATGCCCGCAGGGATTCCGGTAGCCACCGTCGCGATCGGCAAGCCTGGCGCCACGAACGCCGGCATCCTCGCAGCTCAGATGATCGCGCTTGGCGATCCCGAAATCGCCCGGAAGATGGTTGCGCATAAGGAGAAGCTAGCGCAGGGAGTCGAGGAAAAGTCGAAGAAGCTGAAAAGCGGTAGCTAGCAGCTTTCGAGTAATAAGTGTGAGCACCAGCTAAGAAACCGAAGTTCATTGTGGATTGTCCCGGACGCGGCGAGGGCGAAAACCTGGCCGAGACGCCCTCGCCAGAATCGGGAGTTGCAGGCTGCGCGATGTACCAGAACGGGAATGGGGAGCGCTTTCAGGTCGACACCTTGAAACCGCGACGGCTTGAATGGCCTTCTGACTTCTGCATGTCGTTCGACCATCGAGGTGGTTATGAAGGTTCTCGCGTTTAATTCCAGCCCGAAGATGGACAAGGGCAACACCGCACTGATACTCAACCCGTTTCTCGACGGAATGCAAGCAGCGGGTGCGGAAGTCGAACTCTTCTACACCAGCAAACTGAACATCGATCCATGTCAGGGTGAGCTGCATTGCTGGCTGAATTCGCCCGGCGAGTGCTTTCAGCAGGACGACATGCAGATGATCCACCCGAAGCTGCGCGAGGCAGACGTACTCGTGTTCGCCACGCCGGTGTACGTCTGGGGCGTGTCGGGACAGATGAAGAACCTGATGGACCGCCTCATTCCTATGGTCGAGCCGTGGGTTGAGTTGCGCGATGGCCACAGCGTGCACCCGATTCGAGACGCTTCCAGGCCAAAGAAGATCGTGCTGGTCTCCACCTGCGGGTTCTGGGAATTGGACAACTTTGAGCCTCTGCTGGTGCAAATGCGTATGCTGTGCAACACGGCAGGGTTCAATTTCGCCGGCGCCCTGTTGCGCCCCGCTGCGCCGATTTTCTCTGTGATGCTGGCAAACGAGATGGACGTGACGGACGTCGTGTCCGCTGCCGAGAAGGCCGGACGCGAGCTTGCAACCTCAGGCCTCATGTCCGATGACGTGCTCAAGGTTATTAGTCGCGAAGTGATTGAACGAGATTCTTACGTCAGCATGATGAATTCGTACTTCGATAGAAAGCTGGCGCGTGCGGGTGCGAAGTAAGCTGAGCTCAGCTTCCGAGCTAGCCAACAACAGGTCATGGCATTATCGGGCGGATGAGGGCGCGATAGTTTGCCTGGCGATAAAGGTGACCTTATGCCGGCTTCGTTTGATTTAGCCGTCCTGCTCGACTATGTGGAAGAAGAGACGAAGAATTGGGTGCGGTTCTTTGTGCAGCATCCGGCTGCGCTCGATGTGAAGCTCGACATTGCGCATGTAGAGAACACGCGCGGGCTGCTGCACCACATCTTCGCTGTCGAACATCGTTACGCTCAGAGGCTTTTTGAGGAGCCGAACACGCCTTTTGAAGATATTCCGAGCGCGCCAAACGAAACGCTGTTCAGAATCGGCGAACAGGCACGAATCCGTTTGCGGCAGTTCATAGAAAGTGCCGACGACAGCAAGCTAGCCCGGAATGTCACATTCAAGACCGTGTCCTTTGGTGAACTCACGGTCACATTTCGGAAGTGTCTCACGCATGCTCTGATTCACAGTATTCGTCACTGGGCACAACTGGCGACAGAACTCCGCCGGGCGGGCTACAAGCAGCACTGGCAGCACGACTTCGTATTCACGAAAGCCATGGAATGAAGTGCCTTTGGAATGTGGCGAACGAGCGCTGTCTGCCGCCGAGACAAACTGCCCGTCAATCTCTGGCGCATAGAAGCGTAGTCCCCACATTTGTTTCGTGTCTTGTTGTCCTGACGCTGGTGCTTGGCCTGTTTGGCTGCGAGAGGCAGGACGACAACCGCAAGGGCGAGATCAGGGTCGAGTTCTCTACGAATGTCCAAGAACCCAGCCAGCAACCTCGCCGTCTTCTTCAACTTGATGAACTTCGCGGAGGGCACACGCTGAAGCGACACGTGGGTCTCAGCGATTCCGAACTCCGCCAGCGACTTCGGCGCGAGCGCATCTCGGCAGCTTCTACTTACAGCGATCAGCCGACGGCCGAGGTGGCAGTCGGGGCGGCCCTGGAGCAAAATCGGGAACGGATCAACCGCTGGATGGCCCGCACCACTGGACATCCCAACCTCGTTCTGGATTACGATAGCGATCACACGTTGGGGCGTACGCTTCACCGGGGTGAGAACAAGGCCGAACCGTGTTCGCATGCGTTGGTTATTCTGAAGTGGGACGGACCCGGGCGTTATTACGTGTTGACTTCTTATCCGGAGTGCCGCTGATGTCGAGCAAAGCTGCCGAGAAGAATCAGTACCCGGCGTTGCGGGCGTTTATGCACGGCTATCTGCACGAAGACTACGCTGAGGAATATGGCACCGCCGTGGACGCCGTGCGCGAGTTTCGCTTCGATTCCGATGACGACGAGTACAAGAGCGTGGTTTCCGAATGGAAGCGATTCATGCAGCACATGAAATCGCAACCGATCCGGACGGTACAAAAAGTTATCCGCCAGGAACTGGGTGGTGCGTGGATGCCCTCGAGCCATGCTGATCTCGAGATGCTGAGCGAAGCGTTCGCACATCCGAAGGCTGCCTCACAGGAGTGAATCATCGGCGCATCGATTCATTGGGACCATCACTACAAGAAGTGTCGTTTCTTGCCCGAATCAAACGCGCCAATGATTGAACGGTCAGAGCATTCGATAAACTTCAGTGTCCTCCGAATCCCGCTGGCACGAAGAAGAACGCGATTGCCAGTATCAGGTACACGGCTACAAGTTCGACGCCTTCGAACCAGTTGGTTTCGCCGTCGTACGCGATCATCTCCAGGACAATGACGGCGAGGGCGATGCCCGCGATCTCCATCCCGGTAAACACCAGCGACATTCGCTTTTGCGTGAACAGCGAAATAAAAACGAGCAGTGGGGCCACGAGCAGCGCGATCTGCGAACTGGCCCCGGCCGCGATGTTCACGGCAACGTTCATCTTGTCTTTCATGGCCATCAGGATGGCCGAAGAGTGCTCGGCGGCGTTGCCGATCACCGCGATGACAACGACCCCGATGAACAGGTCTGACAAGCCTAGCCCCTGTTTGAACGCTTCAATCTCCCCGACGAGCAATTCGCTCATGTAGGCCACCGCGACCGTGGAAGCGACGAGCGCAACCGTTGCGGCCTTCGCCGAGCGTACGTGCGCTCCTGGTTCCCGGTGTGGTGCTGCCGGTCCTCCTCTGAAAGTGAAGATCATGCTGCTGGCATATACGGCAATCAGGATTCCGCTGGTCCACAGACTGAGGCGCTCGACGACCACGCCTTCGCGCAGCGACCCGAAAACACTCAGATCGAAAACCGCGGGCATGATCAGCGCGACAGCCCCGATAAACAGCATGGTTGAATTGACGGCGGCGTCCTGACGCGAAAAGGTCTGTTTCGGCCGCTTCAGGCCACCAGCGATGATGCTGATCCCAAAAACCAGGAGAATATTCCCGATGATGCTGCCGGAGATCGAAGCTTTGACGATCTCGACGTGCCCCGCTCTCAATGCGAAGAAACCGATGATCAACTCTGCCGCGTTGCCCATAGTGGCGTTGAGCAGGCCTCCGGCTCGGTCACCCAAGTGCGAAGCAAGATCCTCTGTCGCTTCGCCCATCGCGCCAGCAAGCGGAATGATGGCCAACGCGGCCAGGCAGAACTCTATGATCGCTCCCGGATGAATGAACCAGTGCGCCACCAGCGCCGCCGGCAAAGCCAGCATCAGCACGTTCACGATGGTGTGACCGGTTTTCAGCGGGAAGTTTTGCCACAGCGTGGTCAGAGCGTTGTCTTTCGTCATGCCGAGCTATTGGAGTGCGCGAGAAGGCTTGCCGTTGTGCGTGGAAGAAGCTAGCGGGAGCGCGAACAACAAACTGGCAAGCTTCTTCGCCAGAGTGTCAGCGAGGGCGAGCCGTCCTCGCGACAAGCGGCGAGCCGCCGGCGCTACGCCTTACGCCTTGCACTCCACTCCATCCTGAAACACCTGATCTACATCGAGGCGCTTCAGGTAATCCCAGAAGTCTTTGCCCAAGTCGGGGCGCTTGAGCGCGAATTCGACCGTGGCTTTCAGGAATCCCAGCTTGTCTCCCGTATCGTGGCGCTTGCCTTCAAAGCACAGGCCGTAGATCTTTTCTTCCTTGAGAAGCTGGCGCATGCCGTCGGTCAGTTGCAGTTCCCCGCCTGTGCCGAGCGGAGTGCGGTCGAGCATCTCGAAGACCCGCGGGGTAAGAATGTAGCGTCCGATGATGGCCAGGTTCGAAGGTGCTTCTTCCGGCCGGGGTTTTTCGACCAGGTTGTTGATCTCGTACACCTTGCCGGGCAGATTTCCTTCGGCTGGCTTTCCGTCGATGACGCCGTAAGCCGAGATAGCCGGTCCTTCCACAACCTGGGTTGAAATCACCGAGCAGCCCGTGGCGTTATAAACGTCGATCATCTGCTTCAGGCAGGGCGTTGCGGCGTCGATGACGTCGTCGGCCAGCAGCACGGCAAAAGGCTCGTTGCCCACCAGTTCGCGCGACATCAGCACCGCGTGCCCAAGGCCCATGGCCTCCTTCTGTCGCGTGTACGAAACGTGAATCATGTCGGAGATCTGGCGCACGATGGCCAGCAGCTCGGTCTTGCCGCGCTCCTCCAACATCTTTTCCAGTTCGTAGCTGACGTCGAAGTGGTCCTCGATAGCGGTCTTGCCGCGGCCAGTCACAATGATGATGTGGTCGCACCCGGAGGCAAGCGCTTCTTCCACGCCGTACTGGATGATCGGCTTATCCACCAGCGGCAGCATTTCTTTCGGTTGCGCTTTGGTCGCAGGAAGGAATCGCGTTCCGAGGCCGGCGGCGGGGAATACTGCTTTGCGAACTTTTTGAACAGTGCTCATTTGCGTATCAAAGAAGGACTGACAGTTTTACACCACTAAACAGTTTCACGCCACAACGCGCTTGCCGTAGGTCTCATCGTGAACTGTGACGTCCAGCAGAACTTTAATTTGGATGCAGTTGAAGTGGCACCACGAAGAGCATCCGCTCGCGCGAATACACCAATCACGGGTTCGCATCCGTGGATGCCTGGAGGCACTTCTCCAAGACCGATACTGAATGCCTCGGCATTACGGCGAAAGCAAAATGGCGAGCTTGTCGTGGCCCTTTTCGCGCGCGAGATCGGCGGCGGTCTGCCCGTCGTCCGTACGGGCGCTGAGGTCGGCTCCGCGTTCCACCAGCAAGCCGACGAGGTCGACCGAGCCGTTGAACGCCGCAGAATGGAGCGCGGTAAAGCCGCCATGCTGCGTGGCATTCACGTCAGCACCGTGGTCGAGCAACATGCGCGCAATATCTACAGATCGGCTTATCGCCGCGCATGCATGAAGCGGAGTGTTATTGAGTGCGTTGCGGGAGCGCTGGTTGGGGTCGGCAGCGAGTTCTAAGAGTACGCGCACGGCTTCCGCTCCGCCAAACGCTGCGGCAAGGTGCAACGGCGTCCATCCATCGGGTGAATAGTCGCGCACGGTGTCGGGCCATCGGCCCAGGGCGCGGATAGTGGTCAGGTCACCGATGGCCGCACCCTCGTGCATGCTCATCGTGGACACCCTTGAGGCAAGCAGGTCTGCGATCTCTCGCTGGCCGTAGTAGACCGCGATCAACAGCGCCGAGACGCCGTTGTCGTCCAGGCTCGCAGCCAGCGCAGGGTGGGCTTCTATGGCGTTCTCGACCCGTGAACGCTCACCAGACTTTACCGCTTCTATGACTTCGTTCGCCATGCAAGTTCCGATGCTCCGCACCAGCGGGAAGTTTCGTTGCGCGCGAATCCGTCAAGCAACACGCCGAACCAAAACCGAGAACGCCATCGCGCACTACTATCTACGGCGCGAGAGGCGCTACGTGAGGGCGCCAGTTGCGTTAGGCATAGTGAGCAAGTAGACATGGTACTTCAACAATCGTGGAATCGGCGTGCCAAGTGGCGTAGAGTGGCCGTGGTTGCCAGAGAATTCATGAGCGTCCGCGCATTCGGTTGGTGTTCCAATGTGGCAATCGCCCTGCTGTGGGCGATTCCGCTGACCCTCGTCGTCATCGCCGTTCACGGCTCAGGATGGCTACTGGCGCAGTCGCGAGTGGTAGGTGAATACTCAGCCGAGCATGACAACGGGCTTGAACAATTAGAACTCCATGCTGACGGAACGTACGTGCAACGCTACCAACGCAGGGGCGGCGCACTGCAGCTTGAAACAAATGGCAAGTGGGAATTCAAGCGGCGGCTTTTTGCCCGTCCTCTCGTCGTTCTTCACGACTTCACACCGCACTTTCCACGTCATGACGGCCAGACAAAACGCTGGGAGCTAGAGGTTGAAGAGGACTTCGGGATGATTCGGCTCTACGTAGACCCGAAACCGCCTCGCGACATCTACGTCGGGTCTCCCGACCCAAGCTATTACAAATAGCCGACAGGGAATCGGCTAGGTGGCCCACTCAAGCCGGGTTTGCTTGAGTGGGGCTTTGTTCGACAAGTCGTGGAACTCTGCCGTGATTCGGGGTAAAGTCCCGATTGTGAAATCATTGGCCACTGCACTCGTGACCCTACTGGTTCTTACCGCTTTACCGTTCAGCCATGGCCAGAGCGTATCGACGGAACAGTGCACCGTAGCAGACCGCAAGGCTGCAACCTTCCTATCTGAACAATTCCTTAGCGATCTGAGACGGGGGGTAGACTCCTCCTCAATACGGCGGCGGTACTTGGCCTCCTCCTGTCAACCCGTGCTCGGTGAACTCTTCGAGTTGGACAAGTCACTAGTGACCAACGCGGATTGCGAACTCATGCAGGAATTTGGAGCCGCCTCGATGCAGTTCTTTGTGCAGCTTGCCGAATGCGGTTTTCGAGCTGACAGATGGCCAGTTGAGAACCCCCTCGAAGCTCTTCCTCCCGAAGTCGTCCGGCAGATTCACGAAAGCCCTACCCTGGAACGTCTGTTCCGGTCGGATCAGACCGAGAAGCCCAGAATTGAGTCGTACAACCAGCTAAAGTCGGTAATTGAGGCGATGCACAAGATTGCTAATGCTGCCTCGCGGTTCAACGCAGAGCATCCAGAACTTGCGGATCGGGCAGCTGCGAGATGGGCGGAAGTCGAAAAGGACGTTCGCAAGGAAGACGCCGATTGCATGTCCTCAGACGAGGCAGCGTATTTCGGGCTTCCGAAAGATACACCGATCATCGTCACCGTGGACTCAGGATTTCTGTTCTTAATTGTCCGCGACGCGGGGGAGCTGAAGATCGCAAAGATTCTCCCTGCCGCAATGTAGAGGCAATCGCGGTAGAGCGCAGCGAGGCTTTGCGATTCCTCGCGAAGACTGTCGCGCTGGCTAGTGGCCCACTCAACCCGGCTTGAGTGAGGCTCTTCTATCCCTCTTGACATATACATCCGTCGCGGATATAAATACATCCGTCACGGATATAGTAAGTCGATATGGCAAAGAATACAGTCAACGCACCCCTCACTCCGGCGGTGCTTCATATCCTGCTCGCGCTGTCCATACAGGAGCGGCACGGCTACGGGATCATGAAGCAGGTCGAGGCGGATTCACAGGGCAAAGTGAAGATGGGACCGGGAACGCTCTACGGCTCGCTTAAGCGCATGATTGACGCCGGGTTGATACGCGAGAGCGATAAGAGAGTCGACCCGGAAATGGACGACGAGCGACGGATCTATTACAAAATCACCGGCCTCGGTCAAAAGGCGCTCACGGCGGAATTGGAGCGATACCGCGAGGTTGTAACAG
>DASPIK010000099.1:0-84272 GCA_035629075.1 Terriglobales bacterium | reverse complement strand
CGCGATCAAGGCAGAGATCACAAGAATCGGCTCGAAGACCACCTTCAATGGCGACACCCTTTTCACCGGCACATCCACGGTGAAGGACACGAATTCCTGGGCTGGTGATGCTGGCTCACTCACGACTGGAACAGCCCTGGCTGCCGGTCACGACCTGACCATCACCGATACCAAGACGGGCACCCAGAAGTCATACAGCACCACGACTTACACCAGCGTCGGCGCTTTAATGACCGCCATCCAGGATGACATGGGCACCGGTAGTGGCGATGTCGACGTTCAGGTTGCCCTCGTTGGTGGCAATCTCCAGATCAAAGACGCTGGTGGAGATCGCAGCCTCTACATCGAAAGCAATGTAACCGAGCTTGGCACGGTAACTTCGGCAGATGTTTCCGTGGGCGGTTCGCAGGTATTCCTGAGCGACGGCGGCGCTTCGATCAGCGAAACCATCAGCACAAACATCGCTGCTCTTTCCCCTGGTGATCTCGGATTGACCAACAATCTGCAGACTGACACCAGTGCACAAGCGGCCCTGACCGAGATCACGGACGCGATCAAAACGATTGCTGCGCAGCGTGGTGAAATCGGCGCCGGCATCAACCGCTTGCAGTCGGCGACGAACGTCATCAACGCTCAAGTGCAGAACCTGTCCGCCGCAGAAGACGGCATCCGCGCCGCCGACATCGCGCAGGAAGTCGCAAACATGACGAAGTTCAACATCCTGAACCAGACCGGCATCTCGGCGCTGGCGCAGGCGAACCAGATGCAGCAGGGCGTGCTCTCGCTGCTTCGCTAATTCCCACATGAGGTGGAGCGTCTACACGCTCCACCTTTGCATTTGTGAATAGGCACTGTTGAGGTCGCGATGTCTTCCTTCTCCAGCGGTATAGCCAGCGGCACCGGCAGTAGCGGATTGGACGTGCAGGCCACCGTGGATCAACTGATCTATGTTGAGCGCGCTCCGGAGCGCCTTTGGCAAAAGCAGCAGGCGTTGCTGGACGCGCAAGCCAGCGCACTTCGTTCCATTCAATCCAAACTCCAAACGCTGTCCGAAGCAGTAAATGATCTGAAGGATTTTACTGGCGTATTCGATTCCCGAGTCGCTTCGACTTCGGACAGCACGCTGGTGAATGCAACCGCCACATCAAGTGCTGTTTCCGGTACTCACGCTATAACGATCAACAGCCGGGCGACAACCTCGTCGTATTACACAAAGGCAATCACAGACAGTGATTTTCGTTTTGGCCTCGACGCTCGTATGGACATAAGCATCGGAGCCGGACAAGTGACCTCGCTGGACCTCTCCGGAAAGTCGCTCAGTGAAGCAGCGAATTACATCACGACGAACGTCCCTGGAGTCCGCGCAAACATTATCAGCGACGCATCGGGATCGCGGCTTTCAGTAGTCAGTGCTACCCCTGGGGTGCCCGGCAGTATTCACATTTCGTCTGACACAACTGCGCTGAATTGGACCTGCGGTACGACCGGTGCTAACGCGAAGTTGGTCGTGGACGGCATACCAATCGAGAGTACTTCAAACACGGTGGCGGATGTGATTCCTGGAGTCACACTTACGCTCTCCGGACAGAACGAAAACACTACCGTTACACTTACGGTCGGACCCAACAGCAGCAAAACGAAACAAGCTATCAAAGCATTTGTTGACCGCTACAACAGCGTGATCAAGGAATTGAACGACCAGTTCACATATAACCAGGCCACGAAGCAGGCCGGGGTTCTTGCCTCCGATAGCACTATCCGAGCGATTCAAGGCACGTTGTTGCAGAACATCAGCCACTCGGTCGAAGGAAATGGCGCGTTCGAGTCGCTACGCTCCTTGGGTGTTGAGATGAACAATGACGGCACGCTGGAGATTGAAGATTCAGACTTGGACCGCGCTCTTCAAGATCATTACGCACAAGTGCAACAGTTCTTCCAGAGCACGACTCCCGAAGGCTTCGCCCGGCGCTTCGGTACAGATCTGATGAACATCAATGATTCCACTGATGGTCCAGTCGCTGTCGATTTGAAGGGCCTGGATGAATCAAGCAAGAACATTTCCGATCAGATCGATGCCTTTGAAGTTCGTATCACCAACCGTCAGCAGCAACTCCTCGATCAGTACTCGAGGATAGACATGTTGCTGCGACAACTGCCACTCATGCAATCGCAAATCACTGCCCAACTGGGCGCACTGAACAACAAATGACAGGACCGAACGTACAAAACGCTTACCGGGAAGCTGCCGTGCGCAGCGCCAGCGAAGTGCAACTCGTAATCATGATGTACGACATGATCGTGCAGGACCTGCGCCGCGCAATCAATGCGATTCAGAGCAACGACGTTGAGGCGCGCTCAGCAGAGATTAAGCATGCTATAGCTGTTTTGGAGCAGTTACAGGGCACGCTGAACATGGAACGTGGCGGAAGCGCTGCGCGGCACATGGACCAACTCTACTCCATTGCCAGGGCCAAGATTCTGGAGGCGCACATCAAGAACAGCGAAGCCATGCTGCGCGCTCAAATGGTGATATTCTCCGATCTTCGTGAAGCTTGGCACAAGATTGAGCAGGGCCGCACCGGCATAGAGCGACCGCCGGTCGCTGCTCCTGGTGCGCGCCCAGTACCGCCTTCTGTCGATTTAGCAGGTGAACCTGTCTCGTGCGAATGGAGCGCGTGACTGATGGACTGCGTAGACTTGTTGCGGAGGAGTAGTCAGCGAATCGAGGATTTCCTTGTCTCAGTGCAGCCACACGTAAGCAAGGTCGACGCCGTTTTGACTTCCCTGTTGGAGGTAGAGAAATGCGTCGATCAGGTCGGTGCCACCCTGAAATGCGCGGGAGCTACTACTCTGGCCGCAGTGGATTGTCGTAACTGCGCCTGCGGCGTAGAGAGAGAACGCTATCGAGAGAACCTGTTGCGGTTGCAGTCTCAATTACGAAGCATGACGAAGCTGCTGGAATCCGAGCGCACCAACTTGGCTGGCGAAAGAGCGTTCCTGGCTGCGGCCCGCCCTTGGGTGCAATACATACATGCGATTCCGAGTGAGTCTAGGGTTGCAATTTGCAGGTAAGAGCGGAGGATAGCGAGGGAGCGTGCTCACGCTCGGCATCAGCTCGGACTGGCGCTCATTAGCGCCAGTCCTGTTCGTTCTAGCGAACGCTGCGGCAGCTTAGGGCACTTCGATCAGTTCGAGTTTGCCATCTTTCTTCCGATGCAGCACCTTCACATCGCCGTTCATATCGCGGAACACAAATACTTCTCGGTCACGGAACTCGCACTCCTTCACAGCTTCTTCGAGCCTCATGGGACGAAGCGCCACCGCATCCTTTGATCTAGTCAAATGCGCCTCGGTGGTGTGAACAGAGGCCGGAAAGTTATGCACAGCAATAGGAACGGCGGTGTTCGCAGATGCTCCTACAGCCATGACAACCTGATCCTGCCGAACATCCTGTGCAAAAACCTTTTCCTTCTTGGGCTGCCGCTTCAAGTTACGCCAGCGACCTTTGTTCTTAATCGCCTGCTTTTCTACTCGATCAAGGGCGCCGTCTATGGCTGAGGTCATGTCCGGTGCTTCCGAGATTCCTACGATCGGCTGGCGATTGCGGCTGGTCAGCGCGATCTCGGCTTTACAGCGCTTCTTCTCCATAGCGAGAATCACCTTGGCTTCGAAATTATCGCCAAGTATCTTTGTAAGCTTCGCAAGTCCGGTTTCGACCTGCTTTTTGATTGTGGGAGTGATGTCGCAGTTTCTGCCGGTGTATTCAACGGTCATCGAACGTCTCCCTCCTTGAAGCCGAGGCGCCTTGTAGTGCCGCGCAATATACCACGGCCAAGCGCCGGAAGCATTCAGTTGATTCGCCCAAAAAGCCGTTCGGGCGGTGATACCGCCCAAAGTGCAAATCGCCGGGTCCAAGACCCGGCGTTCACGTAAACATCCACGCGTACAGCTACGCTAATTCTTGACTCGTCGTTGGTGAGTACTTGGGATGTGCATGTCTTCCCGATACTTCGCAACCGTTCGCCGAGTGACCTGGATTCCCTGCGACTGAAGAATCCGAGTAATCTGCTCGTCGGTGTAAGGCCTGGTCGGATCTTCTTCCTCAATGAGTTTCTTGACCCGGCGCTTCAAGATAAGTAAGGACGTACCGCCACCTTCCGGCCCGTTGACGCTTTCACTGAAGAAGTAACGCAGCTCAAATACACCCTGTGGGGTGTGTGCGTACTTGTTCGCGACAGCCCTACTGACCGTTGAAGGATGCACGCCAATTTCTTCAGCCACTTCTTTGATCATCATCGGCTTCAGGTGGTCGATGCCGTAATCCAGGAACTCACGTTGGCGACCGATGATCGCGTAACAAACTTTCAGAATCGTCTGTTTGCGTTGTTCAATGTTCTTGATGAGCTGAATGGCGGACTTGTACTTTTCCTTAATGTACGAGCGAACATCTTTTTCCGACCCGTCCTTGTTCAACAGGCGGCGGTAGGTCGGATTGAGCCGCAACTGCGGCACATCTTCATCATTGAGAACGACCAGATACTCATCACCCTGCTTGATGAACGCAACATCCGGTTCGATTAGACGCGCTTGTACCGTGTTGTAGCGGAGACCGGGCCGGGGATCGAGCGTTTTGACGTACTCAAGTGCCGCCTGCACAGCTTCGACGGGGCGACCCAATGCTTTCGCGATTTCCTTGAACTGTTTGTTCTGAACTTCTTTGAGATGCGAATCCACCATGGCGATCGCATCTTTGAGGACCTGCTCTGTGCCGTTGCCGTTCTTACCTTGCGCCTTGTGGCGTTCGAGAACGGTCTCGTGATAACGCAGTTGCGCAAGAAGACACTCCCGCAGATCGCGGGCCGCCACGCCAACCGGATCCATCTGCCTTACGAGTTGTAGAGCTTGCCTCAGTGCTTCGCGGTCGAAAAGCGGCTGTACCTTTTCGCGCGGAGGCACAAGTGACAACTTCGATCGCTCCTCGGCGAAAGCGGCCTCAACCGCCGCGGGCAATTCAGCCGTAATCTCGGCGACGGGTTGGCTTTCAGGGTGAACGAGTGGAATGCCGGGAGGCAGGTCAACCTCACCGACCTTCGGTCCGCCGTCATTGTGACCAGTATCGGTGCTGGTAGCTACGCTCTCAGGCGAAGCCTCGTTGTTGCTTGCGGGTGCGATGGGCGTGCTTGCTGCTTCCGGGGCAACGCCAAGACTCTCATCCATCGCAGCCGCCATGAGTTCTTCATCCGTTGCCGTCAGGTAGCCGTCTTCGTTGAGATTGCCAATGATCAACTCGGCAGCTTCGCGGATCACCTCGCTAACATTCATTGCGCCCAACTGCCACATCAGGTGATCGGTCAGCGTACCAGGCTTCGACAGGAAGTTCTCGAACGACGGCCTCTCAATCGCTTCGAGGTCGGGGCTTCTGTAACCAGGATCAAGATAATCGCGGAAGAAAGACCCAAAGTCGATTTCCTCGAATGAATCGGTCTTTTCGGTCTCACCGGCCTCGGATGGTGTTGCCAGGCGGTCTTCTTCCCGCCGTGCAGCGTCGTCCAGCAAAGGAACGGAATCTTCCAGTTCCTCTAGAACCGGGTTCTCGACCATCTCGGCGTTGATCATGTCTTTGAGCTCAAGCTTGTTGAGCGCCAAGACGCTGACCATCTGCACGAGGCCTGGGGTCAGAATCTGCTTCTGAGAGACTTTCAGGTTCAGTTTGGGCTGTAACGACACCATGAACGGCTAACCAACTCTCCTGCGACTATGTTACAACAGCAGAAACTCTCGCGCCTGCTCCTATGAGGTTATTTCTGAATCCGGAAATCAGCGCTCGGTGAAACCTACTACGCGCGTCGAAGCAACACCTGAATGTCGCGAATGCGCACGCGCCACTCCAGACAACAATGGTGCGGCGTATCTACACTAGCGAGAAACTCTCTCCCAGGTAGACTCGCTTGACCTCGGGGTCACTTCCAAGCTGCTCTGGAGTACCAGCCCGGAAGACCCGTCCCTCATTGATTATGTAGGCCCGGTCCGTGACGGAAAGAGTCTCGCGCACGTTGTGATCCGTGATCAAGACCCCTATCCCGCTCGTCTTCAAGTCGTAAATAATTTTCTGTAGATCGTCGACAGCGATAGGGTCAATTCCGGAGAACGGTTCATCCAGGAGAATGAACGACGGCGAGATGCAAAGACATCGAGCAATTTCAACACGGCGTCTTTCGCCACCCGAAAGCGCATACCCACGGCTCTGGCGTATTATGCCGAGCCCGAGTTGCTGAATGAGTTTCTCCATCTTCTCGCGGCGCTCGTGCCATGCGATCGGCTGCGCTTCGAGCACAGCGAGGATGTTTTCCTCGACGGTTAGCTTGCGGAACACCGAGGGTTCCTGAGGCAGGTAGCTGATACCGTAGTTGCGCGCCCGGAGGTACATCGGGGCGCTTGTGATTTCCTCGCCGTCAACGAGAATGCGTCCTGATTCGGGCGGGGTGAGCCCGACGATCATGTAAAAAGTAGTAGTCTTGCCGGCTCCGTTCGGGCCGAGCAAACCGACGACCTCACCTTGTTTGACGTGGAGACTGACGCCGTTGACTACCCTGCGGCCACGATAAGACTTGGTGATGTCGTCTGTGGCCAGCGTCTGCATCTACTTGGAAACTCTCGTGGTTGTAACGGTTCGGCCTTGATCGCCGCCCTCAACGAGCACTCTATCATCGCGACTATAGAAGGTCAACGCACCGCCAGTGATTGTACCGCGTTCAGCATCGATAATGGTCGGAGGACCACCAGTCAGAACAAACTTGCCATTTTCTGCGCTGTAGACCAGCTTGGCTCCGGTAGCACGACGCGTGGGCTGCTGAACAACGATGTGCCCTTCCGCTACGATCCTGTCGAGTTCACTAGGCGTGGTAGTCGCCGCTCCAGTCGATTGGCGAGGCTTGAGAAACGCATCGATGTGATCGGCCGTCATCGAGCCATCGGCGCTTCGAACCAGGACATTGCCCTCAAACCTCGCCTTGCGCTGCTTGTCAGCGTACGTGAGTCGAGCCGCAACGATGCTGACGGGAGTGGTTTTGCCACTCTTCTCCGGCTGGACCAGAACGGTGCTGACCTGCTGGTTCTCATTTCCCTCAGCCTGCAGGGCACGTTTGTCACGATCAAAAACGATGATAGGAGCTTGAACAATGTTAGCCGCCTGCCAGAGGCGTGCATTTCCGGAGAAGCGAGCAACTCCAGTAGCCCGTTTGAGGGTCATAGTCGCCGCTGTCACGTGGACTGGCGCTGCCGAAGCCAGTAGTGCCCCGCTGGGTTGTGGTTCCAGTTCGCTGTAGGTCGTCTTCACATCGTATTCGGCTTCAGCATCTCCAGTTCGTCGGTTCAGACTTATGGTCCTCGCACTCGCCGCCATGCCGCCTTCAACGACCCTGGGAGAGCCCTGCAACACAAGAACCTGGGTTAGGTTGCTGTAAGTGGCCTTGTTCGCTGATGCCGAGCGCTCGACCTTGCCGCCCCGCCCGCTTTCGCGATAGGCGAAGCTGCCCTGCTGAACAAATCCGCTGATCGTGCCGTCAGCAGCGAAAGTAGCGTCAAGGGAATCGCTAGTGCTCACCTTGTCTGGTTGGCCCGCAACGGACTGAACGATTCGCGCATTCGGTGCGCCATGGATCAAGGTCAGGCGGTTTCGCTGAAAGCCAGCGTTAAACTTTCCAGCTGTGATGGTCGAACGCTCAGGTGACCTGCTGTTTCCGGGAACTATCGTAATCTGAGCCGCGCCAGTAGTTTCGGCACGGTCCAGCATCTTGCCATTCCGAACGTAGAAATCGACAGCATCGGCGGTTAGTTCTATGTTGTCGCGGGGCTGAGTACGGTTGCGACCTTTCGCGTCCCGTACGATACCCGGTGATGACCTCAGCGCTGCATCAACGATTCCTGCCGAAGCACCTTGCGAACCCCCTGAAGCCTTCTCGAGCAAGCGCACTCCCTTGCTCGCACGCACTTTGTTTAACTTGGAATCGGGCCCGAAGTCCAGGTCAACGCGTCCTGCATTTCCGGTGATGTTGTGTGCCCCGGCGGCTTGAAGCGCAACGCCGCCGCTCATAGCGGCTGCGCGAGGGACGTTTTTCCCAGTCAGAAAGATTTCGGCGTGCGGAGCCTTTGCAGCCACTTCTGTCTCGCCGGTTGCCCACATCCGGACGTCGCCATCCGCAAGCACCCGATCGATGGTGTTGTCGTGCCGCAGCGTCACGTTTACTTTGTTCGCGGCCATAGTACTTTCACCGCGTTTAGCCAAAACGCGGTGAAGCACGGCCTGACGAGGCTCCTTGGTCAAAGTGCCGTGTTCTGCAGTAACGTTGGCGGCGCTCTCTCCCGTAGTACTGAGTTCAACCCGTGAGACCAAGGTCAGCGTATTCGTCTTCGAATCGTATGTAGCTCCGACTGCCGACCCACTCGCCTGGGGGATCCTGAACTCGACTCGCTCATCCGTCTTCGCAATGCCAGACTTCTGGTTGAATATGAGGCCGCTGGTTTTTACGTGAATAGGGTTTTTGAGTTCGGGGGGCGGCATTTGGTGAGGCGCGATTTGTCCGAGCGCGTTTGCTTCCAAATCGATGTGCACCTCGCCCTTTGCAACCACGTTCCCACTCTGCGGGTCGTACTCGAAAGCAGCCCCGTATATCTGGTCGAAGCGATTTGAGTCGCGCCCATAAACAAGGATGCTGACGTCTCGAAGTTCGGCACGCCCACCGTGTTTGTATTGCACGGCTTTCGACGCTCGAATAGTAAACAGCGTCTTGCCGCCTTCCGATTTTGATAGGGAGAAGCTTTCGGTACTCTGCTGTACTTCAATGCCCAGCTTTTGTGGGATTTCTTTAACTGCGTGGTAATAGCGGTAGCGCGCATAAAAGTAAAACCCAGCGACAACGAGGACCACGGCAATCGTCGCCGCGGCAAACCAGAATCGCAGTCGGGATATATCTATGCGCATCTTCTATCATCTTACGCGACCGGGGTAGGTTTTTGGGTTTCACGTGTAGCTGAGGAATAGAACCACAGGAGCGACGTGCCGAGGGCCATCCTCGGCACGTATACGGATCCGTTTTTGTAGCCCCGCCCGTTACTTCTTAACTACTAAGGTACTAGCGAGCATGTCGTGGAGGCCCTGCTTACGCTCGGTCAGACCCACCATGATGTAGCCGATGTTCAGAATCATCCCGGAAATGATCTTGGCGAAGTGCCTCCCTGTGGCGCGTCCGAACGAGATGCGATTGCCGTACCCATCGGTCACCTTCAGGCCAAGCGCCATTTTGCCCAGCGTTCCCTGATACTTGGAACTCTCCATGGCAGCCGAATAGACCCACGGCACACCAACCATCAGCGGGAGCAATACGAGCAACATGACAGCCCCCAGCGCCTCACTCGCAGCTCGCGGCGCTGCTCCGCCGGCTGCGGCACTCAGGCCGATCACCAGGAACATCAACGGGAAAAGCACAACGCCGGTGACTGCGCTGTCGATCAGAGCCGCTACCACCCTAATCCAAAAGCCGCCATAGCCGCGGAATAACGGAACGGTTGGCGCGTACATCGGCGGCGCTACATAGGTGGAACCCGTCGTGTGCACTGCACCTGCTGCTTGATAGACCGCACCGGCATCGCTCGAAAGAGCGTGCTGAGGCGCAGCGGCTGCGTAAGCGGAAGGGGAAGAAACAGCAGCAGTGCCGACCGGCTTTTGGCGCGCGCCGCAGCGGGAGCACAATTCTGCTTCCGGGTCGTTTAATTGACCACAGTAGGAGCAATACAGTCCGGTGTTGCTCATGGTGAGGGGACTATATCGACACTGCGCGTCCGTGTAAAGAGGAATAGCGAACCGGTGAGACTAGCGGTGCCAAGAACCGAATGGCGCAAACATCGACTCAGTTCGGATCCCCTGCCCTCGCAGCGGCTGCTTTCGGTGCCGAACCCGTTCGGGAGAAATCAGACAGTGAGAGCTGGAGTCCGCCATACTCGGGATGCTGGTTCTCGTCTACCGAGAAAGCTATGTCGAGCGCGTCTCCCGCTATGACTGCTTCTTGTTGGATCCTGTCGGCCATTCGCCAAGCCAAAAGATCGAACACACGTGCCCCGCGGCCCGAGCCGTTGAGGTTATCAGGTTCTTGGCGAACCCGAAGCTTCATGTGCTTCTCTTTCAGCAGGCGCGGGGGTACCAGCACTCGAACACCACGGGATATGAATACCGGCTCTGGGTTCGACATGCCGAACGGTTCAAGTTGCTCGATGAACTCGAACAGGTTAGGCGTGACTTCGTCCAGCATGATTTCCGAATCGTAGCGCAAGACCGGGCGAAGATCTTCAGGAGTGAGCCGCTCGTTCGCCCTCGCACACAAGGCTTGGCGCAATTCCGGAATCCGTTCGGAAGGCAGGGCGAATCCCGCCGCGTGAGCATGGCCCCCAAAGCGCGTGAAAAGCGGGGCGCAGGACTCGAGCGCTTCCATCAGGTGAAAGGCTTCAATTGATCGCCCGGAGCCCTGGGCCACTACACCTTCGCGGGAAATCACTACCGCGGGACGGTGATAACGATCCACCACTCGGCTCGCAACGATGCCGATTACACCCTTGTGCCAGCCTTCACCATCAACGACTATGCAGTTCGACTCTCGTGACTGCTGATCGCGGTCGAGTTGCCCCTGAATTTCCGCGACAATTCGAGCCTCTTCCGCCTGACGCTCAGCATTGAGCGCGTTCAGCCTGCCGGCAATCTCACGTGCCAAATTGGCGTCCTTGATGGTGAACAGGTCCACCACGTCTTTTGCAACATCCATTCGCCCAGCAGCATTCAGCCGCGGCGCCAGACGGAAAGCGACATCCCCGGACTTGATGGGCCGTCCGCTCAAGTCTGCCACGTCCATCAGAGCTCGCAATCCGGCGTTTACTGGAGATCGCAAGCCGTCGAGTCCAAGCTTGGCAAATACGCGGTTTTCGTCCACGAGCGGAACCGCGTCTGCGATGGTGGCAATCGCGACCACTTTCAAGAACGAAGGAATAAGTTTGCCGTAATTCGGATACTGCTCCAGCAAGCCCTGCGCCACTTTAAAAGCGACACCAGCGCCGCAGAGTGCCTTGCAAGGATAGGAGCAGCCGTGCTGGTTGGGATTTAGAACAGCGACGGCTCGCGGAACACCATCCGCCTCAGGGAGGTGGTGGTCGGTAACGATCAGGTCGAGTCCCAACCTGTGACACGTTTCCGCAGCCGCAAAGGCCCGAATGCCTGTGTCCACGCTGATGATCAGCGAGACTCCGCCCGCCGCCGCCCGCTCGATCACATCATCGCGCATTCCGTAGCCTTCACGGATGCGATGCGGGACGTGGAACTCGCAAGTGCCGCCACAGAGTTCGATCGCAGTCTTGAGTATGACGACGGCCGTGGTCCCGTCCACGTCGTAATCACCGTAGATCAGCACGCGTTCCTTGCGTTCGATTGCGGCGCGCAAACGGTCGATTGCAGCTCTCATCCCCAGCATCTCGTAAGGCGAGTGCAGGTGTTCCATTTTTGGAGAAAGGAAGCGGGTAGCTTCCTCGACCGAATCGATTCCACGCGCAGCCAGAAGCCTGGCCAGCACCGGCGCGATACGCGCCTCAACGCTCAGGCGGGAAGCAAGTTCCTCTTTTTCGGGAGTACAACGAGGGGTCCAGCGCACGGGCTATCGCTCGTCGTCCTGGTCGGGCTCGTCGATCATGATGCCGCTATCCTCAGCCAAATCCAGTAGTCGCTGGTACCGTTCATACCACTCGGTCGACGCCTCGTACAGGAACATGATTCCTTGGTAAGGCCAGCCAATCTGCAGGTATCCGGTTTTGCCTTCGTAGGAGCGGAGCCAACGTGCCTCTTCGAGATCCTCGGGAGTCGTATATGTGGAATAGCGCAGTCGCTCCAACAGAAACTCGAGATCCTCATGGTCGAGGACGAAGTCATCCATTGTGAGAAACGCTGAACCTGATGCCTTTGCCACCTCTACGAAGTCTTTCCATGCGTCAGGATTTTCAGCCGCATCCCACGTGACGCTATTCATTTCCTCACTGACGTAGCCCTTGAACCGGCGCATGCCGTGGCCCTCAATGAAGGCAATCATGTCGTCCTTGACACTGCTCAGGTCATCCGGCTGCATGGAATCGCTCTCTCGTTGCGCTGGCGGATTGGGATCACCAAACATAATACTCCCGCGAGAAGCAGCAAAGCAGAAGATTTGATGCGGAACTCCGAGCAAAGACGATTGGAAATCAGGATAGAAACAGCTCCTCCAGTCGAGCACGAAAGTAATCAGCACTGAATTGCATGAGCCGAGTTTCCATGGGGATGGCGTTGCTGAAGGGCCCTCGCAGCAGGACAGAACTCGACAGAGTCCAGGAGCTTGTCGTGTGTTAAACTGACTTTTCTATTCACGTTGATAGCGAACGCTCATGGTCCTGTCGAAAGAATACGTGGGCTACTTGGCCCGCGAAATCACTAAAAGGCTTACGGAACGCAAGTTCATCACAGCCGCCGACCTCGGCGCGGTGAATGAAAAGATCAATGCTGCCCTGCTGGATGAACTTGGCCTCGAAGACCGCATTAACGAGGAAGTCCGCCTCATTCTTGAGACGTATTCGGAAGAGATGCGCCGCACCGGAGCCAATTACCAGGAGATGTTTAAGAAAGTAAAGAACGAGCTCGTTCGCAAGTACAGGGCGGTGCTATGAGACTCGGACCCGACAAGCCCCAGAGCACAGGCATGCGTCTGACCCAGGAAAAAGTTAACAAGCTGGCCGCAGTGACGACCGACGCCCTCGCTGGCATGAAGAACGTCGAATTTAACGAGCCCTACGAGGACGTTCGTGGCGAGTTGCGCCGCATCATCGAGGAACTTCTTCGCGAGGAGCACAAGATCGATCTGGCCGCCCGGCAAAAGATCGAGTCCCAGCGTCGCGTGATTCTTGAAGGTACCCAGGAATGGGACATCCTTTATCGCAAGTACTACGCCGAAGAGGTCAAGAAGCTAGGCATCTAGTTGCAGTGTCCTGAATGTAGCTGCTTAAACTCCGGCCGGTAGGACCTGACCGGAATTTTCAGCCACGACATCTCCAGTCCCCAACTGCTCACGAAATTTCAGGTGACGCCGGCGCGTCACCTCGATCAAAGGCGACCAGACTCTGTGCACCAAGTCATGCTTTATCAACTGGTGCCAGAGGCGGTTGGATCGTTTGTACAGGAAAGACATGGCAAGGTAAGGCGCCACCGCTCGCCAATCCTGTGGTCGACGCTTCCAGACGGAGGCACACTGGAACAGCCGCTGGTACGTCCACGCATAGCCCTGTTCAAGTTCTTCGGGACTCATGTGCTTGGGCCGGAACACCGCGTGGGCAGTATCGTAAAGCGACCAGTCCCGATGCAACAGGCGTCCCTGGCCCTCCAGTTCACGAAACAGTGGCGTTTGAGGATAGGGCGTCAGAATGTGAAACGTCGCACATTCCAGGCGATTGCTCTCGATCCAATCGGTGGTGCGGGCAAACACGTCGCGGTGGTCGTGATCGAAACCGAACACGAACGAGCCATTAACCTGGATGCCATAGTCGTGCAGGATGCGAACACAGCGGGCATACTCTGCTGTTTTCGGCGTCTTCTTCCGGGCTGCCTGCAAGTTCGCATCCGTGAGGGACTCAAAGCCGATGAACACGCCCGTGCATCCGGCCAATGCCATTTCGCGAACGAGCGCTGGATCTTCTGTCACATCAATGGACACAGCCGCGCTCCATATTTTTTCCAACGGCCTTAAAGCGCGACACAAAGCCCTTAGATAGTCCTTGTTCGAGCCCAAATTATTGTCGACGAACACGCCATAAGGTTGGCCACTCTCGGCGAACTCAGCCGCAACTGCGTGCGGATCTCGCGTGCGATACGGCATTCGCAATCCGCTTGTCGCCAGATAGCAAAACCCGCAGCGGTTATGGCAACCACGCGTAGCAATCAGGCTAGTGGTCGTCAGAAAGCTTTCTCCCGGTAGGATCGAACGACGCGGCGGTGGATCGCAGGCGTATTCATTCCCGTACGTTGCGTGATATCTGGCCTGCAACGCATCGTCCTCCACGTCTTGCAGTATGCGCGGCCAAAGCTGCACGCCGTCACCAACAGCCAGCGCGTCAGCATGCGGGGCGCACTCATCAGGGCACGACTGAACATGCAGGCCGCCAAGTACCACTTTCGCCCCTCGGTTCCGGTACCACCTGGCCAGCTCGTAAGCTCGCTGTGCAAAAGTCAGATGCACCGTGATGCCAACGACCTGCGGCATCGGGTCGCACGGCGGCCGGCCATGCAGCAGGTTCTCGTCCCAGTACTGCACTCGCCATTTTTCAGGAGTTGTGGCAGCGAGACTTGTAAGCGCAAGACTCGGCGTGAGCACGTGCTTCCCAAAACTGCCGTACGGGTCTTTCCTATAAAAGGGATTGATCAGCAGAGCGTAGAAGGGTTCGACGCGACCGATCCTTCCATCTTCCGGTAGATCGGGGGCGATCGCCATCTCCGGGGGCATCCATGGAGTGCGCGAGAGCTTCCCCAGGAACGGCACACCGACCTCTGTCATGGCCGCGCCTGGGTTCGGCAATAACGAATTGTTATTCGTTGAACGAGCACGTTATGCGCTTGGAGCGCCGTTCGCCCATTCTCCCGTAGAGAGATACTCATGGATAGATTTGGCTGCTTTACGCCCCGCAGCCATGGCAAGGATGACAGTGGCCCCGCCAGTCACAATGTCGCCTCCGGCGAACACCCCCTTCTTGGAGGTCCGCAGCGTTTCCTCGTCGGCTACGCGTATGTAGCCGCGCTTGTTCGTCTCCAGATCGGGAGTTGTCGACTGGACGAGCGGGTTAGCAGTAGTGCCCACCGCAACGATCGCCATTGAAATCGGGATGTCGTACTCGGATCCTGCAACCGGGATCGGGCGGCGTCGACCGCTTGAGTCGGGCTCGCCTGGTTGCATGCGAATGCACCGCACGCCCTTCAGCCATCCCTCGCTGCCTAGAAATTCCGTGGGGTTCGACAGCGCGTGAATCTGGACGCCCTCATCTTTCGCGTGCCGCACTTCTTCCGTGCGTGCTGGCATCTCTTCTTCAGTACGGCGGTAGATGAGGTGTGCGTTACGTGCCCCCAGACGGAGCGCCGTTCGCACAGAGTCCATCGCTGTATTGCCACCGCCAATGACGGCGATGTCCTTGCCGCGACAGTCGTAAACCGGACCGTCGTACTCAGGAAATCGGTACGCGCGCATCAGATTGATACGAGTCAGAAACTCGTTGGCTGAGTACACGCCATTGAGGTGTTCTCCGGGCACCCCTAGAAACTGCGGCAGCCCCGCGCCTGTAGCGACGAAAACCGCATTGAACCCCTCGTGTTCGAACAACTCGTCAATCGTAACCGTCTTGCCAACAACGACGTTGGTTTCGAACTCGACTCCCATGCGGCGCAGGTTATTGACCTCCTGCTGCACGATCGACTTCGGCAGGCGAAACTCCGGGATGCCATAGACCAGCACTCCCCCGAGTTCGTGCAAGGCTTCGAACACCCGCACCGAATGACCCTTTTGAATGAGGTCGCCTGCGGCACTTAACCCGGCAGGCCCGCTTCCCACGATGGCAACCCTTTTGCCCGTTGGAGGACCCATCTTGGGCAGCGAAATTGTCCCTACACGCTGCTCGTAATCTGCTACGAAGCGTTCCAGGTTCCCGATAGCGAGTGGATCGCCCTTCTTTCCCAGCACGCATCCGTGCTCACACTGGTCGTCCTGCGGGCAAACGCGTCCCGTGATTGCGGGCAGGACGTTGTCTTCGCGAATCTTCGCCAACGCCCCGAGGTAATCTCCGGCCACGACAAGGTCCACAAAGTCGCGGACCTTAACGCCCACCGGGCATTCCTTAACACAAGCGGGCTTTGCACATTCGATGCAGCGGGTCGCTTCGACTTGAGCAAGTTGAGGATCGTAGCCGAGGTTGACTTCCTCGAAATTCTGCGCGCGAACGCACGGCGCCACCTCCGGCATGTGCTGCCGGGGTATCTTCATTCTGTCTTTCCGGGGAACCGGGTTGCGAGAAACTTCAGTCTTCACCTACAACTCCCTCTGCCCGGTCCATAACCTGAGCCTGAGTCTCGAATGCGGTTAAAGCCGCGATCTCCTGTTCGCGGTACATCCGGTTCCGTGCGGTCAGTACTTCGAAATCGACCTTATGCGCATCAAATTCTGGCCCATCTACGCAGGCGAACTCACTTGTGCCGTCCACGATCACCCGGCACCCTCCGCACATGCCCGTACCGTCGACCATAATCGAGTTGAGGCTGACCAATGTATAAATCCGCTCTGGGCGGGTTACTTCCGCTACGGCACGCATCATGGGGGTTGGGCCAATGGCCAGAACCAGATCTAGCCGCGCACCGTTCTGGATCAACTGCTTCAATTGATCTGTCACGAGGCCTTTGCGGCCATAGGAACCATCGTCGGTCACGATGTACGCGACATCACTCACCTCGCGAACTTCCGATTCGAGGATGACAAGATCCTTGGTTCGGGCGCCCACGATGGAAATGACGCGGTTTCCAGCTTGTTTCATGGCTGCAGCCGTGGGATACGCGATAGCCGTGCCCACACCTCCGCCGATCACGACCACGGTCCCATACTGGCGGATCTCAGAAGGCTTCCCCAAGGGTCCAACAAGATCGAGGAGCGAATCACCAACCCCTAGCTCGTTGAGTTCTCGCGTGGTCTTGCCGACAGCCTGCACGATTATGTCAATGGTGCCATTGACCGGGTCGGCAGATGCGATGGTGAGCGGGATCCGTTCGCCCCGTTGATGAACGCGGACGATGACAAACTGCCCCGCTTTCTGCTTTCGAGCAACTCGGGGTGCGTGAACAGTAAACCGTTTGATTCCCGAGGCCAAAAACTCGGCCCGCAAAATCTCGAACAAATTCGCCTCGCTACAATCGGGTGTTTTTGTAATTCGGTTATCTATAATCTCTCGAACTTCTTACCGGTTCGCCTATGATGTACGTCACGTTCACGGTGACGAAAGACACACGCAGAAGTGACGCCTGAGTGCACCACTCCCGCAGTTGCCAAGGCACTGACTCCCACGGGCTTTCAACAAGAGCCTTGCTGCAGAGGTAGGCCAATACGATGCAATGGCCTTTTCACGCATGGCTGTGACGCCGGTCACCAGCTCCGGTGAGTTTATCAGGACCAACCAGGTTCACTCCTCATGTCGAACACGTAAAGTGCTCCCGAAGCCTCTAAAATATGAACAGGCCATGCCCCGCGTTTCACAACTGACGGAACTGGCAAAGCGTGCTGCCACTGAGGTCGGCTTCGATCTGGCCGGTGTTGCAGGCATCAGCGACTACCCGGAACTCGATTATTTTGCGAACTGGATCGCTGATGGCCTGCATGGCGAAATGCGCTACATGGAATCGCGCGATGCCGAAGGCCGCCTCAAGCGCGCGTCGCTGAAGCATGCCGCCCCTTGGGCGAAGTCCGTGATAGTCTGCGCCGTCAACTACAACACCGCGCAGCCCTACTCCACCGAACTCGGGTATTCGACAAAAAGCCCCGACAGCACTCGCGCCAACGGCACACGGACCGGCTGGATTTCCCGCTACGCGTGGTCCCATCGCG
This sequence comes from Terriglobales bacterium, assembly GCA_035629075.1. Classification (GTDB taxonomy): domain Bacteria; phylum Acidobacteriota; class Terriglobia; order Terriglobales; family Acidobacteriaceae; genus JAEZPW01. The sequence continues at coordinate 66,591 of DASPIK010000099.1, read as the reverse complement.
ACTACCATGATGTGCTTCTCCCGCGCCTGCGTGAAGTCGAAGCGCGCCTAAAGCAGCAAGCTGGCGACATTCGCACCTGGTGTTACGTGGACACCGGTCCGGTAATCGAGCGTGTGTTAGCGAAGTATGCTGGGGTAGGGTGGGTCGGCAAGAACACTTGCATCATCAATCAACAATTAGGATCATGGTTGTTCTTGGGCGTAATCCTCACCTCGTTGGAACTCGAACCAGACATACCTGCAGCCGACCGTTGCGGAACGTGCACACGATGCCTGGACGCCTGTCCGACAGATGCCTTCCAGGCGCCTCGCAAACTCAATGCTTCACGCTGCATTTCATACCTCACGATAGAAAAGCGCGGAGCCATACCTGAGGACCAGCGGGAAGGGATCGGACAGCACGTTTACGGTTGCGACATCTGCCAGGATGTGTGCCCGTGGAACAATCAAAAAGGGCAGAAAGCTCCGGTCACCCCGATGCTCGATTTGCAGCCTCGTGAGCGACTGGTTGCACCTGACCTTGAATGGCTGGCAACGATCAGCGAAGAGGACTTTCGGGAGACGTTTCGAGGATCACCGATGAAACGCGCGAAGCGCACCGCTATTAGACGAAATGCTGTTGTTGCCATGGGCAACAGCGGCGATCTATCCTTTGCTCCCACTCTTCGATTTATCAGTGAAACGGACGAAGATGCGGTCGTACGCGAACATGCTGAGTGGGCTTTGCATCGCTTGCGTTCGCTAGGTTCACAATAGGCGCAACGAAAAACCCTCCCGATGTGGGAGGGTTTTACGCGGATTGGGCTAATCTCTTCTGTCCAGCACACTCCGCAGATGAATGGTTCGTTGCTTATTAGGCAACACCGCGGACGACGTTCGCAGCCTGGTAGCCCTTGGGGCCCTTCAGCAGATCGAACTCGACCGTCTCGCCTTCGTTCAGCGTGCGGTACCCATTCTCCTGGATCGCGGAGAAATGCACGAACACATCTTCGCCAGTGGAACGCTGGATGAAGCCATAACCTTTGGCGCCATTAAACCACTTAACCGTACCCCTCTCTCTCACAGCAGTACTCCTTTCACTTCTGCGCTATAGGTGCGCGTAAATAATTTCTGGTTCTTCCCGGCTGCGGTCCCCATCGCCTTCCAAGTGACTGAAATGCACCGGAAACACGGCAGGAGAGAAGAGAGCTGCTGCTTCGACTTGCGGTGCCCCCGCAATTGAAAAGGGCTCCCGAGTTCTGTCCCGAGACGAAACCTGTACAGGTTCGCCGGCCCAAAACTCTGGAGCCCGAATCTCTCTGCGTGTAAGCTGTACCGCGAGTACAGAAACATCAACCCAAATCCGCTGACCTTGGCTCGGCCAGATCTCGCCAAAGAATTAACCAATGAGGCGAGCGTTCGCATAATATTCAGGAACTCTGGAACTTGGCAAGAAAAATCAGAGTCGCCTTTCTGCTACCCCGAAGTCAGGGCTTTGAAAGGCTAGGCAGTTCGCCCGAAAACTCGCTTTCTTTTTGCCGCAAGCGGATTTGTGCCGAGCTTCTACTCTGCTACGATTAGTGCTCCCACTCATCATGAACACAGCAGAGCTGAAGCCGGAAGTATCGGTCCAAGACACCTCAGCGCCCGCCGGCACAAGCGCCGGAGGAAGCGAAGCGCTCTCGTATTTTCAGAGCGTGAAAAAGCACCTGCGGGCGAGAGCCATTCCCACTCTGAAGTACATGGCGGAAACCGAGTGCCATACCTACGCTTTTTCCGTAGCGGCCAACGCCATCCTTTCCTTCATCCCGGCAATCGTGCTGATGGCAACCATCACTCGACTGGTCTTCCATTCGCGGCCGATGCTCGACGTCATATTTTTCGTCGTTGAGCGCTACCTGCCGATATGGAATTACGCAGACAAGATGTGGGTCATGCGCAACCTGAAAGTCATGGTTTACGAGCGCCACAGCATCCAGCTCATGTCGCTTGTCATGTTGCTCATTAGTTCGACCGGAATCTTCGAGCCACTGGAAGTCGCGCTCAACAAGGTCTGGGGATTCACTGCGAACCGGTCTTACATCAAGAATCAAATCGTGTCGTTAGGACTGACGTTTGGCTGCGGTGCCCTGGCCATGATCTCTGTCGCGCTAACTAGCGGCACACAGTTGATGGTTGCGGCGCTGATACCGCACAACCTCAGCATCTCGTTTGTCAATACGATCTTTGTGACAGCGGCAACTGCTGTCACGTGGATCATTATGAAGTTCTTCGCGCTGTTGACCACGATCGCAATCTTCTTCTTCATCTACTGGATTTTGCCTAATGGGAAGGTGAAGGCACGACAGGTTTTTCCCGCTGCCGTCGTCACAGGTGTGTTGCTGGAAGTCGCGAAGTACATCTACATGGCAGTGCTTCCTCTCTTGGATTTCGAGGAGGCCTATGGACCATTCAAGTACTCTGTCACACTAATTTTTTGGGCGTTCACCGCAGGCATGCTGCTGTTGGGAGGCGCTTACTTGAGTGCGTCTGAGAAAGAGAGCGAAACTCCACCGTCAGCCGCTGCCAAGGGCGAAGCGGCAAAGGCATAAAGAAATCGGAGCGGCGTATTCGCCGCTCCGAATCGAAATGCAGGCGTTCTCGAGGACTGCCCGGACTAGAAGCTACCTGTATTCAACCGTAAACTTCTCAGCATCTGCTGATATGTCGGCCGAATCTGGCTGTACGAACTCTCAGGCGCAACGAAAACCATGTAGATCAGTTGGTTCTGTCCCGCTGGCAAAGCGACTAGCCAATCGCGTTCGCGTTCTGGACGCCCGTTTTTCAGCACAGGCGATTCGCCAATCAAGTCCACTGCCCGTCCCTGCACCCCATTGACAGTGATCTTCTGTGGACTGCCACTGGCGCTCAGTCCGGGATTTGACTGCTGGAGTCCTGAGACGAGGTTCTGAACCGCCTGATCGAGTGAAGTCGAACTCTGAACCTGTGTGCCGCCGATCACCACGCCGTAAGCAACTCCGCTCTGCCCCACTCCCGCTTCTGGCGCGATGGTCAACCCGCCACCGTTCGAGTCGTTGTACGTACGCCAATTATCCGGGTAGCTGATGCTGAATAGCTGATTCTGCGCCTCAGTGAAACGCCCACTTGGCCTAACCTGCTGATAGGTGACGTTAGACAGAGTGGCGTTTCCGGCTTGTGCCTCCCCAGTTTGCGACGCGGGCAGGTTCTTCGGAACCGACCCATTCTGCTGATTCATCCGCGCCCATTCGCCGGATTTCGCCCCAGCCGCAATCTCCTGAGCCGTGTACGTTTTTATTGTCTGAGCGTGCTGCTTCGCACTTTGGAAACCCGAACTGGATTTTTGGTAGTTCTTCGACGGCCAGTTGCTTACTTTTTTCTGAATTTCCTGCATTCGATTGCCAGGATTGGGGTGGCTGCTGAGCAGTTGAGGACCGCCCCGTCCGCCCTGCTGCTCCAACTTCTGAAAGAAGTCGGCCATGGACTTGGGGTTATAGCCAGCTTTGTAAAGAATGATAGCCCCTACGGTGTCGGCCTCAGTCTCATCTCCACGTGAGTACTTCATCATTACCATGCCGCCGCCGATCTGAACCCCGGCTTGCGCCAGGCCACCTACCACCCCTCCGACATTGCCCAAAATTCCACCCAGTAGACCCGCAAGTCCCTGAGTAATCGCGCCCTTCTTGGCCTGCTTGATCGAGTGCTGCATGTACACGTGGGCCATCTCGTGAGCCATCACTCCGGCGAGTTCTGCTTCATTCTCGGCCGCAGTAAGAGTGCCCGTGTTAACAAACATTGGTCCGCCAGGTAATGCAAAAGCATTGATCTCTTTCTGGGGAATCACGTGAAACTGAAAAGGCCACGAGTACTCTGGAGGAATGACGGCCGCCAACTTCTTCCCGAGCCTCTGGATGTACTGTGTTTCCGGACTGGAGTCAGGCAGGACCGGCATCTGTTTATAAACCTCAGCCATTGCCTGCAAACCAATCTGCTGTTGCTCTTCCTTGCTGACCCCAGTGTCTCCGGGATTAGGCAAAGATGGGGCTGTACCCTGAGCCGCCAACGCCCACTGGGGAGCCGCTATACACAGCATAAGAATGACCGTCAACATACGTGCAGCAATCGATCTTCTCACCATATTTGCTCCTGCCGCGGTTGAGAACCGGTTCAACTCACATTGTATCGGCTCACGATGCGGCGAATGAAACCAACTAGAGGAGTACGAAGCGACCCTAAGTTAGATGCCGTAGAACAATGACTAGCTACATACAGGCAGGTGGCCTGGAAGCGGCACTCAGTCGAAGTCGCAAACGTAAAGGGTGCCCTACTGGGGCACCCTTTATTGCGGGAACTCGATCGTTTCACTTGTGATCTAGCAGAGGGGTCGCACTAACATCGCGTCGATTGGCCGCCGTCCGGCTCGCGCGAGCAGTCGGTTGCGCGCTGAACTCCGGCCCATATTTCTCCAGAAGCACCGGCACCAAGGCACCCTCTGCTTCTTTCACAAAGACCATCCCCTGCTCATTCATGTCGATACGGACGAAATCACCCAACTTAACCTGTCCCGTCGCGACGAGGTTGGCCAGCGGGAAAACGACATTTCGCTCTATGGCCCGCTTCAGGTGACGAGCGCCGTATTTCGGGTCTGTACCCTCTCGGAGCAGGAACTGCTTAACAGCCGGAGTACAACTGAAAACGAACTGGTTGTTCCCGGTCGCCTGCAATATTCGCTGCTGCACCAGTCCGAGCTCTATCTCCAGAATTTGCTCGAGGTGCTCCGGACGCAGCGTCTTGAACACCACCACCTTATCGATGCGGTTCATGAATTCCGGCGAGAACTTCCGGCGGGCAGCTTCCTGCGCGGCACGTGTAATCTTCTCGTCGAATTTGCCGTCGATCGCCTGCGGCTTCTGCCCAAACCCAAGGCCGCCGGTGATCATGTCGTTCATTTCGGCAGCACCTAGGTTAGAAGTCATGACGATTACGCACTGGGAAAGGTCCACACGGCGATTATCACCAAGCGTGAGCGTGGCTTTGTCGAGAATGCCTAGTAGCAACTGCCACAGCGCGTCTGAGGCTTTCTCGATCTCGTCAAACAGCAGCAGCGAAAGCTTCAGCTTTTCCGTATGCCACTGGTTCAGCGCTTCCTGGGTGAGCAGCGGGTGGGTCTCTCGATGACCAAGGTAGCCCGGGGGCGAGCCAATTAACTTAGCGATTTCATGCGAATGCTGAAACTCGGCGCAATCGATCTTGATCACCGCGCGTGAGTCGCCAAACAGAGCCTCAGCCATCGCCTCGACCACGCGCGTCTTGCCCGAACCGGTAGGCCCAAGGAATAAGAGGTTCCCTACAGGCCGTCCCGGGGGGTTCAGGCCGGCAAGAAACATCTGGTAAATCTCAACTACTTTTTCGACCGCCCCGTCCTGCCCAACGATCTTGCGGCGGATTGCGGTTTCGAAGTCTTGTGCATCGCTGCTGCGGCGCGATGGATCCAGCGCGGTATTAAGACCAGTCTTCATAATTCTTGGCCCCTGTTCAATTACCTGTGGGACCGTTAAATGTGTTTTCTCAGATGGAAGACCCCGGGTTGGAGTTGCAAAACGTTCCGTCACAATACGCTGCGGGCGCCACTCTCTGCCGGATCTCGCCATCCCTGCGCAAATTAGATGCGCAAAGTCAAGACGAAAACGTCGGCTGGAACCTAAATTACCTCTGCTATCCAGACCAAAGTGACCGCCCGGCTTGCCTGCGGCCGGCACGCGACGCACTGGCGGTCTACACCCGAACGTCACCAAATCACTAATGATTTTGCGTGCATCATCCAGAGACTCTGCTAGTATCCAGCTACCCCCAGTTCTGGATCCGCAAAAACAAGATGTCGCGCAAAATTCGGCCTTACCTGATCGTCGCTGTCGTCGTCCTGTTCACAATTTCACTTGCCGCATTGCTGAAAAAAGCTACCTTCCTGGGCGCCGCCGCTGGTTCCAGGTCCGCGCCTGCCGAGACTCCAACAACCGTCACCGCCAGTTCCACAACGGGGTTGAAAGCTTCGCCAACACCGCCTTCTGCTGGGGCGAGTGACACCTCAGCCCTGCCGCCCGGAACCACCGTGCATGTGACGAAAAAGGGCGAAAGCTTGCCGGGCCTAGTCCACCGGTATTTGCCCAAGACGCAATACTTGACCGGTCGCGAGTTGGAACAGGCAATCCGCCAGGCCAACGCGCCCATGAAGTCAATTTGGTTCAAGGAAGGCCAAAACGTTGTTATTCCCGGCATGCTGCCGCCTGACTTCAAAGAACAGAGTATTCCCGTGCCCAAAGACTTCGAGGCTCGGGCGATCTACCTGACCGGCACGATGGCTGGCAGCGCGAAGGGACTGGAGATGATCCGCGAATGGCGCAGGCTCGGCGGCAACGCGGTCGTGTTCGACATAAAGGATAGCGATGGGTTCGTAAATGTACCCTTCCAACATCCTCTCTCAAACGACAAATACATCCCGATCCGAAACCTTGCAAAGTTCGTGCACTTCCTGCACTCCCAGGGGATCCACGCTATAGCCCGCATTGCGATTTTCCGCGATGAGTACCTCGTGCAACAGCACCCGGAACTCGCGGTGAAGTCGCGGCGTTCAGGCCAAGCGTGGCGCGAAAACGGCAAACTAGTCTGGGTCGACCCTTCTAACCCCAAGGTCCAGGAGTACAACATCGCCTTGGCCAAGTTCGCGGCTCAGTCGGGTGTCGACGAAATTCAATTCGACTATGTGCGCTTCCCCGCTGAGGGCGATCAGAAAGACGCACAGTTCGCCTTCCAGACAACGCACCCCAACTGGCAGCGTGCAGACGTGATTACCGAATTCCTTAAATCGGCCCATTCCGAACTGAAGCACATGAACGTACTGTTCTCGCTTGATGTGTTCGGCGTCATGGCATGGCAGAGGAACGTTGATCTTGCGCACACCGGGCAGGATATCCCCCGGATGGCGCAGCACTGCGACGTGCTCTCACCCATGATTTACCCGTCCCACTTCTTCGGCATGGACGGCTACGCCTGGCCGGGAGACGCCCCGGAACACTTCATCGGGTCTTCAATGGACCGGTTCAGGGTCATCACGAAAGATAGCGGCGCTGTGCTAAGGCCATGGCTTCAGGCCTTCGGATGGAAGACCAAGACCTATTCACCGCAGTACATAATGACGCAGGTCGCCGTATCGAAAGAAAAGGGTGGAATCGGCTTCCTGTTCTGGAACGCCCGAAATGACTACAGCAAGCCGTTCGCCGCAATGCCGCAGATGAAGGCTGCACCGGCGAAGTATTTCCGGGGCAACGACGCGCCTAGCCAGTCAGCCCAGCAGCAGGACTCGTCCGCGGGAGGACGCTCCGCATCGAACTAGTGAATGCAATCAGCAATGTATAATGAGCGGTTTGCTCGAACAGACCTTCGACGGTGATCTCTTGTGTCCGCGTGTTGCCTCGGCTCCCCAAAAAGGGAACCGAGGCACGGACCAAGGATGGCCGATGACGGTATCGCATTGGAGAACTAGTCCGACCATACGAGGAGGGCCGGCAAATGGCCATTCAGAAGACAGGCAGTATCTGGCACAACGGCAAGTTCATACCTTGGGACGATGCCAACGTTCATGTGATGTCCCATGTCATCAATTATGGGACGTCTGTGTTTGAGGGCATCCGCTGTTACACCCTGCCGCAGGGCCCGGCCATTTTCCGCGCGCACGAACACATCCAGCGCCTGCTCGACTCCGCCAAGATCTACCGAATGGAAGTTGAGTACTCGCGAGAAGACCTTGTTTCGACCATGGTCGAACTTGTCCGGATGAACGGTGTCACGCCCTGCTACATCCGTCCCATCATTCTGCGGGGCTATGGCGAAGCCGGTGTGAACCCCTTCAACTGCGCGCCCGAAGTTTGGATGGCCAATTACGCCTGGGGTAAGTATCTGGGAACCGATGCTGAACAGGGCGTCGACGTGTGCGTCTCCTCGTGGACACGTATCGCTCCCAATACTCTGCCAGCAATGGCCAAGGCCGGCGCGAACTACATGAACTCGCAGCTGATCAAGATGGAAGCCATCATGAACGGCTACGTCGAGGGAATCGCTCTCGATATCAATGGCTACGTCAGCGAAGGTTCAGGCGAGAACATTTTCGTTGTTCGGAACGGCAAGTTGATGACAGCGCCGCTTGGCAACTCGGTCCTCCCCGGAATCACGCGTGATTCTGTCATACAGATCGCGCAGGATCTCGGCATCCCGGTTGTGGAGCAGATGATTCCGCGCGAAATGCTCTACATTGCCGATGAAGTCTTCTTCACCGGAACCGCGGCCGAGATAACCCCGATTCGATCCGTCGACAAGATCACCGTCGGAAAGGGCATCACCGGTCCGATAACGAAAACGATTTTTAAAGAATTTTTCGGGATTATCGAAGGGAAGGTCGCCGATCGTCACAACTGGCTGACCCCGGTACACGTGGCGAAACGGCAGCCGGTCGGTGTGTAAGACGTTTCAGTCTGTGTATGCAAAAGGGCGCACATTGTTGCGCCCTTTCGTTTTGTGGCAAGATTCCGAGCCGACACTTCGCGATGGAGAGCATAGCCATGGCAACATCTGTTCCCTCTTACACTCCCGAAACCGCAAAAGTCGTCGCAGACCTCGGCGTACAGGCGATGGAATTTGAGTTCCCCGTCAACAAAAAGGTAATCGAGGCAGTGACAAACCCGAATTTTCGACTTGACCCGAAGTCGCGTACTGCGCTCGAACAGGCTTGGCACATCGCCAGCGCCGATGTTCAGTTTATGGAGAACATCGCAGACATGAATTTCCCGATGGAAGAAACCTACAAGGAAATGCCGAAAACCATCGCGGATATTCTGGCGTGGTACGACACAAAGCTGCCGCAGGCTCTGGCACGCGTAAAGGCCCTCACGCCTGAACAACTTTCCACACCGGTCGACTTTTACGGGGTCTGGAAGTACCCATTGTTCCGCTACATCGACTTCGCGGTTAGGCACAGTGTCCACCACCGTGGTTACCTCGCAGCCAGCTTAAGGTCGATGGGATCGAAAGTGCCGTCGATCTTTGGCGGAAGCGCAGACGAACCCTTTGAAATGAAATAGTGTTTCATGGCGCGGCCGAGCCGCGCCTTTCTTCTGCCGCGAAGCCTTTCACCAACTTTCGTGACTCTGGTCACCTGTCCTTTTGGCACGTTGCAAGTAGTTGTTGGAAGCTTAAAACTGTACGTGCTAAGGTGTGCCCACCAGAGAAGCTGGAACCTTGCCTATGCATATAGACGATCTACTGCGTATCGCCATTGAACGCAAAGCGAGCGATCTTCACCTGAAGGTCGGCAACCACCCCTGCCTGCGTGTAGATGGCGAACTTGTGCCGTTGAGCGACCAACCGCGAATTAGCGCGGAAGACATGCTGAACATGGCCTTCAGCATGATGTCCAACCGCCAGAAACAGAAGTTCAAAGAGAACGCGGAGCTGGACTTAGCCTATGGCGTAGCTGGGCTCGGGCGCTTCCGCGTGAACGTCTTCCAACAGCGCGGCAACGTCGGCGTAGTCCTGCGCGTAATCCCAACCAAGATTCGCGCCTTGGACGAACTCTACCTGCCCAAAGTGGTGGAGAAGATCTGCGACGAGCCTCGCGGACTGGTTCTGGTTACCGGCATCACGGGTTCCGGCAAGTCGACGACTCTGGCCGCGATGATTGATCGCGTGAATTCCAGTCGACCAGAGCACATCATCACGATCGAAGACCCAATCGAGTTCCTGCATCGCGACAAGAAGGGGTTCGTAAACCAGCGCGAGGTCGAGGTCGACACGCCTTCGTTCGCGTCAGCCTTGCGAGCCAGCCTGCGCCAGGACCCGGACGTGATCCTGGTCGGCGAAATGCGCGACCTTGATACGATCCAAACCGCATTGCACGCTGCAGAAACCGGTCACCTCGTGCTTTCAACCCTGCACACCTTAGACGCCGTAGAAACCATCAACCGCATCATCTCCGTGTTCCCACCACCGGAGCAGAAGCAGATTCGAATTCAGCTCGCCGCCACCCTGCGTGCCGTCATCAGCCAACGCCTGGTGCGGCGGTGCGACATTGCGGGACGTGTTCCCGCCACCGAGATCATGCTGGCGACTCCTTACATCAAGGAATGCATTCTCATTCCGGAGAAGACCCGCGCCATTCGAGAGGCCATCGCGGCCGGAACGTCGCAATACGGCATGCAGACCTTCGACCAGTCGCTGTATGACTTGTACACGCAGGGTCTGATTTCGTTCGAAACCGCGTTGGAGAATGCGACCAATCCCGACGATTTCAAGTTGCGCGCTCAAGGCATATCTTCGGCTTCCGATGAGGCCCGACAGCAGATGGAGATGGTTGGATTCCAGCGCTGAAAGTCGGCCATCGGGCTAATTGAATCAGAAATTACGCGCCGGCCTCGCGGCCGGCGTTATTCGTGAGATAAACAACTCCGGCTGCTGCCCGCTAACGCTACTAGTGACTCATTACTAATTACCCGTTACGCGCCTTTGGGATAATTTGATTGCCATGGGATTTCGTCGAAGCCAACCCAGAACCTGCGATGCCGGGTCGCTGTACGAGTACGCTGTCGGCGCGCTTGGCAGGAGGATGCGCACCGTCGCCGAGATCAAACGATTGATGCGTAACCGCGTCGGCAGGCAGGAAGATGGCGAGTTGCTGATCGAATCGGTCGTCCAGAAGCTAAAGGAGCAACGCTATCTGAACGACACCAATTACGCCGCCGCCTACTCCAGCCTGCGCAAAGACAACGAAAAGTTCGGTAAACTGCGCGTCGTTTCTGATCTGAAGGCAAAAGGGGTTCATGGCGACGTTATCGAGAAGACCGTCGGCGCGGCTTACGAAGGTGTGGATGAAGAGAGACTGGCCCGCGACTTCCTGACCCGCAAACGTCTCAAGAAGCCGGAAGATCAGAAACAGGCTGCCCGCGTTTTCCGAACCATGGTTAGGGCTGGATTCAGTGTGCGGGTGATTGTTCGTATTCTGAAGAACTGGGACGTGGATGACGAGACACTCGCCGCCATGGAGACCGAAGGCAGCGACACCAGTCGTGATTTCGAGGAATGAGGCGCCGACGCCATGCCGAAGCTGGACCACCACGAGGCTGTTGAACATCTGAAGGCCGCGGATCCGAAGCTCGCTCTGCTGATTGAGAAAGTGGGTGAATGCAGGTTCGAAGTGCGTTCGAACCTGAACATCTATGAAAGCTTGCTTCGCTCCATAACTTACCAGCAACTCGCAGGGACAGCGGCGGCCGCGATCCTGAAGAGAGTGCAGGCAGTATTCCATGACGGCGACCGGTATCCTACGCCAGAACAGATACTGAGCGCTCCAGAGGAAGTTCTGCGGTCGGCAGGACTCTCGCGCAACAAGATGATGGCCATCAAGGACCTGGCCCAGAAAACGGTTGACGGCCTGGTGCCGACACGAACAGAAGCTCGAAGGCTTACTGACGGTGAACTCATCGAACGCCTGACGCCTATTCGCGGAATCGGCGTATGGACCGTCGAGATGCTGTTGATCTTCGGGTTGGGACGACCGGACGTACTCCCCGTCACCGACTACGGAGTGCGCAAGGGTTTTCAGCGAACGTTCAAGACCCGCGAACTACCGACGGCAAAGCAACTTCTGCGCCGCGGCGAGAAGTGGCGTCCTTACCGATCGATTGCAAGCTGGTATCTGTGGCGTGCAGCCGAAATGTGAGCTCGTTCGCTATTCTTCCGTCCGCCCTGGCTTCCTGAACGGAAAGCATGATCGTCACTGCTCCGACTGGGCCGGCTTCTCCGGGTTCGACTTTCCGAGCAGTACTGGATACTCCGCATGACAATTGTTGCCGGGGTCCCAGGTGATGATCGTCGAATCTCCGCCCCATCGCGCCTCGAACTGCAGCGGATGCTTAACGCGCTCCGGCATTTTCACGAAACGTGCCCGCCCCTCGGAGTTCGTCCCGGCTTCAAGATCGAGTTTCCGCTTGCCAAGAAAGCCATGGCGAATCTGGGTCGCGATCTTTGCATTGTAGATCGGTTCACCGACGAAGTTCGTAACTCTGAAATCAACAGTGCACGACCCCATCTCAGCGCTGATCTCTGTAACCGCGGTGGGCGGCTGCTGAGCAGGACTGGTTCCGGTGAACCCTGTAACGGCAAACAAAACGATAACGACGATTCCGAACGCGCTCAGTGCGCGAGTCATCTATTAGACCTCCACAATGATTGTAGACCCGATTGCAAGAGCTTTGTTTCGCAACGCATGACAACACCGTTCCGTCGTCTTCAGCGCACGAGGCACGATCACTCGCGGCACGGTGCCCCGCTGCTCCGGATGCTAAAATGACCGTTTGACTCTCCTCACACGCGGCATTCCTGATGTGTGCAGGTCGAAGGCGAGTTCCCCGATGAAGAGACTTTCTGGCTCAGAAACCCGGCGCATGTTCTTGGATTACTTCGTTCAGCACGGTCATCGCGAGGTGCACTCCTCCTCGCTGGTCCCGGCGAACGACCCAACGCTGCTGTTCACGAATGCGGGCATGAACCAGTTCAAGGACGTCTTTCTTGGACTGGAGAAGCGCGACTACGTGCGTGCAACGACCTCGCAAAAATGCGTTCGAGCCGGGGGAAAACATAACGACCTCGAGAACGTAGGCTTTACCAATCGCCACCACACGTTTTTCGAGATGCTGGGGAACTTCAGCTTCGGTGACTACTTCAAGAAGGACGCTATCGCGTTTGCATTGGAGTTAATCACCTCGCCGGATTGGTTCGACATCCCCAAAGAGCGTCTCTACGCCACGATCTTCAAGGGCGAAAATGGCGTGCCGCGCGACGCGGAAGCTTACCAGTACTGGCTCGACCAGGGCGTTCCCGCCGAGCGCATTTACGAAATGGGGATGAAGGACAACTTCTGGCAGATGGGGGACACCGGACCGTGCGGACCCTGCTCGGAGTTGCACTACGACATGGGTCCTGAAGCCAGTGACGCCGGCCACACTGATTGCCAGTTCGGTTGCGAATGCGGCCGCTACGTCGAGATCTGGAACCTGGTCTTCATGCAATTTGATCGCGACGCCAGCGGCAAGCTGAATCCGCTTCCTAAGCCGTCGATCGACACGGGAGCGGGTCTTGAGCGCCTCGCCTCCGTCTTGCAGGGCGTCGTCTCAAATTACGAAACTGATCTGTTTACGCCGCTCATCAAGCGCGCCTCACAACTCACGGGTACTTCGCTTAGCGACGAAGCAGAGCGAGAAGCTCATTCGAAATCCGCAGCCTCCTTGCGAGTCATCGCCGACCACGCCCGCTCGGCAACATTCCTCATCTCCGATGGTGTACTGCCCGCAAACGAAGGGCGCGGATATGTTCTCCGCAAGATCATTCGTCGTGCCATTCGACACGGCCGTCTCCTCGGTCAGAGCAAACCATTCCTCAGCAAAATGGTCTTTGCCGTCTGCGACCAGATGAAAGACGCTTATCCGGAACTGGTTGACAGCGCCGAACGCGTCAGCAAAGTCATCCTCTCTGAGGAAACAAGATTCGCCCACACGCTGGATCTTGGGCTCAAGAAGCTCGAGGAAGATCTGGTTCCGCTCGTTGAGGCGAAGAAGCAGAACCCTGCTGCAAGCGTGTCTTACGCCGGCGACAAAGCTTTCAAGCTTTACGACACATTCGGGCTTCCACTCGATTTCATGGTCGACGCAGCCCGCGATCAGGGCATCGCCTTCGACCAGGCCGGCTTCGACGCCGCAATGGCTGAACAGCGCCAGCGGGCACAGGCATCATGGAAGGGTGCCGGAAAGGCTACGGCGTCCCCGGCCTACCGTGAACTGCCTCAGACGGCCTTCGAAGGCTATCGACAGGCCGAGTCCACCGGCTGCGAAATTCTGGCCATCGTCGATCCGCAGACCGGGCAGGGCATTCAGGAATTAACGCCCGGCCACACCGGAGAAATCGTCCTCGATCACACGCCGTTCTACGCTGAAGCGGGCGGACAGGTCGGCGATGTGGGTTGGTTCTACACGAGCGATCGCAACACGGTTGTCGCGGAAGTCATAGGCTGCTGGTCCCCCGTGCAGGGCGTCCGTGCACATAAGGCGCAGGCAAAGAAGCCCATTCGCATCGGCGACCAGGTGACTGCGGTGGTCAACACTGGGGTGCGCTCCGAGACCATGCGCAACCACACGGGCACGCACTTGCTCCACGCAGCTTTGCGCGAAGTGCTTGGTGGACACGTCAAGCAGGCGGGTTCGCTGGTCGCGCCGGGACACCTCCGTTTCGATTTTTCGCACTTCGCCAGCGTTGAAGACGAGGAACTCCAGGACATCGAAGACATCATCAACAAGGAAGTCCTCAGGAACGATCGCGTTCAGGTCATCGAGGACGTACCGATTGATGTGGCCATCAACGAATTTGGCGCAATGGCGCTTTTTGGCGAGAAGTACGGTGACAAGGTGCGCGTCATCAAGATCGGCGACTTCTCCACCGAGCTTTGCGGCGGCACGCACACGGCTGCAACCGGAGAAATCGGGCTGCTGAAAATCCTGAAAGAAGGCAGCGTTTCCAGCGGAGTTCGACGAATCGAGGCCGTCACCGGACTCGGATCACTGCAGCACTTCCGCACTGACCATGAACTGGAAGGAGTAGCACGCTCGCTGGTGCGCGTCAGCGACGAGGAGGTTTCGCTTGCGTCTGCCCTTCGCCGTGAAATCGATTCCCGCGAGGAAGAAATCAAGCGGTTGAAACGAGAGCTTGAGCAGGCTCGCATGAAGTCCGCAGCTTCGACCATGGCCTCCCTCGAAGAGCACGTTAAGACGGTGAAGGGCGTGAAAGTGGTCACACACCGGGTGGACAACCTGGAACGTTCGCAGATGCGCACGCTCGTAGACAACATGCGCAACAAACTCGGCTCCGGCGTAGTGGCGCTTGGGTCGGCGAACGACGGCAACGTAGCCCTGATCGTGGGCGTTACCAAGGACATTACGGACAAAGTGCAGGCAGGAAAGGTCATGCAGCAATTGGCTCAGAAAGTTGGGGGAAAGGGCGGCGGCCGTCCAGACCTCGCGGAAGGTGGCGGAACCAACGCTGCGGCATTGGACTCCGCTCTGGGCGACGCCTACTCGATAGTCGAGTCCCTAATTAAGTGAAGCTATAACTTGTGGATACCTCGTCCAAGTTCCGCTTGGACGAGGTTTATTCATAGTAGAAGAGAGAATCAGTCGAATCCCACCCAGACCCGAATTCCTCGTCCTGACCCTCGTTAGTCTAGTACCTTCGTTATCTCTTCACTCCCTTGATTCTCAGGTAAATAGGTGTTGTTGACGCTTGTGCGGCGTTCCTATAATGGCGGCACTCTGGACGAAGTCTGCTTGTTATTACCGTGCAGTTGTCTCGTGCGCCGGGAAGCCTAGCTGCAATGCAGGAGCAGATGCGAACACTCTGAATGGGCAAAGACCTCCAATACAAAAGGGGTAACCATCGCTGCGTTAAGGCCGCCCAGGCTTTGGCGCTCGCGACGGCCTTCCTTTCCTCCTCAGTTCTGATAGCAGCGGAGTCGGAGGGCGACGGCATTATGCCCGTGCACGAAAACGGTAAAACCGTTTACGTTAACGCCCCTCGCGAGCAACGTGTATCAACGAAAGCAGCGCCTGCGCACCGAAGAAGCGTGCTCGTGTACTGGAGTTCGCGGGAGGGTTCATGGAAGCCTGTACCGCCACCGACGCCATCGGCAATGAAAGCAGCCCAGACCGCTGCCGAAGAGGTCGTCAGCTACGT
This sequence comes from Terriglobales bacterium, assembly GCA_035629075.1. Lineage (GTDB taxonomy): Bacteria > Acidobacteriota > Terriglobia > Terriglobales > Acidobacteriaceae > JAEZPW01. The sequence continues at coordinate 50,773 of DASPIK010000099.1, read as the reverse complement.
GCATTCGCGGCCCGGCAGCAAACCGACGGCCAAGACGGCTCCACGCCTTGTCAACCCTAACTACCGCAATCTTGCACGCGGGTTTGCTGTCACCACGGCAGAGATTGACAGTGCGATTGAACAGGCAGCGAAGCGGCACGGTGTCGATCCCAACCTCGTCCGCGCAGTTATCAAAGTCGAATCGAATTTCAATCCGCGAGCGCTTTCCCGTAAGGGAGCTATGGGATTGATGCAGCTAATGCCGGGAACCGCTCGCGAGCTCAAAGTCGCCAACCCGTTCGATCCCGCACAGAACGTCGACGCGGGCGTCCGCCATTTGAAGAGTCTGATGAACAACTATGGTGGCGACATAAAGCTGTCGCTCGCTGCCTACAACGCCGGACCCGGAGCAGTTGCACGCAGCAATGGTGTGCCTCGTTACCCTGAGACCCAGAATTACGTGAAGCAGATCACGAACATGTATTGGAACGGCAGCAGCGCAGTGGCGTTTCGGCCTTCTTCCAACAAGAGTTCCGCGGCACCGGCGAGGATGTTTCGTGATGGCGAAGGAAAGATAGTCATCACGAACGAGGATTAGTCGGGATATTGAAAGAGGCGTTCGCATCCGGATTGCTGATTGCCCGCCGGTGAATTCTGGGTCAAAATCAGAGCAACACTGAACGTGAAAAGGGCCATTTGAAGTTGCGGGTGACAAAGCGATTGCTGAGATTGGTGGCCGCGGCGCTTCTGCTTGCCGTACCCATAAGTTCCCCCATCTTTGCCCGCAACGTCGCAAAGCAGAAACAGCAGGCGCGCCAGTACTTCGTTAAAGCACAAAAGCTCCGGGAGGCCCTGAACGGCAAGCCTGAGGCCGATCGTACCCGCCGGGAATACCAGCGTGTTATCGACGCCTATCGTCGCGTCTATTACACGTCCCCTACATCGGCGAATGCCGACAATGCAGTTGTCGCGGTGGCGGAACTTCTGGCCGAAGTCGGGCGAGAATCCAACGACTCCAAGATGCTGCAGGCCGCCATTGGACAATACGAGTTTCTGCGCCGTGAGTATCCCGGAAGCAAGTACCAAGTCGAAGCACTCTTCACTATCGGACAAATCTACTACGAAGACCTCAACGACAAGGAACGAGCCAAGGCGACCCTTCAGGAGTTCCTGAAACGGTATCCGCGGTCCGAACTGAAGGACGACGCGCGGAAGACGCTGGCCGAGATCGAGAACCCATCACGAAAAAAGCGTGCAGCAGTCGCCAAATCTGAGCGCTCGAAAGATCAGGCAAACAAAGAGAAGGGCGACAATGCGGGTTCTTCAGAAAAGGCGTCACTCGACCGTGCGATTTCCAAGCAGGAACAGGACTCGGACGAGAAGGCTGAAAAAGCGATACCGCTGCCCTTGGTGACCGGCATCCGTCATTGGTCCACTCCCGATTACACGCGAGTGGCAATCGATCTTGATACGGAAGTGAGGTACGAAGCCGGGCGCATCGCGAATCCGGACCGGATATTTTTCGACCTGCACGACACCAAGCTGGCTTCCACGCTCGTGGGCAAAACGTTCGACGTGCAGGATGGTTTCCTGCGCAAGATACGTGTGGCTCAATTCCAACGCGGCATGACCCGCATCGTGCTGGACGTCGCCGATGTTTCCGATTACTCGGCATTCCTTCTGCCTAATCCCTATCGGCTGATAATCGACATTCATGGCAAAAAGTCTCAGAAACGTCAGACCCTGATCGCGAGCAAACGCAGCGAGGCTGAGCAAGAATCCGCGACGAGCACCCCACAGAGTTCTTCGGCTTCAGGCGTGACAAACACCGAAGCCGGATCGAGTGAGCCTTCGAAAGCAAAGCCAGAAATCAGCGAAGCGAAGTCTGACACGCCAGAGGTCAAGGCGGCTGAACAAAAGATCGCGGCGCTGGAGCAGTCCCTGAAGGGAACCGAAGGAGACGCCGCAGCCGAGGACACTACGATCGCGGCTGCGAAAGCTACACAACCGGAACTCAAAGCTACAACTAAGCCGACAACCGAACCAACCTTCGAGTCCGTTGCTCCGCGAGAAGAGGCTGCCGCGAAACCCAAGCGCCGCAAGCGGCAGTCCGAAGACACAATCACCGCACGCGAAGCCAGGCCAACTGCCAATGGTCAGCGCTCTTTGATCCGAGCGCTTGGTCTGAAGATCGGGAAAATTGTTGTTGACGCCGGCCACGGTGGACACGACACCGGAACCATTGGTCCAAACGGCTATCAGGAGAAAGATCTCGTTCTCGACGTAGCGTTGCGCCTGGGAAAGCTACTCGAGAGCAAAATGCAAGCTGAAGTCGTTTACACCCGGAACGACGATACTTTCGTACCGCTCGAGACCCGCACGGCCATCGCCAACCAGGCGCAGGCGGACATGTTCATCTCCATCCACGCCAACGCTAGCAACGACCCTGACGCACGCGGCGTTGAAACCTACTACCTGAATTTCACATCGTCGCCGGAAGCGCTTGAGGTCGCAGCCCGTGAGAACGCCGTGAGCGCGAAGTCAATCCACGAACTGCAGGACTTGGTGAAGAAGATCACCCTGAAGGACAAGATCGACGAGTCGCGTGAGTTCGCTGCTGAGGTGCAGAGATCACTCTATTCCGGCATTTCGGCAGCGACTCCCGCAGTGCGCAACAGGGGCGTCAAGAAGGCTCCATTTATCGTGCTGATTGGCGCGAATATGCCGTCGATTCTGGCCGAGATTTCTTTTCTCTCCAACCCGACAGATGAAAAACGCCTGAAGTCGCCGCAACAACGACAGAAGATAGCTGATTACCTGTTTAGAGGTGTTGAGCGGTATGTGAACGGGCTGAGCGGCATCAAGGTTGCCGGAAGGTCATCGGCGCCCTCGGTTGCGAGCAGAGGCGCGAAGCGGATCGACGACTCAGACCAATAACCTTTTGCAACTCTATCCGGCTACTTCAACGGCCAGCACAGCTAGATTCCGCCCGCTAGAAACTTTCGCTTGAGCTTAGGAGTCTAATGGGTAGAGGATTTCAGGCTACTACCATATCTTCACTGCCGTATCATTGAAGATGCTTCCCATGAAACGTGTACTTATATTTTTGACAATCGCAATCGTTGCGTCGCTCGTCCCCAGCGGTCTGGCCGCCGACTCGCCCACCTTGTTGCCCAACGAGTTCGCCGGCTGGACGAAAGCGTCCAGCACCACCAGTACAGATCCCGCTATCGCCGATCCAACCAATGCAGCGCTGCTGAAAGAGGAAGGATTCACGGATCTCGAGACTTCTGAGTACACGCGGCCTGAAAGGAAGATCACTGTTCGGGCAGCACGCTTTGCGGACGCAACCGGAGCATACGGTGCGTTCACACTCTACAAAGAGCCCGAGATGACCCCAGTCGATATGGGCGGAAAACCGGGCGAGTCTCTTGGCGCCTCGTTGAACAATCGTGTGCTTTTTTACAGAAGCAACGTGCTCGTGCAGGTCACGTTGGACCGTATCACAGCGATGACGGCTGGCGAACTTCGCGAGTTGGCATCGATGCTGCCACAAGCGCAGGGTCCAGCCAAAAATCTGCCGATCTTGCCTACTTATCTTCCCAGGCAGTCATACGTCAAGAACTCAGCCAAGTACGTAACAGGTCCGGTTGGACTCGCAAGGGCAGGATCGCCGATCCCTGAACATGTAGTCGGATTCGCGCAGGGTGCTGAGGTTGTGCTCGGCCAATACAACAGCAGCGCGGGCACCGCTACGCTGATGCTCATCTCGTATCCAACCCCGGCCATTGCTGGTGAACGCCTGCGGCAAATCACGGCATTGAACCAGAACCCTCCCGCTACGTCGAACCCAGAGCTGGCAGCTCCGTTTGAGGCAAAGCGTACAGGGCCAATGGTGGTGTTGACAGCCGGAAGGATTTCTTCGTCGGAAGCGAAGTCACTACTGGCTTCGGTGAACTACGACGCTGACATCACCTGGAACGAGAATACGTACTTCAGCAAGAAAGACAACGTAGCTAACTTCCTCGTGAACCTTGTCATCCTTGTCGGCATGTTGATGCTCGTCGCACTGGGCATCGGAGTAGCTTTTGGTGGAGTGCGTCTGCTCGTTAAGCGCTTTTTCCCCGGCAAAGTTTTTGATCGGCCGGAAGACATGGAGATCATCCAGCTACACCTGCCGAAGTAGCGAGTTTGGCGCTACTCAAGTGTAAACTTCTGAAAACAGTAGTCTTATGGTAGAAAGAGCTGGGGATGTGACATTTTTTGTCACTGTCGTCAAAATGGTTTTCAAAAGTTAAGTTATTGAAAACAAAGGTATTTAATATCCAAAAATCGCTTGACACTCCAACTTTCAGGCTCTTAAGATTTCCGCAACAAGTTTTGACGGTCTAGCCTCCGTCGGAACTATTCTCCCTTGAAGAGAAGGCCGCCAGCGTTGCCGGCGGCCTTTTCGTTTAGCGTGTTAATGCAAACGAAAGCTTTTACTCGTCCATTCGAGCGCATGTAGGTCGTCATCCCGCGCACGTGACTTCTAGCACAGCATGAACCGATGTGCTTAGATAAAGCAGCGTCCGAGATACATGGAGAGTGGAGTTGCGTTCGCACGTGCGACATGAGGACAAGCAGACACCTACCGCTATCGCGGAGGCGACATCCCGAACACGCAACGATGCCGTCACGAGCATTTGGGGTGTGATCGCCCTCTCCCTGTTATTGAGAGTTTTGTTTCTTGGAAAAAGCTTTTGGCTGGACGAGGGAGTTGCCTTCGCGGACGCCTGGGCTGGTGGTCTACCAATCACTCGTTGGAGCGAATGGATCCGCGGGCTCTGGCAGGGCGAGTTTAATATGGTCTTCTACTTCGCCCTGCTGCGCGTGTGGATTCAAGGAGGGACGAGCGAGATATACCTGCGACTAATCTCTGTGGCCCCTGCAGTAGCGACTGTTCCGATCGTCTACGCTCTAGGCAAACGCTTGTGCAACGAACGCGCTGGCAAAATCGCAGCCATACTGCTGGCTGTGCATGGTGCCCACGTCGGATATTCACAAGAACTTCGCGGCTACACTATGGTGGTCTTTTTTGCCGCGGCTTCCACGCTCGCACTGCTGCTCGCGATAGAAGAACGACGGAACCGCTACTGGTTTTTGTATTGGGTCTGTTCCGTGCTCGCGGTGTACACCCATTTTTTTGGCGGTCTGGTTGTCGTGTCGCAGTGGTTTTCCCTCTGGTGGACGCCGCCTCGCATCGTACGTTGGAAGAAACTACTCGCCACCGCTGCAGCCATCCTTTTATGCGTTGCTCCCGCGGTTGTTTTCGTCCTGACCAACAAGGGACAGCAGGTCGACTGGATTCCGAAACCAAGCCTCGGGCAAATGGTCAACGTGTTTTCAGAGTTTGCGGGCAGCCCAACCGCCCTACCTGTTTATGCCGTGCTTTGGTGCTTCGGCATTCTCTATTTCGCGCGGCTCAAGCAAGCACGTCAACGAACTCGACAAACATGGCCTATGGCGCTGGTCATTTGTTGGGCCGTAGTACCAGTTATCTTGGCACTGATACTCTCGCTGAAACGACCAATGCTGGTGCCACGTTACCTGCTCGTATCAGTGCCTGCGTGCGTGCTGCTGGCAAGTATCGGTTCCACACAGATTGCAACTCGCAGAAGGCACTTGCTGATCGGGGCAGCCGTCGTGCTCTCACTGGCATTCATTGTTGTTCGTTATACCCGCCCGAAAGAGAACTGGCGAGATGCGACTGCCTACGTAATGTCCCATTCGCAGCCAACAGATGCGGTAGCCGTGGTTCCCTGGTGGTCAGAAGGACCATTCAGCTATTACAAATTGCGCTCCGATCCCAAACGGGTTACAGACGTTCCCGCATCAGCGATTGCAGAACGCAGGTCTATCGCGGATGTCGCTGCGCGGCATCGAAGACTTTGGGTTATCACTTACGCTCGGCCGCAAGGATTGAGTGACCCGCAAGTACAGGCTTCGAAAGCCGTACTTACGGAGTACTACAGTCTTGTAGAGCAGCGAAATTTCAGGCTCGTTCGGGTGCTTCTATACGCCCCAAAACCAGCCATCTCTGAAGCGAAGTGACGTTGGCCGCCTCGCTACTCACCGTTTTGAGATCTGAACTTCTCTGACGCTTCTCATCTACCCACGGCCGAACCGCTCGATTCGACAGCCTTAGGTGGCAACCTCAAAATTCGCACCATCGTCACAACGCTTCGACATCCGCCACCCTAAGTTGCCACCTCAACGCACAACTCTAAGGAGATTGCGATGTTCTTCCACGACAAGCGCATGCAATACAACGCCAAACCGTCCAATCCAGATCCCGTTTACGCAAAGAAATTACAGGAGATACTGGGTGGGCAGTGGGGCGAGATAACCGTTTCGATGCAGTATCTGTTTCAAGGATATAACTGCCGCGGCCCCGCAAAGTACCGGGACATGATCCTGGACATAGGAACTGAAGAGCTCGCACACGTCGAGATGCTCGCGACCATGATCGCGCGACTGCTGGAAAAGGCACCTGTCTCCGAGCAGGAAGCCGCGGCCAAACACCCGATCGTCGGAGGCGTTATGGGAGGAGCCAGCTCGGATGACTTGGCGGTTGCAGCTACCAATCCGCAGCACTTCATTGTGACCGGCGGTGGGGCCTCCGCTACAGACAGCGTCGGATACCCTTGGACCTCCCGGTACATCATTGCCAGCGGCAATCTATTGGCGGACTTTCGCGCCAATGTCACCGCTGAATCGCAAGGCAGACTGCAAGCGACGAGACTCTATGAGATGACCGACGACCCCGGCGTGCGAGACTTGTTGTCGTTCCTGATCGCCCGGGATACTTTTCACCAGTTCCAGTGGCTCCGAGCGATTGAGGAAGTGCAGCGCGATGGAATTGAATCGACGCCAGTCCCGGTGTCGTTCCCACGCGACCTGGAGCACAAAGAAGCCGCGGTCACGTTCTGGAATTGCTCGCAAGGTACGCAAAGCCAGTCTGGCGCTTGGGCTAAAGGGAACGTGGATGGTGGTGAAGTGCGATACCTTGAGCGACCCACCCCGATGGGTCCAGAGCCAGAGCTGGCTCCTCCAGAACCACGGCTACACAGCATGAATCCAAACGCGCGCAAGGTTGCTTAACCATGACGGAGGGTGCGTTGTAGTCCCCTTAGCAGGATTCCTGTACCGACCGGCTGCGCACAGGTTGCTAAACGACAAAGCCCCGCCACTGGGCGGGGCTGATTCTGGAGCCGACGATCGGACTTGAACCGATGACCTGTCGATTACGAATCGACTGCTCTACCAACTGAGCTACGTCGGCGTGCGTCGAGAACGATTCTAAATGCCAGCGCCGTTTGCCGTAAAGGGTCTGAACGCCTGCTGAATGCGTTTTCCGACTGTGCGGTGTCTATCGCCCCATGCTGCCCAGGGAATTAACAGCCATGCCAACAAGGCCACTGACGCAAGTGCGTTGACGCTCGGTGGGGGTGGGCCAACCAGATTCGCTACCCACGTGATCAGCAGGAAGGCGGCAAGCGACCAGATTGCTGCGGACCCTATGCGGTCTTGCGATGTTGTCGTACGCAGATACACAATCAGGCCCGCTACAAAGATAGCCAGTTCCAGAAGGATCGCGACTGGTGGATGATTCCACAACCCGAGCCCGATCTTTGTCGGGTCACCGGGTGCGAGGGGAAGATCCGGACGGTGGACCAGCGCGTCGAGCGCCCAGTGACTCGTAACCAGTAGACCGACAACGATCGCTCCTCGAAAGTAGCGCCTTAAGAGAAAATAACCGACACCGAATAGGACCGACCAACCCGCGACCGCCAATAGACTGTGCGTTACGGGATAGTGATAAAAATCCAGCGGCGTTAGTCGAGTTATTCCGGGAGCGATCCGCACATGCTCCACTCCCGCGAGAAGAAAGACCGGCCATACGAGGTCAATTGATGCAGCCGCAGAAAAAAGCGTGGCTAACGAACTTCTTGGTGCCGCACGTTTAGCCGCGAACGCAAGGCCGAAGTGGCCAATGAACATGATGCCTCCTTCGCTTCACCAGCACCACAATACATTGCACTGCTGCAACATAGGTGCAATCGAACGTATTTTCATGCATTTGCCCGCCGAACTGCTAAGAATCCGCTTGCGGTTTTCGTAATTTCTTCACCATAATAGGCGTGCTCGAAGTGAAAAAACCGTGACTCGTTATCATCGGGCGGACGTCTTACGGATTCTTCGGATTACCGGACAGCAGCTCGCGCAGTGGCAGAAAGCCGGGCTGGTTGCAGCCGGGGACTTCTTTTCTTTTTTTGACCTCATCCAGCTAAAGAAAATTAGGGACCTCCGCGCAAAACACGTGCGGCCTGCCGTTATCCGAGAGTCGCTCGAGGCTATGCAGCGGCAAGTCTCGGGCATGGAGAATCCCCTGCTCGAATCGGGAACCTACTCGTATCACGGACGCGTCGTGTTCAGGCATGAAGGTCAGGCTGTGGAACCTATTGCTGGACAGTTCATGCTCGACTTCGCGCCGGCAGATAAGGTTGTAGCCGCGAACGTCAGAACAATGCGGGTTGCTGAGACCGTTCAGGAACTGTTCGCTCGCGGAATCTCTCTGGAAGAAGATCCTGTTTCGCAAGATGAGGCCATTTCGACTTACCTGAAGCTGCTTGAAATCGAACCGCTACACGCGGCTGCGCATATCAATGTAGGCACGATCTATTATCACCGGCGGGATTTCGCGGCAGCCGAGCATCACTACCGCGAAGCAATCGCCGCGTCTCCCAGGTACGCACTCGCGTACTTCGATCTAGGCAACGTGCTCGACGAGACGTCGCGCATACCGGCCGCGATTGAAGCCTACAAGAATGCGGTTTTGCTGGCTCCAACCTACGCCGATGCTCATTACAACCTGGCGCTTGCGTATGAAAAGACGCGCGAACCCAGGAAGGCGCTGAAGCACTGGCAGGCGTACCTCAAGCTTGACGGCCAGGGTCCGTGGTCGGCACACGCCCGCGCGCAGGTCAGGCGCATCATCGGCGCAGACAAGCTCAGAGTGGTGTATCGCCGAGAACCGAAATAAGCTACGCGCGTGCTCACGCCAATCCGCCTATAGCCCCTGTTCTGACGAAAAGACCCCGCCTTTGCTATCATCCTCAGTCCTTTATTTCTCTGGGTGAGGCATAAAGATGGCAGAAACATCCGTACAGCAGGCACTTACGCCTGCTCCCCTAGTCGCATTAACTGAAGACGAACAGCTCTTCCGGGACAGCGTCCGCGAATTCGCGCAGGACAACGTCCGTCCGCTCGTTCGTGAAATGGATGAGAAGGGGATCTTCAGCGAGACACTTCTCGAAAAGTTCTTCCAGCTCGGTCTGATGGGGATCGAAATCCCCGAACTCTACGGCGGTAGCGGAGGAAAATTTTTCGACGCGATTCTTGCCGTCGAAGAGATGTCGCGTGTAGACGCATCAGCCGGTGTTGTTGTCGACGTGCAGAACACGCTCGTTAATAACGCACTGCTTCGATGGGGCTCAGAGGAGCAGAAAAAGAAATACCTGCCCAAAATGGCGACCGAGTGGGTCGGCGCGTACGCCCTCAGCGAAGCGGCGTCTGGATCCGACGCGTTCGCGCTCCAGACCAGAGCCGAGCTCAAGGGTGATGAATTTGTCCTGAACGGACAAAAGCTGTGGATCACGAATGGCAAGGAGGCTTCCCTTTTCATCATCTTCGCCACGCTTGATCCTGCTGCGGGCTATCGCGGCATCACAGCGTACATCCTTGAGAAGGGTTTCCCCGGATTCACAGTCGGCAAAAAGGAAGACAAGCTGGGCATACGTGCCTCGAGCACTTGCGAGCTGATCCTCGATAACTGCCGCGTTCCGGTCGGCAATGTTCTGGGCGAAAGAGGCAAGGGATACAAGATCGCGATCGAAACTTTGAATGAAGGGCGCATCGGCATTGGCGCTCAGATGCTCGGGTTGGCGCAGGGTGCTTGGGAATATGCGCTCCGGTACGCGCAGGAACGCAAGCAGTTCGGTAAGCCTATCGCCGACTTTCAAGGAATTCAGTACCAACTCGCACAGATGGGAACGGAAATCGAGGCCGCCCGCCTCATGGTTTACAACGCAGCACGCATGAAGGACGCAGGCATGGACTTCGTGAAACAGGCGGCCATGACCAAGCTGTTCTGCTCCCAGGTTGCCGAGCGTGTCGCTTCTCTCGCCGTCGAGATTTACGGGGGATACGGCTTTACGAGAGATTACCCCGTCGAGAAATACTTCCGTGATTCGAAGATCGGCAAGATTTACGAAGGAACCTCGAACATGCAACTGTCCACCATTGCGAAATTGGTGCTTGGAGGAAAGTGAATCTCAGCGCGCCGGAGACACTCAATGATTGAAAACATCGTCTGCGCAAATATAATCTGCAGCAGAACAGGATCATCGATGTCTTCTAATCGGCGGCAATTCGAACGTCTTTCAATGCAACGGGAAGCTATCGCGCTCAACGAAGCCGGGCTGAGACTCGGCTTTGTTGAGCAAGTCGGCGGAGGCGGAATGTCGGTCCTGCTCGACTCCGGTGTTCCAACCTCCGGTCTAGTGGCGGGCACGCAGATGAGGATTACTGTGGTCGAGCCGCTCAGCAATATCCGTCACACTGTCCCTGTGGAAGTTCGGTACGTCACCGATGGTGTCCTCGGTCTGGCGTTCGCAACTTTGGCAATGTAGCGCACCGGCTCGTAACAGATGTTCGGTCGCGAACGAAAAGACGACAATTCATCGTCAGCTTGTGATGAACGTTCTGCTTTCACGGAATGACAAAGGCAGGATGGGGTACATGGCCGGGGCGGCCGGACTCGAACCGACGACCCTCTGCTTAGAAGGCAGATGCTCTATCCACCTGAGCTACGCCCCGGTCTCAATGATTATAGCTTGGCTCCCCTGATAATCGTTTCCAGAATTCACAAACGAGTGCGACTCGGTCCGGACTGGTCAGGTCTAGTTCGCTTCTGACAACAAAGCCTTGCAAACGACGGCGAGTGCTTCGGCCCACCTCGCGCGGGCATCGAGGGATGCAGAACCGAACCCCTTGACATAACAGGTGACGCAAAGCCCTGGGTGCGAATCCGACTCACCTTCGAAATGGTAGAAGCACCTGCGGACGATGAACTCCGCTGAGCAATCGTTCAGGTCGACCGGATCCACAATAGCTACGAGATCTCGGCCAAGTTTTTCGTGGGCTTCAAACGACAACTGACGATCGCGATTTGCAAACAGCACATCCACGTATGAGCAGAACCGAAACCGGCCTGACGGACGGTCCGTTTCCTCCCAAACGTCGCATTTCGCAGTTTGGAAGATGGAATTCGCGTCATTCACCGCTGCCAGGAAATGGCCGATCGGTTCGTGCTCAACCGCCTCAGGGACACTCGATAGCAATTCCGGATGGCGCTTCAAATCATAGAATTTGACTCCCGGACTGTCGGACGACCATGGAAACTCCAGAACCGGGTCACCATGGCCCATCTCAACGGACCAGTCAGCATCCACGTCGTCTCTCCTGATCCAAGAAGAAATTGATGATCTGGATTTCTGCCCAGCGCCCGTCGTGACCGTCGCACTTGCCCAGAAAACCACAGTGTCCGCCGTGGTCAGTTTCGACGTAACTAATGTTGTCATTCGAGATCAGCTTCGCGCGGGTCTCCGGTAACACACGAATGAACGGATCGTCTTTAGCGTGAATGACCAGGGTCGGCAGGGTGATGCGGTCCAAGACTCGTCCCGAACTGGCTTTTTGGTAGTAATCCTCCGCGTCTCGAAAACCAGACAGAACTGACGTGACCCTATTATCGAAGTCCCGAATGCTGCGCCACCACCAATTCCTGATCTCATAACGCCCGGGAAACAATCGCGCCTTACGCCGCAAACGCGCGCGAAGCGACAAAAGGAAGCGCCACTCGTAAATACGGTTTTCCGGCATATGCAACGCGTCCGCCGATAGGGATAGATCCATAGCTGGCGACACTGCAACGACTCCAGACACCTGTTCCGGTGCAGGCCCAATCACTCCGCTGCCCCACTCGCCCGCAAGCTTCAGCACTTGGTTGCCCCCCATCGAGAACCCCGCCAGTCCAAGCCGGGGCAAGCCTTCTTCCCGAATGAGTTCGTCCACAACGGCCCCGATGTCAGCCGACATTCCTGAGTGGTAAAGCGTAGCTGCCAACGATTCCGTGTCCCCGCAACCTCGAACGTTCATTCGAACGACGTTCATGCCGGCAGCCCAAGCCTTGTTGGCCGTGCCGATCACATACTGTGATTCGCTGGAACCCTCAAGCCCATGGACTATGATCACGGTGAATCGGTTTCGACGACTACTTTGCCAGTGGCAATCGCAGGCGATTTGTACCTCATCCTCTATGCGGAATAAGCGCCTTTCTGGCGCTGGAAGCGAATCCCTGCGGGGCAAGACGTGACTGACAAGAGTCTGAAGATGCCCCGAACGCAACCCGCGACGGGGAACGAACTTGCCCGGTACGAAACAGACTTCTCCCGTACGAGACTGGACATTTTCACGTTTCTCACAAATGCAATGGCCCGTACTAAGGTTTGTTTCTGTCTTCAAATCAGGTTCGTCCAATTTATAATCGGTAAAACAGACCGCGAAAATTTGCGCCACACTTAATAAAGACTTGCAGGCTACTGTGAGTAGCCCACCGGGAGTCGTATGCCGATTTTCGAATACATTTGTAAAGATTGCAAAAAGCGATTCGAGGCGCTGGTGTATGGGAACTCTCAGACACGCTGCCCACTGTGCCAGAGCTCGAATTTGGACCAACAGATCTCGGTTTTTTCGATGGGCGGGGCAAAGCCATCGAATACGGCCAAAGCGGCCGCTGCCTGCGGCGGCGGAACCTGAGGGATGTCCGGCAGGCCGGGTGCCTGTCCTCTTGAGTGACCGCCACGAGAACGGCGGTCGACAGGGCCGTTCTCGTTCATCTTACTTCTAGCGGCCGACGGGTTCGACGACTACAGCCGTTCCGTAAGCAAGCACCTCCGTCACTCCTTGCATTACCTCTGTCGCGTCATAACGTGCGCCAATAACTGCATTGGCACCGAGATCGGACGCGTGCTGAATCATGAGTTCGAAGGCTTCGCTCCGCGTTCTCTCACACAGTTGTGTAAGCAACGTTATGTTGCCGCCGACGATGGTCTGAAGACTCGCGCCAATGGTCCCGATCAGAGACCGTGAACGCACCACTATTCCACGTACGATCCCGAGATTCCTGACAACCCTGTAGCCATCTATTTCAAAGGCTGTGGTGACCATGTCATGCGTCACTCTGGCCGCCGCTGCATAATGTCCCATGCTTGACCCTCAAGCTGGATTGTCGCCGCTAGCTGAACCCGAGTCAATTGTGTGGGGGCGGAAGCCGGAGCAATATGCATCAGTCGGCTGTCAGTACCTCGCGCACCTTGTTAGCAAGTGCATCGGGCGTGAAGGGCTTCTGAAGAAATGCTGCTTCAGGGTCGATTCGGCTGCGTCCCGGCACGAGATCGTCGGCGTAACCTGAGATATACAGGACTTTCACGTCGGGCCTTATTCGTTGTATGCGCTCTGTCACTTCCCACCCCCTCATCCCCGGCATGACCACGTCGGTCAAGAGGAGATCGATGGGCCCGCCGTGCTTTTCAGCGCACCCGATCGCTTCGGCGCCATCCTGAGCCTCAAGCACGGTGTATCCCCAGCGTTTCAAAACATGGACTATCAGTTCCCGCAGGCTTGCTTCATCTTCAACCACCAGAATAGTCTCGCTGCCTCCGGCGTGACTGGAACTGCCTTCAGAAGCCCGTCCACTCGGCGTGCCGTCCTGGACGCGTGGCAAATACACTCGGAACAGGCTGCCTTGACCTGGCTCGCTCTGAACGTCTATGAATCCATCGCTCTGGCGGACAATCGCGTAAACGGTGGCCAATCCGAGCCCCGTTCCCTTGCCTGGTTGCTTTGTCGTGAAGAATGGCTCGAAAATGTGGGCTCTCACGTCTTCTGTCATACCCTGACCGGTATCACGCACGGAAACAACAACATAGTCTCCGGGGGCCGCGATACCTATCTGCTCATCAACAGTAAGATCGTATGTCCCGATTTCAAGCTGGCCCCCATTAGGCATCGCATCACGGGCATTGATGCAAAGATTCATCAAGACCTGCTCGATTTGACCAGGATCCGCTTTCACACTGCCCAGTTCCGCGCCAAGCCGTACGCTCAGACTGATGTCCTCACCCAGCACCCTCGGCAACATCTTCGTCAAGTCGCTGACGACCTTATTCAGATCGAGAACCTGCGTCTGCAGCACCTGCTTTCGGCTGAATACGAGTAACTGGCGAGTGAGCGCAGTTGCGCGATCAGCCGCCTTCATAACTTGTCCCGCGTGCTCAAGGAGCCCAAGATCATTACCGGCGCGCGCCTGAATAAGGGCGGTGTAACCCACAATGACGTTAAGAAGATTGTTGAAGTCGTGCGCGATACCTCCCGCAAGTTGTCCGATAGCTTCCATCTTCTGCGCGTGACGTAGCTGTTCTTCCAACTGGGTACGGCGAGTTATGTCGCGGTAACTAAATACACGGCCAACCACCTCCCCACCGATCACCTGCGGCAGCGAGTAACGCTCGAAAATCCGCCCATCCTTGAATTGAAGTACGTCTGCTGTCTGAAAGTCTTCGCCACTTAGGAATCGACGGATCTTTTCGATGAAGTGTTCCGGATCCCGTAACTGTGGAGCCGCCTGTTCGATGACTTGGGTCAGGTCGTCTGATTCGAGCAACTCCTTCGGTATATGCCACATCTCGGCGAGCCGCTCGTTGAACATCAGGATGTGGCCCTGCCTATCCACGGCCAGTAGCCCATCGGCAGTAGATTCCAGCGTCGCCCGCAATAGTGAGACCGAACGTTCCAGTTGTTCGCGGGCAAGTTTCCGCTGCGTTACGTCCTCGAGCACCCCCATTACCCCAAAGACTTCACCATGCTCGCCCAGCATGGGAGCGGCAGAGATTGAAACGTCGATCTGGACACCATCTTTCCTAACTCTACGGGTCTCGAAGTCTCGAATGATGTCTTTACCAGTCGCCTGGGCCATTTTCAAAACAGTTGTGTCTTCTCCAGCGGGAATAATCGGGAGTAGGTTCCCCCTCACCTCATTCTCGGTGTAACCGAACATCTGCTCGGCACTTTCATTCCACATTAAGACTCTGCCCTTGAGGTCCACTCCGATTATGGCCAGCGGACACGCTTCTACAACGGCGCGAAGTGCTTGATGCCGATGTTCCAGGCTCCACCTCATCTCTAGCTGATCGACCACGTGCTTGGCCAGCAACATCAGTGCCTTGCGTTGCTCGTCGGTGAGGTCACGTGGCACACGGTCAATCACTGCCAACGTGCCGATATTGCACCCTCCGGGAGCCGTGAGCGGTGCACCAGCATAGAAACGAATTTCAGGATCGCCGGTCACCATCGGATTGTCCGCGAATCGAGGATCAGAACGGGCGTCCTTAACGATGAAGAGATCACGTTCCTCGATCGCGTGCGAACAGAACGCGATTTCGCGAGGCGTTTCACGAATCTCGATCCCGAGTCTTGATTTGAACCATTGTCTCCGCTCGTCCACGAGTGTGATAACCGACATCGGCGTGTTACAGAGAAGCGACGCCAGCCGCGTGAGATTATCGAATACGGGCTCTGGAGGAGAGTCAAGAATGCGATACTGCCGCAGCTTCTCGAGCCGCTTGGATTCACTGGGCGGGGTTGGAGGCACCATACCGTACATGGCGGTTCCGGAAAACAAGACTGATAGAGTGACTAACGCGTCCGTTGCTGTTCGGAGCTTATGAGCACCCACCCGAACACGTCACTCAATCAGATGCGATTTCAACAACTCTGTTCGCCAATCTGGCGATTCATGCTTCCCATTTTGAACTCTGCTTCGTGTAGAATAGGGACACAGTGCGGTGGGTGTAGTTCAGTGGTAGAACTCCGGACTGTGGCTCCGGCTGTCGAGGGTTCGAATCCCTCCACCCACCCCATATCCTTGTTTATTTACCCCTCCAGTCCAACGTCTCTGATTTCAATTCTTGCAGTGCAGGTTTTCGCGGGTGCTGGTAGGTCGACCTTGCAGGGTTGCTACGGCGAAGCACAAAAAAGGGCGCGAACTCTCGCGCCCGACACAGCAGGAGTAAGTTACAGGAGACTTAAGCCCTTCCCATTCCCACGTACTGAAACCCGATCGCACGCATCCTACCGGCGTCCAGCAAGTTCTTGGTATCAACGATGATAGGGCGCTTGAGCAAGCGTTTGATTTTGTCGAAGTCGAGTGCGCGGAATTCCGGCCACCCGGTACCCACAACGAGTGCGTCGGCACCCTCTGCGGCCGCGTAAGCGTCCTCGCAAAACTTCACAGTCCCTTCCAATTCCTGCATGGCATCCGGAATCGCAACCGGATCATAAGCACGGATCTGCGCTCCTTTAGACGCTAGGCTTCGCGCGAGCATGATGGACGACGATCCTGCCACGGAGTTCGTATTGGGCTTGAACGCCAGCCCCAGAAGCCCCAACTCCCTGCCTGTAACCGAGTTCAACATTCGCGAGATCTTTCCCGTCACTCGGTCCGAAAGAGAACGGTTAACTTCCCTTGCTGCGCTAAGAATCTTCAGAGACACTCCTTGCCCGGTCGCAAGTTGAACGAGCGCATCCATGTCAGATTCAACGAATGGACCTCCGAACCCGGCGCCGGGCTGCAGACAACGCGGCGCGATCTTCTTATCCAGACCTAGTGCCAATGCAAGATCAACTGCATCGGCGTTCACCTTTTCGCACAAGCTCGTCAGCTCATTTATGAACGAAATCTTCGTAGCAACGAACGCCGTCGATGCCTCGCGGGCAAGTTCAGCCGTCTCGTGGTTGGTGACGATGATCGGAACTCCCCTCATGACCAGCGCACGGTAAATTTGCTTCAACGTCAGTACCGCATGTCCGGAGGAAGTGCCGAGCAAAATGCGGTCAGGCCAGTTGAAATCCTCAACAGCACAGCCGTCCGTGAAGAACGTCGGATGCGACACGATCGTCACCCCCGGAGCCGCTGTGCGAAGCTTTTCCTCAATCCGGCTCGCGGTCCCGACCGGAACCGGAGTCACAAGGACGAGCACTGTGTTGTCGGTCGCCATCTCCGCAATCTTCAACGCCCGGTCTTCAACGTAATTGGAAGAGTCCTGTGCGAAAAAGATGACCTGCGACTTTTTGACGACTGAGTTCAGTTCGGTGGAAAACGCCAGTCGCCCTGCGCGGACGTTGCGGCGCACCACTTCGGTAAGGTTTCTCTCGTAATAGGGTATGTTGCCTTGCGCTACCGACGTAACTCGCGAGGAATCGTCGTCGAAACACGTTACCGGCGTGCCAAAATCGGCGAGACACCCAGAGAAGATGGTGCCAAGATAACCTGAGCCGTAGACTGCAATGTGCATTGCTGTACACCTTTCCGCAGTTTCAGGAGTCGTCTTGCGGTGCCGGGCGGACAGCTCGCCCGATGGTGTATGTTCCTTTCGAACCCGTTACGGCGCAACATGCACTAAGGACATGTACCTTGGTGGAAGGTGCCTTCGACCAAACCTCGAAGGCATGCAGGCGGGATCACGCTTGAACCAGCGAACTACTTCAATGCGAAACTGCGACCAAGCGGGATGGGAGCCAAATCGTCCCACTCGTAAAGATCTCGACCGCCGCGCACGAACGTCACTTCGTCTATGAGCAGGCGCTTAGAACCGCTGTAGTCGGCCCAACGTTGGCGGGCCACCTCCAGGGCTTTACTTGCCTGACTGGCGTCCGACAGCTTGATGATCGTAAGGTGCGGCATATACGGCCACTGCTCTTCCGTGAACAGCGCGCCTTTGTTGAGATGGTCGTGCAGCTCACGCATGCGATACCCCGCATGTGCGACGCGGATGAAGACCGTCGGGGTCGTCGGAATGAAGCTCTCAACATCTCCGAGCGTCACCTCGAACGGATCAACCTTGCCGCATACGTCAGCGATTATCTGCAGTGCTTCCTCCTCCGTCCCAAGCAGGGGGCGCGGCGGAAGGATTGTGACGTGAGCTGCGAGTTCCGGATGCTCAGGATGCAGATCCCTCCTGAGTTTCTCCACAAATTCCCCAACCGGAGTTCTCACATAAGCTACAAGGGCGTAGAGCGGACCATTCATACGCAAAACATGAATTATATCCCGGCACTCCGCGATAAGCTCCAACCAACCGATCCCGCCTGCAAATTGAGCTGGCTAACCACCGCCAGGTTTTGTGGGTCGAGAAGCTGTGGTTCGCCCTTCCCTGCCAACGAACAACGACCAGCGACCCGACGAAACCAAATGCCTGATTTGTAGAAATCAATCTCTCCCAACGTGCAGAACAGGTTCGTGTTGTGTCTCGTCTCCGTTATAATGAACATCGTCGGGGCGTAGCGCAGCCTGGTAGCGCACCTGCCTTGGGCGCAGGGGGTCGTGGGTTCAAATCCCTCCGCCCCGACCATTTCGTTTTTTTCCCTTGCCTTCCAGAGCCTTATCTCGTGCTCTGTACTAATTCGCCAGAGTTGATTCCGGCACGATTCTCCTTCATCCTCTTTGAACCGATTACTCGCTCGAAATCCCGGAAATGTGCCGGCACGCCTTCAGCCGTGACATCCGGGCTGTCGCGAAAGTCCCAATGCAAGTGTGGTTCCTCGGCAGACCCAGAGCAACCCACTTGGGCTATCTGTTGGCCAGCCATGACGCGGTCTCCCGGACGCACACGAATGCTGCCGGGCCGCAGGTGGTCAAGGAAGCTGAATTCCTTATCGGCGTGCTTGATTGCCACGAAGTTCCCGAAGAACAGATTGGGATTTTGCCTG
The DNA here is from genome assembly GCA_035629075.1 of Terriglobales bacterium. Lineage (GTDB taxonomy): Bacteria > Acidobacteriota > Terriglobia > Terriglobales > Acidobacteriaceae > JAEZPW01. Next base: position 31,864 of record DASPIK010000099.1, on the reverse strand, counting down.
ACTGCGTCAAGGGACAGGTTCTTGCCCCCAAAATCATCTGGAAATCCGTCGACCACCCGAACGACAGTCCCATCTGCGGGAGCGCGGACGGGCGCTCCGTATCCGTAATAGTCGGCCATAGATCCACACGAGGTACGACACTTGTTTCCTTTCTCGTCGACCAGGTACATATCCCATGCTTGGCGCATGAAATTCGATTCGGGAAACCCTATGCGATGGTTCGCGACGAGGTAGTCGTAACGCCGGTGATGGGCCAGAAAGTCGTGGCCCGAGCCGACCAAAACAAGGCCCTTCAAGGGGATCAGAAGCAATGTTTTCGGCTCGTAATTGATGGGGCGAACTGCCAGATCAACCTTAATAGGCGGCGCTGCCCGTTTATCAGCAGGGGTGAATTCGAACTTGTAACGAAGGTCGCTTGTATCAAGGTAAGAGGGAAAGGTGTGAATCGGATTAAATAGCAATAGCGGCATCCCGCGTTTGACTTCCCGGTGAGGGATTGTGAGAATCGCCGGACTGAACCCACCAGAGTCAATGAATCGGGCATACTGCAGCTTTCCGGCTTTGTCGAACGCTTTCACCTCAACGCTACGGAGGACAAGCGGTTCTTCTGCCGAGCTCTCAACCCGGAAATCAACGTGCAGCTCCTGCCCGAAAACGGTCTTCTCGATCAACGGCCGTGCCGGCTGGGTCGTGATCGTAATTTGCGCCGTCGAAGTAGCGACCGCGGCAAAGACAAGTACTAGAACGTGCGAGAGTCTCACTTTCATTGCGCTTGTAACCCCACGTGGCTCGTTCGCCATGTTGATTGTTGAACTGTTTGACGACGAGACCGTGCAGTAGTCAACCAAGCCTATTTGGAGCCACACCAACTCGCCCGCTAATACTGGGCACGCTCTGCATTCACGAAACTAACGCGCTGTTCCCGTAGGGCTGACCAAAAGCCGAGTGGCCACCGGTTGGTGGCCACTGGTCAGTGTCAGCTTGTCACGCTGTTCCTCACTTGCCGACGGCGCTGGATGCCGGATTCGGCGTGGCCGTCATCGTGGATCGGTGGCCGGTGGTGGTGTCCCAGTAATGAATCCAGGCGCGGCGGATGCCTTCGGCGCGCTCCAGCAATTCGGCACTGGGCTGCTTGCCCTTCTCAACGATCACGACGATGCCGGTGTTGAAGTCGCGCTGCGAATGGCGCACGTCGGGGGTTCGTGGGCCTTCCGCGGCGATCACGTCCTGGATGGTGATCTTGGTGCGGTCGGCCTTGAAGATCGGGTGCCCGTTCGCGTCACGGCCGGCGGGCGTCAAATTCTTCAGCATGAAGAAATCGGGCACCTCGGCTGCGCTGATCAGGCCCATGAGGTAAAGCTCCAGATAGGACCAGCCGGTCGCAGGCACGTAGTAGTCGTCGTCGAGCTGGGTAAACGTGCCGTCGAAATTGTCCTGCCAGTAGCTGCCGCCCATGAGCGAAGCCTCGATCGGGCGCTGGTAGGGGAAAGCTACAGGGGCATGCAGGCCGCGCGCCCAGTGCGTGGGCCCGAGCTGGATCGTCTCTCCATTTACCTTGGCAGAAACGAACGCGCTCCAGCGATGCCCGAGTTCGTGCGCGATTTGTGAGACGGCGTAGTTGTACGGATTCATCTTGCCATCGAGCGTGCGCTCGCCGAGCTGTCGCTGATAGAAGGTGATGTCGTGCGTGTTGCCCATGGGCGCATCCGCGGGCGGATACTCCTGCATCTGGGCGGACTGCGCATACACCGGCTGGACGAAGCTCCACTGGAACCGACCCGCGCTGCAGTAGCTCTCAAGCCCGCGCTGCGTCGCGCCGATGCCAGTCACATTGCCGCCGAGCGGTCCCGTGCTCGGCGTGCCCGCTTCCTGATTGTCTATGCGGAAGTCACTGTAGTAGGCCAGGAAGTCGAACTTGTCGCCAAGAGACTTAATGACCGTGCAGGCCAGATCGCGCGGGTTCGGCAGGGCAAGATAGTGGAACGACTCGTACACAATGGGGAACGTCCCCGCCTTCGGGTTCAGGGATGAAAGATCCACCTCGGGGCTGCGAATACCGGCCAGCTTGACGCCGCGCACAAGGACCTGGTCAACGACTTCGGAAGGAGAGTCGGGCGTCGGCACCTCCACCTGTATATCCAGCTTCGCGGCGTCCTTCAATTCAGCAGGCAAGGTTCCCTGGACTGAGAGGACGTTACCGCTGGCCTCAACCGCAGGAAGTACTCCCGTTCCGAAGGCCATGTAGCGGGGCGGTCTCCCAGCCTGTCTCCCGCGTCGCGGTCCGAAGCGCAGAACACTCCAGTCGACCTTGCAACAACCGTCGGGTTTGCGGATCGTGATGCGGTAGGCACCAGGCGCACCTGCCTCGACCGGCGAAGCCACCGGGCTACCGGCCTCAAGGGTCACCTTCAGGAGCATGTTGTCCAGGACCGATACCTTGACGTTCCGAATTCCTTGGGGCGCGACTTCAGGCTTCGGCGTGTGCTTGACCGTGGCGAGAACGCGCTCGGCAGCGGGGTTCACGGTCGGGTACAGCCCGATGATTGCGTCTTTGGCGGCGAGCTGCTGATACGACATGTCAATCGAACCGTCTTTGTACAGCACGGCCTGAAAGCGATTCGTGGTCTTTACCCAGGTGAAGTCCTGGATATTGCCGTAGGGCTCGGTGACGTCCCAAGTGATGACAACCCGATCCGGCAACTCCTTCACATAATGGGCACCGGACATGCGCGGCTTCAGGAAGACGCAGATCGCCGGCACGGTGTTGATGATGTCGTGTGCCGCCTCGCCCAACTGGGAGAAGCGCTCCAACGGCAAACCCGCGGACGAGCGCGGACTCTGGCCTCGTGGGTCTGCGCCTTGAGCACGCCCGCCCGGACCGAAGCTGATTACGCCGGTGTCGGCAAGGGTGAACGCGTCCCAACTTTTACCCGAGAAAGGGAAGCTTAATTTGTTTAGCTTCACTTCGGAGTCCTTCACTTCGGGGCCGAACTCGGCGTCCCAGACGAGCGCGAGGTTTTCGACTTTATAACCCGCAGGACCGGGAGTGAAGCGCAGGGTGCGGCCGGCGAGATCAAAGAGGTTGGCATGGCCGAGCGCGCCTTCGTCTAACTCCATGACGATGAGTTCGCCTTGTATCGATATCTTGCCGATGGACTTGCCCGGCTGGCCGAACTGCGCGAACGCCAGCACGGAGCTGAGAAGCATCGTGGCCAGTACAAAACGCGAGAAACCGTTTACTTTAGTCACCTCAAAAACCCCTTTGCTGCTCGTCCGGTCACGCCGGTCGCGAGTGGGATAACGTTTGCCTGATGATGCCAGCCATTGTAGCTGGACGGAGCGGAAGGTCAATAGGAATGGATCGCTGAGGCGTTGTGGCGCTGAAGACCAAAACTCGTAGACGGTTCGGGATTGGTAGTAGATGATGCAGGAGTACACGACGTTCAGACCGATGCAGCGCCCGATGGCAGCACCGTGTCATTCGCGATCGTGCGTTTGCACGTCGTGTCGCATCAGCTTACATCGTAGGCAGCGCTCGATGACGGAATGTTCGGACAAGCCGAAAGTTATAGCAGCTTTATTCCTCACGAACACTCTTGCCCCACGCTGCCACGGATCGGCACCGATTATGAAACGTTCAACTCTATTTTTACTTGGCTATGTTTGCATAGCGTCCCTGACGTTGTTGGCTGCAGCCTCGTCGCCGAATGCGCAGCCTTCGGCAAAAGAACCGAAGGCCGGTTCTGGGCCGAGCTTTCCGGTTCCTTCTAATCTCACGCCCAGAGCGATTCATGCGGATCACAACCCCATCCTTTCTGATGGAGCCTATTACTCGGCCGATCCCGCGCCACTTGTGGTGGGTGACACCCTTTACATTCTGGCTGGTCGCGACGAGGCGCCTGAGGGCCGCAACGACTTCATCATGAAGGAGTGGCAGGTGCTGGCGACGAAGGACCCAGCGTCGAAGGAGTGGGTCCACTACCCCAGTGTGCTGCGCCCGGAACAGGTGTTCAAATGGGCCGCGCCCGGGCGCGCTTATGCCAGCCAGATCGTGAAGGGAGCGGACGGACGCTTCTACTTCTACGCGCCGGTGATGCAAGCGAACCCGACAACCCGCGACGGCTTCGGTGTGGGTGTCGCAGTTTCCGATACACCGCTCGGTCCGTGGACCGATGCGCATCCGGCGGGTCCGATCGTTTCGCAGTCGCTACCGGCTTCGGCCAGAATGCAGAACATCGATCCGACGGTGCTGATCGACGACGATGGACGTGTTTACATGTACTGGGGAACGTTCGGCCAGTTGCGAGGCGTGGAACTCGAAAAGGACATGGTGACACTGAAGGGAGACGTGGTCTCGGTCACCACCCTCAAGGGCTTCTTCGAAGCGCCTTGGTTCTTCAAGCGCAAGGGCACCTACTACATGGTTTACGCGGGAAACAACGCCGGTCCTGATTCGGAGTGTACGCCTGCTCTGTATCACGCCTGCATCGCGTGGGGCACGGCAACTTCTCCGCTGGGACCGTGGACTTACCAGGGCGTGATGCTGGCTCCGGTGTCGTCGACTACATCTCACCCCGGCATCGTGGAGTTCAAGGGCAAGTGGTACATCGCGTATCACACGGCCGACGCGAAGGATGGCGGCCACTTTCGCAGGAGCGTCGCGATTGATGAAGTCAAGTGGGATGACAACGTGCAACCTGCCCGTCTGCGGAAGACCGAACCGACTCCGGCCCGGCCGACGACTCTTCCGCCGCAGCGCAACATCGCACCGGCTGCCAGGGCATCGGCGTCGAACGAACCGATCCCGGTGCAGTATTGGATCGCCGCTCTGAATGACGGACGCACCACCCGAAATCCGCTGCCACCGCAGATGTGGGGTAGCTGGAACCGAACGAACAATGCCCCGAGCTACACGCTTGTATATGAGTGGGACAAGCCGGTCACTCTCAACGGTTCCCGCATTCTGTTCTGGGCTGATCGGCGACCTGGCTCTGCAGACGGTGTTGCCGCACCGAAGGACTGGCACCTGGAATACTGGACCGGATCGGCATGGCAGAGTGTGCCGAACGCCTCGGCTTACAACAGTTCGACAACTGACTTCAACGAAGTGTCGTTCGGTCCGGTGACAACTTCGTGCCTCCGTGCGGTTCTGAATGCCTCAACTGATGGCAAGACGAACGCCGCGCTCGGCGTCCAGGAGTGGGAAGCGTTAGCGCCAAACCCGGTTCCTGTTACGATCAACCACTCAAAAGCGAAGGGCACCTGCTCGGCTATACAGTAGCGCCATTACAGCTCGGGGAAGTTGAGCTACGCAGATGCTCAACTTCCCCGACCGCATTCCGCATCCCGGCTACAGGTTCACCCGAACTCGCTTCCCCGTATAGTTCACCGTAGTGGTCTTGCCGTCCGGCAACACCTGCACGCGAAAAGTGCGTTTCGCCGTGACGTTCGTCATGCCGGCGGGAGCGCCCGGCTCGAGCGTCAGTTGACGCTGTGCATCGTTCCAGGTGATGCGCGTCCATGTGCCTTTGCCGGTCAGGTACTCCTGGCTGACGCCGTCGTCGTCGTAGAGCGTAAACTCGCCATTCGAACCGCGATACACCCTCAGCGTCGTCGGCTCGTCCACCTCTTGCGCAGTGTACTGACGAACGGGGTCGAACGGTATGATCGCACCCGCGCGCACGTAAATCGGCATTGTGGCGAGATCAACGTCGCGGCTTACGGTCCGTCCGCCCGTCGTTTTCGTATTCGTCCACCAGTCGTACCATTCGCCCTTCGGCAGATACACTTCGCGCGAAGTCACCCCCTTCTTATAGACCGGCGCGATCAGCAGGTCGCGTCCCCATAAGAACTCGTCCCCCACACCGCGGGCTCGTTCATCATCGGGATAGTGCAGCCACAGCGCTCGTTGCAGCGGAAGCCCGTTATTCCTTGCTTCCCACGCAAGCGTGTACGTATACGGCATTAGTTGATAGCGCAGCTCCGCGTACTTGCGAGCGACTGGCTCGATCGCCGGATTGTTCATCTCGGATTGCGGAATCTGCCTCGGGCTATCTTCCGGCAGCGGAGCATTCGTATTGCCGTGCTCGCGAGGCCCCATATCCGACAGGCCCCACCCCCACGGCAAGCGTGTCCACCAGGTTCGTCCGTGCGAGCGGAACGATCCGTTGAACGCGCCCAGTTGAAACCACCGCGCAAACAGCTCGCCCGTCAGTTCGCGGTTCGGGTAGAACCCGCCGATGTCCGAGCCCCAGTACGGCCCTATGCTGAGTGAGTAGTTGAGTCCGACGGCGATTTGAGCTTCGAGCGTCTTCCACGAAGATTCGGTATCGCCCGACCACACCCAGCCGCCCCACTGCGCGATGCCCGGGTACCCGTTCCGCTGCAAACTCCACGGTCGAACATTTGGCGTCGTCCACAGCGATCCCTGGTAGTACATCTGATGGCGCTTGATGCGCTCGTGCAGATTGAACCAGTCCCCTTCGTCCGGCCAGAATCCATCGATGCCCGCCTTGATCAACGAAACGTGTTGTGTCCAGTAGTTCTGGATGTGTGACGAATCGAGCTTCTCGTCGGGTTTGGCGGGAATCGTTCCGTGCAGTGTGGGCAACTTGTCTCGATCCCAAGGCACCGTATGCACGATTACCTTCACGTTCCTTTCGTGCATGTCAGCCAAAACGAGCTTCGGATCGCGCTGGAATACCTCCGGATTGAACTCAAACGATGGCTGCGGCTTGTTCCAGCCGCGTGGGCAGAAACCGGAGCCGAGGTAGATCACTGCGTCGATCGGGATGTTCTTCGAACGGAATGTATCGACGATGCCCAACATCTGCTTTTCATCTTCGAGCGTCCGGTGCGACTGCATGAAGCCGAGTGCCCACTTTGGCGGCATCACTGCCGGACCGGTGATCATTGAATAATCCTTCAGCGCCTTTGCTGGATCGTGCGCGTCGAAGATGAAAAAGTCGTATAGCCCCGGCACGATTTTGTCGATCGGCGGAAGTCCCTTGCCCGCGTTCTGCTGCTGATTCTCAGCATTCTGTGGCGCAGCTTCCTTCCCTGTCGGTTTGAAAGGCATGAAGACGCCCCGTTCCGCGTTGCGCAAATCCACATGCACCCAGGGTGCCGCTACAAAGATTCCCCAGCCCTCGGTGCCAAGCAGCATCGCGACAGGGTTTCGAGAGCCATACATATCGCTCTGCCAGCGCGGCTCCATCATGTCCAGCAAACCGCGCCGATCAAACTGCACCTTCTGTTCGCGCCACGACTTTCCGCGCTCCGGGCGCGGCCCGCCTTCTCCCATTCCGAGGATCGGCGAATTGCCAGTTTTGAAAGTAAGATTCCCATCGTTCTCGAACACAATCTCCTGCACAAGCTCGCCCTTCGCGCTGGTCACAACCAACGTCAGCGGATTCGGTCGTACCTCCACGTTCAACGTACCAACCTTCCGCTTCAGAGGAGCCGTGATCTGGCGAAGACTCATAGCAGGCGAAGGATACTCCCGATCCACCACTGCGGGATTAGCGGGAATCTCACGCAGATCCACAGGCTTCAGTGTGACCCGGATGCTTGCCTCCCCCGCAGCCCTCACATCGAGCTGAGCCGGCCTCCCACTAGTCGTGATCTGCTGCGCCATCAGCGTTGCTGGCGCAAGAACCAGAACCGTAAGAAATGCGAATATCGGAAAGAGACGCCTACGAGAAGTAAATGATCGACGAGTGGCATGGATGACCATGCAACATGTTTACAGTCCAGAGTTCTCCCCTGCAACCGGTTTTGGACTTGGCTTGCCTCGGCTATTCTGACGAACAGGGTTCTTACCCCAGCGCTGTTTGTCCAATCTTGGTGTTCAAACCAGGCCACATCTCGACTTAAGCGCCTTCTTTTTGGACTGGGTGCCAACACATGTCAGTCAAGATGCTTCCCTTACATCATTCCCCTTTGGATGCCGCATCCGTTGCCGGCGTATTAGTCGTGAGTAGCCGAACATGTCTGCCAAAAGGACTCCAGCAAGCGAGACGGGCTTCAGCCGGACTGAGGACTGGGTTGACGGCTTCTTGGTGCTAGACGAATCCCTTCGCATCACTCAATTCAGAGGGATCACCGATCATGCGCCCGGCATAAGCCAAGCCGACGCAGTGGGAGAGCTGTATAGCTATGTCGTTCCCGAACTTCAAGGACGCGCGGTTGAGGACGCACTGACTAGGGCGATCCGAGATCGAGCTTGTACCGAGGCCGAGCACTACCATGAGCACACTCAGAGGTGGTTTCGTATTCGAGCTTGTCCCGCAGAACCCGGTGCCCTCTGGCTGATCTTCCATGACACGACGAAAAGCAAGCACGCCGAACGCGCACTTCAGGTTGCGGGCGAGCGGATCTCCGAACTTCTGGATTCAGTCAGTGACGGGGTATTCGCGCTGGACGAACAGTGGAGATTCTCATACGTGAATAGGCGCTTTGAGGAGTTGTGGTCTCGCAGCCGTGACGACCTAATAGGAAAGATAATCTGGGACGAGTTCCCGAGCATCATAGGCACGAACATGTTCCACGCTTTGCGCTTGAGCGCGAAGCAATCACGTCGTGTTCACTTTTCCGCCGATATTCCTAACCTCGGTATATTTGAAGGTGAAGTGTACGCCTGCGGTTCAGGCGTGTGCGTACATGTTCTTCACCCCACGTCAAAGGAACGGGAGAGGTCCGTTGCGCTCCAGGAGCAGATCGTTTGGGCAGAGGAACGGGAACGTCAGCGAAGTGCGCGCGAGTTGCACGACGGCGCAACTCAGCTACTCACTGCTCTGGCCATAGGGTTGTCAAACATCGCAGATGTGAAGTCCGTTCGAGAGGCGCAGGCTCATGCGCGCCGCCTGAAAGCAATCGCCTCGCGCGTTCTGAAAGAAGTCGGTCGGTTTACGCGAGGTCTCACCGGTCTGGATATGCGGGATGGGCTGCAGGCGGGGCTGCAAAACCTGATCTTTGATTGGCAGTCAAGCTATGGCATTGCCGCGACTTTGGATCTGGAGGACGTCAAGCATTTATCCCTGCCGGTCGCCACGCAAATGTCCATCTATCGGATTGTTCAGGAAGCGTTGTCGAATACGGCTCGTCATTCCGGCGCAACACGAGCAGCCATCTGCTTTCGACTACGGCAATCCCGTCTGGAGCTTACCATCCAGGATAACGGACGCGGATTCTCGCTCGCCGAGGTTACAAACTCCGGCGACACGCACTTTGGCCTTCGGTCGATGCGAGAGCGGGCTGAACTGCTGGGAGGGACTCTCAATGTAAGTTCTATAGCCGATCGCGGAACGTGCGTGCGCGCCTCGATTCCCATCCCCAATCTGAGCTCCACGGCAGCTTAGCCCCTCCTTTGAATCTCGACCGAAACCTAGAAAACCCACTCTGTCCTACTTACATCCGAGATGCTGGCCGGTGTAACTGCTGTCGTACAGCCCTCGGTCCGAACAGGTTGCGAAAGGACCGTGAAGCAACTCGGTAAGCACCATTGGGCTGCAGGAGCGTTTCTCGGCCCCGCCTGTGGCACTGCGCCAGCGATGCTGGCGTGACCTAAAGTCACATTCTTGCCTGAGGAGCACCCGATGAAACGTTCGGTTTACATGCTCACTGTGCTGGCAATCTTGTTCAGCACAGTGGAAATCAGCGCCCAAGATTCAGCGCCGGACACAGTCAGACGGCGCGGAAAAGCTCAGAACAATGTCTATATCGTGCAGATGGTCGATTCCCCTGTCGTGTCCTACAGGGGCGGCATTTCTGGTCTGGCAGCAACGAAGCCGGCAAGAGGACGCAAGATCGATCCCACATCACCTCAGGTCGTCGCTTACGTCTCCTATTTGGATGAACGGCACAATGGCGCTCTTAGGAGCGCGGGTGGCGGGCGCAAGATTTACGACTACCGCTACTCTTTCAACGGCTTTGCTGCGGAATTAACCCCCGCGCAAGCAGCGGCTATAAAATCGGCCCCCGGCGTTGTGGCCGTTACGAAGGATGAACTCCAATTCGCCGACACGTCCAACACGCCGACGTTCCTCAAACTGAACGAGCCCGGAGGATTGTGGCAACAGGTGGGCGGCGTGGGTAACGCCGGTGAGAACATCATCATCGGCGTAGTGGACTCCGGCGTGTGGCCGGAAAGTCTCAGTTACAGCGACCGAACCGGAGCGAACGGCAACGCTTCAAAGGACGGGAAACTAAGCTACCAGCAGATCTCTGGATGGCACGGCAAGTGTGTGCCGGGCGAGCAATTCACCGCTTCAAACTGCAACCAGAAACTCATCGGTGCCCAATATTTCAATGCAGCATGGGGCGGCAACGCCGGGCTGAAGACTCAGCGGCCCTGGGAGTTTGCGTCCCCCCGCGACTACAACGGCCACGGCACGCACACATCGTCAACTGCTGGCGGAAACTACAACGTGACTACAAATGGCCCAGCGGCCGTACTCGGAACCACCAGCGGCATGGCTCCACGCGCCCGGATCGCGGTGTACAAAGCCCTGTGGTCTAACCAGGACGCCTCACAATCGAACGGCTTCACTTCTGACTTGGTGGCCGCCATAGATCAGGCCGTTGCGGATGGTGTCGACGTCATAAACTATTCCGTCAGCGGATCTCAAACCAACTTCCTGGACCCCGCGGAGGTGTCGTTCCTATTCGCTGCGGATGCCGGCGTATTCGTTTCAGCTTCGGCCGGCAACAGCGGTCCAACCACAAGCACCGTTGCGCACCCGGGTCCTTGGCTTACAACCGTAGCGGCCGGTACTCACAATCGGAACGGGCAAGCAACGACAACACTGGGCAACGGCTCGTCTTACACCGGCGCGTCGGTTGCTTCCGCGCTCGGTCCTCGGCCTCTGATTGATGCAGCGGCAGCAGGCTTGCCTGGAGCTGATCCCACAGCGGTGAGGCTCTGCTTCGCAGCCGTCGACAACGGCGGAACGCCAGTTCTGGATCCCGCAAAGGTAGCCGGAAAGATCGTGGTTTGTGATCGCGGAGTCACCGCTCGCGTTAACAAGAGCCTGGCTGTTCTGCAAGCCGGTGGTGCGGGCGTGCTGCTCGTTAATACCAGCCCCAGTTCGTTGAACGCTGATTTTCACTTTGTTCCAACCGTCCACTTGGCGGACTCCGACCGCGCAGCAGTTAAGGCCTATGCAGCTACGCCCGGCGCGACGGCAACTATCAACCAGGCAACGATCTTGTTCGATGTTCAAGCACCTTTCACCGCTTCGTTTTCTTCCCGCGGACCCTTGGCTGCCGGCGGTGGCGATCTGCTGAAGCCTGACGTAATCGCGCCCGGTCAGGACATACTGGCCTCGGTGGCACCGCCTGGAAATCACGGCTTCTCCTTCAATGTTTACAGCGGCACATCGATGTCTGCACCGCACATCGCCGGCATCGCCGCGCTATTGAAACAGCAGCATCCGGACTGGACGCCGATGGCGATCAAGTCGGCGCTCATGACCAGCGCGTCTGACATCCTGGACGGTCCGAACACTCACCCGCTTGTCATATTCCGCCAAGGCGCCGGACACGTCGTCCCTAACAAGGCAGTGAATCCCGGATTGGTCTACAACTCCGGTTTCGACGACTGGCTTGCGTTTCTCTGCGGCACGACGACCGGCGTGGCGGCGTCTACCTGCGGAACATTGGAGAAGGCGGGATTCTCACTCGACGCAAGCGACTTGAACGTCCCATCAATCGCAATCGGCGACATGGCTGGCGTTCAGAAAGTCAAACGCAAGGTAACTAATGTTGGTCAATCCCCAGCGACATATACAGCTTCGGTAGCGGGAATATCGGGCGTCAACACCAGTGTAAGTCCTGCATCGCTCACCTTGAACCCGGGTCAGACCAAGTCATACGAAGTGACGTTCACACGCACTTCAGCTGCCCTAAACAGCTACACTGCGGGGCAGTTGACGTGGTCGGAAGGGACGAACCAGGTCCGCATCCCTGTCACCGTGCGTCCAGTGGGCCTCGCGGCACCACTGCAGGTGTCCGGAACAGGCGCGCCGATCAGCTACAACGTTAGGTTCGGGTACGACGGCCCGTTCGCTGGAACGGCACGCGGTCTCATACCAGCGGAGACCACGAGCCAATCAATCTCCGACGATCCCACCGACACGTTTGTAATCGGAGGACCGGGCGTTGTGGCCCTTCCCGTTACCATCGCGGCGGGCACCACCTACGCAAGGTTCTCGCTATTCGATGAAAACGTGTCGCCAAGCAGCGATTTAGACCTGTACGTCTATAGGGGCAGCACTCTGGTGGGATCGAGTGCAGGCGGTACTTCCGCGGAAGAAGTAAACCTGGTCAACCCGGCGGCGGGAAGCTATACGGTTTACGTGCATGGCTTCGGCGTGCCCGACACCGCGAGCTTCACGTTGTTCTCCTGGCTGCTCGGCTCGAACGATGTCGGCAATATGACCGTTTCGGCTCCGGGAACGGCGACTACGGGTGCAACTGGATCAATCAATCTTACGTTCAGTGGACTGGCTGCGAATACCAGATACCTTGGTGCCGTCGCATACTCGGGCGTGTCGGGATTACCCGATCCCACCATAGTTCGAGTCGATACGGAGTAACGCTTGCATCGACCGAGAAGGTTCCACCTCTCGGAAAATTCAGTCCGTCCCCAAAAAAGCCACGGTGCAAGCCGTGGCTTTTTTCTCGGACAACACGTGTTTCTTCTTCCGGCTCTTCACTAGGAGAATTCTAGGCAGTCGCGTAAGTAGTTCGCTTAGGCCAGAAGAAACGTTCTCTCTAGTACTCTGCCCTCAGTTGTCTCCTTAATCTTCTGATGGGCAGTCTTGATCCACGCACGCTTGGAACAAGCGCCTTGGCAACATCGAAGACCCTGATGTCAGCCGCGTAAGAGCGAGAACAGCGGAGAACCGGATTCCGAGCCGCGCCGCTTGCTGCGCCATTTCGGCGCGATGCGCAGCTGAGATCTGGTAGGTGGACGCGACCGAGGAGGTACTCTGTGCGACTAGTGCTGCGCCTGATTTCTTTGCTTGTGATTTGCCTCTTGCTCGTCTCTGTTTTTTCCTCCTACTACCAGATAAAGCAGGAAAAACGCAGTTTCCGGAGCGAACTTGAAAAGCGCGCAGAGGTCTTCGCCGAAAGCCTGGAGCAAAACATCGAAACGCTGCTGGCGGCGAACGCGACGGCACCAATCTCGCGTACCGTCGAGCGATTCGGACGTAACAACAACCACCTGGTCGGCGTTGCGGTTTTCAAACATCAGCAAACACCCGCCATCGCCATCTCGTCATCGCTCGCGTCGAAGATTCCAGATGAACTGCCTCTGGTCGCACGAGCGATGGCCGAAAACCGCAGACTCGGCCAATTCACTCGGATGGACGGTAAGTCTGTCCACTTTTGCGCCGATCCACTGCACAATGAAGATGGCAAGGTGATTGGTGGCTTGCTCGTCGTTCACGACGCCAGCTACATAACCGCCTCCACTTGGCGCGCCTGGCGAGAAACATCGGTTCGCCTCGGAGTGCAGGTCTGCCTGGTGACACTGATAACACTTCTGGTCTTCCAGCGCAGCGTTATGAGGCCCATCTCACGCACGACCGCGTGGATGCGCGAACTGCGCCACGGTCGCACTCCCGAAGGCACCCCGCCTTCAGCCGAAATTTTCGGTGCGCTGACGCACGAGGCGGCATTCTTCGCCAAGACTCTGGCTGATGCACGCGCGTCTGCTGAACGCGAGGCCCGCCTGCGCGACAGCGCTGAGTCATCCTGGACCGCGGAGCGCCTTGCCGTATGTCTGCAAACGAAGTTAAAAGGGAGTCGGTTGTTTGTCGTCGCCAACCGCGAACCGTATATGCACATGCGTGACGGCCGTTCGATTAAGACAATCGTGCCTGCAAGCGGCCTCGTTACTGGACTGGAACCGATTCTGCGTGCATGCGATGGCACATGGGTTGCCCATGGCAGTGGCAGTGCCGACCGTGAAACCGTAGACCGCAGGAATCGCCTCCGTGTTCCCCCAGAGAACCCCCGCTACTCGTTGCGCCGCGTCTGGCTGAACAAGGAACAGGAAAAGGGTTACTACCTCGGTTTCTCCAACGAAGGACTCTGGCCGCTCTGCCATATCGCACACACGCGCCCCACGTTCCGCGCGGCTGATTGGGAGCAGTACAAAGCAGTGAACGCGCTGTTTGCCGAAGCCGTGCTCGAAGAGATGGCCGATACCGAACAACCGGTCGTAATTGTGCAGGACTATCACTTCGCGCTCCTGCCCAAGCTAATCAGGGAGCGCCGCCCCGATGCGCGCGTCGGTATTTTCTGGCACATTCCTTGGCCTAACTCGGAGGCTTTCGGCATCTGCCCGTGGCAGAACGAACTGCTGCAGGGCATGCTCGGGGCTGATCTTATCGGCTTTCATGTTCAGGCACACTGCGACAACTTCCTGGAAACTGTGAACGCCGCACTCGAAGCGCGCATCGAGTGGGAGCGCTTTGCTGTGTGCCAGCGAGGTCACAGCACAGTTGTGCGGCCTTTTCCGATCAGCGTGGACTTCCCCGATTCAGCGGAGTCCTCTTCCTCGCATACCTTTCACGTGCATCAGGCCACTTTACTGAAAGAGATCGGTGCCGACGCTCTTTATATCGGTGTTGGCGTCGACCGCGTGGACTACACGAAGGGCATTCTCGAGCGGTTCCTCGCGGTCGAGCGATTTCTTGAAAAGTACCCGCAGTACCAGGGTAAGTTTAGCTTCATTCAAATCGGCGCCCCTAGCCGCACTGACGTTAAGCGCTACCACGACTTTCTTATAGAAGTGGAGCAAGAGTGCGAGCGCATCAATCGACGCTTTACGTCTGGCAACTGGCGGCCCATTCTCTTCCGCAAGTGGCATCACAATCACGCCGAGGTCGAGCGCTTCTATAGAGCCGCAGACGTGTGTCTCGTCACCTCTCTTCACGACGGAATGAACCTGGTTGCCAAAGAGTTTCTCGTCAGCCGCACTGACGAAGATGGTGCCCTTATACTCAGTCCGTTCACCGGCGCTGCGCGCGAGCTAACTGACGCTTTTATCGTCAATCCTTACGACACGGAAAGCGTGGCTGACGCCATCTTCCGCGCGATCGAAATGGACCCGGCGCAGCGCAAAACTCGCATGCGCCACATGCGCTCCGTCGTTAAGCAGCAGAATGTTTATCGTTGGGCAGGGACACTGATTGGTGAGCTATGCGAGGTCCGGCTCTCGCATGCTCGCTCATTCCGGCACAAAGAACTCGCTCACGCTGCGGTCGCAGGGCAGGCAGCCGGTCCTCAGCAAGTGATGTATGACCTCAACAACGCCGGCGCCATTAGCGCCTCTGGTGACTAGCTGGGCTCGTGACTTGACGACCGGCAGTGCGTTAGCAACAGCGACACCACAACCGCACGCTTCAAGGAACTCGATGTCGTTCTCGGCATCACCGATGCCGACCACAGCGTCTTCGGTGATACCGAGTTCCACGAGTGCTTTCCTCAGCCCCGTCGCCTTACTCACTTCAGAGGGGAGCACCATTATCGACCCTTTGTTCATGCTGAGGCTGAGGGGAATTCCGGTGTTCTCGATAGCTTCTCGCACCGCCCGTTCGTGTAGTTCAACAGTCGCCACTACTGCGCGTCCGACAGAAATTGGCACCCCTCGGCGGCGTAACTCGGCCACGAAAACAGGCGAAGCGCCTCCAGACAGCAACGTTTGCCGGTCTTGAACTGGATCGTAGAGAAGTGCGCCGTTTTCGGCCACTACGCGCGCGAAAAGACCTAAATGGGGGAACACGCGCTTCAGGTCAGAAAGTTCGCGGCCCGTGGCCATAATGAGTATGCGCCCTGAGCCGGTAAACAACTCGAGTGCCCTGACCGTTTCCTGATCAACAACACCGTGAGTGGCTAATGTCCCGTCATAGTCGGTAGCCAGGGCTCTGTACTGCATGGCCCCATTCTAAATGCAGAACGTGACTGAGCCTGAGGCAGTGCAAGCCACTTCCGAGCTGCCCTGACGCTTATTACTAGGCAGGCCTACCGACAACAACAATCCGCGCAAACGAAAAGGGCTCCCCGTTCTCGGGAGCCCTTCGTGAAGAAGCACGTGGCACTATTTCACCAAGCACCTACTTTTCTTCCGATGTCTTTCAGTTGCTGGATGCCTTTGAAGCCGAGATCACGCCGCGATCTTCTTTGCAGCACTCCTGTCATGGTAATGCGCGGCAAGTTTACTTCGGTCTATCTTGCCGGAGCTGGTTTTCGGCAAAGCCTCGGTAAGGACAACCTCCCTGGGTACACGCACGAGCGGAAGAGAACGTAGGCAATGCTGGCGCAGGCCGACAACATCCACCGTTCGCCCGGGGTGTAGGACCGCGCAGGCCACAATTCTTTCTCCCAGATGATCATCGGGCAGGCCAAATACTGCAGCCTCGCTGATCGCGGGATGCGTCTCGAGAACGCTTTCGATCTCGCGCGGGAATACTCGCTCGCCAGCCACCTTGATGAGATCCGACGACCTGCCGACGAGGTATAAGTATCCTTCGCTATCAAGCCTGCCTAAGTCGCCCGTATGTAATCGGCCCAGTCGGTCGATTCTCCCCGTTGTGATCTCGTCACCAGAGAGGTACCCGCACATCACGCCGGGTCCGCTAACTACGACCTCCCCGATCTCACCAGGCGGCAGGGGGACCCCACTGCCGTCGAGAATCTCTAGACGTACGCATGGAAGAGGCATGCCGCATGAATTTGGCCGTGACTCTATCTCGGAAGGAGGCAGATGAGTAATCCGAGGCGAAGCTTCCGTCTGACCGTAGGCGATGTGAATTGAGACTTTCGGCAAAGCCGCCCTCAACGCTTGCAGCCCGTGGGCGGACATCGCACCGCCTGTCACGAGAACGTACCTAAGCCGGGGGAGACGTGTGCTCACTAAATGCGAGTACTTCAGTAATAGCGAATAGTGGTATGGCACACCGGAAAATCCCGTCACCCTATACCTGGCCAAATCGTCCACAACTCGCTGCGGGAACTGGAATCCCGTGGAAAAGAACATCGTGCCACCCACAAGGGCATGTGTTAGTAGCTGCATGCGTCCATGAATGAAATGCAACGGCACGACCAGAAGGATGCTGTCGTCGCTGCTGAGTCCAATCGCTTCGCTACCGGCAGTGATGTTCGAGATTAGATTGTCGTGTGACAGCATCACTCCTTTTGGGCGGCCGGTACTACCGGACGTATAAATGATCAGGGCAACATCGCGCGATGTTGGATCAGGGGCCGGAACGGTGGCCGGTTCGGTGGCAGTGATCTCAGCGAGTGAATGGGAGTGCAAGGACCAACGTCCTTGCAGCTCTGTCCGCGTGAGCACAACAGATGGAAGGCACTCCGGATGAGTGGTCCATAGCTGATTAAGATAACGCTCTGAGGTGGCGATCGCAGCAGGTTTTGCCTCGTCCAGAATATCCGCAATTGTCTCTACTCCCGCGACGTATGGAACGTCTACCACATGTGCGCCGGCCTTGAGAGATCCCCAAAAGAAGATCACCGCGGCAACGCTGCTTTCATCGAGCACAGCTACGCGAGAGCCGCGCCCGATCCCCAATTTGCTAAGTCGTGAAGCCACCCGGTCACTCTGCTCGTGCAGTGCGCCGAACGAAATGCTGTCGTCCGGAAACACCAGTGCGGCTTTGCCCGGGAACCGTTCCGCCGAATGAGCGAGCAAGTCAGTCAAAAGCATGGTTGTCTTCCCCGGAGGCTTGTACTGGGACTGTTCTCTGAGCCTCTTCGTTGTCTTCCAGATACCTCGTGGTTCGATACTTATCGGCTCCAACCTGAAGCCGAGTATCCGCATGCCTAAAGCCCAGTATCCGCGTGCGCCTCATTGGTTGGCTCTCCGGGACAGTGTTTTGCCTCGGTCGAGGAGTACGCAAAAACCGTAGGACAAGGCAGGCCTTTGCCTCACCCCGCTAAGGCCTTGGTCCGATTTGTGAATTCGACACTGGACCGCATGATTGCTCCATAAGAACGAAAAAGAACCCAGGAGTGTAGTCCTGAATGCGAAATCATCGCGGTAGACGTGGAGTTATCCACATTTTGTCGACTTTCTTCGCCCTGCTGCTGGGCGTTGTAACCGTACAAGCCCAGACCATCCAACCCCCTGCCGGCGCAGTTCCCTCGTCCATGTTCGGCATGCATCGCATCAATCGGCATTATGCGTGGCCCACCGTGCCTTTCGGATCGTTGGGGAAAGGCACCGCCGTTCGTTGGGTTTACATCGAGACCTCCAAGGGCGTTTACAACTGGGCCAACCTGGACCGCTGGGTCAACGACGCCGCCACCCACAACATGCCCATCTTCTGGAGCAATGACGGAGTGCCCGGCTGGGCGGCCGCCGATACCAGCAACTGCGACCAGATCAGCACCTCGACGGGCACGGTCACCAGTTGCCCTAGCATGGTGCGCAACATCGCCGATTGGGATTCGTTCGTTACCGCCCTCGTGACTCGCTACAAGGGGCGCATCAAGGTGTACGAGCTGTGGAACGAGCCGCATGGCACTTTCAGCGGTACTGTCTCGCAGATGGTGACCTTGACCAACCGCATGTACAACATCATCCGCTCCATCGATCCGGGCGCAACCATCGTGTCGCCTTCCGCGAACCCAAGCTACATGGACCAGTATTGGGCGGCTGGTGGCACGCGCGGCATCGATGTAGTCTCCGTGCACGGCTACCCGTTTAGCTCCGTTGGAGGCTCTGGTCCCGCAATCCCGGAGACCCTGTACTCGCAGCGAGCGCAGCCGATTCAGTCCATCATGGCCCGCTATGGTCTTTCCGGAAAACCCGTGTGGGACACCGAAGGCTCCTGGGGCAATAAGGCTTTCGCCGCTACGATCAAGGATCTCGATGCGCAGGCGGCATTCGTTGCCCGTTTCTATCTGTTGCATTGGAGTGCCGGCATGAGCCGGGCCTACTGGTACGCCTGGGACAACAACAGTTGGGGCCTGCTCTGGAACAGCACTAGTGGCGAGTTCAAGCCAGCGAACGCTTACCGCCAGACCTACAACTGGATGGTGGGCGCCACCATGCCCGAGAGTTGCAAGTGGACAGGCGTCTCCGCCTACGACGCTGTGTACACCTGCACCCTGACGCGTGCCAATGGCTACCAGGCCCAAGCTGTGTGGAATGTAGCGCGAACCTCCACCTACACAGTCCCGGCGGGCTTCGTGCGATACCGCACCCTCGACGGCAACACTTACTCGATCACCGGCAGCACCGTCACCATCGGCCCCAAGCCCATCCTGCTCGAAACCGGAACCTCGACAGGAGCGCCGACTCCTGTGCTCACCGTTACCCCGCAGTCGGGTAAAGCGCCGCTTGAAGTCGTGGCCGACGGAACTGGGAGCTATGACTCCAATGGAAGCATTGCCTCCTCGACCATCAACTTCGGAGACGGCTCCGCAACCATTTCCTTGCCCAACGCCAGCCATACGTACAACACCCCTGGCACTTACGTCGTGACGCTGACCGTCACGGACAACTCTGGAACGACCGCAAAAACTACGAAAACTGTGATCGTGTCAAGCGCCAACACCGCACCGACAGCCGTGCTGGCAGTTACGCCCACGACAGGCACGGCGCCCGTAACGATCAGTGCCGACTCCTCCGGCAGTTCCGATGCAGACGGCACTATCGTCTCGCGATCCATCACTTTCGGCGATGGCTCGGCCGCCGTCACATCGACCACGGCAACCCATACCTACAGTGTGGCGGGAACCTACGCGGTCACGCTGACGGTGACTGACAACGCGGGCGCTAGCTCGACGACTACAAAGACCGTCACAGTCTCGAAGCCGAACGTGCGACCCACGGCAGTGTTGACGGCCACGCCGACCACAGGTAATGCTCCCCTGAATGTGTTCCTGGATTCGTCGGGTAGCTACGACGGTGACGGCACTATCGCCTCTCGCACGATCAGTTTCGGGGATGGATCGGTGCCCGTAACATCAACAACCGCAGCGCACACGTTTGCGGCAGGAACCTACACGGTGACACTAACCGTGAAGGACAACTCGGGTGCAACCAGCACAGCCACGAAGACCATCTCTGTCGCTGCTTGCGGACCAAGCACTACAGCCGGGACCGTTAGAATCTGCTCTCCGACCCAGGGTGCTACGGTTTCATCTCCGGTTCGCGTAGTGGCTTACGCGACTGGCAGAACGCAAATCAACTACCTGTCGTTGTTTGTTGACGGCGTGAAAGTCGTAACACTGAATGGGACTAGCAAGCTCGATAGATATGTGACCCTCAGCCCAGGCTCACACAGGGTGACTGTACAGGCCCGTGAAGCCTCGGGTGCGACCATAACGTCGACCTCTTACTTCACGGCTCGTTAGGCGAGCTGACACAGGAAGCCGCCGGGCTGCAATAGCCTGGCGGCTTTTGTTGTTACCGTTTCACTGCCAACTTCCTTTGATCCCTTCCCATCCTAGCTGCCTAACAACGATTCGCCGCGAAGCACTTCCTGAAGCCAAAGGGTGAGTTCGAGCGGCCCACATAGCGTGCCAATGTCTCGAGCCTTCCACTTGTTATCCGTGTGCTTCGCCTTGCTGTCAGGCGCTGCAACCCTCCATGGCCAAACGGTCGAACCCCCTTCCGGCGCGGTTCCCTCTTCCATGTTCGGCATGCATCGCATTAACCGAAGTTATCCGTGGCCTACCGTGCCCTTCGGATCGCTGGGGAAAGGCACCGCCGTCCGTTGGGTTTACATCGAGACCTCCAAGGGCGTTTATAACTGGGCCAACCTAGACCGCTGGGTCAACGACGCCGCCACCCACAACATGCCCATCTTCTGGAGCAATGACGGAGTGCCCGGCTGGGCGGCCGCCGACACCAGCAAATGCGACCGAATTAGAACTTCCACCGGCACGGTTACCAGTTGCCCTAGCATGGTGCGCAACACCGCCGATTGGGATTCGTTCGTCACCGCTCTGGTGACTCGCTACAAGGGCCGCATCAAGGTGTACGAGCTGTGGAACGAACCGCATCGCACCTTCAACGGTACTGTCTCGCAGATGGTGACCTTGACCAACCGCATGTACAACATCATCCGCTCCATCGATCCGGGCGCAACCATCGTGTCGCCTTCCGGCAATCCGAGCTACATGGATCAGTATTGGGCGGCTGGTGGCACGCGCGGCATCGATGTAGTCTCCGTGCACGGCTACCCGTTTAGCTCCGTTGGAGGCTCTGGTCCCGCAATCCCGGAGACCCTGTACTCGCAGCGAGCACAGCCGATTCAATCCATCATGGCCCGCTTCGGCCTTTCCGGAAAACCGGTGTGGGACACCGAAGGCTCGTGGGGCAATAAGGCTTTCGCCGCGACCATCAGAAACCCTGATGTGCAGGCAGCATTTGTCGCTCGTTTCTACCTGTTGCATTGGAGCAACGGTATGAGCCGGGCGTACTGGTACGCCTGGGACAATAACAGTTGGGGCCTGCTTTGGACTCCCTCAAGTAGGGAACTCAAGCCGGCGAAGGCCTATCGCCAGACCTATAACTGGATGGTGGGCGCCACCATGCGCGAAAGTTGCAAGTGGACTGGCGTCTCGGCCTACGATGCCGTGTACACCTGCACTCTGACCCGGCCCAATGGTTACCTGGCACAGGCGGTGTGGAACGTCGCGCGAAGTTCCATATACACGATTCCCCCGGGCTTCGTGCGATATCGCACCCTCGATGGCAACACTTACTCCATCACCGGCAGCACCGTTACCATCGGCCCCAAGCCCATTCTGCTCGAGACGGGAGACCCACGGAGCGCGGACATGCGAAGGTCGAGTCCCAACCACTATGCGGCTTCGCTGAGCGGTAAGGGGCGCTCAACACCGTGGCGCTCCTCGATCGCACGATAGTAAACCGATTCAAGCAGGTATCGATTGCGCGCCGGACTGTACCGCGCCTCGTACGTTCTCCGAGCCTCGGCTCCCATTCGCGCCATTTCACGGCTGTTTGCCCATGCCCAACTGACTTTCGCAGCTAGATCGGCAGTGTCACCCGGCGCGAACTGCAACCCGGTCTGGCCGTCTTCAACCATTTCTTCCATCGCACCTAACCGAGAGCACACTGCCGGAACTGAGCAGGCGAAGGCTTCAGCGATTGCAATTCCGAAAGTCTCGAAACACTCGCTTGGAAATATCAGGAATCGCGCACGCTTCATGACCGCAATCGTCTGTTCCGACGGCAGCGCTCCGAGAAACGTAACACAGGCCGGTGCCTCGGCTTCGAGTTCGGGACGCAGCGGGCCATCACCGACTACGACCAACGGTATCCGGAGCGATGCCCGGCGCCACGCGTTGATTAGTGTTCTGACCCCTTTTTCTGGCGAAAGTCGACCAACGTAGATTGCATACTCTCCCACCTTTTCATTCGGTCCGGGATCGTAGACGAAATGTGGCTTCACCGCGATAAGGTGAGACGGCAGCCCAGCCGAAACATATACCTTCCGTACGAATTCGCTCGGTGCCAAAAAGCGATCAACTTCACGTGTCCAGGTGCCGCGCGTACGATGAAAAGCAACCCCGGTTGCGACTGCTGCAGTCATGCTCCGGGATCCGCGGTAACAGCCATGAGCGACGCTGCTCAACAGGGAGCCCGTGATGCATTCTCGGCAGACCTTTCCATCTCGGAGCAGGTTACCTCCCGGACACAACAGTCGATAGTTGTGCAATGTGTGTACAACTGGAACATTTGCTTTACGGCAGGCCAAAAACACTGAAGGCGAAATCATTAGAAAGGTATTGTGAACATGTGCGACATCCGGCTTTTCCCGAAGTAGAAGCTGAGAAATCTCGCGCTTGACATCTCTCGACCAGAGTAAGCGTCGAGCCGCCGCAGCGCGCCCGGTCAGCCCCGGCAGTAGTTCGCTGTTGCTGCGGAAGTATGTGATGATCTCGTGGCCGGCGTCGGCCATGAGCCGTCGCTCTCGCTCGACAACGACGTCTTCTCCTCCGCGCTGTTGATAGAAATTGTGAAGAAGAAGGATCTTCATAAACGGCTGTCGAGAATGTAAGGAGAATCAAGCGGATGCGGCGTTCCGGTTGCCCGCCCGTTTGACCGTCCGCCGTGCGTAGTTGCGCCGGATCAGTTCCGCACATCCTATGACCACCAACCCGAGCAATGCAGTGTGGTTGATTAACCTTACAGATGAGAGCGTTCGAGCGGTGATTATGGCTAGAACACCTAAACACTCCAGCACAAGAAGGTGCTCGGGACTCGATAGGTGTTTGAACCGCGTTGCTCGCATCAGCCAGAACCAAGTCGCGGCAAGCGCCGCCACAAACGGTAAGAGACCTAGCAGGCCTGTACCACTCAAAACCTCGATATAGGTATTTAGGACGTCGGTGCTCTTCATGTCGCGCAAGCCTCGCATCTGAGGCGCGAGCATGAATCGCTCGGCGGCATACGCCCCGTATCCTGTTATTGGTCGCTTGCTTATTTGCTCGAAAGCAAGCTCCCATTTCGGCAGCCTGCCGCTGAGAGACTCCAGGCCAGCCTTCCGGTCGCCCCGGTTGTAAATGCCCTCCGCGACATTCGCGATATCGGTGAACGCAAACAGCGAGGCGACGACCACCACAAGGAGGGCAAGCGTTTTAAGTCGGCGGCCAATGATAAGGAGCAGCGCGGCTCCGAGAACGAACCCGAAGATCGCCACTCGTGTTTGTGATCGCAAAAGGGTGACCAAGCCAAACACGAACACTGCAAGGTAGAACACCCGGCCAGCTCTGTTGGGATTTCGCCAGCGGCGCACCATGGCAACAATTGCCAGGATCGCACCATATTCACCTACCGTATTCTGATCGAGTGCGGGAAATACGCCGGCAATGCGCGGGCCGAGTAAGTCGCCTCCGCGGAGCAACGCTCGATCAGGCCAGACAAATGTTCCGATCCAGACCGTGACCAGTAGCAGCGCCATCATCACCCAAGTCCAGTCGAGGAGCGTTTTGTATCGCGTCAGGTCGGGCGCAAACCTCACGATCGTGGCCAGCAGAACCAGATCGACGAGATACTCTACAGACTTGTACGCGGTCCACGATGGTTTTACTGACCAGACTGTAGACGCCATTGCAACCAGGGCGTAAACCGCCAGCAAGCCGATGATTCCCTGAAAGACGGGTCGAATCCAGCTGGTACCACGCAGGTGTCGCCATAGAGTCATGGCAACTACCAACAGCAGGGCTACTCTGTACAGCGCCCAGAAATCCAGCGCCTGATGCTCAATTTCACGCGTATCTCGGATCCGAAACACTAGCGAACTTAGAAGAGCAATCAACCATAGCCAATGCCACCACGAAAGCTCGTGACGCAATCTGGCCAGGCGGGCGTAGGCACCTCGGATCGCATCCGGAACAAAGAAGGCAGCGCCGAACATGCCAAGTACTCCCAGCGTGCGCGCGGCGCCGATGGCGTCTGTGGACAAGACAACCAAGGCACCGAGCACCGCAAGAAGACCGAAGGCGAACACCCACCATGTCGACACTGGCGATCGGTTTTTTTCAACCGTGTGCATATTCAGTTTCAGTTGTGAGTGGGGCGATGTGGCGTTCGTTATCCCCAAGGTTTAATCCTGACGTCGCCCGGTTCATCTTTCCACCCGTGCTCCCTGCCAACCCACTCTTTTTGGAGCGACAGCGTTCCGTTGTGCTTGGTGATGAAGATGTTTGTAAGCCAATGAACGTCATCACGCTTTGGGTAGTCTCGGCGGTAGTGGCTACCACGACTTTCGGTTCGCATGCACGCAGCCGCGACAATCACTTCCGCCACATCAAGAAGGTTTCGTTGTTCGAAAGCGAGGGCCAGATCTGCGGGTTCAGCAATTCTGAGGTGCTTCGAGAGGTCCTCGCGCGCTTTCGTCATGTAGTCCCTCGCGCGTGTTAACGTGCCGGCGTCTTTCTCTACGATGAGCGTTTCCCACATGATTCGCTGAAGCTCGCGACGGAGTTCCAGTGGGCGCCGGTCACCCTTCGTTTCCGAAAATCTTGCGACCTGCTCCGTCACAGTTTCGATTGCTTCCGGCGGTACGCCCGTGCTCGGCCGACTCGATGCGACCTGCGACGCCTTGCTACCGGCTCGCCAGCCGAAAACCTGCGACCCACTCAACATTGTGCCGCCTAGCCGATCCGCACCTTGCCAGCCTGCCGCCTCCCCGGCGGCAAACAAGCCCGCAATGTTGCTTTGAGCGTCCGCGTCAATCCGAATGCCACCGTTACTGGTGTGATGGTGGACCTGCACTTGTAACAGGTCACGATCCACATCAATCCCTTTCGACAGCATGAATTTTTGAAACAACTCCGGCTCGAACCCACGCGCCGCCCTGGATAGGTCTAGGAACACTCCGTCGTGTCTCGTTCCTCGCCCCGCTAACACCTCGCCCTTTATTGCGCGATCAAGATGTAGCGCTTCGTCACGGCAGCTTACCGGCCAGTGGTACGCCTTTTTTTTCGAGACCTCCTCAATCGTCACTCCCTCTGGAAGGTAGTCACTTACGAACGTCTTTCCTTCACCATTCAGAAGCCGATACGGTTCTTTCATTTCATACAGCATCACCATTGCCTGGGTAGGCCAGGTGGTTGCTAAACCCTGCTGCATGAACTCCATGTTGAACAGGGCAGCACCCGCGCGTAACGCCATGGCATAGGCGTCACCAGTGTTCCCCGAAGGATTGAAACTGTATCGGAAGAGCTGGCCTACGCCGCCTGCTGCCAGAATCACCGCTCCAGCTTCGATCAACAGCAGGTCACCATCGTCACCAATGCCGATCGCCCCGACGCATCGGTCGCCGTCGACCACAATATCGACGATGTTGGCCTGCTCCAGCACACGAGTTTGTGTGCCCTCAATGACTGCCTTTTGAAGTGAGACAATACTATTTGTGCCGCCGGAGTTGGGGTTCGCCTCCATGACAGCCAGGACCTTGCGTTTGAACTGCAGCCCCATTTCATTCAGCCGGCTGATCGCAGTCCCCACCTCATCGACGAAAATACGGCACAACTGCGGGTCGGCCATCCCGAGCCCCGTTTGCAGCATGTCACGGTAAACAAGGCTAGGCGGGTTGAAGAAGCTGCCTTCCGGCCCCACCGTTCGCATGGTCCAGAAATCGCCCAGGGGGTTTGAGGTCGCACCTGCGCCTCGTGCTCCGGGAACTCCGAAACGTCCCTTGACCGCGAGCATGGTCCGTGCTCCATTCGAATGCGCACTGATAGCCGCTGCGGTCGCGGCACCTCCGCCCCCAATGATCAAGACATCTGTTTCGAAGCGTTTCATAGGCTGTGCCAGCACTCTCTACAACTTTGCTTTTGCTTAGTGGCTATCGAGGAGTTGCGTCACATCAATGGAATCGAGGACTCTCTGCGGGACTGTGTTCTTTCTTATGTCACGTGCGCTCTTGGACATAGTGGCGTCGAGACCTAGTTTCGCCGTCGCGCCGTCCTCAGATTCAGCCGAAGGATCTAGTTCGGTTCCACGTTGCTGAGGATAGATTCGAACATCGCGGTCAGGACGAACATGCAGTGCAATCGCACCTGTTACTTGCCGCAGGTCGCCGATATCTACATCGCTGTCGACGACGATCACCTGCTTGACGTAAATGTCGTGAGACAGAAGAGCCCGCATCAGTTGCTCGGGCTGTGAGTCATCGGTCTTCTCGATCGCGGCAACCACCGTCAACGGGGCCACCGCCTTCACCTTCACGGTGTTCGGTACGACCGCGCGAGCCGCATGGAGTAAATCGTGTTCAAGAGCAAGAATTGGCAGCAAAAGGTGCTCGAATGATCCACCAACAATATCCTGGAACAGCGGTTCACTGCGTGAGGTAATCGCCTTCACATGGAACACCGGTGTCCAGATCCTGCCCTTCGCATATCCGGTGAACTCCCCAAAGGGACCTTCAAGCACACGCTGACGCGGCGGTACAACACCTTCGAGGACGAATTCAGAGTTCGCAGGTACCTGCAAGTCGTCGGTGACGCACTTAGTCACGCGCAAAGGCGCCCGCTGCAGACCGCCAATAATGTCATACTCCTCGGTATCAGGAGTTCCCGAATACAGCGCGCCCAGCGTGCATGTAGGATGCGCGCCGATGAATGCGGCTATCGGCATGGCTTCATTCGCACTCTCGTATTTCCGATAAATGCTTTCCAGATGCTTACCATGAGCCATGAAGATTGCCGTGCTGTTGCGGCCCGTCATCATCAAACGATGAAAGCTCAGGTTCGTTTTGCCGGTTTCGGGATCCCGCGCAACTACGATAGCAGCGGTTATATACGGCTGCGCGGCATCATGTTCGTGATAGATAAGCTGTGGGAGTGCTTGAAGATCGACTCGCTCGCCTGTACTTATGCGTTCCTGCACAGGTGCGTCCGCCGTCAGCTCCGGCTTGATAGGCTGTGCGATTCGCTCAGCATAGCATCTAGAAAGTTCGGCCACTGGACAGCCCAACGCTAATGCTAGACGCGCCACCGACCCGCATACGTTCGTAACAAGTGGGAATGGAGTGCCGGACACCCGGTGAAACACTAACAACGGAGATCTATGGCGCTGTTCGAGCTTAAGTATGATGGCAGCCGTTTCGTGTTTCGGATTGACCTCGCGCTGGACATCGACGACATCACGCGGCCTTTCGCGCCTGACTGCCTCCACGAATGTGGCTAGATCAAACATACGACCTTTCGGGCATGAACGTGGCCGACAGCGCCATCAGTCATACCCGACTGGAGTTGCATTCCCTTCCTGGCGTTCCGCTGCCGGGATATTCCGCTGCACAAAATCTGATATGTTGCGCACCGTAGCGAAGTTCTCTGGTACGAGGTCCTCATTCGCAACGGCAATCTTGAACGTATCTCCGATCCATAGAATGAGGTCTAGCATCGCAGTCGAATCCAGGTATCCGTCTGCAAATAACAGTGAGTCTATATCCGGCACTTGTGCCGTTAGTTGGCTTCGGATATACGTTATGACCGTTTCGCTGATGTTCGTGTTAGCACACATGCTTAGCTTTAGCTCCTTCCTGCCGTGTACGTCGTAGCTGCAGATGCAGCCCAACGAGTGATCTTGTTGGCAGCAACTCGAATTCCCAGGCCTCGTATAGCACCGTCGTCGCTCGGAGAAGGTTCGAGAACGTCCTCTACAAGAAGTCGCTTGCTCTGGCCTTTTCCTTCGAGGAAATCAAAGCAGTCCAGTCGCCGCCCAAACGTTTCTGCGGCCGCGGACAGAATTCCAGTTTCGCCAACCAACGTTCCAAGCTGACATCGAAAACCGCTTGCCGCCGCGAGTTTCGACAAGCGAAGCGACCCAAGAAACCCGCCGCATTTCGCTAAGCGGACGTTGAAAACATCCGCCGCGCGCGCATCGATTACCCGCTCTGCATCTCTGTAGCTGCAGACGGATTCATCCGCCACCACAGGTATGCGTGTCTCCTGGCGAACCCTGCGCATGCCAGTGAGATCACCGGCCGGAACTGGTTGCTCGATGGAAGCTATGTTTATTCCCCGCATGCGTCGCAATGCCCTGATCGCCTCATCTGCTGTCCAGATGCCATTTGCATCCAGCCGTAAGGGGAATTCCTTGCCGAAAACTTGGGAAACTATCTGCAGACGAACCAAATCGTCATCGCGGCCCACTTTAACCTTGATGTGCCGCTGACCTCGCAGACGAAGTAGAATGCAGTGCTTTTCAAGCGCTTTCGTAGGTAGGGCGAAATCGATAACCACGCCTGGCTGTAGATCAGGTTTCACCGCATCACCCAGCACATCCCCTGCAGCGATATTGAAGCTCTTCCCGGCGAGATCCAGGACTGCCAGTTCCCATCCAGCGAAAGTGGCAAGCGCACGCTCGGTCTCGCTGAACTCCGCATGGAGCGCTCTTATGGTTTCGTTCAGACTGCGAAATGTTTCACCGACCCAGCGCTGAGCGATTAATCGTACGCTCTGTGAAACACTGTCTATCGTTTCGCCCGTTAAGTACGGTCTGGGCAGTATTTCGCCCACGCCCGTTATGCCATCGCTTCCAGTGATCCACAGAACCACTGTTTCCGTTCTGCCCCGGGCCTTCGACGCATGTATGAACGGGCTTCTGAATGGAATCGAGAGGCGTTGAACGGTCACGCTGTTGATGCGCATGGCAAACGTTCCACAATTTGAAAGCTGTCTCGAAATGTCACATCGCGCGTAAGGCACGCAATCTTCACCTGGGCATCACTGGTGCCGGACGCGATACGTCGTTGCCTCAGCGCGGCATAACAACCCCGCGCCGCAACCAATAGCTCTGGAGCGCCCAGTCGGCGGGACTCTCGCTTCGCCTTGTATTCCAAGTTGCGGCTACTCAATTCACGTTCGACTTCTGCGATGAAGGAACTGAGTTCACCCCGACTTGGCGTCCGGTCAAATTCGGCGACCAATCCGTAATGCGGGAACGGCCTGTGGGCCGGACAGAACGTGAACCCCTGCAGTTGCAACCCCTGCCGCGAAGCCGCTTGGTAAACGCTGCAGGCGACCTGATCCTCTGTCAGTTTTTCTCCCGTAAGAGAGCACGTGTGGCCACTCCGATAAAGAAATTCGAGCACCGGTGTAGTACCCACGAAACCCGTGACCCTGACCACATCGCCGATGTTGTAACGGTACAGGCCTGCTGAATTGCTCAGCACAACAACGTAGTTGCTTCCGGGCGACAACTCGTGTGCGAGGAGAGTTGGCGGATCTTGACCATCCGCAAGTTCCTCAGGTATGAATTCATAAAAGTGAATGCCGGTAGCCACGGCTCCGCCGCTGACATCATCTTCAAAAGGAATTGCGATCACCCCTTCCGAGGCCATCAACAGGTAATCGCGTTGTCGAATAGCGCCAAGGTGCTGTTTCAACCGTTCGAGGTAAGGTTGCACCATGGGGCTTCGCCAGCAAATGACAAGCTGCAGATTCCGCCAGACCCGCCATGGTGGAAGCCGGGGACTTTCCGACTGTCGCAAAGCGGCTAGCTCACACGAGCGGCTTGAGTTCGCGGGATACGTGGCGAGAAGCTTGCTTGCCACGTCCGCGTCAATGTCGAACTCCTCCGTAACACCTCCTTGTTCCACGTCTCGCAGCAACGACTCAGAACGATCGTTGAGCGTGTCAAGCAGAAGAACGAGCGTGCTCGGATTGAGAGCCATCAGCACCGTCACATCCTGCTCGAGCAGCACGCGTGCAACTGCGTAATATCGCGCCGACGCATCTCGTATGCGATACAGTTCGCGCGGCAGCCCTGTCCCTTTCCCGGCCGTATTGAGCGTGCCATTCCCCCATGCGTTCCAAAAAGAACTTTCCGACCCGCAGGGCAAGCCACCGGCCGTACGCTCCTCACGTCCTCCATCGGAGAAATTAGTAATTATGCTTCCCTGACCAACGTCGGGATGACAGTCCCGAACCATGCCCCAGTAAGTTTGGAAAGCGCGCCATTTGTCCTTGATGAAGCTGCCCGTAACGGGGACATGCTTGGGATCCGCGCTCGAACCGCTCGTGACAAAAAACCGCCGCACCGGCTCACAAACAAGTACCCCTGACTCGCCATGAGCCATGCGTTCGATGGCCGGGCGAAAATCGTCATAGCGCTGCAGTGGCACCGCCTGTTGAAAATCTTGTACGCTCTTGATGCGGCCAAAGTCGTGTTTACGGCCATACTCACATTGCGCATTAGGCCAAACTACTCGCCGCAATAACACGTCTCGCTGCACGGCAGCGGAGTCCAAGCATCCGAAAAACGTTTCCAATCTGCACGTTTCAGCGGCCGTCATCGGGCCCCTCCGCATTGAACTGAGGTCGGCTGGGCTCGAAGCCATTTCACTATGCACTTGTTCAACTGATCCGGAACCTCGAATTGCATGCCGTGGCTGCACGCAAGCGTCACAACCGTCACGTCGGATCTTCGCAGTCTGTCAACCATGCCCAGAGTTCGTTGGTTATCAACAGCTTGGTCGTGTGCCGCTAACACGAGCAGAACGGGCTGATTTGTCTGTGGCAGGCGGGTGGCTGCGATCAATGACATTTCACGCGCGACTCGGAACAGACGCGGCGTAAAGCGACGAACTGCGAGATCATCGTTGAGAATGAACTTTTGAACCTCTGGTGATTCCGAGAACATCCCTTCCGTAATCGGACTCGGCAACACTGCAGCTCCGTCTTCTTCGTCCGGGAGATCCAGACACTCCGATCTCGCCCGATCCAGAATCAGAGCCGAAGGGAATACGCCTGGGGCAAGCAGCGCGAGCCCTTTGATCTCGCGACCGAACTCGAGCGCGGCATTAATCGCCAGCACTGCCCCCCAGCACCAACCAACGATGTAGATGGGAGCGCCGCAACGTTCCTGCTCTAGTACACGATGCAAGTCCTCAAGCAGCAACTGCCGGGACGGGGCGTCACCGCGCTCCGCTTGATTCATGCCAGAGCCACGCCGATCAGTTCCAACCACCTTGAAACCTTCACTGCAAACCTGAGTCGCCACACCGCTTAGCCAACCTGAGTGACTCATCAATCCATGAAGTAGGATTACGGTCGCGGAAACATGCGAAGCAGACCAGACTCTATAATGCAGACGGTAACCGTCACTGGCTGTCACAGCCTGAACTAGCTCTCTCACGTTCAACGTCTCGCGCTGCAGTAGCGTGTTCATGAGCTGCGGCCGGCGAAAGGACACATGTCTTCATTCGGGCTGCGAGCACTTCCAGCATTCACGACATCACTGCCCCGCCGCACTGATTAACTGCTTGGCCGTTGATACCCCCAGCTTGCGGCGAGGTTAGGAACAGAGCGAGCGCAGCAACTTCTGTTGCGGTAATCAGCCTTT
>DASPIK010000098.1:0-16231 GCA_035629075.1 Terriglobales bacterium | reverse complement strand
AGACGACGGCGCAACAACATTTGGTGGATCGGTCCCATGGGCGGATGGGGTGGCGGCGGCTGGGGCGGAGGTGGTGGAGGTTGGGGCGGAAGTTCCGGCGGCTTTGGCGGCTTTGGTGGTGGAGCCAGCGGTGGAGGCGGAGCCAGCGGGTCTTGGTAACGGTTTGCGAAGGAGCACGATATGAGCGGGCTTAAAGACAGACTCGACGAATTCGTCGCGCGAATTCGTTCCGCAGCGGGAGAGAATTTGCAATCCGTGATCGTCTACGGATCTGCCGCGAGCGGCGAGCTTCCGGACAAGTACTCGGATATCAACCTGCTGTGCGTTCTTAACAGCGGGTCCGCAGCGGAACTGAAGAAAATCGCTCCGGTGGTCAAATGGTGGTCAAGCACATTTCGGGACAAGCCACCGCTTTTTGTCACCTTGCACGAGTTGCGGACGTCGGCCGACGTGTTTGCGATCGAGATGCTCGATGCCAAGTCAAACCATCGCGTGCTTCACGGGCAAGATCCGCTGCCAGCGATCGACGTACAAATGAACCTGCACCGGATTGAGGTGGAACACGAGCTGCGCACCATGCTCCTCAGGCTGCGACAGCAGTACCTGCTGACACCCGAAGACGAGGGTTTGCTTGAGCAGGTGCTCGCCAAGTCTTTGTCGAGCGTGCTCGCACTCCTGAGGCACGCGATGATTGCAGTTGGACGTTCTGCCCCTAATTCACGACAAGAGACGGTGACGATGACCCGGGAAGTGTTCGGTGCGGACGTTTCCGCATTGCAATCGGTGCTGGACCTGCGCGAAGGTCGAAGGCCGCAGGCAGACGTTACCGATCTTTACCGGGTCTACATGGATTGCCTCATCACGGTCATCGAACGAATCGACAAGGCGGTGCCACTGAGTCAGTGGCGAAGAGTTGAGACTTCAAGGTAGGGAGATAGGGAGCACAATGAAGAAATTACTTGTGGTGTTGCTCATCCTCGTTCTCGTTGCCGTGTGGCTTGGAAGCATGTATGTGGGCCGCCGGAACGAGATGGTCAGTAAGCGCGAGACAGTGAACGCAACCTGGTCACAGGTGGACGTGGTTCTTCAGCGCAGGGCAGACCTCATCCCGAACCTGGTTGAGACTGTAAAAGGATTCGCAGCGCAGGAACAGACGGTGTTCCGTGATATTGCGAACGCACGTGCCGCGCTCATTTCAGGGCGTACTCCACAGGAGCGAATCGCTGCGAATAACCAGCTCGATTCAGCTCTCTCCCGCCTGCTTGTCGTGGTTGAGAACTATCCTCAACTTCGGTCCAATGAGAATTTTCTTCGTCTGCAGGACGAACTTGCCGGAACGGAAAACAGGATCGCCGTCGAACGCCGCAGGTACAACGAGACTATTCAGGACTACAACACGTATATCTCTTTGTTTCCGAACAACGTGGTGGCGAGTTTAGGTGGGTTCACGCGCAATGACGCTTACTTCAGAGCGGATGAAGGTTCACGGCAGGCGCCTCGCGTCCAGTTCCCGGGAGCTTCGCCACAAGGAGAACCCGCACCGACCCGCTGAGTATCCATGATCGTGTAGAACCAAGCTTCTGGTGAGACATGCGAGACAAAGTCACTTTGTACGAGAAGCCCACCTGCACAACGTGCCGCTCGGTCAAGCGGATATTGACCGAGCATGGCGTCGAGATCAATTCGGTCAACTACTTCGAGCAACCGCTTACCGCCCAGGAACTTAAGCGACTGCTGCAAGCCGCTGGAGTGAGGCCAGCGGATGCTGTGCGCAAGAACGAGAGTGCTTATCGAGAGTTCGTAGCGGGCAAGGAATTGAGCGAAGACGAATTGATCAATCTCATGGCCGCACATCCAGAATTGATTCAGCGTCCGATTGTGGTTCGCGGCGATCAAGCCGTGCTCGCCCGACCTGTCGAGCGACTTGCCGCACTGGGCATTCACGCTCCAGATGTTCAAAAAAAGAGCTGACGAAATCAGGAACTCAGAATATCGTTTCACGAAGTGAGTATCTGGTGGGATGGCGCATCTTTTTGCACCAGCGCTTCCTTACTGAGCATCGAAGAAGGTTAGCCGTTCCCGGTAGAATTCATTCAGAAGTCTCCAGCGGATCTGCGCTAACCTGGGCCTCTACACCAAATGGCCTGGAAGTCTTTCGGCCATCACAGCCTGTCAATTTCATCATCGGCTGCATATGACCTCATCAGACATCTTGAACATGACGGAGCGCGAAGTGGAAAAGACCGAGGCAGTCGGACTCGAAGTACTAGAAACACGGGAATGGCTTGATTCGCTCGACTATGTGCTTTCAGAAGGCGGGCCGGAGCGCGCCGGGCGCCTGCTTCAGCATCTGCAGTTGCACGCGCGTCGAGAAGCCGGAATTAACCTGCCGTTCAGTGCTACTACCCCATATCAGAACACGATCCCCTCAAGGCAGCAGCCACCGTTCCCTGGCAGCCAGGAGATGGAACGCCGGATCAAGAGCATCATTCGGTGGAATGCAATGGCCATGGTGGTCCGAGCAAACAAGGAATCGTCTGGGATCGGCGGTCACATTTCTACATACGCCTCCGCGGCAACCCTGTACGAAGTTGGATTCAACCACTTCTTCCGCGCGAACACGCCAGAGGGCGATCACGACCTCGTTTTCTTTCAAGGTCA
Organism: Terriglobales bacterium; assembly: GCA_035629075.1. GTDB lineage: Bacteria > Acidobacteriota > Terriglobia > Terriglobales > Acidobacteriaceae > JAEZPW01. Next base: position 13,570 of record DASPIK010000098.1, on the reverse strand, counting down.
CGCGGCGCCAGGTATCTACGCGAGAGCATTCCTCGAAGGAAGGATTTCCGACGAACAGCTTCGAAATTTCCGGCGCGAACTGAAGCCCGGCGGCGGACTTTCCTCCTACCCCCATCCGTGGCTCATGCCCAACTTTTGGTCCTTCCCAACTGTCTCCATGGGACTCGGGCCAATCCAGGCAATTTATCAGGCGCGCTTCATCAAGTACCTTGAGAACCGCGGCCTGAAGAAACCGGGCAGCGGCAAAGTATGGTGTTTTCTCGGGGACGGTGAAACGGACGAACCCGAATCCCTCGGAGCGATTAGCCTTGCTTCTCGAGAGAGACTCGACAATCTCATCTTCGTCGTCAACTGCAATCTTCAGCGACTAGACGGTCCGGTGCGCGGCAACGGCAAGGTCATCCAGGAACTCGAAGCGATCTTCCGTGGTGCCGGGTGGAACGTCATAAAGGTGATCTGGGGCAGCGATTGGGATCGCCTCATACAGAGCGATCGTGATGGCCTGCTCGTAAAGCGCATGGGCGAAATCACCGACGGCCAGTACCAGAAGTATTTCGTCGAAACGGGTGCCTATTTCCGACAGAACTTCTTCGGCACAGATCCTCGCCTGCTGAAGATGGTGGAAAACTACTCCGACGAGCAACTGGCGCGCATGCGACTCGGCGGCCACGATCCTTTGAAGGTTCACGCGGCGTACAAAGCTGCTGTTGAGACCAAAGGACAGCCGACCGTCATTCTTGCCAAAACCATCAAGGGCTACGGGCTGGGTGAAAGCGGTGAAGGCAAGAACATTACGCACCAGCAGAAGAAGCTCAACGAAGAAGAGATGAAGATGTTCCGTTCGCGCTTCGGCATCCCAATCTCCGATTCTGACGTGCACGAAGCATGCTTCTATAAGCCCGCCGAGAATAGCTCAGAGATCCAGTACTTGAAGGCACGTCGCGCGGAACTCGGCGGGTATCTGCCGGAGCGCAAAGTTGGTGTTGGGCCTATCAACCCGATCGATCCTTCACACTTCGACGAATTCCACAAAGGCACCGAGGGACGTGAAGTCTCAACAACCATGGTGCTGGTGCGCATCCTCGCGAAGCTTTTACGGGACAAGGAGATCGGCAAGCTCATCGTGCCGATTATCCCTGACGAAGCACGCACCTTTGGAATGGAAGCCCTCTTCCGGCAAATCGGAATTTACTCCAGCGTCGGCCAGCTCTACGAACCGGTGGACATGGACACGCTGCTCTACTACAAGGAAGCCAAGAACGGCCAGATATTGGAAGAAGGAATCACCGAGGCTGGAGCGATGTGCTCGTTTATCGCGGCAGGTACGGCATATGCCAACCACGGCGTGAACACGATTCCCTTCTATATTTATTACTCAATGTTTGGGTTCCAGCGCATTGGCGACCTGATCTGGGCTGCCGGCGACCAGCGTTGCCGCGGGTTCCTCGTCGGCGGTACGGCTGGCCGTACGACGCTGGCAGGTGAAGGTCTGCAGCATCAGGACGGTCACAGCCATGTCCTCGCGCTGCCTGTCCCTAATTTGCTCGCTTATGATCCGGCTTTCGCATACGAGTTGGCGGAGATCGTGAAAGACGGCATCGACAGGATGTACGTCAAGCAGGAGCCGGTCTTCTACTACATAACTGTCATGAACGAACCATTGCCGCAGCCTCCGATTCCGGAAGGCGACGACATTCGTGACGGCATTCTGAAAGGCATGTACCGCTTCAAATCGTCTGCAAAGAGGGATGCGAAGCTGCATGCACAATTGCTTGGTAGCGGCACCATTATGTACGAGGTGCTGAAAGCCCAGGAGATTCTCGAGAACCAGTTTGGCGTCGCCGCCGACGTCTGGAGCGTCACCAGCTACAAGCAGCTTTACGGTGATGCGAATACCACAGAGCGCTGGAACATGCTGCACCCGACGGAACAGCCTCGGCTTCCGTACGTTACAGAGTGCCTGAAGGAAACGAAGGGCCCGATCGTAGCTGCGTCGGATTACATGAAAGTCTTGCCGGAATCGGTCGCCAAGTGGATGCCTCGGCCGCTGATTGCTCTTGGCACAGATGGGTATGGCCGCAGCGAAGACCGCGAGTCCTTGCGCGATTTCTTTGAAGTCGATGCCAAGTTCATCGTTCTCGCGACGTTGAACGCGCTCATGCACGAAAAGAAGATCAAGCCTGAAGTGGTGCAGAAAGCTATCGCTGATCTGGGAGTCGACGTGAACAAGCCCAATCCGGCCATCAGCTAGGAAGGAAGAAAGAGACAGTGGCAACAGAGTTTAAATTACCGGAACTTGGGGAGAACATCGAGCAGGGCGATCTGGTTCGCCTGATGGTGTCGCCCGGAGCAAACATTTCCGAAGGCCAGCCTGTGATGGAGCTGGAAACGGACAAAGCTGTCATCGAAGTTCCTTCATCTGTGAGCGGAGTCGTGAAGGACATCCGCGTGAAAGAAGGCGAAAAGATCAAAGTAGGTCAGACGATCTTTACGATCGAGAATGGTGCTGGCGCATCTGCAGCCAAGCCGGAAGCGCAACCTGTAGAGACTGGAGGTTCAGCAGCGCAGGACATGGCGCGCACGGAGGTGCAGACACTAAGGCGCGATGAAGGAAAGAGCGAACAGGAGGCACTTCCTCCGGATGAGCCGCTTCCCCCCGAGCCTCCGAAGGCAGCACCCGCCAAGCCAGCCCCGCGGCAGGCCGCACCACCTGAACGCCCGACGGCGCCCCCAGCACCTGTTGCGGGCGGCGCGACAGAGTTCAAGCTCCCTGAACTTGGGGAGAACATATCTGAAGGCGACCTTGTTCGAGTGATGATTGCGCCCGGCAAGCACGTATCTGAGGGTCAGCCCGTCATCGAGCTGGAAACGGACAAGGCCGTAGTCGAGGTGCCTTCAACAGTCACGGGTGTCGTCAAAGATGTCCGTGCGAAGGAGGGCCAGAAGGTCAAAGTCGGCCAGGTGATCTTCACGCTGGAAGGTTCCGCTCCTGTTGCACCGGAGCCCGAAAGACCTCAGCCTGTAGCGCACCTCGAGGAACAGGAGGCGGCTCGCCACGCTTATCAGGCCGCCATTAAGGCCGAAGGGAAAGAAGAACACGAGGCACTGCCGCGCGACGGTGCGCCCGCTCCACAGCCAACCTTTGAACTGCCTCCACAGCTACTGAAGACTGCCGGTCCGGAGCACGGCGAACCGATCCCGGCGGCGCCAAACGTCCGCCGGTTGGCACGCGAACTCGGGATCGACATCTACCAGGTCAAAGGTTCCGGCCCGGGCGGGCGAATTACAAAGGATGACGTAAAGGCGTTTACGAAGGCGACCATAGCTTCGATTCCAGCCATTGCCGCCGCTCAGGCACCGGGCCTTCCGCCCGCGCCCCAATTGCCCGACTTCTCGAAGTGGGGAAAAATCGAACGCGTTTCGATGCGGGGCATTCGCCGTAAAACTGCCGAGCACCTGTGGCAGGCATGGACGAACATTCCCCACGTCACGCAACACGACAAAGCAGATATTACAGAGCTTGAACAGCTCCGTGCGCGGTTCGCCCCGCGTGCCGAGCAGGCCGGTGGCAAGATGACCGTCACTGCCATAGCACTCAAGATCTGCGCATCGGCTTTGAAGGTGTTCCCTCAATTCAACGCCAGCATCGACATGAAGTCTGAGGAGATCGTCTACAAGCAGTACATCAACATCGGCGTTGCAGTTGACACGGATCGTGGGCTGCTTGTGCCGGTCATCCGCGATGTCGACAAGAAGAACATCACGGAACTCGCTGTTGAACTGGCACAAATCGGCAAGAAAGCGCGCGAAAAGAAGCTTGCTCCCGAGGACATGGAAGGTGGAACGTTCACCATCACAAATCTCGGCGGGTTGGGCGGCACAGCGTTCACTCCGATCGTGAACCACCCGGAAGTCGCAATCCTGGGCATGTCCCGTTCGCGCATGGAACCGGTGTGGAATAGTAAGAGCTTTGAGCCGCGGCTCATGCTCCCGGTTTCCCTTTCGTACGATCACCGCCTCATTGACGGCGCTGATGCCGTGCGCTTCCTGCGCTGGATTGTTGAGGCGCTGGAACAGCCCTTCCTCCTCTCCGTGCAAGGTTAGAAAGACCAAGATGAACGACACTCCGAAACTTAATGTTGCCATTGTCGGCGGCGGCCCAGGTGGGTACGCCGCCGCTTTCCTCGCTGCCGATCTCGGGCTCACAGTTACGCTGATTGACGAACAACTGAACCCCGGTGGCGTCTGCCTTTACCGAGGTTGCATTCCGTCCAAAGCGCTGCTGCATGTCGCCAAGCTGATTGACGAGGCACGTCACGCAAAGGACTGGGGTATTGAATTCGGTGAGCCGAAGATTGACATTGACCGCCTACGTTCATTCAAGGAGGGCGTGGTCAAGAAGCTCACCGGTGGTCTTGGCCAGCTCTCAAAGCAGCGGAAGATCACTTACATTCAAGGGCGCGCGAGTTTTGAAAATTCCAATACTCTGAAGATTGAGCGCGTAAACGGGTCGAATGAGACACAGTCGTTCGATCGCATCGTCATCGCTACGGGATCGCGCCCAGCGGTCATCCCTGCGTTCAACATCGGCAGCCGCAATGTGCTGGACTCGACAGGCGGTCTCGCTCTTGAAAATATTCCGAAAACGATGCTCGTTGTCGGCGGTGGCTACATTGGCCTTGAACTAGGGACGGTTTATGCCGCAATGGGTACGAAAGTCTCGGTCGTGGAAATGATGCCCGGTCTGCTCCCCGGCGCCGACCGCGATCTCGTGACGCCTCTCCACCGGCACATGTCGAAGGTTTTCGACGCCATCATGCTCAACACTACGGTGAAGGGCGTCCAGGAAGACAACGGGGGCATTCGCGTAGCCTTCGAGGGGACCGACGTGAAGGAAGCCGAGAAAGTGTACGAGAAGGTTCTCGTGTCTGTGGGACGCAAGCCGAACTCCGAAATACCCGGCCTCGAGAAGACCAAGGTCGAAATTGGCTCCCGTGGGTTCATTCAGGTCAACAAACAGCTTCAGACGGCTGATCCGTCAATCTATGCTATCGGCGACGTAGTCGGAGAGCCCATGCTGGCGCACAAGGCGTCTCACGAGGGTCGCGTTGCGGTCGAACACATAGCCGGGCATAAGGTGGCTTTCGAACCGAATGCAATCCCAGCCGTGGTCTTCACCGACCCCGAGATTGCGTGGTGCGGCCTGACGGAGACGCAGGCCGAGAAGGAAGGCCGCCAGGTCGCGGTTGCCAAGTTCCCGTGGGGCGCGTCAGGTCGTGCTATGACCCTCGATCGAACTGAGGGCATGACGAAGCTGATCATTGACCCTGAAACTGAGCGCATCCTAGGCATGGGAATCGTGGGAGCAGGTGCTGGAGAGCTGATTTCAGAAGGCGTTCTGGCTGTCGAGATGGCGGCCCTCGCGACGGACATCAAGTTGACGATCCATCCGCACCCGACGCTGTCGGAGACGGTGATGGAATCAGCCGAGGTTTTCTTCGGCCAAAGCACACACGTCTACCGTCCAAAACGTTAGACTTCCATAGACAAGCAAAAGGCCAGGCGAAGTTCGTCCGGCCTTTCTTGCTGTATCGATGTATCTGCTTCGTTGACCCGTGATTACTCGGTCAGTTCGAATCCGCCTTCAAGACCTTCGGCAGAGTTCGGCCCAACCCACACCTTGAACTTTCCAGGCTCAGCAGCGAGCTTCATCTCAGCGTTCCAGAATGCCAGTTGTGCAGGGGTGATTGAGAATTCAATGGTCTTTTTCTCGCCCGGGTTCAAAGAGACACGCTGAAACCCCTTCAGTTCTTTCACCGGCCGTGCAACACTGGCGACCAGGTCGCGGATGTACAACTGCACGATCTCATCCCCCGCGCGTGCACCAGTGTTCTCCACGTCCGCCGAAACTTTGATCTTGCCTTCCTTTGTGAGCTTGTCGCTGCTCAGCTTCAGGTTCGAATAGGCGAACGTCGTGTAGGACAACCCATAGCCAAACGGGAACAGCGGCGTGTTCGGCGAGTCAAGGTACATCGACTGGTAGGTAGCCTTGGGGTCCACGAGAGGTCGCCCGGTGCTCAACTCGCTGTAGTACAGGGGCACCTGGCCAAGCGAGCGCGGGAAGGAGACTGGAAGTCTGCCGCTGGGATTGACGTCTCCAAAGAGTACATCGGCTACTGCATTGCCACCCTGTACGCCCGGGAACCAAGCCTCAACGATTGCCGGAACCCGTTCGGCCTCCCACGCCAACGCCAGCGGACGACCGGTCATGAGCACCAGCACGACGGGCTTCCCAGTTTCCAGTACAGCTTGCAAAAGTTGACGCTGCTTGCCAGGAAGGTCAATAGAAGCGCGGGAGGCCGCCTCACCGCTCATCGTGCCCTTTTCGCCCAAGACGAGAATCGCCACATCCGCGCTGCGAGCGGCCGCTACGGCTTCAGCGATTCCAAGATCGGTGCCCTCAAGCACGTCGACACCTTTGCTCACCACGATTTCGGCCGATGGCAGTTTGGCTTTGATCCCTTCCAGAATGGTCACCGCATCTTCGGCCTTGCCCATGCCGATCCAATTTCCCAGCATGTCCGTCTTGCTATCCGCCAGTGGCCCGATCAAAGCGAGCTTGCTAACCGACTTGGAGAGGGGAAGAAGATTCTTATCGTTTTTCAGCAGAACGACTGTTTTTTGTGCGATGGAGCGAGCAGCTTGGAGGTTGGCAGGTGTCAGAATCTCAGACTTTTCACGCGCGTCATTCGTGTAGGGCCGATCAAATAAACCAAGTTCAAACTTGACGCGCAAGATACGGCGAACAGCATCATCCACCACAGCTTGGGGAATCTTCCCTGCCTTTACGAGCTGTGCGACATGTCTGACGTACTCGCCACTGCACATGTCCATGTCAACGCCTGAGTTGAGTGCGAGTCGGGCTGCTTCGGAGCCGTCCGCCGCCACCCCGTGCGGAATCAGCTCGCCAACGGAGTTCCAGTCGCTCACGACGAAACCTTTGAATCCCCACTCGCCTTTCAGGATCTTGCGCAGGGTGAACTCATTCGCACTGGCCGGAATGCCACCGAGTGTGTTGAATGAGGACATGAAGGTCATGGCCCCAGCCTCGGCAGCGGCCTTGAAAGGGGGCAAGTACACTTCGCGAAGCTTTCGCTCGGACAGATCGACACTGTTATAGTCGCGTCCCGCCTCAGCGGCTCCGTAGGCAACGTAATGCTTTGCGCATGCCGCCATGCGGTCAGGAGAGTTCAAGTTGCCCTGAAACCCTCTGACGTAGGCGCGCGCGATTTCCGCTCCGAGGAACTGATCTTCGCCTGCACCCTCGGCAATTCGCCCCCAGCGCGGGTCACGCGCGACGTCTACCATCGGCGCGAAGGTCCAGCGAATCCCGGCGGCCGTCGCTTCACGCGCCGCAATCTCCGAAGATAATTCGATCGCCTTCGGATCCCAACTGCTGGCCAGCGCCAAGGGAATGGGGAAAATCGTCCGGTATCCATGAATCACATCCAAGCCAAACAGCAACGGAATCTTCAGCCGCGACTTTTCCATCGCGATCTTCTGAAGGCGGTTCGTTTCTGCCGCCCCCGTCACGTTGAGCATGGACCCGATGCGCCCTTCGGCCACGGCTTGCTCGACGTTCAAAGTCACGGGATTGCCGTTGACGATCGTTCCGGTTGGCATGCCCTGGTTGATCTGGTTGAGCTGTCCGATTTTCTCTTCCAGCGTCATCTTCCGAAGGAGTTCGTTAACCCTATGTTCGGTTGAGGTTTGGGCGACTAGGGCGGGGTGGGTGCACGCACAGAGCACCGCGATCACAAAAGCGGCGAATGCGCGCTGCAGTTTGATGCGACTCACGGGACTGTTCTCCAATCGGCCTATAAGGCTTATTAAACCGGTTTAGTAGGACAACAAGATTAAGCCTTAGGAATGCTGACCTGTCAACCTGAACTTTTACTCCGTTTTTGCAGGGTCGCCGAGAGGATGCGAGCGGAGCCTGGTTGAGAATGCCCCGATCGCCACGCTAACCCGAAAAAACGAGGACGTCAGCGAACAAGCACCGGCATTCACTGAAGGAAACAATCTACAGTTCAGGTACAGAGCCACTTCAAGTTGTGACTGGACGATTCAGTCGTTCAGTTTCGATGACTCCCGGTCTTGGCGCACAACGCACTGGACTGAGTAAGGCCGCGGTTCGCGACTATCGTACCGATGCCGCGCCTGCATCTCGCCAAGCAAACCAAGCCCGACCAACTGCACGCCCGCCACGATCAACACGGCGGCGAACACGATCAGCGGTCCGTGCTGATCCATAACGTGAACACCGAAGAACACCTTCATCAGCAGCAGGACGAAGGAGATCGCAAGGCCGGCGGCAGCGGCCACCATACCCGCACTTCCGAAAAAGTGAAGCGGCCTCGAGATGTACTTGAGGAGGAACCGTATGGTGATCAGGTCGAAAAATACACGGAAGGTGCGAGATATGCCGTAATGCGACTTTCCCGCCAGACGTGCGCCCGGCGTAATTGGGATCTCACAAATCGAAGCGCCATACCACGATGCCAGTGCCGGGATGAAGCGGTGCATCTCGCCATAAAGCGGCACCTGCTCCAGAATCTCGCGGCGGTAGGCCTTGAAGGTCGTGCCGAAATCGTGGATGCAAACACCGCTGAGCTTGGCCATCAGCCAGTTCGCGCAGCGCGAAGGTATGCGTCTCAAAAAGAGGCTCTCAGGCCGGGTCTGTCGCCAACCGCTGACGATATCGTAACCCTCGTTCACCTTGCCGATGAACCGCGGAATATCTCCTGGATCGTGCTGAAGGTCTCCATCCATAGCAATGACGTATGCACCTTGTGCATGATCAAAGCCCGCCGCGAGCGCCGACGTCTGCCCGAAGTTCCTTCGCAGCTTCACCACCGTCACACGGCAGTCGACCGCTGCGATCTGCTGCAAAAGCGGGAAGGTCTGATCACGGCTGCCGTCATCCACAAACACCAGTTCAAACGGCTCACCCACTGACTCCATGACGGCCTTCAGCCTGCTGTACATCTCCGTCACGTTGTCTTCTTCGTTGTGGAACGGAACTACGATGGAATATTTCAGCACGGTACGAATTTTAGCACCTGAGAAGCCTCTTCCCGACTCTGTGGCGCGTCCAGCATCTCCGCCGTTCGCTCCCGAAACGCGGGCGATGACCGCTGTGCCGATCCGCTAGGCGAAGTTGATTGCCTCGGTCCGACAGGCACATCTCTCGTTGCAAAAGAACAAGTCCCGCGATAGTGTTTCCGAGTTCCGGCGCTGTTCCGGGGACCACATTCAAGCGAGAGACCGATGCTCGTCTACGCCGTCACTATATTCTTAAGCGCTTTCCTTCTCTTTCAGGTTCAGCCGGTGCTGGCGAAGTACATTCTTCCTTGGTTCGGCGGAACTCCCGCGGTTTGGACTACTTGCATACTCTTCTTTCAGGTCTTGCTCCTGGGCGGTTACGCGTACTCGCATGCGCTCACTACCAGGTTTGCGGCGAGGCGGCAGGTCATCGTACACGGAGCCGTGCTCCTGATTTCCCTGCTCTGCATGGCCATTGCAGCAGTGTTGTGGCCCACGCCCATCATGCCTGGGCCGTCATGGAAACCGCAGGGAGCGGACCTTCCTGCGTGGCACATTTTCTCCCTCCTGCTTGTCAGTGTCGGGCTGCCATATTTTCTGCTTTCTACCACGGGGCCTCTTCTACAGGCATGGTTCGCGCAATCTGAGCAGGGGCGCTCGCCTTATCGACTGTACGCGCTTTCTAACTTCGGCTCGCTGCTGGCGCTTATCAGTTACCCGTTCATTGTCGAGCCTGCACTCTCTTTACGTGTACAGGGGTGGACTTGGTCGGCAGGGTATGTTGCTTTTGCACTTGGCCTCTGGCTATGCGGTAAGAGGCTCAACAAATCGGCTTTGGCGGTCGGTGGGTCTCCTCAGAGGGGCACGTCTCAGACCAGAACAAGGCTGCGGGCAGGAACAAGCGCCATGTGGATCGCTTTGCCAGCTTGTGCGTCCGTCATGCTGCTGGCGTCCACCAACCAGATTTGTCAGGAGGTTGCGGTTGTTCCCTTTCTTTGGGTGCTCCCGCTAGTGCTGTACTTGCTGTCGTTCATCATCTGTTTCGACAACGAGAGGTGGTATAAGCGAGCGATATTCCATCCCGCACTGTTCGTTTCGATTCTGGCCGCATTTTACGTGCTATACGACTCGAGTTCGCCGATCGTGGTCCAGATCGCTATCTACTCCCTCCTGCTCTTCTCAATCTGCATGGTGTGTCATGGCGAACTCGTGCGGATCAAGCCTGACGCGAGCAATCTGACCGCTTTTTACTTGATGATTTCCCTCGGCGGCGCGCTGGGCGGTCTGTTTGTCGCGGTTGTTGCTCCATACGTGTTTCGCGGGTTTTGGGAGTTATACATAGGGATCTTCGCCGCATTGGCACTGACTTTCGTCGCGCTAGTGCGTGACCAGAATTCATGGCTGAAGAGACGCAATCCTGCCATCGCATTCGGTCTGCTGGTATTCACGCTTCTGTTGCCAGAAGTGGTCAGAATTGCAATGAAGCTGACGGCGCAGGAGGCGAGTCGATTGAGCAGCTATCGATTGGCGGCGGGCCTGGTGGCGTTACTCATGGCAGTCGTGTTCCTGCGGAAGAAGCAGTCGAATCTTTCGTTGCGTCACCCAGGGTGGGTAAGCCAGCTTGCCATGGTGCTGCTTGTGGGAGTTGTAGGCTCGATGCTCCTGGCAAACGCGAAGTCACACGCATCTAGCTCGCTTCTAACAACCCGCAATTTCTATGGCTCGCTCGCAGTTACCGTAGCAGACGCCGATAGCCCTGAGATGCGCAGCTACATCCTGCGCCACGGACGCATTCTGCACGGATTGCAATTTGCAGATAACGAGAAGCGCCCGAAGCCTACCTCGTATTTCGGACCGCGCAGTGGGATTGGATTGTTGCTTACGAATCATCCGCAGCGTTTCGGCGCTGAATTACAAGGTCTTCGTATAGGGATCATTGGGCTCGGCATTGGCACGATGTCTGCGTATGGAAGGACAGGCGACACGATTCGATACTACGAAATCAACCCTGAGGTCACGCGACTGGCGTCCGACCCACATGGTTATTTCACGTATCTCCGAGATTGTCAGGCTGAGCTGGAGATCATTCCTGGTGACGCTCGCCTCTCAATGGAGCGGGAAGTGGAATCCGGCAACTCGCAGCAGTTTGATGTGCTCGCAATCGATGCCTTCAGCGCGGATACCATCCCCGTTCACCTGCTCACCAGAGAGGCTTTCGAAATCTACCTTCGGCAGCTTAAGCCCGGCGGGATCATCGCCGTTCACATATCTAACCGTTATCTGGATCTACGACCGGTCCTGTGGCGGCAAAGCGAAGAGTTTAAGTTGACCTTTGGCTGGATACACTCTGGCATCGAACTGCCGCTGAACAGCATGTCAGATTGGGTATTGCTGACCCGTGATGAACGGATGCTACAAGTTCCAGCTATCGCACAAGCTATCGTGCCGCATACAGAATTCAAACGGCCCCCGCTGTGGACGGACGACTACAGCAACCTGTTCCAGATGCTACGCCACGATCAGCTTGGAGGAGACTTGCTCGGAACGATTCTGCCCCATTGAAGAAGCTTGGGGCGTTGCTACCGCTGAGGAGGCGCACCTTCGGTCTGGCTCGTCTTGTCTTTTAGACGATCTAATGATGCTCTCGCTTCGCTGGCGAATTCACCCTGGGGCAAGATGCTCAGGTAGCCGGCGTAATGCTTCTGCGCTTCGGCGAATTGGTCCAGTCTTTCCAATGTCTGCGCAAGGCGGAACATAGCTATAGCGTCGTTGTCTTTCCAATACAGGGCTTCCCTGTAACGGCTTTCTGCGGCGCGGTAGTTCCCCCGCTTGAAGTAGAAGTCACCGACCTCGACGTTCTTGTCAGCCTTGTGAGGATCCCATGGCTTCATCTCCTGAACGTCGTTGGCTTCGCCATTCGTGCCCACGCCCGGGGCGGCGGCCTCTCCTGGAGGGGGACTGAGATCTATTTTGGTGCTCCTGCTTGAGCTTTCGCCCACATCAGTGGAACGCGGCGGACGGCCCTTATCTGCGTTCGCTGTCTGCTGCGGAGGCTGCTGTGCGTTTTCTTCCTGCGGAGGTTTATCCCAGCAGTGGGTGCCTGCTGCGTTTACGCATCCGCTTGAGATCTGGTTGCGCAGATGCCGCTTTAAGCGGGTGAATGTTCCAGGCTTTTGCCCCTTTTCGGATTCACGTCCCTGCTGTGCATCGCTCACCTCGCCGGATGGGACAGCAGCCTTTCCCGGCCCTTCGGGCTGTTGCTCCGCCGTGGTGCTCGGGGCCGGAGCGGCGCCCTTCGGAGCAGGCGATTGATCGGCCCAGAGAAGGGCCGCGCCGCAGAGCACGATGCAAGTGAGAAGCCAGGACCGCATGCCTCTATTTTACGCCTCCGATTCGCTGAAGAAGTGAACACGCGCGAGTGGCACAAGTTCCGGGCGCGATTTTATGAACATTCAAAGTTCTCGCCCGATCTTAAGCGGAGTTCAAACCACATAAGCATCCGGCCGAGTATCCAACTATCAATGTTTTTCTGCCGGAATCTGAATGCCCGTATCAGAGCTTGAAGGAGTTAATGACGATGAATAACAAGCTATTCGGGCTGCTTGCACCGCTGCTGGCAGCTTGTCTTCTGCTTACAGCATGTGGCGATGACAACGACGCGCGCCTCCGCGTAGTCCACGCCTCACCTGATGCCTCGAACGTAGACGTATTTCTGGACGAGAGTAGGATCCTCAGCGATGTTCCCTTCAAGGGGAGTTCCGACTATCGCGACGTGAGAGACGGCAGCCGTCGCATCCAGGTGCGCCCGGCGGGGGCGAGCAGCCCCGACGTGATCGATGCAACTGTGAACTTAACCGGTGACACCGACTTCACGCTTCTCGCTGTTGGTCTTGCCAACTCGATCAACCCGCTTCTGCTGACGGACGACAACTCTGAGCCGACATCTGGGAACGCTAAGATCCGAATCGTCCATGCGGCCCCGAGCGCGCCCGCGGTAGACGTGTACTTGACCGCTCCAGGAGCTGACATCATCACCGCGACCCCCCAACTCACGAATGTTCCCTTCCAGGCGTTTTCTGGGTACCTGAACGTCCCAGCAGGCAGCTATCAGGCTAGGGTCACGATTGCCGGCACGAAAACCGTCGCAATCGATAGTGGGCAACTGACGCTTGAATCACGACAGATACGGACCGTAGTGGCGGTGGACAATACCGGTGGTGGCGCGCCATTCGGACTTATAGTCCTGAGAGACTCAAGGTAACGCGGCGGAGCGAATACGCTCCTTCTACACAAGGAGCCATAAAAAGAGAGCCGTTCCGATATTTCGGAACGGCTCAGACTGCTGACAAAGGTACTCACAAAGCTCTCGTAATTACGAGGGCTTTGTGCTTTTATGCGGTCATGTTGAGAGAAGCTGGAGTGCAGCAGCAGGAGCTGGAGCTGGTGACGATCGAGTCGCTGGTAC